>JAFKLG010000138.1 GCA_017304945.1 Rhodospirillales bacterium
GATGGGGCCCGGAATGGGGCGCGGCGGGATGCGCGGCGGCGGGCTGGGCCACATGACCGACCCGGCCAGCTACCTCAGCAATCTCGAGCAGCAACTCGGCATCACCCCGGCGCAGAAGCCGGCCTGGAACGAGTACGCGGAGACCGTGACCGGGGTCGCCGGGCAGATGCAGGGCGTGCGCCAGACGATGTGGCAGGCGATGCCCACCGCCACGTGGGAGGAACGCCAGACCATGATGAACCAGATGTTCCAGGCGCGGCAGGACAGCTACGCCATGGTGCATGCGGCAGCCGAGAAGCTGACGGAGGCCCTCACGCCCGCTCAGCGGAGCAAGGCGGCCGGCCTGCTGCCGGGGTTGATGCCGCGCGGCCGTGGCGCACCGCGTTAGAGCGTCGGGGCCGGACGAAGCCTTGGCGGGTGCCGGTGCGAAGGCGACCCGGCGCCTGCCGGCCCGCTTGAAGCTGGCTGGGCCGGGACGCATCTCTGCATCACTCAAGCGCGGACGCCGCCCATGACCGACCCCGTCCAGATCGTCTGCCCGCATTGCGACGCCATCAACCGCGTCCCCGCCGCCAGGCTGGCGCAGTCGCCACGCTGCGGGGCCTGCCATCAGGCGCTGTTCGACGGCCATCCCGCCCCGTTGTCCGAGGCACAATTCCGTCGCCACCTGCAGCATGACGGCATTCCGCTGCTGGTGGATTTCTGGGCCTCCTGGTGCGGCCCCTGCCGCATGATGGCGCCGCAGTTCGAGGCCGCGACGGCGCAGCTCGAGCCGCGGGTGCGCCTCGCCAAGGTCTCCACGGAAGACGCCCCTGCCCTCGCGCAGCAGCTCGGCATCACCGGCATCCCGCTGCTGGGCCTGTTCGCCAACGGGCGGGAGGTCGCGCGCCAGGCCGGGGCGATGACCGCGCGGCAGATCGTCGCCTGGGCCGAGGCTCACGCCCCCAGATAGAAGCTGCGGATCAGCGCGTTGTCGTTGAGCGCGGCGGCGGAGTCGCCGGCGAAGGCGATCTCGCCATGCACGATCACGTAGCCGCGGTCGGCGATGCGGATCGCCTGGGTAAAGTTCTGCTCCGCCATCAGGACGGACAGGCCATAACCGGTCTTCATCTCCTGGATCTTGTCGATGGTCCGGCTCACCAGCAGCGGCGCGAGCCCGACCGAGGGTTCGTCGATCAGCAGCAGCCGCGGCGCCGACATCAGCGCGCGGGCGAGCGCGAGCATCTGCTGCTCGCCGCCGCTCATGGAGCCGGCGAGCTGGCGGCGGCGTTCGGCCAGGCGCGGGAACACCTCGAAGCAGAAGGCGAGGTTGCGCCGCATCTCAGCGCGGGCGGCGGGGCGGAAGGCGCCCATCAGCAGGTTCTCGGTCACCGTCAGGCGGGGGAACAGGCGGCGGCCTTCGGGGACGAAGGCGATGCCGAGATCGACGATCGCCTCGGTGGACAGACCGGCCAGCGCGTGGCGCGTGCCGTCGATCTCCGCCGTGATCGTCCCGGCGGTCGGGCGCAGCATGCCCATGATGCACTTCATCAGCGTGGATTTGCCGTTGCCGTTGGTGCCGAGCAGGGCGACGGTCTCGCCCTCGCCGACGCGCAGGCTGATGCGGTGAAGCACGCGCACCGCGCCATAGCCGGCCTCGAGCCCGCTGATCTCGAGGCTAGCTGCCAAGATACGCCTCCACCACCGCGGGCTCGCGCACCACGTCCTGCGGCGCGCCGTCGGCGATCTTGCGGCCGGCGACGAGCACCACGAGGCGCTGCGAGAAGGCGAGCACGGCGCGCATGATGTGCTCGATCATGATGATCGTGACGCCCTCGGCGTTGAGCCGCAGCAGCAGCGCGAGGATCTCGTCCACTTCCTGGTGCGACAGGCCGGCCATCGCCTCGTCGGCGATCAGCAGCCGCGGCTCCGAGGCCATGGCGCGCGCGAGTTCGAGCTTGCGCATCTCGATCTGCGTCAGGTCGGCGGGCTTGCGATCCGCCTTGTCCGCGAGGCCGACCATGCCGAGGAGGTCGGTGCAGCGGCGGTCGATGTCGGGGACGCGGGCGCCGGTGCGCGGCTGCACGGCATAGAGGATCGGCACGCGCAGATTTTCCGCCAGCGTCATGGTGCCGAACGGGCGAGGGAGCTGAAAGCTGCGGGCGAGGCCGCGCCGGATCCGCTGGTGCGCGTTGAGCCCGGCGAGCGAATGGCCGGCGAAGCGGACCTCGCCGCTCTCGTTGCGCAGGGTGCCGCAGAGGCAGTTGACCAGCGTGCTCTTGCCCGATCCGTTCGGGCCGATCAGACCGAGGCGCTCACCGTCGGCGACGTCGAAGCTGATGTCGGACAGCGCGACGAACCCGCCGAAGCGCTTCCCCAGCCCCTGCACCTGCAGCAGGGACGTCACTTGCCGAACCAGCCGATGATGCCGCGCGGTGCGGCAATGACGAAGCCCACCAGCAGCAGGCCGACGATCAGCAGCGAGAGCGCCGAGGAGATGGTGACGCTCGCCACCTGCTGCAGCGTGCCCAGCAGCACCGCGCCGATCACCGGCCCGACCCAGGAGGAGGTGCCGCCGATCAGCGGCATGGCGATCGTGTTGACGGCGTAGCTCAGGCTGAAGCCGGAGGCCGGATCGAGATAGGTCACGTAGTAGGGCAGCGGCGCGCCGGCCATGCCCATCAGTCCGCCGGACAGGGCGGTGGCGATCAGCTTGAGACGCAGCGTGGGCACGCCGTTCGCCTCGGCGGCGACTTCGTCGTCGCGGATCGCGGCAAAGCCGGTGCCGATCCGCGCGCGCTCGATCGTGCGGGCGGTGGCGATCGCGATCACCGCGAGGGCGAGCATCAGCAGGAACAGGTATTGCACGTAGTCGAGGCCCATCACCTCGGCCGGACGCACGACATAGGCGCCGCGGGAGCCGCCGACGAAGCTCCAATTGGTGATCAGCGTCTGCACCACGACGGCCATCGCGAGCGTGGCGATGGAGAAATACGTGCCGCGCAGCCGCAGCGTGAGATAGCCGGTGCCGATCCCGACCGCGCCGGAGACGATCCCGCCCGCCAGCATCATCGCGGGCAGCGGCAGGCTGGTGAGCTTGTGCAACGCGACGGTGGTGTACGCGCCGAGCGCGAAGAACGCGGCGGTGCCGAAGTTCACGTAGCCGGTGTAGCCGCCCAGGATGTTCCAGGCGGTGGCGAGCACGACGTATTGCAGCACCACGTAGCCGGCGAAGAAGGCGTAGGGGTTGTCGACCAGGCGCGCGGCGCCGAACACCAGTGCCGCCGCGAGCAGCAGCAGGGCTACGAAGCCGGGACCGCGCATCAGCTGCGCCCGAACAGCCCGGCGGGGCGCAGCGCGAGGGTGAGCAGCAGGAAGCCGAAGGCGACGGCGGGCGACCAGGAGGGGCCGGAGAAGGTCGAGGTGAGGCTCTCCACCACGCCCAGCGCCATCGCCGCGGCGATGGTGCCGCCGAAGCTGCCGAGTCCGCCCATGACGCAGATCGCGAAGACGCGGCCGATATAGTCGCGTGCGATGGAGGGCTCGACCGGCTGGATGACGATCAGCACGGCGCCGGCGACCGAGGCGGTGGCGATCGAGAGGCCGAAGGCGATGCGCTTGATGCGGGTGGGATTGGCGGCCATCAGCCGGAGCGCGAGCGGATCCTGCGCGACGGCCTGGATGGCGCGGCCGGTGAAGCTGTGGCGCATGAAGAGCTGCAGCCCTCCGATCAGGCCGAGCGACACGAGCGCGGGCACCAGCAGGCGGAGCGGCAGGTCGACCGGGCCGAGGGTGAGGCTGGGACCGATATAGGGCGCTTCGACCAGCCGGTAGTCGACGCCGAACACGAGCACGAGGGCGACCTCGGTAATGAACAGCAGGCCGAAGAAGAAGGCGAGGCCGCGGATCGAGGCATCGCCGCGGCGTTCGAAGGCGAGGTCGTAGATCGTGTAGATCGCCATGCCGAGCAGGTAGAAGGCCGGCAGCAGGACGATGCTGGCGAGGATCGGATCGACCCCCAGCGCGGTATTGGCGATGTAGGCGGTGTAGCTGCCGAGGATGATGAAGGCGGGATGAGCGATGTTGACGATGTCGAGCATGCCGAAGGAGATCGACACGCCGATCGTCACGGCGGCGTAGAAGGCGCCGAGCAGCAGGCCGGAGACCAGGGCGTTGCCCAGCAGGTCGAGTGACAGCAGGTCCATGCGCGCCGTCTGACGTTTCGTTCCCTGTCCGCGAGTGTGGCGGATGCGGCCGGGGTTGGCCAGCGGGATTGGTGGTGCTCGCCACCCCCTTGCCCTGCCCCCGGCAACCCACTTGAATGCCGCCCGAACGAACCCGAGGGGAACGCGGATGGGCAAGCTCGACGGCAAGATCGCCTGGGTCACCGGCGCCGGATCCGGCATCGGGGAGGCCGCGGCCCTGGCGCTCGCCGAGGAAGGCGCCACCGTCATCCTCACCGGCCGCCGCCGCGAACCGCTCGAGGACGTGGCCCGCCGCATCGGCGACCGCGCCCACGTGCAGCCCGCCGACCTCACCGTCAGCGCCCAGGTGCAGAAGGTCGGCGACTATATCCGCAAGACCTTCAACCGGCTCGACATCCTGATCAACAACGCCGGGGTCAACATCCTCGAGCGCCATTGGGCGAACCTCACGCCCGAGGGCATCGACACGCTGGTGCATGGCAACCTGAGCAGCGCGCTCTACTGCATCACCGTCGCCCTGCCCTTCATGCGCGCGCAGCAGGACGGGCTGATCATCCACACCGCCTCGATGGCCGGCCGCTTCATCGGCGGGCTCAGCGGGCCGATCTACGTCGCCGCCAAGCACGGCATCGTCGCGATGAGCCACGGGCTGAACATGGAAGAGTGCGTCAACGGCATCCGCTCCACCGTGTTCCTGCCCGGCGAGGTCGCGACCCCGATCCTGGACAAGCGCCCCAACCCGGTGAGTGCCGAGGAGCGGGCGCGCATGGTGCAGCCGGCCGATTGCGGCGACCTGATCCGCTACATCGCAACCATGCCGAAGCACGTCGTGATAAACGAAGTGCACCTCTCGCCCACCTGGAACCGCAGCTACGTCGCCGCCCTGCGAAGCAAGCTCTAACCCCAAGCCGGCCCCGACAATCCGCTGACGGCCGCGCGGCGCGCTCGGCGCCAGGTTCGCATCGTTCCCACAATCCGAAGGAAACGCCCGCCAATGGCCACCAACAAGCGCAAGGTCATGCTGCCCGACGTGATGGGCCAGCAGGGCGTGGACCTGGTCCGCGCCCGCGCGGATATCGAGACGGTGATCTACCCGGGCGGCATCTCCCAGGCCGACCTGCTGCCGCAGCTCGCGGACTGCGTCGGCATCGCGCTCGCCAGCACGCCGTTCCGCCAGACGGAGATGGACGCCTCGCCCGCCATGCAGGTGGTCGGACGCATCGGCGTCGGGTTCGACGCGGTCGAGATCCCGGCGCTGAACGCCCGCGGCGTGCCGCTGATGACGGCGGGCACCGCCAACTCCACCTCGGTTGCCGAACAGGCGTTCCACCTGATGATCAACCTCGCCAAGCGCCACACGGAAATGGACCGGCTGGTGCGGGGCGAACGCTGGACCGAACGACACGGCATCCTGCCGATGGAACTCTCGGGCAAGACGGTGCTGATCGTCGGCTTCGGCCGCATCGGCACCCGCTCCGCCCGCCGCTGCATTGGCTTCGACATGACGGTGCTGGTCTACGACCCGTATGTGGACGCGGGCACGATCACCGCGGCCGGGTGCGAGCCGGTCGGCGACCTCGACGCCGCCCTGCCGCGCGCGGACTTCGTCTCCATCCATTGCCCGAAGAAGCCCGACACGGTCGGCCTGTTCGACGCCGCGCGGATCGCGAAGATGAAGCGCGGGGCGTTCATCGTGAACACCGCCCGCGGGGGCATCATCGACGAACCCGCGCTCTACGCGGCGCTCACCTCCGGCCAGCTCGCCGGCGCCGGGCTCGACGTCTTCGCCCAGGAGCCGGTGGAACCCGACAATCCCCTGCTCACGCTGGACACCGTCATTTCCTCCCCCCACATGGCGGGGGTCACGGCCGAGGCCGTGCAGGCGATGGCGGTCGCGACCGCGCGCAACATCCTCTCGGTGCTCGACGGCGAGCCGATCCGGGAGAACGTGGTCAACAAGGAAGTCCTGCAGTAAAGGCCCACCCCCATGCCCCAGCCCGACCACATCTCCAAGCTCGGCGTTCCCGACCCGGCCACCCTGGACGAGGACCTGCAGGTCATCTGGCGCAAATGCGTGGACAAGCTGGGGTTCGTGCCGAACGTCTTCAGCACCTACAGCCTGAAGCCGCAGCGGCTGCGCAACTTCATGGCGATGTACAACGAGATCATGCTCTCGCCCTCCGGCCTCTCGAAGCTGGAGCGGGAGATGGTCGCCGTCGTCGTCTCCTCGGCCAATCGTTGCTACTACTGCCTGGTGGCGCATGGCGCCGCGGTCCGGCAGCTCTCGGGCGACCCCGAACTCGGGGAGATGATGGCGCTGAACTACCGGGTGGCGGCGCTGGACCCGCGGCAGCGCGCGATGCTCGACTTCGCCTGGAAGATGACCACGACGCCGTGGCTGGTGGACGATGCCGACCGGGACGGCTTGCGGGCGGTCGGGCTGAGCGAGCAGGACCTGTTCGACCTCGCCGAAACGGTCGCCTTCTTCAACCTGTCCAACCGGATGGCCTCGGCGACCGACATGATGCCCAACCGCGCGTATCACGGCGTCGCGCGACCTGACGCGGGCGCGGCCCCGCGCTGACCGGTCCGCACGAACGCGGCGCCGGGCTGGCGGGGCGTCTGTACGCCCCCCTCCCCGCACCGGTGTCACCCCGTCTGCGTGCGACTGTCCCGAGGTTCAGGGCACAACCGGAGCGGGCCACATCAGGGCGGCCACACAGCTTCGCCGTTGACAAAAGTCGACGAACATTCCTTTTTGTCGGTCCGTGCTGATGGGGGTGGCCCAAGGTCGGTCGCCCCCGCGGCGCGCCGTCGTTCGTGACGGAATGGCTGATCGTTCGACCGACCGCCACCGGCGACGACAATCGCCCTGCGCGTGGCAAACGACGTCGACCTCATTTACGGTCCGTGCCAAAAATCAACATACTGCATGATTTTTGGCCAAAGATGGATTTCCGGACTAGATTTCTCACAAACATGTGTGTGATCATTTCGATCGGGGGCGGATCTGGCCGTGGCTCGAGAGGACTGAGTTCGTATGGCGAAGAAACTTCTGATCGTGGACGACCAGGTTGGCATCACGAAGGTCGTGGGGCTGCTTGCCGAAAAGATCGGGCTGGAAGTCAAGGCGGTCACCGATTCGAACACCGCCACGGAGACGTTCATCGAATATCGGCCCGATATTCTGATGCTCGACATGATCATGCCGGAGAAGGACGGAATCGACGTCCTGAACGAGATCCTGCTCACCGGCATCCCGGCCCAGATCGTGCTGACCTCGGGGTTCAGCGACGCCTACCTGCGCCTCGCGCAGGGGGTCGCGAAGTTTCATGAACTCGACCAGGTGCAGATCCTGCGCAAGCCATACCGGCGGGAGCAGCTGGAAGCCGTGCTGAAGGGCGCCGCCGCGGTCGAGTGATCCCGATCAGCCTCTTCGCGCATGAGGTTGCTGGGGCGGCCATCGCCGTCCCTCCCCGGACGGGTCGATCGCGCGGCGCGGCGGCATGAGCGGCGTCACAACTATCTGGACGCGTTCGCCCCGCCCCCGCGCCGGGTGATCAGAATGCCGCGTCGAGCAGCGTGCGCACCGTCTCGGGTCCGTCGATCTTGCGCGGGTTGGTGTGCACCCAGCGGTCATGCATCGACTCCCGCGCGATCGTGTCGAGCTGGTCGGGTCGGACACCCACCTCCCGCAGCCGCCCCGGCAGGTCGAGCGAGGCGACCAGCGCCGCCACGGCGTCGGCGGCCGGGATGTCGGGGGCGCCTAGCGCCTGGGCGACCCAGGCCTGGCGCTCCTGCGTGACGGGCGCGTTGAAGCGCAGCACCGGCGGCAGCATCACGCAGGAGGTGTAGCCGTGCGGCACGCCCGCGGTGCCGCCCAGCACGTGGCCGATCCCATGGCTCGCCCCTTTCGAGACGCCGTTCTGGGAGCCCATGATCGACATCCAGGCGCCCAACTGGCAGTCGAGCCGTCCGGTGAGGTCGGCCGGGTCCGCCTTGACCGCCGGCAGGCCGCGGGCGAGCAGCCGCAGCGCCTGCAGGGAGGTGCCGTCGGAGAAGGGCGTCGGGTTGATCGAGCACAGGTCCTCGACCGCATGATCCACGGCGCGGATGCCGGTGGAGAGGAACAGCCATTCGGGCGTGTGCACGGTGATCGCCGGGTCGAGGATCACGGCGCGCGGCATCATCAGCCCGTGGCCGTAGCTCTCCTTCACGTGGCGGTCGGTGTCGGTGCATCCGGCGAAGCTCGTGAACTCGCCGGCCGAGAGGGTGGTCGGCACGGCGATCGAGCGGACCGCGGGTGGGCGCGTGGGCGGACGTTCGGTCTTGCCGTCCGGCGTGATCACCGCGCGGAACGCATCGAGCTGCTGCGGCGCCGTCACGTCGTTGCCGAGGCAGAGGCCGACCATCTTCGCGGCATCGGTGACCGACCCGCCGCCCACGGTCAGCAGCAGGTCGGCGCCGGCGGCACGCGCTTCGTTGGCCGCGGCGACCACGTCGGTGCGGGGCGTATGCGCGGCCATGCGGCTGCACAGACCGGCGAACCGGTTGCCGAGGACGCCGCGGACCTGGTCGAGCAGGTCGGTCTCCCGGGTGAGCGTGCCGCTCGCGATCACGTAGACGGCGCGCGCGCCGATCCGTGCCACCTCGTCGGCGAGGGCGTCCGCGAGAGGGACGCCGTAGATCACGCGATCCATCGGAGGCGTGCGGTGCACGCCGCGCATCGGGGCGGGGGATGAGGTCATGGCGGGTCCTCGGTTCGGAGGGGCTGGTGCGACGGAGGGTGACCGCTTGCGGGTCGTGTGGCGAGTCCTGGCGGGATGTGCCGGTGGGGATCCGCGGGTCGGGGCCCGCGGATGACGGTGGGGGCGACGGGGGGCGGACCTGCGTCCTCCCGTCATGGCCGGCCTCGAGCCACTGCTGTCCGGGATGAAAAGCTCTGGACGCGGTGCATGGCTCTGATTCGAATGGGTTTTGCGACGACCTGTCCGAATCGAAGCTCGAAGGGAGCTAGAGCCATGCGGTTTCAGTCTAGCGTAGTTGCCCAGCTGATGAAGCCAGTG
>JAFKLG010000139.1 GCA_017304945.1 Rhodospirillales bacterium
GCGTTGCCGCTCGGCTCTCGCCCCCACCCGGCCTTCTCCGGTCCGCCGGGCGCCCCGTCCCCCGTCATCCCCGGGCTTGACCCGGGGATCCCGTATGATGGGCGGTTCAAGCGTTGAGCCGCGCGGTCATGCTTCTGGCCGTGCCCGCTCGAGGGGCCCTCGGATGAGCCTCCGGCCATAGCGCAGCCACCAATTCTCCGGTCATTTGGGTCAGAGTTGACAGACCCATAACTCGTTGGTTATTGGATATACCAATCACCGACGAGTTATGAATTGAATGTCTGCCGCCCCCGATACGCTCTTCGCGGCGCTCGCCGATCCGACCAGACGTGGCCTCTTTGAGCGGCTGTGTCGCGATGGCGCGCAGACGGTACATGCGCTGACGGCTCAAGCAGGCGTCTCCCAGCCCGCAGTCTCCAAGCACCTGGGTGTCCTGAAGCAGGCTGGTCTGGTGCTCGACCGCAAGGAAGGGCGAGAGACCCATTACAGCGCACGCCCTGACGCCCTGACGCCGCTCAATGATTGGACAAGCAGAATGACCGACTTCTGGCGAAGCCGGTTCGACGAACTCGAGCATCTACTCAAGAGGATGGATCAATGACCGAAACATCAACCGGAACCCGATCCGTCATCATGGAAAGGGAGTTTTCGTATCCTCCGGAAAAGATCTGGCGGGCGCTGACACAACCGCATCTCATTGCAGAGTGGCTGATGAAAAACGATTTTCAGGCTCAGCTCGGCCACGCCTTCGTGCTGCATGGAGATTGGGGTTCGGTTTCCTGCAAGATTCTCGAGATCGAGCCGAACAGGACGTTGAGCTACAGCTGGGTCGCCAACGGTCTTGAGAGTGTGGTGACCTGGACGCTCGCTCCCTCGGCCGCAGGGACATACTTGCGCGTGGAACAGTCTGGTTTCCAAGCAGGTCAGGAGCAGTTCTACCAGGGTGCAAAAGCTGGCTGGCCGCGATTCCTCGCTTCGCTGGAAGAGGTGTTGGCACGATTGGATTAGCGTTGCAGGCGATCGTCGGATGAAGTTCCGGGCACACGTCGTTCCTTCCGGAAATGCGACAGGCGTCGTGATTCCCGATGACGTGATGCAGGCGCTCGGTCCCAAGGGCCGCCCACCCGTGACGATCACGATCAATGGCTACACCTGGCGCAGCAGGGTGGCAGCAATGCGGGGGCAGCGGCTGATAGGGATCAGCGCTGCCCATCGCGCCGCCGCTAAGATCAGCGAGGGCGATATCGTTGAAATCGATATCGAAATCGACGAGGCGCCGCGGGAGGTTGCTGAACCCGCCGACCTCGCAACTGCGCTCGATGATTGTTCGCAGGCGAGAGAGGCTTTCGACCATATGCCTTTTGGGCTCCGGCAGAAGCACGTCAAAATGGTCGAAGAAGCCAAGAACGCAGAAGTTCGTGAGCGTCGCATCAGAAAGCTGGTTGCCACTCTGAGAGATGCGACCAAACGTAAAGTCTGATGATCTATGACATCGATTTCCTATCGGCACGTGACCGGCAGTCCGGGGGGAGCTCGCCGTCAGGGTGCTGAGATCGCACTGCAACTTTGTATTCGGTGAGGTTCACGCTGAACCTGGCCCATGAAGCAGCCATTCGCTTTGAGGCCGAGGCGCCGAGGCGGGGCACATTCTTCCCTCGGCATTGCAGCCATGGCGTTCCTCGTGTCGCCGCCACCCCGGATGCCTGATTGGCAGACGACGTTCAGCCAACCGCCAAGAACTGATCTCGTCTTCGTTGGACGGCAGGCCGGAGAACAACGCCGGCCGGAATCTCGCCGGTCGTGACCATCCGCCAGAAGGCGACGAGCAACGTTCGGCCGAGCGCGACGATCATCTTCTTTCTCGCGTCGGCGCGTCGCCTTCGGTCGGTCGCCGATACCGACGCGCGAGGCCACTCTCCTTCTGGAACATGAGGAACCGCCACGCCAATTGGATTGACTCGCGACGTACACGGGCCCGTCGTCCCGCGCTCAGCCTCATTCCAGCGCCAAGGGGTGGTCGGCGCACCGCAGGCCATGACACACTGCCCGTCATGCCCTCCCGCCCGACCGCGGACGCCCCACCCGTGACCCAGAGGCCGCGCCACCCTTGCCCTGGCTGCTGAAACGCATCGGCACCGCGCTGATCCTGATCTGGATCGTCGCGACCATCGTCTTCCTCGCCATCCGGCTCGTCCCCGGCGACCCGGCCGAACTCCTGCTCTCCCAGGGCGGCGTCGCGCCCGACCCCGCCGCGGTCGCGGAACTGCACGAGCAACTCGGCCTCGATCGCCCGTTCATCGTCCAATACGGCGACAACCTGCGGCGCCTCGCCCAGGGCGATCTCGGCCGCTCGCTCCAGGACGACAGCCCCGTCGTCACCGAGATCGCCCGCCGCCTACCCCGCACGCTCGAGCTGATCGCCGCGGCGGCGCTGTTCGCGATCGTGACCGGCATCCCCGCCGGCATGCTCGCCGCGCTCCGCCGCGGCGGCTGGCTCGACTGGCTCGCGCTCGCGAACTCCTCGCTCGCCCTCTCCGTGCCGGTCTTCGTCACCGGCACCCTGCTCGTCCTCGTCTTCGCCCAGTGGCTGCACTGGGTGCCCGCCGGCGGCTACGTGCCGCTCGCCCGCGACCCGATCGCCCATCTCACGCTGCTGACCATGCCGGCGCTCGCGATCGGCCTCGGCCTGTCCGCCACCGTGTTCCGCATGACCCGCGCCGCCGTGCTGGACGTGGCCCAACGCGACTACGTACGCACGGCGCGTGCGAAAGGCGTGCATCCCACACGCATCTTGGCCCGGCACGTGCTTCGCAACGCGCTCATGCCCGTGGTCACCGTCCTCGCCCTCCATCTCGGCTCGCTGCTCGGCGGCACCGTGCTGGTCGAATACGTGTTCAACTACCCCGGCCTCTCCGGCCTGCTGGTGGAGGCGGTGAACGCCCGCGACTACCCGACCGTGCAGGCCGTGGTGCTGGTGATCTCGGTGCTGTTCGTCGCGCTGAACCTGGCGGTCGACCTGCTCTACGCCGCCCTGGACCCGCGCGTTCGCCACGCATGAGGCTCCGCCCCGCGCCCGTGGCCGCCGTGGCAGCAATCGCCGTGCTCGCCGTCGCAGTGCCCATCCTGCCGCTCGACAACCCGACGCGGATGGAGATCGCCCACCGCTTCGCCGCCCCCTCCGCCGCACACTGGCTGGGGCAGGACGAATACGGGCGCGATGTGCTGACGCGGCTGCTCTGGGGCGCGCGCGTCTCGCTCTCGGTCGCCGCCGCCTCCGCCGGCATCGCCTGCGTTCTGGGCATCCTGCTCGGCCTCGTGGGCGGATTCCTGCGCGGGATCGTGGAGGTGCTGACCGTCCGCAGCATGGACGTGGTGCTGTGCTTCCCGCCGCTGCTGCTCGCCCTGCTGGTGGTCACGCTGCTCGGACCCGGCGCGGGAACGCTGATCCCGGTGCTCGCGGTGCTCTACCTGCCGGGGTTCGTCCGCGTGGTGTACGCAGGCGTGCTCACCGTCCGCTCCCAGGACTATGTGGAGGCGGTGCGCGCGCTCGGCGCCGGGCCAGTGCGGATCATGGGACGCACCATCCTGCCCAACATCGCCGGCCCCGTGCTGGTGCAGTTCAGCCTCGCCGCCGCCTCCGCCGTGGTGCTGGAATCCGGCCTGTCCTTCCTCGGCCTCGGCGTGGTGCCGCCCGCCCCCTCCTGGGGGCTGATGATCGGCGCCGCCCGCGCCACCATGACCCAGTCGCCGCTGCTGCTGCTGTGGCCCTGCGCCGCGCTGACGCTGACCATCCTCGCCATGAACGCGCTGTGCGACGCGCTGCGCGACGCGGTGGACCCGCACGGCGTGCCCGCCCGCCGCCGCGGCGCCGTCCGCCTGCCCGCGCTGCTGCCCGGCCTGGTGCCGACGCGCGGCCCGGCGCTGGAGGTGCGCAACCTCACCGTCGCGATCGACACGCCGGCCGGGGTGATCCACCCGGTGCGCGACGTATCGCTGGCGGTCGGCGCGGGGGAAACCCTCGCGATCGTGGGCGAGAGCGGGTCGGGCAAGTCGCTCACCGGCCTCGCCGTGCTCGGGTTGCTGCCGCCCATCGCCCGCGTCGTGCAGGGCGCCGCCTGGGTGGAGGGGCAGGAGGTGCTGCGCCTCCCCGAACCGGCCCGCCGCAAGCTGCGGGGCGGGGCGATCGCCATGATCTTCCAGGACCCGCTGTCGAGCCTGAACCCGGTGCACCGCATCGGCGACCAGATCCACGAGGCGCTGCTCGCCCATGCCCGGCGCGGCGGCGAACGGCTCCGCCAACGGGTGGTCGCCCTGCTGACCCGCGTCGGCATCCCCGACCCCGCCGCCCGCGCCCGCGCCTACCCGCACGAGCTCTCGGGCGGCATGCGCCAGCGCGCCATGATCGCCATGGCGATCGCCAACGACCCGCGCGTGCTGATCGCCGACGAGCCGACCACCGCCCTGGACGTGACCATCCAGGCCCAGGTGCTGACGCTCCTCGGCGACCTGCGGCGGGAGCGCGGGATGGGCGTGGTGTTCATCACCCACTCCCTGCCGGTGGTGGCCGAGATCGCCGACCGCGTCGCGGTGATGTATGCCGGTGAGATCGTGGAGCAGGGCCCCGCCGCCACGGTGTTCGCCAAGCCCCTGCACCCCTACACCAGCGCCCTGCTGGCGAGCGCCCCGCACGAGGACGGCAGCCTGCCCGACGGCATCCCCGGCATCGTGCCGCTGCCGCATGAGCTGCCGCCCGGCTGCGCCTTCGCCCCCCGCTGCCGCCACCGCATCCCCGACTGCGACGCGCAGCGCCCGGCGCTGGTGGAGACCGGGGAGGGCCATACCTCCCGCTGCCTGCGCTGGCGGGAATTCGCATGACCGCCGCTCCATCCCCTCTGCTGGTCGCCGAGGGAGTCACCCGTCGCTTCGGCGCGCGCGGCCTGTTCACCCGCGCCCGCCCGGTGCAGGCGGTCACCGACGTGTGGCTGAGCCTCGGCCGCGGCGAGACCGTCGGCCTGGTCGGCGAATCCGGCTCCGGCAAGTCCACGCTCGGCCGCATGCTGCTGGGGCTGCTGCCGCCGTCGGAGGGGCAGGTCTGGTTCGACGGCGTCGACCTCGCCCGCGCGACGCCGGCCGAACGGCGGGCCTTGCGGCGGCGCATGCAGATCGTCTTCCAGGACCCGCATTCCAGCCTGGACCCGCGGCGGACCATCGGCGCGCAGATCGCCGACGGGCCGACCATCCACGCCCTGGTCCCGCCGGCCGAACGCCGCGCCCGGGTGGAGGGGCTGCTCGGCCAGGTGGGCCTCGCGCCCAGCCATGCGGACCGGTATCCGCACGAGTTCTCGGGCGGGCAGCGCCAGCGCATCGGCATCGCCCGCGCGCTGGCGACCAACCCGGAGTTTCTGGTGGCGGACGAGCCGGTCTCGGCGCTGGACGTCTCGGTGCAGGCGCAGGTGCTGGCGCTGCTGGCGGATCTGCGCAGCCGGTTCGGCCTGGCGCTGCTGTTCATCAGCCACGATTTGGCGGTGGTGCGCAGCCTGTGTGACCGGGTGGTGGTGCTGTATCTGGGGCGGGTGATGGAGAGCGGGCCGGTGGCGCAGGTGCTGGAGGCACCGCGCCATCCCTACACGCAGGCGCTGCTGTCGGCCGCGCCGTCGCTGGAGGCGAGCCGCCGACGGACGCGCATCCTGCTGCAGGGAGACCCTCCGAGCCCTTCGGCGCCGCCGTCGGGGTGTGTGTTCCGGACGCGGTGTCCGGTGGCGATGCCGGCGTGTGCGGAGACGGTGCCGGCGTTGGTGGATGGGGTGGCGTGTTTGCGGGTGGGGTGAGGGGCCTGTCCCGCCATTCCGGGCGGGACGGTCATCGCCTGAACCCGTCTCGCCGCTGCATCGGGACCTTGCAGCGCCCCGAGCGTGTTGGCGAATAAATCACCCGCCGCTGCTGAAATGACTTTTGACAGGCAGAGTTGGCAGCGGACGACTCGCATCCTGGTGGATCAGGGGCGGGATGGATCGATGCGTGGTAGATCAGAAGTGAAATATTCGCCCTCGAATCTTCCCGTGATGCTGGGACCGACTGGATATGAGCGCGGCGATCATGGATAGATTCCGCCGTGGATACTGCATCAGCATCGGCCTTGCCTGGACTCGGGGAATCTGATGGAGGCGCCGGCGACCGTGCCAGATCGCGCCGCCAGGCCGTCGTCATCCTCGGAATGCATCGCAGCGGCACCTCCGCGCTGGCCGGGCTGACGACCCTGCTCGGCGCGACGCCCCCGGCGACCCTGCTGAAGCCGGCGCGGGACAATCCGCGCGGCTTCTGGGAATCGCGGGAGGTGATGACGGTTCTGGAGTCGCTGTTCGAGGCGTCGGGTCATCGGTGGTTCAACTGCTTCACCTTCGCCGCCGATCGTCTGCCGGCGGAGGTGCAGGCCGGGATCGGGCAGCGGCTCGCCGCGGTTCTGGACACCGAGTTCGGGGACGCCGCGTTCTTCGTTCTCAAGGACCCGCGGCTCTGCCTGTCAGTCGATTTCTGGCTGCCGCTGCTGCCGGCCACCCCCCGCGTGCTGCTGATGCTGCGTCATCCGGGAGAGGTCGTCGGGTCGCTCGAGGTTCGGGAGCGGTTCGCCCCGTCCGTGTCGGCGGCCTTGTGGCTGCATTACATGCTGGAAGCCGAACACCGGACGCGCGCGATGCGCCGCGGCTTCGTCGCCTACGATGCGCTGCTGAAGGATTGGCGGCGCGCGCTCGCTCGCGCCAGTGCGGCCGCCGGGATCGTCTGGCCGCGAGCGCCTGCCGAGGTGTCCGCGCAGGAGGCTGAACTGATCGACCCTGGCCTGCGGCATCACGCGGTGGCGGCCCATGCGATGCCTGCGGTTCCGGCCCCACTGGACCGGTGGATCGCACGGAGCTGGACGCTGCTGTCCGACGTGGCGGAGTTGGGCCCCGATCCGGAGTGGCTCGAGGAGCTCGACCAGATCCGGGCCGAGTTCGGGGCGTGCCGGTCGTTCATCGGGGTGGGCGGGAGTGCGGGCGGGTGAGGCAGGACGCAGCGACAGAGAGTTGTGCTGCCTTGCCAGAAGAACAGAAACGGAACACATTGGGGGATGGTCGCCCCGTGGGAAAGCATCTGCCGCCATTGCGGCCGTTCGGTCGCGCGGTCTTGGCCGTTGGATGCAACGCGTGTCTGCTGCGCAGGCGTGGGTGCGGATGACTGCCAGCCGCTCCTGCCGGGACTGATCGAGATGGAGGCGAGAGGGGATCAAGCCCAGCGGGAAGGACATCCGGGGCGTGCGTGGGTGGACAGCGATGGTGGGGCCCCACCGGCGGCCATCAGACCACCCGACGCGATTAGGAGCTGGACGTCTCGGTGCAGGGCGAAGGTGCTGGCGCTGCTGTTCAGCACCCATGATCTGGCGGTAGTGCGCAGCCTGTGTGACCGGGTGGTGGTGCTGTATCTGGGCCGGGTGATGGAGAGCGGGCCGGTGGCGCAGGTGCTGGAGGCGCCGCGCCATCCCTACACGCAGGCGCTGCTGTCGGCCGCGCCGTCATTGGAGGCGAGCCGCCGGCGGACGCGTATCCTGCTGCAGGGGGACCCCCCGAGCCCTTCGGCGCCGCCGTCGGGGTGTGTGTTCCGGATGCGGTGCCCGGTGGCGATGCCGGCGTGCGCGGAGACGGTGCCGGCGCTGGTGGATGGGGTGGCGTGTTTAAGGGTGGGGTGAGTAGAAAATTCGTTCTGATTCAGACTTCTGCGCTGGTCATGCGAATGCCGCAAACAAATCGGTAGACCTCGACTCGCAGATCGCAAGATGTCGGTTCTCGGTCATGGATCTACCGTGTCCAAGGAATATTGCACGACCGTGGATATGATTCCTCTCACCACTGCAGAGCAGTTCCTAAAATCTATGAGGTCAAGAGTGTTTTCTCCTCCACTTCTAAGGGCGTCGCTGATCAGCGCGTGGATGAAAGACTGAGTGACAAGGTTCACCCCCTTGAAATCGAGCATTACATGTTCGCACTTTGTAAGTGATGGTTTGATTATGGTTTCGCGTATACGGGCTGCAGCGTCTTTGTCCTCTCCGAAATCGCCCACCACATCCTGAATCAGTAGTTCGATCATGAGAACCTGATCCTCTTCACGTAGTCTTTTCGCTTCTTTACGTCTAGAAAATACGCCCCTCGTATCTCGTCCAAAAGTGTTGCAAATTCCGTCCCTAGATCTATGCTCAAATCGATGCCAACGACAGTTCCAGTCCACAATGGAGCGTCGACGAATGTGTGCGGGTCCAGCAGAGGATTTGCATGCAAAACAGGTGATTGCCTCTTTCGAGTCTGCATCAATCTAAACATGCTGTCGGCGCTATAGAGAAGGAAGCGGTTCCGTGACAGAACAGAGATGGATTTTGTAAAAAATAAGCCCGCACCCGCATTGAATTCATTTCCTCCGATTCGGCTTG
>JAFKLG010000140.1 GCA_017304945.1 Rhodospirillales bacterium
ATCGCAATCCGCTTGCTCTCCCGATAGTATTGAGCACAAACAAACGCCCCCACCGGTGACTGAGAATGTTCCAATGCGTTTCGGACCATCTCTGAGAAGACGTAGCGAATAGGATCCGCCACAGCTGGAGGCGCGTGGAGCAGCGGGACTAAATTTGTGATCGCCTGCTTAAGGTCCTCATTTGTTCGAATTTGTGTAATCGGGATGAATCTGCCGCTCTCCTCATGAGATTTGATAGTCTTGCCTGGGTCGATGCCAAGAAACTCGAACAGTCCCATCCGGATTAGGTAAGGTAGCGTCGGCACGGTCGTGACCGAGCCAGTGACCTTACCGCCCTCAGACCGGAACTTGGCGGCTAGACAGGCGGTCATTGCAAGAACGACGGGGTGCACGGCTACCCACCGCTCGTGCATCGCGAAGCTCAGCGCGTGTGGGTCTGACAAATCCCAGGCCTTTAGCAAGCCGGTGATGTTCTGCAGATTAGCGCTATTCGGAAGGGTGATCTTCATGCGGAACAATCTTCCTCAAATTGCGATCACGGTGCTACCGGAAAATCACACTCGCTTACCGCCCGAATGCTCAGCGCGCCCCGGTTGACGCGCCGGTCGGAATGCAGCGCGAAACGGGGGAGGTGATCCAGTTCTTGCGCCTAGGCGCGCGGGCCAGCGCATCGCCGTCCGCTGCACAAGGACCCGCCGAGCCCGGAGACCACGCTGGGGCGAGGCCGCCTGCCGGTCATGTCTTCATCCCAGCGACAGGCATTGAGATACACAGCGGCCTTCCAGAGTTCCTTATCCAGCGTGGCGAGTGGCAGTGCCCGACGATGTGCCCACTTTAGATAGGTCGCGTCGTAGATCGTCAGCCCGAAACGCTCAGCGAGGCGTAGGGGCGTCGTCCAGGCATGGGTCTCGGCTTCGGCGTCGATCGTGATTGGAAGCCATGCGAGTTCGCCCAGGCACTGGTCCCGGTAGTCTGCCGAGATGCGCTTGCGCCGAAGCGCCGACTGGAACGCGTTGGCGACTTCGAGCCGCCACATCCCCGGGGCGACGGCGCCCTGATCGGCGACACGATCCAGGGCCTCCTGCGCCTCGCGTGATTTCGTCGTCGAAATACCAGCTCAGCGGGAGGGAGACATCGATGACGATGCTCACGCGCGCCCCTCGCCGATGAGGTCCCTGATCGAGAGGCCTCCCAGCGTGACGCCCTGGCGCATTTCGCGGATGCGCAGCACAGCACGCTGACCACGCTCTCGGTCGATGCCTCGTTCGGGAGGCACCATGCGCGCGACGGGCTTGCCTCGGCGAGTGATCACGACCTCTTCGCCGGCCTCGACCCAGTCGAGGAGCTGGCCCAGGCGGTTCTTGGCCTCGAACGCCCCCACTTCCTTCACCGCAACCTCCGGTCGCCTAGTTTACAAGCTAGCTTACCACAGAGGTTGCCACGACAGGGGTCTATCACGGCCTTGGATTATACCCGGCGAGAGGCCGGTGCTGCTCCAAAGTGGCGGGATCTGCGCTGGTCCTGTTCCGTAAGCCATGCCTCCATACGCCACGTCATCGTTTCGTTCGAAACCAACAAAAATGCTCAGCGCCACGTCAAGGCAGGGCTTCAACAGCGGTTGCCGTCGCGCATCGACCGCACGAGATCGGCGGCACTCGTGGGCTGGGGCGGCATCATCGCTGTCAGCGATCGAAGCAGCGAGGCGTCGATCGCCTTCCGTGGCATGGTTACAGCGGTGAGCCGTGCGACCGGCTTCCCACCGCGAAGGATGTCGATCGACTCCCCCGCTTCGACCCGATCAACCAGCTCGCTCAGTCGGGCTTTGGCCTCCGCCAAACCAATCGCATCCATCTCAAGCTCCCGATCGTATGGCTGGTCCTGTGGCGGGAGTGGCGCGGCAAATCCAGTTGCGTGAGCTCACCGGCAGGTTGCGCGCGCAGAACTGCGGCCAGGCGCAGACCGCCCCGTCACCCCGCCACCGCCGCCTCCACCACGCCCATCGCCCGCGCGATCTCCGCTTCGCTGCACCCGGCGGCGCGCAGCACGCTCTGCGTATGCTCGCCCAGCGCCGCGGCGAACCCGCCCACGCCAACCGCCGCACCCGAGAATCGGAACGGCGGGTTCAGCACCTTGAATCGCCCGCCCGCATCCTCGACCTCGGCGAACGCGCCGCGATGCGCAAGCTGCGGGTCGGCCAGCACCTCCCGCACCGTGCGATAGGGGGAGCATGGCAGGCCCGCGACCTCGAACGCCGCCTGGCAGTCGGCGGTGGGGCGCGTGCTCGTCCAGGCCTCCAGCTCGTCGATCAGCGTGCCCCAGTTGGCGCGCCGGTCGGGATACAGCGCGAAGCGGGGATCGGTGATCCAGTCCTCCCGCCCGGCCGCGCGGGCCAGCGCCTGGAAGGTGCGCTCGCTCGCGACCGCCGGCATGATGAACCCGTCCGCGGTGCGCACCGGTCCGAACAGAGGCTTGCCGGCGGGCGGCTGCGGGAATTGCGCGGTCTGCAGCTCCGCCACCAGCAGGCTCAGCGTCGATTCCAGCATGGAGACGTCGATCATCTGCCCTTCGCCGGTGCGGGCGCGGTGCAGCAGCGCGGCGACGATCGCGCCGAACGCATAGATCGCGGTGACCACGTCGGCGACGTAGATGCCGCAATTGTCCGGCCGCTCCCGCGTGTCCTGATAGGCGAGATGCGCCAGGTCGAAGCCCGAGGCGGCATGGATCGCCGGCGCATAGGCGGCGCGCGCGGCGTCCGGCCCGGTCTGTCCGAAGCCCGAGATCGCGCAATACACGAGGTCCGGCTTCACCGCGCGCATCGCGTCCCAATCGAGGCCGAAGCGGCGCATGACGCCGGGGCGGAAGTTCTCCACCACCACGTCGGTGGTGGCGAGCAGCCGGCGCACCGCCGCCTGCGCGTCGGGCTGCTTGAGGTCGAGCCGCACGCTCTGCTTGCCCGCGTTGAGCTGGCCGAACGCGGTGCTGGCGCCGTCGCGCAGCGGCTGGCGGTCGCGCATCATGTCGCCGTCCGGCGCCTCGATCTTGATGACGGTGGCGCCGAGATCGGCCAGCAGCCGCGCGCAGTACGGCCCCGCGATGGTGGTGGTGAAATCCAGCACCTGGATGCCGCGCAGCACGGCCATGGCTCGTCTCCCCGATTTTCGTTGCCGCCGACTCTGCCGGTCGGGCGCGGCGGGGCGCAAGCCCGCCAACGGGGGCGTGATGGTGCGACGGGGAACGAGCGAAGCGGCGCCGGCGTTACGGCGCCCGCACGTCATTCGAGGGAAACGAGATGCGCGGTATTCTGCTCTGGCTGGTCGGGATCCCGATTCCGGTGATCATCCTGCTGTATCTGTTCCACGTGATCTGACACCGGCGCGCTTCGTCGCGTGCGGTTCGGCCGCATCGGGGGCGAGCGCGGCGGTGCGCGGAACGGCGGACAGGCCGGCACGCCGCGGTGCCACGCCGCGGCGCGCCTGCCAGCGAGGCGCCGCGACGGGGCGGGGCCCCGATCAGGTCGCGGTCATCGCGCGCACGAACAGCGTGGTATTGTGGCGCAGCATCGCGAGGTAGGTGGCTGCCGGCCCGTTCGGCGGCGACAGCGCGTCGGAGTAGACCGTGCCGCCCAGCACCGCCCCGCTCTCGCTCGCCAGCATGTGGGCGATGCGCGGATCGGTCATGTTCTCCAGGAACACCGCCCGCACCTTCTCCCGCTTGATCTGCGCCACCAGCGTGGCGATGGACTTGGCGGAAGGTTCCGCCTCGGTGCTCAGCCCCTCGGCGGCGAGCAGCTCGATCCCGTACCGCGCGCCGTAATAGCCGAACGCGTCATGGGTGGTGATGATGCGGCGCTGCGCGGGCGGGATGGGCGCGAACTGGGCGGCGATCCAGGTGTCGAGCTTGCTGATCTCGGCGGCGTAGCGCGTGCCGGTGTCGCGGTAGGCCTCGGCGTGGTCCGGGTCGGCGGCGGCGAGGCCGGCGGCGATCGCCTGCACGTAGAGCACGCCATTGCGCGGGTCCTGCCAGGCGTGCGGGTCGGTGGCGACCTTCCCGTCCTCGGTCATGGTGCGCGGCGTGACCTTCTCGGCTGCCACGACGCGGACGCCGTGGAAGGAGGCTGCGGCGCCCATTCGCTGCATCCAGCCTTCCAGGCCGAGCCCGTTCTCGACCAGGAGTTGGGCCTGGGCGATGGCGCGGAGATCGGCCGGGCGGGGCTGGTAGACATGCGCGTCGCCGTCCGGCGGCACCAGGCTGGTGACCGCGACGTGGTTCGTGCCGACCTGCCGCACGAGGTCGGCGAGGATGGTGAAGGTGGCGACCGCCTTGATGGTGCCCGCGGCGCGGGCGGCGGTGGCCGCGAGCGGGGTGGCGGCGAGGCTGGCGAGAAGGGTGCGACGACGCATGGGGCTGCTCTTGCTACGTTATATCATAACATGAATGCCGCGAATGTGGGCGTCGCGCAAGGGCGCGCGAGGCGGTGTCGCGCAAGGGCGCGCGAACGCGATGTCGCGCAAGGGCGCGCGAAGCTTTCTCGTGCAAGGGCGTGAGCGGCCTGCGTTGACGAATCGGGGGGCGGTCTGCGCAGAGACGGGAACCATGGACAGCCTTCCGCCCGAAACCCTCTCCTTGCCGTCCGGTCCGGCGCGGGTGAAGTGGCGGCGCAGTGCGCGTGCGCGCCGGATCAGCCTGCGGATCGATCCGAGCGGCGGGGAGGTGGTGGTGACGCTGCCGATGCGGGCGGGGCGGGCGGCCGGAATGCGGCTGCTGCTGAGCCATGCCGAGTGGATCGCCGATCGGCTCGCGGCGCTGCCGGATGCGATGCCGTTCGCTGATGGCGCGGCGATCCTGCTGCATGGCGTGCCGCACGCGATCCGCCACCGGCCGGAGGCGCGGGGCGGTGCCTGGATCGAGGAGGGCGCGCTGGTGGTCACCGGCCGCGCGGAGTTCCTGCCGCGGCGGGTCACCGATTTCCTGCGCGCCGAGGCGGGGCGCAGCCTGGCCGCGCTGGTGATGGGCAAGGCGCGGCAGGTGGGCCGCATGCCGCGGCGGATCACGGTGAAGGACACCACCTCGCGCTGGGGGAGCTGCGCGACCGACGGATCGCTCGCCTTCAGCTGGCGGCTGGTGATGGCGCCGCCGGAGGTGCAGGACTACGTCGCCGCGCATGAGGTCGCGCATCTGCGGCACATGAATCACGGCCCGCATTTCTGGGCGCTGGTGGACGAGCTGACGCCGCACGCGGCCTCGGCGATCCCCTGGTTGAAGCGCGAAGGCGGGCGGCTGCTGCGGGCGGGGTAAGGCGCCTGTGGCTCAGGCCGCGTCGCGCCAGGGCAGGGCGGGGGTGAGCGCGCGCGCCGCGTCGCGCACGGCCTCCACGGTGATCCCCGTCATCTCGCCATCCGGGCTTCGCACCGCCACCGTGCAGCGGCCGGCGGGGCCGTATTCCGCGGCGTTGGTGGGGCCGAACAGGCCGATCGTGGGCGCGCCGCTCGCCGCCGCTACGTGCATCAGGCCGGAATCGTTGCCGACGAACAGCGCGGCGCGCGCGAGGCAGGCGGCGGCTTCGGGCACGGTCAGCCCGCCCACCAGGTCGATCGCGGTCGGCAGGGCGGCGAGCAGTGGCGCGGCCATGGCGCGTTCGGTGGGCCCCGGCCCGCCCAGCACCAGCGGGATCGCGTCCGGCATGGCGCGCTGCACGGCGTGGAACAGCGCGGCGAAGCGGTCGGCCGGCCAGGTCTTGGGCGCCCAGTTCGCGGTCGGCGCGAGCGCGATCAGCGGCCGGCCGGTCGGCAGCAGCGCGGCGGCGCGGGCGAGATCGGCGGGTGCCGTCCACACCACGGGCAGCGGCGGCGGATGGAGGTCGAGCAGCGAGGCGAGTTGCGCGGTCTTGTGCCCGTCCGCCCGCCGCTTCACCGCCCGTCGCCGCGTCGGCACCAGGAAGGACAGCGCGGAGCCGCGGATGTCCACCACCAGGTCCCACCAATGCGGCACGGTGGCGGCCCAGAGTGGCAGCCAGTGCAGGCCGTAGGGGCGTTTCTCGAGCACGATCGTGCGCTCGCGGCGGGGCATGCGCGCGAACACGCCCTCGGCGACGGCGCCGCAGACCACGGTGACGCGCGCGGTCGGATGCGCGTGCAGCAGGTGGTCCAGCAGCCCCGTGGAGAGGACCGCGTCGCCCAGCCGGTTGGACGTGACGAACAGGATGCGCATGGCTCGTCCGGCTCATAGCAGGTCGTGGCGTGGCATCCCATTGCCGCGGATGCGGCATCGCATTCCATCGCCGCGGATGCGGCGTGGGCATTCATGACCGCGGATGCGGCGTGGCATCTCATCGCCGCGGATGCGGCGTGGCATTCCATCGCCGCTGGTCACGACGTGGCGCGTGATCCACCGCCTCGGGTTTGACCGGGGCCGGACACCGGCGCAGCTTCGGGTCCCCACAAGGCGGAGGCAACGTACCGTGTCGGACGAACCCCTGGTCGCACTCGGCGAGGACTACCCGGAATTGCGGGAGTCGGTGCGCAGGATCTGCGCCCGCTACCCGGGCAGCTACTGGAGCGCGCTCGAGGAGAAGGAAGCCTACCCGACCGAGTTCGTGGGCGAGCTGACCAAGGCCGGCTTCCTCGGCGCGCTGATCCCCGAGGAATACGGCGGCTCCGGCCTGCCGCTGCGCGCCGCGGCGGTGGTGCTGGAGGAGATCAACGCCGCGGGCTGCGTCGCCAGCCAGGGCCACGCGCAGATGTACATCATGGGCACGCTGCTGCGGCACGGGTCGGAGGCGCAGAAGCGGCGGTTCCTGCCGAAGATCGCCTCGGGCGAGCTGCGCCTGCAGGCGTTCGGCGTGACGGAGCCGACCACCGGGTCGGACACCACGCAGCTCAAGACGCGGGCGGTGCGGGACGGCGACTCGTATCTGGTGACCGGGCAGAAGGTGTGGACCAGCCGCGCGCTGCATTCGGACATGATGCTGCTGCTCGCGCGCACCACGCCGGTGGACCAGGTGAAGAAGCGCAGCGACGGGCTGTCGGTGTTCCTGATCGACCTGTCGAGGAAGAATACCGGCCAGGGGCTGGAGATCCGCCCGATCAAGGCGATGATCAACCACAACACGACCGAGGTGTTCTTCGACAACTTCCGCATCCCGGCCGACAGCCTGATCGGCGAGGAGGGGCGCGGATTCCGCTACATCCTCGACGGGATGAACGCGGAGCGGATCCTGGTCGCGACCGAGGCGGTCGGCGACGGCAAGTGGTTCGTGAAGAAGGCGACGCAATACGCCAAGGATCGCGTGGTGTTCGGCGCGCCGATCGGCCGTAACCAGGCGGTGCAGTTCCCGATCGCGCGCGCCTGGGCGGAGCTGGAGGCGGCGGACATGATGTGCCGCCGCGCCGCAGCCCTGTTCGATGCCGGGCAGGAGTGCGGGGCGGACGCCAACGTCGCCAAGCTGCTGGCGAGCGAGGCCGCCTGGAAGGCGGCCGACACCTGCATGCAGACCTATGGCGGGTTCGCTTATGCGCGGGAATACGAGATCGAGCGCAAATGGCGCGAGACGCGCATCTACCAGATCGCGCCGATCTCCACGAACCTGATCCTCGGCTATGTGGGGCAGCACGTGCTGGGGATGCCGCGGTCGTACTGAGGCGGAGCGGGCACGTCGGGCTCGATCGGTCGGAAGGGCGACCGCGTGACCCCGTGTGGTTGCGCGGCGCCTGCGCCGGGCGACCCGGCCCCGCATCAGCAGGAACGAGCCCTGCCGTCACAGGCGCCCTCCGCCCGTGGTCAGGTCATCCGGCGGCCTCGGCTTCGGCGGGCGCGATGGCGCGCCGCAGGCGTTGCACGATGTCCGCCCGCGCGGCGTCGTCCGGGGCGGCCGTCCCCAACCCGTCGGGCGCCCCTCGGCCTGACCCGAATCCCGCGATTGCCCCGACTCGAGTCCGAGACAGCCGCCCCTCGCTCGAGTTTTGACCGCGATCCTCGGTATCGGCCTTCGGGTCGCCAATCCGCCGACGTGCCGCGGCACGGACGTTCGCCGTCCGTACGCCTCGAATCCCGCTCGTCCTGATGATTTGATGGATTTTAATGGGGGAGACGTGATGGAAATGAGAATGCGAATGAACCTTGCGTTGTCGATCCTCGGATGGCTCGCCGGGCCGTTGGCCGTCGAGGTGTGGGGAGCACCGCCGAAGCCCGAGGAGTTGACCATCCAACCGTCGCCGGCCCCGTCCGCGGCGTTGGGCCACAGGCTGCTCCCGCTGGAGTCGGAGCTCAACCCTGGGGATGCCGCGCCGATCTACCTGCGGCTGACCGGCGAAGTCCTCCCTGAGAAGCTTCGCGATTTGGGGGACAAGCCGAAGGCTTGGCTCGATCTCCCCCTCGAGACCTTCCCGGCGGCCGAGGCGC
>JAFKLG010000075.1 GCA_017304945.1 Rhodospirillales bacterium
TGGACCGACTACGCCAGCCGCTTCTCCCCGTCCATCTGGGAACAGAAGGACCTGCAATACATCCTCTACGGCACCCAACCGATGTACCTCTTCAAGGACGAAGCCTGGGCACGGCAGAAAGAGGCGATCGCGACGAGCTACCGCAACGTCACTTCCGTCTCGCGCATCGTGGCGGGCCACGAGATGGTGGACCACATGTTACTGAACAAGGAGGGGAGCGTCCAGCGCACGCGCTGGGACAACGGGGGCGACGTCATCGTGAATTTCGGCGACACCCCGTTCCACGACGGGACGGTGCAGGTGGGGCCGAAGAGCTTCCGGTGATGGACACGGCGCAGGCAGCCTCCCTCGCGCCCGCGGCCGCGCGCCGGCTTGCCCTCTACGAGGCGCGACGGGGACGGGTGGCCGCCGGCGCCGGCTGAGACAAGACACGCGCCACCGCGTTGCATGCCGGGACGGCTCCGCTCGAGCGGCGCGGCGTTGCCCGCGCCCGCCGCTCCCCGGGCCATGATCAAGAGGGCTCGCGCGCCGGTCGCACACCTTGCTCGCTCCGACAACCGCACGTATGCGAGCGGCACCCACCCGCCGGAGCCCGCATGCAGGACCTGATCGGACCCGACGTCGTCGCCGCGTTCGCGACGCTCGCCGAGGTCGTCTTCATCAACGTCGTCCTATCCGCCGACAATGCCGTGGTGATCGGCATGGCGGCGCTGGGCCTTCCCGCCCAGCAGCGGCTGCGGGCGCTCTGGATCGGCATCGGCGTCGCCACCGTGCTGCGCATCGGCTTCGCGATCGTCGCCACCTCCATGCTGCAGGTGATCGGGCTGCTGCTGGCGGGCGGGATCCTGCTGCTGTGGGTGGCCTGGAAACTGTGGCGGGAGATGACGGCCTCCGCCCGGGAGCAGGAAGCGGCGGCCGCCGGCGGCGCCACCTCATCGCCGGCGACGAAGACCCTGGGTCGCGCGCTCTGGCAGATCGTGGTGGCGGACGTGTCGATGTCGCTCGACAACGTGCTGGCGGTCGCTGGCGCGGCGCTGCATCACCCGACGATCCTGGCGCTGGGGCTCGCGATCTCGGTGCTGCTGATGGGGGCGGCGGCCTCGCTGGTGGCGCGCATCCTGGAGCGCCATCACTGGGTCGCCTATATCGGGCTGGTCGTCATCCTCTATGTCGCCGTGAAGATGATCTGGCATGGCGCACAGGATGTGGGGCACGCGGTCGGCATGACGCCGTAGCGTCGCGGCTGTGCCGAAGATTGATCAATGCCTGCGTCAAAACGAGATCATTGCTCGCCTTTGCGGCGGTGCGCTGCGCAGCCGGGGAGGGTGCAAGGGCGGCCGAGCGGCCGCCCTGTGTCATTGCATGGTGTCGCGCGAATCGTGCACCGGGTTCAGCCGGACGGGCGACCAGTGGTTCAACTCGGTCTCGCGAGCCGTGACGTACAAGCGGTCCGTCCCGGTGGCGTCCGGTCGCTGGGCGTGCGGGGCGAACAGGTCCTGCGGCCAAGGCAGATCGGGGACCGGGTGCATCTTCTTTCTCCGTCGCTGAAATGCGGTGGGTTCGTCTGTGCGTCTCTTTGTCTCCTGCCCAAGCGTCACTGCACAATGCGTACCAATACGGAGAAGCGGCAGAATCTGTAGAGCGGGACACGCAACCGGCGTCGCGGTTCGCGCATTGAAGCCCAGAGACGGGAATGGAGGGCGCGATGGCGCAGACGGGATCGACCGGTCCGAAGAAGGATCCGGGCAGCGACGAGACGGCGCGGGAAATCGCCCAGGACGCACTGGACGCCTATGCCGACGGCATGGAGGAAACGGGCGACAAGCTGGCGCGGAAGGCCGTCGAGATCGACCGCGACGCGGTGGTCGAGGTGGTGCAGGAGATCGACGAGGCCGCGCAACCCACGGCCCCACGGTCGAAGGAGCGCTGAGATGGAGTTGCCGGTACTCGGCTATCCGATCTCGGAGGAGGCGGTGACGAACTGGTTCCAGACCCAGTACCGTCGTGCGCCGACCGAGGAGGAAGTCGGCGCCGTGATGGACGCGATGGCCCTGCGCGAGGCGACGCCGCCGGTCGAGGGACCGCTCCCTGCGGCGAAGGGATTCGGGGTCGGTCCGTCCGCGCCGCCCGCGACCCGCCGCTGAGGTCGCCGCGGGACCGTGCGGCCCCGCACGGCCGGGTTCCTTGACCCTGGCACGAGGCCGCCCTACACGCGCGACATGACCGATTCATCTCCTGCGCCGCTGGACATTGCGGCGGCCACCGAACGCGCGCATGTGCTCGCCCAGGCGCTGCCGTTCCTGCGACGCTATGCCGGCGCCACGGTCGTCGTGAAATACGGCGGCCACGCGATGGGCGAGGAGCATCTGGCCGAACAGTTCGGCCGCGACATCGCGCTGCTCAAGCAGGTGGGCATCAACCCGGTCGTCGTGCATGGGGGCGGCCCGCAGATCAACGCGATGCTGAAGCGGCTCGCGATCCAGTCCACCTTCATCGACGGGTTGCGCGTCACCGACGCCGCGATGGTCGAGGTGGTGGAGATGGTGCTGGCCGGCACCGTCAACAAATACGTCGCCAACCTGATCACCCGCGCGGGCGCCCTTGCGGTCGGCATCTGCGGCAAGGATGGCGGCATGATCCGTGCGCGCAAGCTGCGGCGGACCAAGGTCGATCCGGACAGCCGGATCGAGCAGGTGCTGGACCTCGGCTTCGTCGGCGAGCCGGAGGCGGTGGACGTGCGCGTTATCCAGGCGCTGACCAGCGGCGGGCTGGTGCCGGTGATCGCGCCGGTGGGCGTGGGCGCGGACGGCCAGACCTACAACATCAACGCCGACCACGTGGCGGCCGCGGTCGCGGGGGCGCTGCACGCGACCCGGCTGCTGATGCTGACCGACGTGTCGGGCGTGCTCGACAAGGACAAGCGGCTGATCGCCGAACTCTCGCTCTCGGATGTGGAGGCGCGGATCGCCGACGGCACCATCACCGGAGGCATGATCCCGAAGGTGGAGAACTGCGTCGAGGCGGTGAAGCAGGGCGTGAAGGGCGCGGTGATCCTGGACGGGCGGGTGCCGCATGCCTGCCTGCTGGAGCTGTTCACCGAGGCCGGACCCGGCACGATCATCCGGCGCTGAGGCGGCGGGTTGCTGCGGGCGGGAGGCTTTGGCTGCGGGCGGGAGCCGTGCGTCCGGGCGGCTCCGTCCGTGCGGGGCGCGGCAGCTTTGGATTCAGCACAGAGTTGAGGCGAGGGAAGCCGAGACACCGAGGGAGCCGGACCTTGCACGCGCCGTGGGACGGTCGGTGGTGTCGCAGCCGGGGCTCCGCGCTTCGTCGTTGTGGATGCCGGAGGCGGTCGGTCCGATCGGGGTTGGGCACGCGGTAACCAGCCACTCGGCTCAATGATCATTGGAGCGCTTCGCGCCACTCGGGACGCGCCGCCGAGGCCCCCGACGCTGCCTCCGCCCCACCGGTGGCGATGCGACGCCTCCGCCGATCGGGTCCGCTCGGTCCCTCCGTGTCT
This sequence comes from Rhodospirillales bacterium, assembly GCA_017304945.1. Taxonomy (GTDB): domain Bacteria; phylum Pseudomonadota; class Alphaproteobacteria; order Acetobacterales; family Acetobacteraceae; genus Rhodopila. The sequence goes on from JAFKLG010000075.1 coordinate 3,518, forward strand.
CGCCTTTCCTCGCCTCAACTCTGTGCTGAATCAAAGCTCCCGCCCACCGCACGGGCGGAGCCGCCCTGACGCACGGACGGGGCCTGCCCACCGCACGGGCGGAGCCACCCTGACGCACGGACGGGGCCTGCCCACCGCACGGACGGAGCCGCCCTGACGCACGGACGGAGCCCGCCCACCGCACGGATGGAGCCGCCCGGACGCACGGCCGGAACCGCGACGGCTCCCGCTCAGGCGGTCTGTCGCACCTGACCTGGCGTGAGACCGAATGCGAGTCGGAAGGCCGCCCCGAACGCGGGACCGCTGTCGTAGCCGACCGTCGCTGCGGCACGCGCCGGCGGCACTCCCTGGGCGAGCAGGGCCCAGGCCTCGGTCAGCCGCAACTGGCGCCGCCATGCCTGGAAGCTCATGCCGGTGTCGGCGCGGAACAGCCGCGCAAGCGTGCGCGCCGACGCACCGGCACTCGCGGCAAACGCCTCGAGGCCGCGGGGATCCGCCGGATCCGCCCGCAGCGCCGCCGCCACACGCAGCAGCCGCGGATCGCGGCAGGCCGGCAGCGCGATGGATCGGGTGGCGGCATGGCCGATCTCATGCAGCGCGAGGGCGGCGATGTGCCGCACCGGCCCGTCCTCGTCCCAGGTGACCGTCTCCGCGCAGGCGGCCAGGATCAGCTCCCGCAACAGCGGCGAGATCGCGACCACCGTCACCGCCGAGGGGCCGGCGCGCGCCGCATCCTGGCGCAGGAACAGCGCGCGCATGCGCAGCCCCGCCGGCATGCGCGTGAGATGTCGGGTCTCGGCGGGCACCCACAGCCCGGTGCCGGGCGGAATCACGAACTGGGCCGCCGGCGTGTCGACCCGCAGCACGCCGGCGAGCGCGGTGAGCAACTGCGCCCGCGGGTGCGCATGCCAGTCCGTGACATGGCCCGCGGCGTAGTCGCGCGCATAGCCGACCAGCGGGCGCGGCGCCTGCTCGAAGGGCCGGAGCCAGGGGGCTGGCGCCGCTCCGACCTGGGGCGACGCGGCGGCGGCTGCCCGTGGCGGGCGGCTCTGTCCGGTTGGCGACATGATTTGGCCGTACGTCGTGGATTGGCCAGGATAGAGTGGCGCTCGGCCGGCACAACCCGGCCGTCGCTCGAGAGGGAGGACGCGGCCCCATGTCGCAGGAACGACGGATCATCCCGTTCATCAACACGGCGCATAGTTTCACCCACTACGCGCTGCTCGTCCTGCCGACGGCGGTGCTCGCCATGACCGAACCGGGCGGCAGCTTCGGCACCGAGTACGGGCCGATCCTGGCGTTGGCGACCGGGATGTTCGTGCTCTACGGGCTGTTCTCCCTGCCGCAGGGCTGGATCGCGCAGCGGGTCGGGCGGCCGGCGATGATGGCGGTGTTCTTCCTCGGCACCGGACTGTCGATGGTGGCGACCGGTTTTGCGAGCACGCCCTGGATGCTGGCGCTGGCGCTGGCCGCGACCGGGCTGTTCGCCGCGATCTACCACCCGATCGGCACCGCGATGCTGGTGGATGCGGCGGGCGACAAGCCGGGGCGGGCGATCGGCCTCAACGGAGTGTGCGGCAACCTGGGCGTGGCGCTGGCGCCGGTGATGACGGCGTTCCTCGCGCATCAGGGCGGCTGGCGCTTCGCCTTCCTGGTGCCGGGGGCGATCTGCGCACTGGTGGGGCTCGCCTGGATGCGCGTGCCGTCGCCCGAGGCGGCGATCCGGCGCGGCGCGCGGCCGTTCCCCGAGATCCCCCGTCACCTCGTGCGCCGCGCCGTGGTGGTGCTGCTGCTGATCGCGGTGGTGTCGGGCCTCGTGTTCAACGCGTTCACCCTGCTGCTGCCCAAGCTGATGCAGGAGCGGCTGGGCGGCACGCCCGACCTGCTGCCGCTGGTGGGCGCGGCCGCGTTCGCCGCCACGCTGTGCGGGGCGCTGACCCAGTTCACCGTCGGCCGGATGATCGACCGGCACACGCTGCGCCGGGTGTTCCTGCCGATCAGCGTGCTCCTGGTGCCGAGCCTGGTGGCGGTGTCGTTCGCGCCCGGCTGGCTGGTGCTGCCCTGTGCCGCGCTGGTCTCGGCGGGGATCTTCGGGCAGGTGACGGTCAACGAGACGATGACCGCGCGCTACATCTCTCCGGCGCTGCGGGCGCGCATGTATTCGGTGCGCTTCTTCGTGGGCTTCATCGGCGCCGCGGCCGCCCCGCCGGTGGTCGCCTGGTTCTACGAGCATACGGGGAGTCTGGCCGCGGTGACCCTGATGATGGCAGGGTTCGGGGTGATCACGCTGCTCTGCGCGCTGGCCTTCCCGAACCGGCGGGAGGAACTGGCCCCGGAGCTCTGGGCCGAGGCGTTGCCGAACCGGTCGGGGCCGGCGCGCGTGGTGGCGGCGGAGTAGCGGCGGGGACGGCCACGGCGTCCCCTCGCACACAAGGAGGAAACGACGCATGGCCGAACTCGAGTGCTTCTTCGACTGCTCCAGCCCCTGGACGTATTTCGCCTTCCACTCCCTGCGGGAGCTGGAGCGCGAGCTGGAGGTCACCGTCACCTGGCGACCGCATCTGGTGGGCGGGGTGTTCAACGCGGTGAACCCGACCGTCCACAATTCGCGCGAGAAGCCGGTGCCGGCCAAGCAGGCCTACGGCAAGAAGGACCAGATGGACTGGGCGCGGTTCCTCGGCCTGTCCATCCACTACCGGCCCAGCGTGTTTCCGGTGAACAGCGTGAAGGTGATGCGCGCCTGCTGCTGGCTCGAGGGCAGCGACGCGCTGGTGCCGTTCGCGCAGGCGACGTTCGAGGCCTACTGGCGCGACGACAAGGACATCTCGCAGGTGCCGGTGATCACCGAGATCTGCCGCAGTGCGGGGCTCGATCCCGACGCGCTGCTGGCGGCGATCGAGACGCAGCCGGTGAAGGACAAGCTGCGCGCCAACACGCAGGAGCTGATCGACCGCGGCGGCTTCGGCTCGCCCACCATGTACGTCGGCGGGGACGACATGTATTTCGGCAATGATCGCATGCCGCTCATCCGCGACGCGATCCTGCGGCGCCGGAACGCCGCGACCCGTTAGCGCGATCGGGTGGAGCCGGCTCGCTCCGAGGCGTGATCACGCATCCAGGCGCTGGCGCACGCAGGATCGGCGGCATCACCGATCTTGCGCGGAGGCCAGGCCGTTGACGGGCCGCGGCGCTGGCGTCTCCCGCGCGGTGAGGCGCCGCGCGGGGGACGATCTCATGACATCCGGATCAGGCTGCGATCAGCTCTGGTTCTGATGCCAGGCCGCGGCGGCGGCGGCCATGTTGTTGTAGACGTCGGTCAGGGCCTGCCAGGCCGCCGCGGCGTTGCCGCCATGGGCGTCCTGCCACTGCGACCACAGCATGCTGGCGGCGGCGGGGGAGTGCCACCAGTCCGCCGTGCTGCCACCATTGGTTTCGTTCGAGACGATCGTGCCCAGGTCCTTGTCGCCGCCGGTCGTGTCGGTGCCGCCGGTCGACCCGGTGCCGGTGCCGGTGCCGGTGCCGGAGTCGGTGGGCGGCACGAAGCTCATCCCCGAACCGTCGCCGCTGCCGGCCTGGCCGCTCGGGGTGAGCGAGTCGCCGCTGATGGTCGCGGTGTCGCTGGTCGCGCCGCCGGAGGCGCCCTGGTCGGTGGTGCCGCCAGTGGACGCGCCGCCCGTGGACGTGCCGCCAGTGGAGGTGCCGTCAGTGGGAGAGACGGTCGACCCGTCGGCCGCGCTGCCGCTCCCCGTCACCACGGTGCCGGAGTCCGAGGTGCCGCTGCCCGCCACCACCGTGGCGCCGTCGGACGCGCCCGCTTGCGTCTGGCCGCTGCCGGCCGAGACATAGGCGCCGGGCTGGCCGCCGGCCGGGACGTAGAAGTCGGCCGACCCGTTGCTCGACAGCTCCCACGGCGTGCCGCCGCTGGTCAGGCCGTCATAGCTCACGCCCTGGATGTAGAGGTTGCGGTCGACATTGTCGTAGGCCATGCCGTTCCCGTCATAGGCGCCGGCGAGGTCGTTCAGGAACGTCACGGTCACCGTGTGCGCGCCCGATCCCCAGTCGCCATGCAGGTTGAACGCCTGCTGCTGGCCCTGCCAGGCGATCGCGCTGGTGGTCAGCGTGCCGCCGACCTGCTGGCCGTCGACCGCCACGGTGAACTGGGCGTCGCCCTGGTAGGGGTCCTCGTTCATCATCAGCGTCAGCGTGTCGCTGCCCGCGCCGACATCCACGGGACCCGGCGTGGTGGTCGGGGTGGAGGCGGCGTCAGCCGGCACCGCCGTCGTGTCGGTCACGTTGAACACCGCGTTGCCGAGGTCGAGGGGACCATTCGGCGGGAACAGCGGGGAGGTGTAGATCGGCGTGGTGCCGTTGGTGACCTGCTGGCCGTCGTAGCTCACGCCGTCGACGTAGAGGTTGCGGTCGCCACCGCGGCCGAAATCGGTCTTGTCGCCCTGGGTGCCGCTGTTGTTGGCGAAGGTGACCGTGACCTCGTGCTGGCCGGGATCGAAGTTGCCCAGGAAGGTGAAGGCCTGGGTCTGGCCTGCGGCGTGCGACGCGGAGACGCTCTGCAATCCGCCGATCTGCTGGCCGTCGACATTGACGGTGAACTGCGCATCGGCGCCCGGTGCGCCAGGAGTCCCATAAGAATCACCGGACATCAGCAAGGTAATCGCGTCGGTCCCTGAGCCGACAACTGTGCCCAAGTTTGTATTGGTCCCGTTGGTCAATGACCCGGACATAAAGAAACTCCGTCGTTGTGCGTGGATTAGTGGTCGCGCCTCGATCGGGCAGGGCGGCGATACCAGCAACCTTCCGGCACGCACAATGTAGACGTTGTTCTTCTTGAGCCGATTCGCGGTATTTAGCCGGTTCTCACCTGTGGACAGGGTTGTTGATGATGACTTTGGTCCTATTCCACAGGCGAGGGACCCGGAGTTCGTTCCATTATCGTTGCGCGGGATCCGGATTGAACCGCACGCCGCGCCGCGCCAGACCGCCGCCGATGCCGATCGGCGTGCCGTCCGCCCGCCAGCAGGCGGCGCCCTCCATCTCGCCGTCCGGCCAGAACCGAATCGCGTTCATGCCGCCGCCGACATGTTTCATCGGCAGCACGTCGTGGCCGCGGTCCCGCATCGCCGCCTGCACGGAAGCGGGGAACCGGTCTTCCATCTCGAGCGCGAAGCCCTGCGTCCAGAGCCGCGGCGCCTAGACGGCCTGCTGCAGGCTCATGCCGTGGTCGATCAGGTTGACCACCGCCTGGAAGGCCGAGGGAAAGATCCGCAGCCCACCGGGCAGGCCGAGGGCGAAGGCCGGCTTGCCGTCCTTCAGCACGATGGTGGGCGCCATGGAGGAGGTGACGCGCTTGCCGGGGGCGACCGAACTGGCGCGGCCGGGGCGCGGGTCGAAGACGTACATGTAGTTGTTCGGGATCATTCCCGTGCCGGGAACGATGAAGCGCGCGCCGAAGGTGCTGTTGATGGTCTGCGTGGAGCACACGACGTTGCCCGCCGCGTCGGCGACGGTCAGATGCGTGGTGTGCGCCGACTCGCCCGCGGTGACGCCGGCCTTCCAGTGCCGCGCGTGTGTCATGTCGATCTCGCCGCGCCGCTCCGCCGCATAGGCCTTGTCGATCAGCCGCGCGATCGGGACGTCGACGAAGGCGGGGTCGCCGGTCGCGGCGGCGCGGTCGGCGAAGGCGATCTTCAGCACCTCGGCGAGCAGATGCGCCCCTTCCGGCGTGCCGAAGCCGAGACCCGCGACGTCGAACCCCTCCATCAAGTTCAGCATCTGCACGACATGCACGCCGCCCGAGGCCGGGGGCGGCGGGCCGACCACCTCGAAGCCACGATAGGTGCCGCGGATCGCATCGCGCTCGATGGTGCGGTAGCGGGTGAAGTCCTCCATCGTCAGGTAGCCGCCGCTGCGTGCCATGTGGTCGGCGTAGCGCCGTCCGAGCGCGCCGCCGTAGAGCAGGGCGGGGCCTTCCTGGGCGATGGCGCGCAGCGTGTCGGCATAGGCACCGGTGACGAGCCTCGCCCCGGCCTGGATCGGCGTGCCGCCGGGCAGGTAGAGCGCGGCGATTTCCGGATCGCGCGCGAGATCCGCGGCGGCGTCGGTCGCGCATTCCTGCAGATAAGGGGTGATCCGGAAGCCGCGGCTCGCATGCCGGATCGCCGGCTCCATGACGTCGGCGAGCGGGAAGGTGCCGAAGCGGGCCAGCACTTCGCACCAGCCGGCGAGATTGCCGGGCGCGCCCACCGCCGTCGGGCCCAGCGCATTCTTGCGTCCGACGGTGTCCATGGTGCCGGGGGCGGCCTCGGGATCGGGCGTGTAGGTGGTCGGGCCGGTCGCCAGCGGGGCCGTGCTCTGGCCGTCGATCACCACGTGCCGCCCGTCGGCGAGGCGCAGATGCGCCATCCCGCCGCCCAGGATGCCGACCATCATCGGCTCGACCACGGTGAGGGTGAAGAACGCCGCGATCGCCGCGTCGATGGCGTTGCCGCCGGCCGCCAGCATTTCCGCCCCGGCGGCGGAGGCGAGCGGGTGGTTGGTCACCACCATGCCGCGGGTGCCGCGGGCGGGCTGCTTCTCGCAGCGCAGGGTGACGGTGGAGCGGTCGGTCCAGCTTGGGGCGCTCATGCCGGGAGCCTTTCGGGCGGTTTCGCGCCAGCATCGCGCCATGCGGCGGCGCTGCAAAGCGGGCGCGAACGGGGGTTTGCCATGCTTGGAGGGGCTGGTCCTCGGCCCGACGCGGGGGGTTCGTACGGCCCGCCGAAATGGCCTGCTCACCTCTTGAGGCAGGATAACGACGCCGCTAACGTCCCCCGGCCCGATCCCGCCACTCCGGCCGTGGCGGGGCCATGGAGGCACGCTTGCAAGCTTCACCGTCGATCGGCGGGGGCCCGACGAGGACCGCCGGCGTGCACTGGCCCGCACGCGCGCTCCTGATCCTCGGCATCGTCGGACTGGCCGCCGTTGCGCTGCTGCATGCCGGGCTGATCCCGCGTGGCGCCTGGGGGGCGGACGAGTTCCAGACCTTCGGGATGTTCCGCGCCCATGGGTGGCAATACCTCTGGTTCCGCTTCATCAGCTGGAGCCCGCGGCCGTTCTCCGAGGCCCTGATCGCGCTCTATGCCGCGCTGGTACGGGCGACGGGCCGCCCCCATATCGTCGTCGTGCTGGGCATCGTCTGGGCCGCCGCCGTGCTCGCGCTGCTTCCCGCCCTCTCCGCCACCCGCGGCATCGCCCGCGCCTACCGCCTGCTCGGGGCTCTCGCGGTGCTCTGCGTCGTCATCCTCGGACGTGACGTGGCGAGCGTCTTCTACTGGCCGTTCGGGGCCGTCGCCTATGCGCCGGTGGTCACGGTGGCGATGGTCCTGCTGTTCCGAGCGGCGACCCCCGCCGCGACGACGCTGGGCAACCGCGGCGTGACCGCTGCACTGCTGATCGCGGCAGCCTGGGCGTCGGAAACCGGCGCCATGCTGGTCGTGGTGCATACCGCGCTGTTGTCTCTCTGGCTGGCGTGGCATCGCCGGCCGATCCGCCCCGACACCTGGCTGCCGCTCCTCGCCGGAGCCGGGGTGATCGGCGTGCTGGTGGCGGGCCATCGTATCGACATGGCTATGCTGCCCGGGGGCAGCGCGGCGCGCTTCCACCATCCGTTCGCAAGCCTGGCGGCGGCCGCCCAGCAGCTCATTCCGGAGGCGCTGGCGCTCGACATCTCGCATTTCACCGCCGGGTCGCTGCTGGGCGGCACGCTGGTCAAGCTTGCGTTCTTCCTCGGCATCCAGGGCTGCTGGATGACGGCCGATCCGGCCCGCCGCGGCGTGCCGTCGCGACTCGCCGTCGTGGCGGTCTCGTTCCCGCTGACCTGCTTCCTGATCCTGCTGGCGAGCTACTACCAGTACGGATTGGATTGCTGCGATCGCCATGCCTTCGTGCGGCAAGCGCTGTGGTTCATGGCGGTCGCGGCGCTGGCGATCTGGACCGCGCCGCACGGCGAGCCGGGGCGTGGCTGGCGCGGCGTGGCGACGCCGATCGCGCTGCTGCTGGCGGTCGGGCTGCTGCTGGCGCCACGCAGCCGCGCAATCTGGCAAGACTGGAGAGACTACCAGGATCCGATGATCGCACGTGGCCTGACCTGGCAGTCGGGACGATCGCCGGGACCCGACATGACGATCTACCAGGTCCGCAAGGACCCGATGACGTACCGGCTGCCCGACCACGCGGACGGCTGCGTGCAGGACTGGTGGGCCGCGAGCATAGGCTGGTTCTTTCCCGGCAAGACCTGCATCCGCGTCGTGACCGGCGCGGCGCCGCCCTGATACCGATGAGCCTCTCCGCTCATCGGTATGCGGCGCGGGGTTGCTGGGGCGGCCGCGCCCAGATCAAGACCATACCGCGCGCCGAGGTGATCTGCATGCGAGTCAATCGATGAGCGCGCCGGTATGTGCCGTCACCACATCGTCTGGCGGGCGCGGGCGGGCCAAGCGGCGTCATACGCGGCGCCGTCGATCTCCGCGTCGCTCAGCTCCTGCAGGATCGCGCCTGGTGTCGGCATCGTCCCGGGCGCGACATGCGAGGCCGCATCCCACAGCCCCGCGCGTACGATCGCCCGTGCGCACTGGAAGTAGACGCTCTCCACCTCGATCACGAGCACGGTGCGCGGCGCCTTGCCCTCCACGACGAAGCTCTCCCGCAGCGCGGCATCGTCGGTGAGCCAGCCGCGTCCGTTCACCCGCAGCGTCGTGCCGAGGCCCGGGATCAGGAACAGCAGCGCCACACGCGGGTCGCGCACCACGTTGCGCAGGCTGTCGATCCGGTTGTTGCCGCGGCGATCCGGCATCAGCAGCGTGCGCGCGTCATGGACGCGCACGAATCCGGGCTGGTCCCCGCGTGGCGAGCAGTCGAGCCCTTCCGGCCCGCCGGTCGCCAACACGGCGAACGGGGAAGCCTCGATCAGCCGGCGATAGGCGGGGATCAGCGCCGGCACTTCCTTGGCGGTGGAGGCGAGATTGGGGGCGGGCGTGTAGAGCGCCTCCAGCTCCACCAGGCTCTCGATGCGGCGAACGCCGTGCATGGCATGCTCCTGCGGGCGGTCAGCGCAGTGGCTGGCCGCTGCGATCGGGAATGGTGAGCGCCGCGGCGAGCGAGAGCAGGCCCAGCGCCATCAGGTAGTAGGCAGGCCCATAGGTCAGCTTCGCTTCGCTGACCAGGTAGACCGCGATCATGGGTGAGGTGCCGCCCAGCAGGGCGAAGGCGGTGTTGTAGCTGATCGAGAGCGCGGTGCAGCGGGTGCGGCCGCGATAGAGCTCGACCAGCATCGCCTCCATCGGTCCGGCCCAGGCGGCGATCAGCACCGCGAACAATGCCTGGCCGGCCGCCACCACCAGTGGCTCCGGGTGGGTCAGCAGCCAGAACAGCGGGACCGCCAGCACGATGGTGCCGATCGTCGAGACGAGCATCAGCGGCTTGCGGCCGATCCGATCGGACACCCAGCCGGCGAGCGGCGTGAGCGCCACCAGCAGCACCATGCACGCGGTGTTCACCTGCAGCGCCCGTTCGAGCGGAATGCCGTCCACCTGGTGCATCATCGTCACCAGGTAGATGAACACGAGATAGAAGGTCGCGGCGAAGGCGGAGCAGGCGAGCATGCCGCGCAGGATCTCCCGCCAGTCGACCTCCAGCGCCTCGATCAGCGGCAGCCGCCCGCTGGGCAAGCCGGCGCGCGCGCCGTCTTCATGCATGACGGCGCGGAGCACGAAGGCGACCCCGCCCAGCACGATTCCCAGGAGGAAGGGGATGCGCCAGCCCCAGGCCTGCAACTCCGCCGGGGTCATCAGCCAGCTCGCGACCGCGCCCACCCCGGACCCGATCAGGATCCCGCAGGTGGCGCCAACCGAGGCGAAACTGCCGAGCAGGCCGCGGCGCCGCGGCTCTGCCCGCTCGACCAGGAAGATGATGGAGGCGGAGAATTCGCCGCCGACGGACAGGCCCTGCAGCAGCCGCAGCAGGATCAGCAGCAGCGGTGCCAGGGCGCCCGCGGTCTCGTAGGTGGGCAGCAGTCCGATCGCCATGGTGGAGACGGTCATCAGCCCGGCCGAGGTCACCAGCGCCTGCTTGCGCCCGAACCGGTCGCCGACATGGCCGAACAACGCCCCGCCGATCGGCCGCATCAGGAAGGCCGCGGCGAACACCCCGAAGGCGGAGGCGAGCGAGACGATGCCGTTGCTGGAGGGGAAGAAGTTCTTCGCGAAGATCGAGGCGAAATATCCGTAGGCCGCGAAGTCGTACCATTCCAGCACGTTGCCGATCGCGCCGGCGACGACCTGGCGCGTGGAGGCGTGCGCCGCGGGAGGCTGGGACGCGCCGGCCGGGCGCGTGGCGGTCATCGTGGCGGCGTCCGGCATGTGCATGAACCTCTGTTTGCCGAGGCCCATACCGCACAATTCCGGGTGCGTTCCAGTCCGGAGAGCGATCAGTCGCTCAGCGGCGCGGTTCCCTGATGCGCCTTCATCCAGTCGACGATCGGCTGCCACGGGCCGTAGCGATGCTGCTCCGGGGTGAACGGGCCGACGAAGGGCGGATAGGCGGCATCGACCGGCTTCTTGCTGCGGTCCGGGAAGTCGTTCTCCAGCAGGCCCTTGTGGGGGCGCGGCTGGTCGTTGACGAAGGCCATCACGTCGAAGGCGTCGCTGTCGGAGAGGGCAGGCGATTGCCAGGTCGTGCCGAACGGCATGTTGGCGTGGGCGAAGCGTGCGGCGGTGATGGTGCGCGCCATGCCGGCACCGTCATTGTAGCTTTCCGGGCCCCAGAGCGGCGGAAACTGGTAGCGCTTGCCTTGTTGCGCCGCGTCCGCCGCGTCGAGGCGCTGGCCCTGGCCGTCCGCGCCATGACACGCGGCGCACATCTCGCCATAGATCTTGCGCCCGCGGATCGGGTCAGCCGCGCGGTCCGGCAGCGGGAGCGCGGGCACGACGCGGCCGACCAGCGCCTGGCCCACGGTCTCGGGGGCGCTGACGTAGCGGATATAGGTCAGCATGGCCTTCATCTCCGGCCCGCCCAGTGGCAGCGCGTGGCCGTTCATGCTGCGCTCCATGCAGCCGTTGATGCGCTCCTCGAGCGTGCGGACCTCGTTCTCGCGGCCGACATATTGCGGAAACAGGCCCCAGATCCCGGCCAGGGGCAGGCCGAACTGCTGGGTGCCGGCCTGCAGGTGGCAGGATTGGCAGGTCAGGCCATTGCCGGTGTAGCGCATCGCCGGATCCTTGGCGTCCGGCCCGATCAGCGTCACGGTCCGGGTGATCAGGTCGCGGCCGTAGCGCACGGTGCGGCCGAACGGCGTGTCGGGCAGGCTGTCCGGATCCGGTGGAGACCACGGGGGCGCGGCATCGGCGGTGGCGGTCGTGGGGCCGCCCGACGGCGCGGCAACGGGACTGGCCGATGCCGTGTCGGCTGCTCCGGCCGGGGCGGCCCAGACACGGGCCGACGCGCCCGGATTGGCAGCCAGGAGCAGGAGCGCCGTTGCGGCGGCGTGATGCAGTCGGAGGAGCATGTTTGCGATCCGGACGTTCCGGGTTCGCATGATCAGGCAGCGGCCGCGCCCCGTCCAGGCCCGCGATGCGCCGTCAGCCGACGTTCACGTAACCTTCCGCGGCGTCGCGGGCGCGATCCGCCGGATCCCGGCCTGCCGGGTCGCCGTAGCCGGCGCCGCCGCCGACCGCGAGCGTCACCACGTCGCCCTTGCGCAGCGGCACCTTGTCCTTCGATTTCAGGCGGATCGTCTCGTTGCCGCGCTGGATCTCGCAGTGGCCGGTGCCGCCGGGGTCGCCGCCGAACAGGCCTTGCGGGCGCGTGCGGAAGCGGTCGCTGTAGAGCGCGAGCTGCACGCCGTCGCGGAGGATCTCAAACCGGCGCAGGAAGCCGAGGCCGCCGCGATGGGTGCCGTCGCCGCCGCTGCCGGGCCGCAGCCGGTATTCCAGCACGCGGAAGAACCCGAAATCCTGGTCGAGCGCTTCCACCGGCGTGTTGGAACAGTTGGACAGCGGCCCGTCGACCGCGTCGCATCCGTCCGACTGCGCGGTGGCGCCATAGCCGCCGCCATAGATCTCCAGGTAGACGCTCCAGCCGTCCTCGTCGAGGTGGGACAGCACGCCCACGGTGGTCGTGTCGAAGCCGGGCGCGACCACGCGATCGGGCACCGCCTGCGACAGCGCCTTCATGGTGGCGTTCCAGGCGCGGAAGCACGCTTCCATGCGGGCGCGCACCGGCGCGGGATGGCGCGGGTTGAGCAGCGAGCCATGCGGCGCGGTGATGCTGATGGGCCGCGCGGCGCCGGCGTTGAACGGGATGTCCGGACTGGTGAGCGCCGCCTTCACCGCCGACAGCGCCGCCGAGATGGTGGAGGCGAACGGCGCGTTCAGGTTGGAGGCGACCTGCGGCGCGGTGCCCGCGAAATCGATCGCGATCCGATCGCCGGAGACGGTCAGCGTGGCGCGCACCGGCAGGGTGTCTTCGCCGATGCCGTCGTCGTCGACCCAATCCTCGCCTTGATACGTTCCGTCCGGCACCTGCACGATCGCCGCGCGCATGCGGGCCTCGGAGTAGTCCTGCAGCGCCGCCATCACCGCGGTGAGCTTCTCGACGCCGTAGCGCGCCGCGAGTTCCTGCAGCCGCACCGCGCCGATCGCGTTCGCCGCCATCTGCGCATCGAAATCGCCCATGGTCTGGTGCGGCACGCGCACGTTCGCGCGCAGCAGCCGCTCGAAGTTTCCGCCATGCCAGTCGCGCCGCATGTTCCACTTCATCGGCGGGATGATCAGCCCTTCCGCATACACGTCGGCCGCGAGCGGGTTCAGCCCCGGGCTGCCGCCGCCGAGATCGAGGTGATGCGCAACCGAGGCGGCAAAGCCGATGACGCGTGCGTCCACGAAGATCGGATGGAACAGGAACACGTCCTGCAGGTGCTGGCCGCCGGAATACGGGTCGTTGATGGCGAAGAAGTCGCCCTCCTCCAGCGTCTCCACCGGATAGAGCCGCGCGCAGGGCTGGAAGATGTGGCCGATGGTGCCGAGCTGCATGGGGATGAGTTCGGCTTGCGCGACGGTGTTGCCGTGCGCGTCGAGCAGGGCGGCGGATCCGTCGCGTGCTTCGCGCAGCACGGTCGAGTAGGCGGAGCGCACGAGCTTGGCGCCCATCTCGCGGGCGGCGGCGATCAGCGCCTGGCTGATGATGGCGTAATCGACGGGTTCGAGCGTCATGCGGCGATCCTCTGCATCAGCAGGTTTCCGGCCTCGTCGCGGCGCGCCACCCAGTGCGGCGGCACCCAGATGGAGGAGCTGTAGCCCTCGATCAGCGCTGGCCCGTGCGCAGCCGTGCCGGCGGACAGGCGGGCGGCGTCGAGCAGGCGGGCGGTGACGGTTTCGCCTTGCAGGTGGACGGGCACGGACTCGGGCTGCGCCAGGGCGATCGGGCGCTCGTGGAAGGCCGGCAGCGCGTCGAGGCGGCGCAGCACGCCGAAGCGCAGGCCGACGATCTCGATCGCGCGCCCGGGCTCCCCGCCATGGAAGTAGACGCGGCGATGCGCCGCGGCGAATCGGTCGGCGAGGTCGGCGGTGGTCAGGCGGGGCAGGTCGGCCGGGTCGAGCGCGACCGAGATCTCGAAGGCCTGGCCGACGAAGCGCATTTCCGCCGTCAGCGTGAAGTCGAGCGCGCCGGCGAGGCCGAGGGTGCGGAACTCCGCGGCGGCTTCGGCCTGGAACGTCGCGAAGGCGTCGCGCAGCATCGCCGGCGTGTCGGCATCGAGGCGGGTGCGCCGCGTCACCCCGGCCACGCGCAGGAAGTCGGCGGAGAGCAGGCCCAGCGCCGAGACGACGCCGGGGTTGGGCGGCACCAGGATCTCGCGCACGCCGAGTTCGTCGGCGATTTCGGCGGCGAGCAGCGGGCCGGCGCCGCCGAACGGCAGCAGCACGTAGTCGCGCGGGTCGCGGCCGCGTTCGGTCGAGACGAGCTGGATCGCGCGCACGATGTTGGCGACGGCGAGCCGGATCGCGGCGGCCGCGGCGCCGGGGATGTCGGCGCCGAGACGTGCGGCCACGGTCTCGAACGCGGCGTGTGCGCGGGCGGTGTCGAGCGCCATGGTGCCGCCGAGGAACGCTTCCGGCCGGATCGTGCCGCGCACCACGTGCGCGTCGGTCACGGTCGGTTCGGTGCCGCCCCGCCCGTAGCAGGCGGGGCCCGGCACCGCGCCGGCGCTGCGCGGACCGACGCGCAGCATGCCGCCATCGTCGATCCATACCAGGCTGCCGCCGCCGGCGCCCACCGAGACGATGTCGAGCACGGGGGTGCGGATCGGCAACCCGTCGATCTCGGTCTCCGGGGCGAGCGAGGGCTCGCCTTCCATCACCAGGCTCACATCGGTGGAGGTGCCGCCCATGTCGAAGGTGATCAGGTCGCCGCGGCCGGACCGGCCGGCCTGGCGGATCGCGCCGACCACGCCGGCCGCCGGGCCGCTGAACAGCGCGGTGATCGCGGTCTGTCGCATGGCGATCGCGGGCAGGCGACCCCCATTCGACTGCATGACGCTGAAATGGCCGCGGAACCCTGCTTCGCCCAGCGTCGCCTCGAATCGGTCGAGATAGCGGTCGATCACCGGCTGCACATAGGCCGAGAGCACGGTGGTGGAGGCGCGCTCGAACTCCCGGAACTCGCTGGCGACGCGATGCGAGCAGGCGATGCGCAGCGCGGGCAGTGCGGCGGCGATCAGCGCCTCCAGCGCGCGTTCGTGCTGGGGCGCGACATAGGCCGAGAGCAGGCAGATCGCGACCGCGTCGTAGCCGCCGGCGGCGAGCGCGGGGAGCAGCTCGCGCCGCACCGCCGCCGCGTCCAGCGCCAGGATCACCGTGCCGGATGCGTCGATGCGTTCGGCGACCTCGAAGCAGTCACGCCGCGCGACCGGCGGTTCGGGCTTGCGGTAGCGCAGGTCGTAGATGTTGCGGCGGTCGTGGCGCTGCAGGAACAGGATGTCGCGGAACCCCGCCGTGGTGACGAAGGCGACACGGGCGCCCTTGCGTTCCAGGATGGCGTTGGTGGCAACGGTGGAGCCGTGCACCAGGTCGGTGACCGCGGCCGCGGGGATGTCGCCGGCGCCGAGTGCGGCATACGCCCCGATATCCGGGCTGTGCGGCGTGCTCGGGACCTTGGCGACGACGACGCGTGTGCCGTCCACCGCGACGAGATCCGTGAAGGTGCCGCCCACCTCGATGCCGACCCGCATGTGGTTCTCCCCGTATTGCCGCGATCATCCGATGCGGCGGCGCGGCGGGCAAGGCGCGCCGGTCAGGCGCGGTCGTCCAGTACCGCGGTGATCGCAGCCAGCTTGGCGTGGTGCACCTCGAGCGACAGGGCGTCGATCGTGGGGCCCTGCCGCTGCAGCACGCCGTCCACTGCGGGGCCGTCGCGCACCATGGTTTCGAGCACGCGCCGGTCCAGCGCCGGGTCGAGGCTCGCGCGCAGGGCCGGTGCCCAGTCGGGGCGGAGCAGGGCGAGGGCGGCGAGCAGCGCCCAGCAGCCCCAATGCGACACCCCGGCCAGCATCAGGTGGGTCGCCGGGGTGACGCAGGCGATCAGCTCACCCTCGGCGACGTGCTGGGTGACCAGAGGGCGGGGCAGGGCGCCGAAGCCGATTTCGTTGCCGCCGTCGCCGATCGCCATGGTCTGCCAGGGGCCGGCCAGGAACAGCTCGTCGAGTGCCGCCGTGTGCGGGCTGATGTCGATGCCGCGCATGTTGCGGGGCGGTCCGCCGGCGGAGCGGCCACAGCGCTCGATCGCCACAGCCCAGCCGATATCGGCCTCGCGCCAGGTGGCGATCGCTTCCCCGAGCGGGGCGTCGAGGGCGACGACGTCGAGCGGGATCTCGGCCCCGGCGCCGCGCAACGCCGCCGTGCAGCCGTCCGCGCAGGGCGCGTCGGTCAGCACGCGGCAGGCGACGCCGGCGCGGGCGAGGCCGGCGGCCAGCAGGGCGGTGCCGACCGGGCCGTCGGTCTCGGCGGCCGGCGGGCTGCCGAGCGGCACGAAGAAGCCGGTGAGGAAGCCGATCCGCGGGGTGGGATCGGCGGCGAGCGCGCGGGCGGCGCGGCGCAGCGCGCCTTTGGTGGCGCCGAACAGGGCGCCGACGTTGCGGCCCACGTCCTGGTGGATCAGCGCCTCGATCCGATCGATCCGGTCGTCACAGTTGTCGGGCGGGGCGGGCAGGGGCATGCGCGGCGACGATGCAAGGCCGGGGCGCCGCGGGCAAGCCCGGGCCGTGTCGGAAAGCCACCCGGCAGAAATGGCCGACCGGCAGATTTCGCCGCGCAGGATGTGCCGAGGAGGAGGGCGGTGGGCGTTCGGCGGGAGTCTGCTTCGGGCCGGGCGGCGGGTGCATGGCACGGGGCGGGCCCGCGCCGCCCCGGTGTTCGGTGAGATCGTGCTTCGGGTCGGCCGACACGTGCATGGCACGGTTCGTGCGACGTCCGAGCCGCGGTCGGTCAGCCGGTGCCGGCCGGCAGCCGTGCGATCAGGCGTTCGACTGGCGCGAGCTGATGCGAACGTCCGCTCCGACCCGGCCCCGACCGGCCTAGCGCCAGGCCGTGTCGGACGACCCGGCGGCGCGCGGGTGACGAGCTGTGCAGATCCAGGGGCTCCCGACCGGACCGTTCGCCACGCCCGATTTCGACGTGAGCCTGCTCGCTCCGGCGCAGATCGCCCAGCTTACGGCCGCGGACCTGGCGCGGATCCCATACCGCGAGATCGGGCGCATGAGCGCGCCGCAGATCGCCGCGCTCCCGGCCGATCGGATCCAGGCGCTGTCGCTCCAGGCGGTCGGCTGGCTGAGCGCGACCCAGGCCGCCGCCCTCACCGCCGACCAGCTCGCCGGACTCACGGCGAGGCAGGTGGCCGCACTCTCCCCCGCCGCGATCGGGGCGCTGACCGCCACACAAACGGCCGCGCTGCCGTCCGCCAGCATCGCCGCGCTCACCGCCGCGCAGGTGGGCAGCCTCGGCGCGGCCCAGTTGAGCGGGTTCGGCGCCTCCCAACTCGCCGCCCTGACGCCGGCGCAGCTCACGCGCTTCACCGCCGCCCAGCTCGAGGCATTGCCGCCCGGCAGCCTGAACGCGCTGACGGCCCGCCAGCTCGCCGCCCTGTCGCCGGCCGCGATCGGCGGCCTGTCCGCCGCGAGCGTGGATGCGCTGTCCGCCACCCAGGTCGGCCGGCTGTCCGGGGCGCAGATGCGGGCGCTCTCGGGCGCCACGCTTGGCACGTTCTCGCATGAGCAGGTGGGGGCGATCGCGCCGGCCGGAATCGCCGTGCTGAGCGCGGCGCAGATCCAGGCGCTGAGCCCGGCGCAAACCGGCGCGCTGGGGTCGGCCCAGATCGCGCGGCTGAGCAGCGACCAGGTCCGAGCCTTGTCGCCGCAGGCGTTCGGCGCTCTCTCCCCGACGCAGGTTGCGGCCTTGTCGGCTGGCGGCGTCGGGGGACTGGACGCGGCGGATTTCGCCGCCATCGCCCCGGACCAGGTGGCCGCCCTGACCCCGGCCCAACTTGCGGCGCTGCGTCCCGCCCAGGTCGCCGCGATCAGTGGCACCGTGCTCGCGGAACTGAGCGGCAGCCAGTTCGTCGCCCTCTCGCCGGATGCGGTGGCGGCCCTGTCCGGCGCCCAGCTCGCGGCACTGACCGCGACCCAGACCGCCGCCTTCACCGTGCGGCAGCTCGCCGCGCTCGGGCGCACCCAGGTCGCCGCGCTGCCGCAGGACCAGGTTGCGGCGTTCACGCCCACCCAGCTCGCAGCCCTCTCCCCCGCCGGAGCCGCCGGCCTCTCCACCGCCACGCTCGCGGGTCTCGGCGGCAGCCAACTCGCCGCGTTGCGCCCCGCCCAACTCGGGGCCTTCGGCGCGGCCCAGGTGGCCGCCTTGGGCACCAGCCAGATCGCCGCGCTGTCGAACGCCCAACTGCGCGGGCTGACCTCGACCCAGACGAAAGCCCTGACGGCGACGCAGGCGGCGGCCCTGTCCTCGGCCCAGGTGGCCGCGCTGGCCCCCTCCGCGGTCGCCGCGCTGTCCGCACCGGCGGTTGCCGCGCTGCTCCCCACGACCCTGGCTTCGTTCGGCACCACCCAACTCGCTTCCTTGCGCGGCACCCAGACCGCCGGCCTGTCGACGAGCCAGGTCGCGGCGCTCGCCCCCGCCCAGCTCGCGTCGCTGTCCGCCGACGGCATGGCCGGGCTCTCCTCCGCCGCGGTCGCCACGCTCGACGCCGCGCGGATCCGTGCGCTCGGCCGGACCCAGCTCGCGGCCCTGACGCCGGCACAGATCGGCCGCCTCGACACGACCGCGCTGAGCCCCGCGCAGTTCGCCGGCCTCTCGACCCGCAGCGTGGCGGCGCTCGATACGGCGCAGGTGGCCGCGCTCGACACGGGCCAACTCGCCAGCCTGACCCGCGGGCAGATGGCAGCGCTCACCGCCACCCAGCTTGCCGCTCTGCCGAGTGCGCGGCTGGCCGACTTGAGCACCGCCCAGGTCGCCGCGCTGGCGCCGAACGCGCTGGCCGGGTTGTCCACCGGGGCGATCGAGGCGCTGTCCACGGCGCAGGTCGCCGGCATGACCACCGCCCAGATCGCCGCCCTGAGCCCTGCCCAGGTCACCGCGCTCGACTGGGGCAAGGTGGCCGTCCTGAGCGCGCAGCAGGTCGGATCCCTCGGCGGCGCCCAGCTCGCGGCCCTCTCCGCCAACCAGTTGAACGCGTTCGGCACCTCCCAGCTCGCGGCCATCTCGGCCGACAGGATCGCCGCGGTGGACGGGATCGCGGCGCTGCGGGACGACCAGCTCGCCGCGCTCAGCACGACCCAGGTCGCGGCGCTCACCCCCGCGCAGCTCGCCAGCCTAGGGGCGCGGGTGTCGCATCTGACGGCAGCGCAGACGGCGACCCTGGACGCCACGCAGGTCGCAGTGCTCGCGCCCGAGTCGATCGCCGCGCTCTCCACGGGTCAGATTGCGGCCCTGGCCACCAGCGCCATCCCCGGACTGAGCGCCGCCGATCTCGCCGCCCTGCGGGACGACCAGCTCGCGGCGCTCACCACCACCCAAGTGGCTGCGCTGGATGCGGCGCAACTCGCCGGGCTTGCCGCGCCGCAACTCGGATCGCTCAGCGCCAGCCAGACCGCCGCGATCGCTCCGGCCGCGCTCGCCGCGTTCACAGCGGCCCAGATCGGGGCGCTGCGGCCCGATCAGGTGGGTGCGTTCACCACGGCGCAGATCGCCGCGCTGACGTCGCTGCAGTTCGCCTCGTTCGGGGCGGCGCAGCTCGAGGAGCTCACCGCCGCCCGGCGCCAGGGCCTGACGGCCGCGCAGGTGGCGGCGCTGCAGCCCGAGGCGGTTGACGGGCTGTCCGCCACTGCCTTCGCCGATCTCTCGCCGGACGGCGTGAGCGGCCTTGGCCTCGCCGCCACCACCGGCCTCGATGCGGCCCAGCTCGCGGCACTCGGCCCCACGCAGATCGCCCGCCTCGCGCCCAGCAACGTGGCGGGGCTGAGCGCCGCCCAGGTCGCGGCCTGGTCCGGCGCGCAGCTCGCGGCATTGAGCGCGACCCAGGTCGCCGCGTTCGCGCCCGAGGTCGCCGCCACGCTGAGCGCCACGCAACTCGGTGCCTTGTCCGCCGACGGTGTGAGCGGCCTGTCCACCGCGGCGCTCGCCCGCGCCGATGCGAGCCAGCTTGCCGGGTTCGGCGCCACCCAGCTCGCCGCCCTGTCCCCGGCGCAAGTGGAGGCCTGGTCCGCCGCGCAGCAGGCGGGCCTCTCCGACGCCCAGCTCGCCGCCTTGTCGCCCGCTTCCGTCAGCGAGCTCGACCCCGGCGTGGTGCAGAGCCGTTTCGCGGCGTTCACCGCGACGCAGATGGGCGGCCTCAGCGCCGCACAGGGGGCCGCGCTGACCGAGATGGACGTGACCGCGCTGGACGACGCGCATCTCGCCGCGCTATCCGCCGCCGCGATCGGGGCACTCCCAGGCACGACGATCCTCGCGCTCGGCAGCCGCATCGGCGGGTTCGGAGCGGGCCAGGTCGCGGGGCTCACGGCGGCGCATGTCGCCGCGCTGCCGGTCGCGCAGTTCGCGGCGTTCGCGCCGGCGCAGCTCGCGGGCCTGTCCTATTCCGGTGCCTCGGGCCTGGATGCCGCGCGGTTGCAGGCGCTGGATCCGGCGCAGACCGCCGCATTGTCCCCCGACGCACTGCTCGCGCTGTCCCCGGCGCTGATCGCCGCGCTGCGACCCGACCAGGTGGCGGCCCTGACGCCCACCCAGATCGCGAGCCTGGCGCCCGCGCAACTCGCCGCCCTGGATCCGACGCAGGTCGCCGCGCTGACCGAGACGGAGACTGCCGCGCTGCTCGCCTCACAGATGATCGGGCTGTCGACCGCGGACATGGCCGTGCTGAGGCCCGACTCGTTCGCCGCCCTGAGCGCGGCGGCGCAGCAGGCGCTGTCCGACCCGCAGCTCGCCGCGATCGGCACCGACCAACTCGCGGCGTTGCGCGCGCGGCAGGCGATCGCCTTCACCCGCGCGCAGCTCTACGGCATGAGCCCCACGCAGTTGACGGCGCTGTATGGGTGAGCGCCCCGAGGCTACAGCGCCCCACGGCGACCGCGCGATGCGGGCTACAGCGCGGCGAGCCGGCTGTTGCGCAGGTCGGTGATCAGCATGCAGCCGGGTGCATGGGTGATGCAGAAGGGCGGCTTCGCCTCGGCGATCACCGACTGGGGCGTGACGCCGCAGGCCCAGAACACCGGCAGCTCGTCCGCCGCCACCGGCACCGGATCCCCGTAATCGGGCTTGCCCAGGTCGCGGATGCCGATCATCTCCGGCAGCCCGACATGCACCGGCGCCCCGTGCACCGAGGGAAAGCGCGAGGTGATCTGCACCGCGCGGATCGCATCCGCCGGCTTCATCGGCCGCATCGACACCACCATCGGCCCGTGGAACACGCCGGCCGGGACGCAAGGAATGTTGGTGCGATACATCGGCACGTTGCTGTTGCAACTGATGTGGCGGATCTCGATCCCGTCCTCGACCAGCGCTTCCTCGAAGGAGAAGGAGCAGCCGATCGCGAAGGTCACCAGGTCGTCCTGCCAGACATGGCTGACATCGGTCGGCTCCTCCACCAGCACGCCGTCGCGCCAGACGCGGTAGCGCGGCACATCGCTGCGGATGTCGAGATCGGCGCCCAGGGTGGGCAGCCGCGGATCACCCGGCTCCGACACCGCCAGCACGGGGCAGGGGCGCGGATTGGCGGTGGCGAAGCGCAGGAAGTCATTGGCGTAGGCGCGGGGCAGGATCGCCAGGTTCGCCTGCACGTTGCCGGGCGCGAGGCCGGCGGTCGGGCCCGCAAAGGCCCCGCTGCGGATCCGCCGGCGCTGCTCCGCTCCGGCCGCACCGGCAAGCCCGGTCATTCCGTCCATGCTGCCCTCCGCTGATTTCGTCCATCACGATACCAGCGCCGCGCCGCACGGTCAGCCCCCTGGCGGCCCCCGGGCGGCCTGGACGCCGGCGCCCCCCTGGTGCGCCCCCACGCCGTTGCGCCCCCACGCCGGTGCGCACTCCGCCCCCCGCGCGTGCGGTCGCGCCAGGAGCCGCCGTCGCGGCCGCGCGAACGAGGCGAGCCTCGCCGCGCGGCCGCGGTCGTCTCAGGGACGCTGGTTGCTGAAGATGATCGTGCCGGAGGCCGCGAACATCCCACCCACGCCATGACACACGGAGATCTTCGCGTCCGGCACCTGCGCCGGCGAGATGCCGCGCATCTGCCGCACGCTCTCCTGCAGCGCGTACATCCCGTACATGCCCGAGTGCATGTAGGACAGGCCGCCGCCATTGGTGTTCATCGGCAGCTTGCCGCCGGGGGCCGTGTTGCGCGCCGCGATGAAGGGCGCACCCTCGCCCCGGCCAACGAAGCCCAGGTCCTCGAGCCCGTAGATCGGCAGATGCGCGAACGCATCGTAGATCATCAGGTGATCGACGTCCTTGTGGGTGATCCCCGCCTCCTTGAACGCGGTCGGGCCGGCGACACGGAACGCGCGGGAGGAGGTGAAGTCCTCCATCTGGCTCACCATCGGCGTCTCGACGCTCTCGCCGGTGCCCAGGATGTAGACCGGCTTCTGCGGGAAGTCCTTGGCGCGATCGGCCGAGGTCAGGATCAGCGCGCCGCCGCCATCCGTCACCAGGCAGCACATCAGCAGCCGGAACGGGTAGGCGATCATCCGGCTGTTCAGCACGTCCTCGGTGGTGATCGGATTGCGGAACGTGGCGCGCGGGTTCATCCCGGCCCATTCGCGCTGCACCACCGCGACCTGGGCGATCTGCTCCTCGGTCACGCCATAGGTCTTCATGTAGCGCAGCACGGGGATGGTGAAGAGGCTGGGCGGACCCATCGGGCCGAACGGCTGCTCGAACTGGCCGTTCAGCGACTGCGGATGGATCGAGCGCGGCGGGTTGCCGACGCGCGACTTGCCGCTCTCCCCATGCGTCACCAGGATGGTCTTGGCGAGCCCGGCCTCGATCGCCGCCGCGGCGTGGCGGACATGGATCATGAAGGAGCAGCCGCCGACCGAGGTGCCGTCCACCCAGGTCGGCGTGATGCCGAGATACTGCGCGAGCTGCACCGGCGTCTCGACCGCGGTCGCGATGCCGTCGATGTCCTTGGGACCGAGGCCGCAATCGGCCATCGCGTTGAGCGCGGCATCGGCATGCAGCTGGATCTGCGACATGTCGGGCACGACGCCCAGCTTGGTGGTCTCGGCGGCGCCGACGACCGCAACGGTGTTGTGGGGCATCGGATCAGCCTTTCGCCGGACGGAACAGGGGCAGGGTGATCGTGTCGGTCTGCGCCTCGAACACGACCTCGACCGGCATGTCGAGCTGCAGCGCCTCGGGCGTCTGCGCGCATTCGACGATGTTGGTCATCATGCGCGGCCCTTCCTCGAGCTGCACGACCGCGATCGCATAGGGCGGCTTGAAGCCGGGCACCGGACGATGGTGGATGACGTAGCTGTACAGCACGCCCTTGCCGCTCGCCTTGAACACGCTGACCTGGCGGGATGCGCAGCCCGGGCAGAACGGACGCGGCGGGAAGTAGACCTTGGCGCAGGCGTCGCAGCGCTGCAGGCGGAGCTCGCCCGCCTTCGTGCCCTCCCAGAAATGCTGCGTTTCGGGCGTCGGTTGCGGCAGCGCGCGACCTGGCTCTGGCATGATGTTTCCTCCGTGACTGATCGACGTCGGAGGGATCGCGGCGGCGCCGACCACCTGCCTCGCGGCACCATTCCGTCCGAACCTCGCGCTGGTCTTGGCCAGGGCGCAGAGCGGCGCGAGGCGATGGATCGGATGCACGTTCCCCCGGCGCGGAACGCTACGCCACCCCCAGCGAGGCGGCAACCGCACGCGGGTCGATGGCGGTCGCTGTGCGGTCAAAACACAAACGCGTGATACGAAGTTCTCGTTTTTCCGCGCACTTGTTGAGCCTCGGTATTGATCTGCATCAAACCCATACGCTAATCAGAGCCTCTCGCCGTTCTACTCGGGCGTAACACCACGCGCGTGCCATCGGCACGAAGCCGAGCGAGCGGCTGGTTTTTGCGGCGGAGGCGCGCGCGGTCGAGCAGCGCAGGGGGAGGCGAGATCACTCCATGAACGACGAGTTCGGGTCGGATGAAGTCTCTCCAGATGCGGATGACTCGTCTGCACGCACCGCCCGCAGCCTCGATCTGGCCACGTTGCGCGCGATCGACATCTTCCGCGACCTGCCCATCGCCGTCCTGCACGAACTCGCCGCGATCGGCGAAATCCGTATCGTCCGCGAACAGGAGATTCTCTGCCGCCAGGGCGAGCGCGCCGACCGGCTGCATGTCCTGATCGAGGGTCAGATCGCGCTGTCGAACACCGCCCCGAACGGCACCAGCGCGGTGGTGGAGGTGGTGCGGCCCGGCGGGCATTTCGTGCTTGCGACGGTGCTCGCGAAGCTGCCCTACCTGCTGAACGCCCAGGCCGTCACGCCGTCCCGCGTGGTCGTGCTGCCGGCTCCGGCGCTGCTCGCCCTCGTGCAGCGCGCGCCCGATCTCGCCGCCGCGCTGATGCGGGCGGAGGCGCAGGATTTCCGCGCGCTCGTGCGCCAGGTCTGCGACCTGAAGCTGCGCACAACCGCGCAGCGGCTCGGCTGCTACCTGCTCTCCCTCTCCCGCGAGCCGGCCGGCAACACCGCCCACTTCCGGCTTCCCTTCGACAAGCGGCTGCTCGCCGCGCGGCTCGGGTGCCGGCAGGAGAATCTGTCCCGCGCCTTCGCCGCACTGCGCAGCTTCGGCGTGGAGACGCATGGCGCCCGCGTCGTGCTGCACGACATCTCCCGCCTGCGCGATTACGCCGAACCCGACGACCTCGAGGACGGCGAACTCGCCTGAGCGCCCATTCGGCCCGCGCGGGCGCCGCCCTGCGTTTTCCGCCGGTGGGCGGGTAGCCGAACCTCTACTGATCAGTATAATCGCGCCGCTTGAAACCGGTACCGATCAGGGCCCCGCAGGGGCACGAGGGGGGAGCGACGCATGAGTTTGAAGGGCAAGGCATACATCATGGGGGCGTGGGAACATCCCACGCGCAAGGCGACCGACAAGTCCGTCGCCCTCCTCCACGCCGAGTGCGCCAAGGGTGCGCTCGAAGATGCCGGTCTCACCAAGAACGACGTGGACGGGTATTTCTGCGCCGGTGACGCCCCCGGCGCCCTCGGCCCGCTCTCGATGGTCGACTACCTGAACCTGAAGTGCCGGCACGTCGATTCGACCGATGTCGGCGGCTCCTCCTATCAGGTCGCGGTCGGCCATGCGCTCGAGGCGATCGCCGCGGGCCGCTGCTCCGTCGCGCTGATCACCCTGGCCGGTCGGCCGCGCAGCGAAGGCATGGCGACCGGCACCGCGCCGCGCGCCGGCAACCCCACCGCGCCGGACATGCAGTTCGAATACCCGTACGGCCCGACCGTGGTGAACCAGTACGCGATGTGCGCCGCGCGGCACATGTACGAATACGGGACGACATCCGAGCAGTTGGCGTGGATCAAGGTGGCGGCGTCGCATCATGCGCAGCACAACCCGCATGCCATGCTGCGCGACGTGGTGACGGTCGAGGACGTGGTGAACTCGCCGATGGTCGCCTCGCCGCTGCACCGGCTCGACTGCTGCGTCATCTCGGATGGCGGCGGCGCGCTGGTGGTGACCAGCCCCGAGGTCGCGAAGAGCCTGAAGCGCCCGAAGGTGAAGGTGATCGGCGTCGGTGAGTCGCCCAAGCACCAGATGGGCGGCGAGGTCGACCTGACCTACACCGCCGCGCGCTGGTCTGGGCCGCCGGCCTGGGAGATGGCGGGGATCAAGCCGTCCGACATCAAATACGCCTCGATCTACGACAGCTTCACGATCACCGTGCTGATGCAGCTCGAGGATCTGGGCTTCGCCGAGAAGGGCCAGGGCGGCAAGTTCGTCATGGACGGCAACCTGATTTCGGGCGTCGGCAAGCTGCCGTTCAACACCGATGGCGGCGGACTCTGCTCCAACCACCCCGCCAACCGTGGCGGCATCACGAAGATCATCGAGGCGGTACGCCAGTTGCGCGGTGAGGCCAATCCGGCCGTGCAGGTGAAGAACTGCGACCTCGCCCTCGCACACGGGACCGGCGGCTCGCTGGGCACCCGTCACTGCGGCAGCACCGTCATCCTGGAGCGGGAGTAATCACCGATGGCTGACCGCAAGATCCCGTTCATCGGGGCCCCCGAGACCAACCCGGAGACCAAGCCGTTCTTCGACGGCACGGCCGCGGGCAAGTTCCTGATCCGCCGCTGCACCGCCTGCAAGAAGGCGCACTGGTATCCGCGCAGCCTGTGCCCGTTCTGCTTCGGCGACTGCGCCTGGGAAGAGGCGTCGGGCGACGGCACGATCTACTCGGTGAGCGTGATGAAGCGCGCCGAGACGCCGTATGCGATCGCCTATGTGCAGCTCGCCGAAGGTCCGTCGATGCTGACCAACATCTTCACCGACAATCTGGACGCCCTGAAGATCGGGCAGAAGGTGAAGGTGAAGCTGGTACCGGCCGAGGGTGGCCCGCCGCTGCCCGTCTTCACGCCGGCCTGACGATCCGGCGCCAGGCCCCGACGCGCGCGACGCTTTCGGGCCTGGCGGCGCGGCTATCGGATCGGGACGTGCGGTTCCGATCCGAGCTTGCCCGGGGGAGCCGATGCGGGCTTTCCTGCGCTGTTCGTGATACACGCGCGCGGTCACCATGACCCCGTTCGGTGCGCGATTGCGGGCGCTGCGTGCGGCCCGCGGGATCACGTTGAAGCAGCTCGCGGCGGAGCTGCAGGTGTCGTCCGCCTATCTCTCGGCCCTCGAGCACGGCAAGCGCGGCACGCCCAGCGCCGGGCTCGTGCACCAGGTGAACGAGTTCTTCGGGTTGATCTGGGACGATGCGGAGGATCTGAACCGGCTCGCGCGCCTGTCCAATCCGCGCGTGGTGGTGGACACCGGGGGTCTCACGCCGGAACAGACCGCGCTCGCGAACCGGCTGGCGCAGGTGATTCATCGGCTGCCGCCCGAGACGGTGGCGTCCCTGCATGCCACCCTCGACAGCAGCGGGGCCGGCCCGAAGCCGCGCTTGCGGCGGTTGGCGCGCAAGGGGCCGTAGGGCGCGCTGCGGGCCAAGCGCGGGTGCCGACACGCCTTCCCACTCCAACAGCGCATAGGCCGGTGTTCAGGCGGCGAGGCGCAGCATGTCGTCGAGCTTGTCCACCAGATAGTCCAGGTCGGCGGGGTCGAGTGTCTCGAGCTGGCTCAGCACACGGGCGATCACGCGGGCGCGGTAGCGCTCCAGGTCGCGCGGTTCGCCGTCGAACCCGGTGCTCTGAACCGTGTCCACGGCGGCGCGGAACACGCCGAAAAGCCCTGCTGGCAATCCCGCCTGCGCGTACAGCGCCGGCAAGCCCTGGCGGCCGCCATCATGGATCAGCATCTGCGCGTTTGCCGCCGGAACGCCGGCGAGCACCGCGAGCGACGCCTCGAAGAAGGCGATGTCGCCGGTGCAGATCGCGCGCAGGATCAGCGAGGGCGTGAGCCGCCCGTTGTGGTGCATCTGCTGCAGGAGCCGGCGGAGATCGGGTTCCGCGGCGCCGCGGCCGAGTTGCAGGATCGCGCGTTCGCGGGCGCGCAGCACGATGTCGGAGGCCACGCGCGGCGTGAGTTCGTGGCATTCCACGAGGTGCCGGCGGAGCTCGTCCGACACCACCGTCGCGAGCCGCTCCGCCACCGCCACCGGCAGCACGCTGCGGCCGACCATGCCGCCCATCACCGCGTCGCTCGACGCGAAGCGGTCGACCGCGCGGTTGAGGCTGCGTTCGTTGATCTTCGCGCCCTCATTGCGCATCAGGGTCACGACCGCGCGCTCGTCGGCGAGGGTGATCAACGCCTCCGCCACCGTCTCGGAGACGTTGCTGCGGCCGGCCACCGCCTGCTGCTTCGCGCTCGACCCGCTGCTGACGATCTCGATCAGGTCGTCGTCGCTCAGCACCAGCGACTGCGCCAGGATCGGCAACGCCACTTCTTCGACGTCGCGGGCGAGGCGCAGCGCCACGTCGCGTGGCAAATGCGCCGACGACTGCAGGCTGCTGGAGAGCGCCGCCCGCACCGTGACCTCCACGTCGCGGGCGAGGAGGCGCAGGATGTCCTGCCCGAGCTGCAGTTCGGCGGTCGAGAGGCGCGCCTCCGTCAGGTCCTGCGCCAGCTTGCCCACGAGCTCGATCCGCGCCGGCGGCAAGGGGGCAGCCAGGAGGCGATCGACGTCTTCGCGCGATAGCGAGGGTGGCATGACCGGGGGCCCCAGCGTTCAGTCCCCGCATTGTCGCCGCGAGGACTGAACGAGAGGTTAAGGCCGGCCCACCGTCTCGGTCTGGCGCGGCGCGGCGGTGCGGCGACGCTGGCCGGGGCGCGCCTCCGGCGTGATGCCGAACTTCAGCAGGTAGGGACGGAACTTCTCCGTCTCCGCCTCGGCGCTCAATCCGTGATCCTCGAAATGGTAGTCGCGCGGCCCATAGCCGCCATTCGGCTTGGCCGCCACGTAGGCCTGGATCCCGGCGGACGCGGTCTCCGGCAGCGTCATGCCGAAATGCTGGTAGACGCCTTCCACCGTCGCCAGCGGGTCCGACACCAGGTCGAGGTAGTGCACGTGGCAAATCGGTTCCGGCAGGCCGATATCGTCGCCGGCGGCCATCATGCGGCGCGTGCCGTCCAGCCAGCGGGCGCTCTCCTGCCGTCCGATCTCCAGCGGATCGACTGCGCGGCTGAACGGGCGCCGCAGCACCTCGGTCAGCTTGGCGACCGACAGCAGCACCTTCACCGGATCCCGATGGACGAAGACGATGCGCGCGTCGGGATACACCTCCCGGATGGCATTCAGCGCAAACACGTGTTCGGGGCATTTCAGCACCCAGCGGCCGTTCGCCACGAAGCTCTGGTGCTGCAGGTGCTGCAGGAAGCGCTTGTGGAACCGGAAGGCCGGAAGCTGCCGGCCTTCGTCCGCATCCAGCCAGGCGCGATAGGACGGGATGTCGTAGTTCGTGTCGAAGCGCAGGCTCCGGAACACATGCGCGGTGATCTCGCTGCATTCCTGCGGCGAGGTGGCGTCCAGCGGGTGCAGCGCACGGAACTCGGGCGCGAGCCGCTCGAAGCTGCGGAGCTGGCGCTGCACCTGGGCGGCGCTGCGGGCCGGGCTGGCCTTCGGGTAGGGGAAAATCGTCTGCCATACGAGCGGCGCGCGCGTCGCCGGATCGTGCATCATCAGCCGGTGCAGGAAGGTCGTGCCGCTGCGCGGCAGGCCGGTGATGAAGATCGGGCGGTCGATCCGCTCATGCTGGATGCCGGGATCGCGCGCCTCGGCCTCCCGCAGCACCAGCAGGTTGGACAGGAAGCGCGTCACGTCCCAGCGGGTCGCGATGCGGCCGACCACCGTGAGCGCGGATTCGCGCGTGCTCGCCTCGAGGAAGCGACGGAGCGGGTCGAGGAAGGGTTCGTTACCGAAGTCGGAGAGCCCGGTGCGGTTCTGGGCGTCGGTGAGCAGGGCGGCGGCGTCGAGGGGACGGTTCAACAGACCGAACCGGGCGGCAACGTCGTCCACCACCTGCAGAAGGGACGTGGTTACGGACAAGGCGGGCTCCCTACGGATGGCGCACCCCGTATGTGGGGCCTGATCGCCGGTGTGGAGTGCGGAAACGCCCGCACAGCACACTGTGATCGCAGTACGGGGCGTCCGACCTCTCCGTATTGCCGGAAAAATGTGTCCCGTTCATTGCTGATGCGCTGGTTGGGGCCGGCGTCGTGGCACAGCGGGAGCATCGAATAGGGGAAGAAGCCGCGCCGGATGCGGCGGCTCAGGCCGCGATCGGCTGCACCCGCGCCTCGATCTCCGCGCCGAATTGCGCCGTCGCCACCGCCAGATCGTAAGCAGTCTGCAGTCCAAGCCAGAATTGCGGCGTCGTCCGGAAGTAACGCGCCAGGCGCAGCGCCAGATCGGAGGAAATCCGGCCTTGCTCGATCATCAATGGAGCAATGCACGTGACTTCGACGCCCAGCGCCTGGGCCAGCCCGCCGGCATCGAGCCCTGCGGGAGCCATGTACTCTTCCCGCAATATCTTGCCCGGATGCATCCGACGACCGATGCGCGCCATCGCCCTTACCCCGTTTTCCGATGCTGGGATCGTGGCGGTGAGTCATGGCAGCAAGATGGCACGCCTCGCCTCAATGTGAAGGTCGTTACGCCCGCCGCCGGAGCAGGTAGCGCTGGCGTCCCTCCAGCACCAGTTCGCGCCGCTGGTTGTGCACGGTGCTGCGCAACCCGAGCACGCCGGTGGTGCGGTTGGGAGTGAGTTCGTCGATCTCCAGGGCGGGGTAGACCGTGTCGCCGGCGAACACCGGCTTGAGGAACCGGCTCGACTGCTCGAGGAAGCCGACCAGCGACTCCTCGACCAGATAGGGGAACAGCCCGGCGCCCGGTGCGGTCTGCGCGAGGGTCTGCAGCCCGTGGGCGAGCAGATGCGGGTAGGACCGCGCGCGGCAGTATTCGACGTCGTAGTGCACCGGGTGGGCGTCGCCGCTCGCTGCCTGGAAGGCGAGGAACACCGCCTCGGTCATGGTGCGGCTGGGCAGCACGAAGCGCTCGCCGAGGCGGAAATCGTCGAACCAGCGCTGCTCCGGCACCATGCGGTGCTGGGCGGGGTCGAACGCGCTCATACCGCGCCGGCCGCATGCAGCCCGGCGATCGCCTGCGCGTCGAAGCCGAGGTCGCGCAGGATCGCATCGGTATGCTGCCCGATGCCAGGGACGTCGCCCATCGCCGCTTCCTGGTCGGGGAAGGTGAAGGGCGGCAGCAGGGCGCGCACCGGGCCGTTCGGGGTGCCGACCTCCCGCCACTTGTCGCGCGCGGCGAGCTGGGTGTGCTCCCACACGTCCTTGGGCTCGTTCAGGCGGCCGTTGGCGATGCCGGCGGCGTCGAGTGCGGCCACCACCTCCATGGACGTCATCGGGGCGAACACGTCCTCGATCAGCGCGGTCAGCGCCTCGCGGTTGTCGCGGCGGTCGTTGACGGTGAGGAATCTGGGGTCGGTGCGGATTTCGGGCCGGCGCAGCACGTTGGTGCAGAAGCTCGTCCATTCGCGGTCGTTCTGGATGCCGAAGATCACCTGCCCGTCGCCGGTGCGATGCGGCCCGTAGGGGGCGATTGCGGGATGCGCGCCGGGGGAGCGGGGCGGCGCGGAGCCGGCATAGGCCCAGCGCAGCATCGGCTGGCTCATCCACTCGGCCAGCGCGTCCAGCATGGCGATCTTGACGTTCGCGCCGACGCCGGTCCGCCCGCGTTGCACCAGGGCGGCGAGAATGCCGGACAGCGCATACATTCCCGTCGCAATATCCGCGATCGAAATTCCCACGCGCGACGGCTGCTCGGGTGAACCCGTCACGCTGATCAGCCCCGATTCGGCCTGGATCAGCAGGTCGTAGGCCTTCTTCTGCGCGAACGGCCCGCTCTCGCCATAGCCCGAAATGTCGCAGACCACGAGCTTCGGATGCGCGGGCGCAAGGGCGGCGTGCGACAGGCCGAGACGCGCGGCGGCGCCGGGGGCGAGGTTCTGCAGCAGCACGTCGGTGCCGGCCAGCAGGCGCTGCAGCACCTCGCCGGCGGCGGGATGCTTCACGTCCAGCGTGATGCTGCGCTTGCCGCGGTTCAGCCAGACGAAATGGCTGCTCTGGCCGTGGACGTAGCTGTCGTAGTTGCGCGCGAAATCACCTTCGGCGCGCTCGATCTTGATGACGTCGGCACCGAGATCGGCCAGATGGCGGCTGCACAGCGGCGCCGCGACGGCATGCTCGAGCGAGACGACCCGCATGCCTTCCAAGGGACGCACGGACGGTTCCTCCTGAGGGTTCCCGGCAGGAAAGCGCCACGGGTCGCCGCTGTCAAAGCGGCGCCGGACGCGGGCGCACCTGCACGCGCCGCGGATCAGGCCGGTCGGGCGGCCGGAATGCCGGGAGGCGCGCCGAACGGGCCGGCCAGGGCCGGGGCGCAGGCCAGCATCGGGTTGCCGGACCATGCACCGTCGCCGTCCAGGAAGCCGTTCAGCGCGGCGCCGGCCTCGGCCAGCAGCACCAGGGCGGCGGCGCTGTCCCAGATGTTGATGTGCAGTTCGGCATAGGCGTCGCTGCGCCCGGCGGCGACGTCGGCGAGGCCGAGTGTGCCCGACCCGCCATGCCGTACGGCGCAGCCGAGGTCGAGGAAGTGGCGGCTGACGGCGAGGAACGCCGCGTTCGAACGCCGGCGCGACCAGCCCACCTCGACGATCGCCTGGGCGGGGTCTTGGGTCGTGGCGGCGCGGATCGGGGTGCCGTTCAGGAACGCGCCGCCGCCCTGGCGGCCGGTGAACGTCTCCCCGATCGCCGGCGCGACGATCACGCCCAGCAGCGGCGTGCGGTCCTCCATCAGGCCGAGGGAGATGCAGAACCGGTTGCGACCGCGGGCGAAATTGGCGGTGCCGTCGATCGGGTCCACCACCCAGCGCAGCCGGCCGGGGCGGGCGGGGCCGCCTTCCTCGCCGTGGAACCCGTCCGCGGGGAAGGCGGCCGCCAGCGCGTCGGACAGGAAGCGCTCCACCGCACCGTCGGCCTCGGTCAGCCAGTCCTGCGGGCCCTTCAGCGTGGCCTGTGCGGCGCCCGGCGGCGGGCGGAGGCGGAGCGCGATGGCGCCGGCCTCCGCGGCGAGGCGGCAGGCGGTGTCGAAGCGGGTATCGAGGGCGGCGGACATGCGGGGGCCTTCGGCGGAGGAGATTCGGCGCGGCGCTGCGTCAGCGGACGCCGGCGCGCATGAAGCTGGCGACGAATTGCCGCTGGAACAACAGGAAAGCGAGCAGCAACGGGGCGCTGGTCATCAGCGTGGCCGCGGTGATGATGGACCAGTCGATGCCCTGGTCGGTGGTGGCGAACACCGCCAGCCCGACGGTCAGCGGGCGGGTGGTCACCGAGTTGGTGATCACCAGCGGCCAGAGGAAATTGTTCCAATGGTAACTGACCGAGACGAGCCCGTAGGCGATGTAGGTCGGCCGCGCGAGCGGCACGTAGACGCGCCAGAGCCGGCCGAGCAGGCCGCAGCCCTCGAGGCGGGCGGCGTCGTCGAGGGCCTGGGGCACGGTCATGAAGGTCTGGCGCAGCAGGAAGATGCCGAAGGCGGAACCGAGATAGGGCAGGGCGATCGCGGTGATCGTGTCGACCAGTCGGAGCTGCGCGAGGGTGCGGTAGTTCTCCACCAGCAGCGCGTCCGGCATGATCATGAGCTGCAGCAGCACGAGCCCGAACAGCAGGTCGCGGCCGACGAAGCTCAGCCGCGCGAAGGCGAAGGCGGCGGTGGTGCAGACCACGAACTGCACGGCCAGGATCAGCGAGCAGAGCAGGAAAGTGTTGAGCAGGTAGCGGCCGAACGGGGCGGCCTGCCAGGCGGCGACGAAGTTCGCGACGGTCAGCGGCGCGGTCGGCGTGAAGTGCGTCGCATAGGCGGCGGGATGGATCGCGGTCCAGGCGGCGTAGAGCAGCGGCAGCAGCCAGAGCAGGCCCAGCAGCCAGGCCGCCGCGATCTCCAGCGTGGTCCAGACCGGATGGCGCGTGCCGGCGATCATCGGTAGTGCACCCGTCGGCCGAACACGCCGAACTGCAGCACGGCGAGCGCGGCGAGGATCGCGAGCAGCACGACGGTGAGCGTCGCGGCCGTCGCGGTGTCCCAGAAGCGGAAGCCGGTTTCGTAGATGTAGTAGAGCAGCAGCGTGGTGGCGTTGTCCGGTCCGCCGCGGGTCATCACCACCACGTGGTCGATCATGCGGAACGCATTGACCACCGCGTTGACCAGCACGAACAGCGTGGTCGGCATCAGCAGCGGCAGCGTCACGCGGCGGAAGAACATGATGCGCGGTGTGCCGTCGAGCGACGCGGCCTCATGCAAGTCGGGCGGCATGGTCTGCAGCGCGGCGAGATAGAAGATCATGAAGAACCCCGCCTCCTTCCAGACCGCGACGGCGATCATGGCGGGCAGGGCGGTGGCGGCATCGCCCAGCCAGTTGTGCCGGCCGAATCCGAACAGCGACAGCACCTGGTCGAACAGCCCGTAATCGGGCGTGTAGAAGAACAGCCAGATATTGGCGACCGCGATCATCGGCAGCATGGTCGGCAGGAAATACGCCATGCGCAGCAGCGCGCGGCCGGGCATCGCGCGGTTCACCGCCAGCGCCATGACGAGCGCGAGCACGACCGAGGCCGGGATGGTGACGGCCGCATAGATCGTGTTGTTCCACAGCGCGCGGAAGAACACCGGGTCGTCGAGCAACGCGCGATAGTTGTCGAGCCCGACGAACGGCGCGGGCCGGTTGCCGCGCGGCGTCGCGTGCAGGCTGTGCCACAGCGTCTCGACCGCGGGCCAATGCGTGAACGCGACCAGCAGCAGCAGCGACGGCAGCACCAGCGCCCAGGCCGCCAACGACGCACGCAACGCCCCCTCCCCCCTCGCGGCGGAGGGCTGGGGTGGGGGGGCGACCCCGCGGCCTCCTCCCACGAGCGGAGGGGGAGAGATCGTCGCGTCCATCAGGCCTTCTGGTAGCGGCGCAGGATGCGGTCGGATTCGGCCTGCGCCTCCTGCATCGCCTGCTTCGGCGTCTTGCCCCCGTTCAGGCAGGCCTGGATGTTGTCGGTCAGTGCCTTGTAGACGCGCTGGTTCTCGTAGGTGGACAGCTCGCCGGTCGCGACCGGCAGGAAGGTGCGGGCGACGTTCGCCTCGGGGAATTTCGCCACATAGGCCTGCAGCGCCGGCGTCTCATAGGCCGCGGGACTGGTGGCGATGTAGCCGGTGCGGATCGACCAGTCGGCCGCGCGCTCCGGGGCGGAGACCCAGCGCGCGAAGCGCAGCGCCGCCTGGCGTTCGGCGGGCGAGGCGTTGCGGAAGAAGTAGAGGTTGCCGCCGCCCACGACCGAACGCGGAGCGGTCTTTCCGGCGAGCCCGGCCACCCCGAACGGGAAGCGCGCCTTGTCGCGCACGTTGGTCAGGTTGCCGGTGGTGTGCTGGATGATCGCCGTGTTGCCCTCGAGGAAGTCGGGCGAGAGCTGCGACCAGGCGGAAATCCCGTCCGGCGTCACGTGATGATCGGCGGCGAGGCCGCGCCAGAACGTCATCGCCTCGATCGCCTTCGGATCGTCGAAGAAGACCTGCGTGCCGGCCTCGTTCATCAGCCGGTGGTCGACCTGGTTGGCCAGCGCGCCGAAGGTCCACTGCGCGTTGCCGAGGTCGGCGGCCATCTTGATGCCCCAGCGCGTCACCTTGCCGGAAGCATCCCGCCTGGTCAGCTTCCCGGCCGCCGCGACCAGCTCCGCCCAGGTGGTGGGGAACTTCGCGGGGTCGAGGCCGGCCTCGGTGAACGCCGCCTTGTCGTAGTAGAAGATCGCCGTCGAGCGCTGGAACGGCACCGACCAGGTCTTGCCCTCGGCATGGCTGTTGGCGAGGAAGGCCGGATAGAACCCGTCGAGCCAGCGCTTTGCCTCCGCATCCAGCCCGATCTCGTCGAGGGAGACCAGGATGTCCTGGTCCTGCAGGCTGTGCATCTCGGCGGCGAGCAGCACCGCGAATTGCGGGCCGGCGCCTGCCTTCAGCGCGGTGGTCGCCTTGATCAGCGCCTGGCTGTAGTCGCCGGCATAGACCGCCTCGACGGTGACGCCGGTCTCTTCATGGTACGCCTTGCAGTAGCCGTCGATGATTTGTGCGAGCGGGCCGCCCACGGCGACCGGGTAGTAGAAGGTGAGCTTCTCCACGGTCTGGGCGCGCAGGACGGCGGGGGCGGCAAGCAGCCCGGTGGTGGCGGCCAGCAAGTGACGGCGGCGGATCATGGGAAAGCCTCGTGGTCAGGAGCGATAGGAGCGAAGCAGCCGTTCGGCGGTGGCCTGGGCCTCGGCGAGGGCCGCATCGGGCGCCTTGCGGCCGGTGAGCGCAGCCTGCAGCCCGTCGTTCAGGGCCTGGGTCACGCGCTGGTTGTCGTGCGTCGAGAGTTCCGGCACCGCGAAGGCGAGCTGGTCGCGGGCGACCGTGGCGGCGGCGAACCCGGCCGCGTAGTGCTGCATGACCGGCGTCGCCCACGCGTCGGGGCGGGTCGCGACGTAGCCGGTGTCGATGCCCCATTGCGCGGCCCGCTCCGGCGCGCTGATCCAGCGCAGGAAGCGCAGCGCCGCCTGCTGCTGGTCCTGGGTCGCGCCCTTGAACAGGTAGAAATTGCCGCCGCCGGTCGGGCTGCCGCGCCGCTGTCCGGCCGGCAGCATGGCGACGCCGAACGGGAATTTCGCGTTGGCGCGGATGTTCGAGAGGTTGCCGGTGGTGGTCCAGATCATCGCGACCTTGGACTCCAGGAAGTCGCGCGGGGTGGTGCCCCATTCGACGATGCCGGGCGGATGCACGCCGTCCTTGCCCAGTGCGATCCAGTAGCGCAGCGCCTCCTGGCAGCCGGGGGCGGCAAAGTCGGTGCGGGTCCCGTCGGCGTTCGCGAGGGTCGCCCCCGCTTCCGTCGCCAGCGCCTGGAACAACCAGTAGGGGAAGCCGGTCGAGGGGATCTGCAGGCCCCATTGCCGGGTCTCGCCACCCTCGCGCCGGGTCAGCTTCGCGGCCATCGCGGCATGGCTCTGCCAGTCCGCCGGCGGGGTCTCGGGATCCAGGCCGGCCGCCTGGAACGCCGGCTTGTTCCAGTACAGCACGATGGTGGAGCGCTGGAACGGCACGCCCCAGACATGGCCGCCGATCTGGCCGTTCTGCAGGAACGCCGGATAAAAGCCGGACAGCCAGGCCGGGTCGCCCGCGACGGTGTCGATCGGCACGATCAGCTCGTCGTCCATCAGCGAGAACACGTCGGTCGACAGCAGCACCGCCATGGTCGGACCCGACCCCGCCTTCAGCGCGGTCTGCGCCTTGGTCAGCGTATCCTGGTAGGTGCCGGCATAGATCGGCGTCACCGCAATGTCCGGGTTCTCCTGCTGGAACGCGTGCGCGTAGCCGTCGATGATCTTCGTGATCGGACCACCGACCGCGACCGGGAAGTAGAAGCTGAGCTCCGTCGCGGCGGCGGCGCGGCGGATCGCCGGCAGCGCCAGGGCACCGCCGAGAACGGCGCGGCGGGTGAGCGTGTTCATGCGAAAACCTTCTCGTCTGCGTCCGGGTGGTCGGGGGACGCGGCGTCGCGGGATGCGCCGCCAGGGGGGAGGGGGCGCCGGCGCGCGCCGGTCTCGGGGTCGAACAGCGCGATCGGCGCCGTCGGACGCAGGTGCACGGGGCTGCCGACCGGGTGGGCCGCCTGGCCGGGCAGCCGCACGAGCAGGGTGGCCTCGCCGGCGCGGCAGGACAGGATGGTGTCCGCACCGAGATATTCCGCGTGCTGCACCAGGGCCGGAATGCCGCGATCGGCCAGTTCGATGTGTTCGGGGCGAAGCCCGCCGACCAGCGTGCCGCCGCCGTCGGGCGCCGGCAGCAGCGCCGGCCCCTCGGTGCCGGGGATCATCAGGCCGTCCCCGGTCCGTTGCAGCGGAAACAGGTTCATCGGCGGCGTGCCGATGAACCCGGCGACGAACCGCGTGGCCGGATCGCCGTAGAGCGTGGCGGGCGGGCCCTGCTGCTCGATCCGGCCGGCGCGCATCAGCACGACCTGGTCGGCCATGCTCATCGCCTCGGTCTGGTCGTGGGTGACGTAGAGCATGGTCAGCCCCAGCCGCCGCTGCAGAGCGAGGATCTCCCGGCGCATGTCGGCGCGGAGCTGCGCATCGAGGTTGGAAAGTGGCTCGTCCATCAGGCACACCGGCGCCTCCGCGACGATCGCGCGGCCCAGGGCGACACGCTGCTGCTGGCCGCCCGAGAGCTGGCCTGGCCGGCGGCCGAGCAGGGCGGCGATGCCGAGGATGTCGACGGCGCGGTCGAGCCGGCGGGCGCGGTCGGCGGCCGGGACGCGGCGCGCGCGCAGCCCGAACAGGATATTCTCGGCGACCGAAAGATGCGGGAACAGGGCGTAGGACTGGAACACCATCGCCACCCCCCGGGCGGCCGGCGGCAGATGAGTGACGTCGCGACCGCCGATCTCGATGCGGCCGGCGGTGACCGTCTCGAGCCCGGCGACCAGGCGCAGGCAGGTGGTCTTGCCGCAGCCGGAGGGACCCAGCAGGACGGTGAAGCTGCCGGCGGGGACGGTCAGGCTGATCTCCTGGACCGCGTGCGTGGTCCCCCAGGCGCGGCTCACGCCATGCAGGCGGATCTCCGCGCCCTCGAGCTCCCTGCGCACCGACGCGCGCGCGGCGCGCTTTCGCCCCAGCACCGTCCCGACCCCCGATCCCGTGTCGGGCGGAGGTGTATGGGGCGGTTCGCGTCAGTCGTGTGTCAGTCCGATGAAGACGCCGCGTCACTTCCCGGCCCGCGGACCGGCCGCCCAGCGGGCGCTCCTCTCAGCCGCCCCCACGCGTGCCAGCGGTTGATCTTCCGACCCGCTCGGAGGAATCTGCGGCATGCCCATTCTGTCAGGCGCGGCGCGAATCGCCGGGATCATCGGCTGGCCGGTCGCGCACTCGCGCTCGCCGCGGCTGCACGGCTTCTGGCTGGACCGCCACGGGATCGATGGCGCCTACGTGCCGCTGCCGATCCACCCGGACGCGTTTGCGACCGCGGTGCGCGGCCTGCGCGATGCCGGGTTCGCCGGCGCCAACGTGACGATCCCGCACAAGCTCGCCGCTTTCGAGATCTGCGACAGCGTCGACGAGTCGGCCCACCGCGCCGGGGCGGTGAACACCCTGGTGTTCCAGGATGGCCGGATCAGCGGCTTGAACACCGACGGATGGGGCTTCATCGCCAATCTGCTCGGGCATGGCGTCGCGCCCAATGCCGGTCCCGCGCTGCTGCTGGGGGCGGGCGGGGGCGCACGGGCCATCGCCGCCGCGCTGCAGGAGGCCGGCGCCCCGGTCACCATCTGCAACCGCACCGACGCGCGCGCCACCGCGCTCGCCGCCGATCTGCCCGGCCTGCGCGTGCTGCCCTGGGCCCAGCGGAGCGCGGCCCTGCGCGACCATGCGCTGGTCGTCAACACGACCTCGCTGGGCATGGGCTCCCACCCGGCGCTCGATCTCGACCTGTCGGCCGCGCCGGACAGCCTCGTGGTGGCCGACATCGTCTACGTGCCGCTGCTCACCCCGCTGCTCGCGGCGGCGGAACGCCGTGGCCTGCGCACCGTCGAGGGGCTGGGCATGCTGCTGCACCAGGCCGTGCCCGGCTTCCGGGCCTGGTTCGGCGTCACGCCGGTGGTGGATGACGCGCTGCGGCGGTTCGTCGCCGCCGACCTGCTGCCGGCATGAAGATCATCGGCCTGACCGGCGGCATCGGCATGGGCAAATCGACCGCGGCCAACGCGTTCCGCCGCGCCCGCATCCCGGTGTTCGACGCCGACGCCGAGGTGCACCGGCTGCAGGCGCGCGGCGGACGCGCCGTGAAGGCGATCGGGGCGATGTTCCCGGGATCCGTGCGCGACGGCGCGGTGGACCGCACCGCCCTGCGTGGCGCCGTGCTGGCCGACAAGGCCGCACTGACCCGGCTCGAGCACATCCTGCATCCGATGGTGGAACAGGCGGAACGCGAGTTCGTCGGCCGCGCACGGCGGGCCGGGCGGCGCGCCGTGGTGCTGGACATTCCCCTGCTGCTGGAAATCGGCGCCGACAAGCGGGTCGATCAGGTGGTGGTGGTGTCCGCCCCGCGCGCGGTGCAGATCGCGCGGGTGCGCCGGCGCCGGCGCATGAGCACCGCCGATATCGAGGCGGTGATCGCGCGGCAGATGCCCGACGCCGAGAAGCGCCGCCGCGCCGACGTGGTGGTCCGCACCGGGCTGTCGCGCAATCACACGCTGCGGTCGCTGCACCGCCTGATCCGGGAGGTGCGCGCATGAGCCGCGCCGTGCTGTTCGACACCGAGACCACCGGGCTGGACCCGCTGAACGGCGACCGCATCCTGGAGATCGCCGCGCTCGAGCTGGTCAACGACCTGCCGACCGGCCGGCACTTCCATCGGGTGATCGATCCGGAACGCGACATTCCGGAAGAGGCGTCGCGCGTGCACGGCTTCACCTCGGCCGACGTCACCGGCAAGCCGCGCTTCGCCGAGATCGTCGACGAGTTGCTGGAGTTCTTCGGCGACGGCCCGCTGATCGCGCACAACGCGCCGTTCGATTTCGGCTTCCTCGACGCGGAGCTGGGCCGGATCGGCCGGGCGCGACTCGAGCTCGGCCGGATGGTCGATACGCTGGCGATGGCGAAGCTGCGTTTCCCCGGCATGCCGAACAGCCTGGACGCGCTGTGCCGCCGGTTCTCGATCGATCTCTCGGCGCGCACCACCCACAATGCGCTGCTCGACTGCCGCCTGCTGGCCGAGGTCTATGTCGAGCTGACCGGCGGCCGGCAGCGCGGCCTGTCGCTCGCGGCCGAGGAGGCTGCCGCCGCGGCGGTGGCGGTCTACACGCTGGACGGTCCGCGCACGCCGCGGCCGATCGTGCCGACTGAGGCGGAACTGGCGGCGCATGCGGCCTTCATCGCGCGGTTGAAGGATCCGGTCTGGCTGGCAGCCTGACGGGGGCAATCGTGCGGCGCCGGTGCGGTGGGCGGCTTGGGACGAAACCGCAGATGAACACGGATGAACACGGATGGGGTGGTGGCGGCGGGACCGCTCGTGCCCCGGCCCATCCGCCGTTCGAAGGCGCGCTTCGCGCGCATTCATTTGCCGGCAAGCGCGGAGTCACGCACGCGGTGGCCCAGCGGCAAGGGCCCATCTGCGTTCATCCGCGTTCATCTGCGGTTTCATCCCAGGCCGCCCGCCGCACCGATCGCGCCCGTGATGAACTCCCGGACGCCGTCCGAATCATGTAAGAGGCACTCACATGAGCTGGTCGCGACATGGCGGGGGCGGGACGGAGCGCCGGGGCTATCACCACGGCAATCTTCGCGAGGCCCTGATCGAAGCCGCGGTGTCGCTGATCGCCGCCAAGGGGCCCGCGGGCTTCACCATCGCCGAGGCGGCGCGGCAGGCCGGGGTCAGCCCGGCCGCGCCGTATCGCCACTTCCGTGACGCCGACGCGCTGCTGGGCGAGGTCGCGCTGCGCGGTTTCGAGCGGCTGGAGGCGGCACTCACCCGCGCCTGGGCGAACGGCACGCCCGCCCCGGTCCCGGCCTTCGAGGCGATGGGCCGCGCCTATCTCGGCTTCGCCCGCGACGAGCCCGCCTATTACGCGGCGATGTTCGAGGCGCATGTGCCGCGTGAGGCGGCCCCCGGCCTGCAATCCGCCGGCGATCGCGCCTTCGCCGTGCTGCGCGAGGCGGCGGAGCGGCTTGCTGCCGTCGCCCCGAAGGAGCGGCGGCCGCCCGCGCTGATGATGGCGCTGCATGTCTGGTCGATGGCGCACGGGATCGCGTCGCTGTTCGTCCGCCCCGATCCGTCGCGGCGAAAGCTGCCGATGACCGCGGAGGAGCTGCTCGAGGCCGGGGTGCTGATCTATCTCCAGAGCCTCGGTCTCGCGGGCGGCGGCTGAGCCCCGGCCGTCCCAGGCAACGGCGGCCGCCGAAGGGCCCCGCGGCCGGCCGCCGACGAGCCCCGCGGCGGGCCGCCGACGCGCCCCACGGCGGGATCAGCGATGGTCAGATGCTGCGGGCGACCCAGCAGGAGAGGCCGGCGCCGCGCAGCCGGTCGCAGAAGGCGGATGCCTCGGCGCCGTTCGCGAAGCCGCCGGTGCGCAGGCGCCAGACGGGGCGGCCATTCGCCTCGCCCTGGCGCAGGATTGGCGACCGCCCTCGCAGCAGCGCCGGGTAGCGTTCGGCGAGATGCGCCCACTTCGCCTCGGCCTCGGCCGGTGAGCCGGCGGCCGCGAGCTGGACCTCGTGCTCGCGTGTCTTTCCGACCACCGGCGCTGCCGGCTGGGCCGCGGGTCCCATGGCGAGCGTGGCCGGCTTGCCGCCGCCCGATGCCGCCGGTTTGGCCGGCCCGACAGCCTCGTTCGACGACGCGCCGGTGGCCGGAGCGGCGTTCGGGACCTTGCCGTCCGCCGCGCGTGGCGGCTTGCCCTCGGCCGGAGCGGCGGGCGGGGTGATCATGGCATCCGCTGGCACGCTCTGCCCGGCGGCCGTCTGCGCCGCTTGCGCGACCGGCCAATCCGCCTCGAGCGGCGTGGTGATGGCCGTCGCGGCGCCCTTGGCTGAGCCGACGCCGGTGGGGGTGGTGCCCTTGGCGACCTTGGGCGGGGTCGCCTCGGCCAGCGCCTGCTTCCGGTCGGGGACGATGTCGGCCCACACATCGCCGGGTTCCGGCGTGAGCGGCTTCTCCTGCACGTCCTCCCCACGGACGATCAGCATGTTCGGCCCCTCGACCAGCGGGGCGTAGCGGTCGTCGGTCGCCACCGGCCGTGGCCGGCTGATGCAGCCACCGAGCAGGAGGAGGGCGGCGAGAGCGCAAAATGAGGCGGTGAGACGGTGGCGTGGTGCGGGCCGCGGCCACGTGGTGGCCAGCGCTGCGCGCCGTTCGGGCCGGTGCGGGTGCGCCGGCAGCCCTTCCGTCGGGCCACCGCTGCCGATCGAGGTCGTCGCAACCTGCATGCCGATCTCAACCTCCCCGCGTGTCGAGCGCCCGCCGTGGCGGGCCGATGGATCGGCGCACGCATAGCGCGGAGCGGCCGCCACTGCCACTGTGGCGTGCAAGTCGCGGATCAGGGGCCGATCTCGGCCCGGCGCGTCAGACCGGTTCGGTGTCGAGCGCGTAGCCGGCGGTGCGCACGGTGCGCACCACGTCGAGCTCGCCCTCGCCGTTGATCGACTTGCGCAGCCGACGGATGTGCACGTCCACCGTGCGCGGCTCGACATGGATGTCGGGGCCCCAGACCGCGTCGAGCAGTTCCTCCCGCGAGAACACCCGGCGCGGGTGCTGCATGAAGAACTCGAGCAGCCGGAACTCGGTCGGGCCCAGATGCACGCGCCGGCCGTTGCGGGTCACGCGGTGCGCGGCCAGGTCCATGGCGATGTCGTGGAACACGAGCTGCCCCTTCACGGGCACCGCGTTGGAGCGGCGGAGCAGCGCGCGCATGCGGGCCAGCAGCGCGTCCATGTTGAACGGCTTGGTGATGTAGTCGTCGGCACCGGTGTTGAGCCCGCGCACCGCATCCTGGTCCTCGGTCCGCGCGGTGACCATGATCACCGGCAGGTCGCGGGTCTGGGCGCGGCGGCGGATCTGCCGGCAGACCTCGATCCCCGACATCACCGGCAGCATCCAGTCGAGCAGCACCAGGTCGGGCTGGGTCTCGGCGATGCGGGTCAGCGCTTCCTGGCCGTCGCCGGCCTCCTCCACGCGGAACCCCTGCTTCTCGAGGTTGTAGCGCAGCATGGTGGCGAGCGCGGCCTCATCCTCGACGACGAGCACGAGCGGCTTGGCGAGGCTCGAGGCGCTGTCCTGCACCCTGGTCGCGTCGCGTGGGGTCGGAGTCATCGGGAACATGCGTCAGGCCTTCGGGCGCACGACGGCGTAGGCGGAGGTGTCGCCCTTCGGCCGTGTCTCGGGCAGCACCTCGCCGGTCACCGCGTAGTAGACGGTCTCGGCGATGTTGGTCGCGTGGTCGCCGATGCGCTCCAGGTTCTTGGCGATGAACAGAAGATGCGTGCAGGGCGTGATGTTGCGCGGATCCTCCATCATGTAGGTGATCAGCTCACGGAAGATCGCGTTGTAGATGTCGTCCACCACCTGGTCGGAGCGCCAGACCTCGATCGCCTTCTCGGGGTCGCTCTCACCCACCGCATCGATGATGGACTTGAGCTGCTGCTGCACCAGATGCGCCATATGGGCGAGGCCGGCCAGCGAGTAGGGCAGGTTGAACTGCCCCAGCACGATGCTGCGCTTGGCGACGTTGGCGGCGTAGTCGCCGATCCGCTCGAGGTCGCCGGTCATCTTCAGTGCCGCGACGATCTGCCGCAGGTCGCCCGCCATCGGCTGGCGCAGCGCGAGCAGGCGGATCACGAACTGCTCGATGTCGCGCTCCAGCGCGTCCACCTTCGGGTCGTCCTCCACCGCGCGCGTCGCGGCCGCGCTGTCGCGATGCATGATGGCCTCGGCGGCGAGCGCCACCTGGTTCTCCACGATGCCGCCCATCTCGGTCATCATGTCGCGCAGCCGCTTGAGCTCCTGGTCGTAGCTCTTGACGACG
This sequence comes from Rhodospirillales bacterium, assembly GCA_017304945.1. Taxonomy (GTDB): domain Bacteria; phylum Pseudomonadota; class Alphaproteobacteria; order Acetobacterales; family Acetobacteraceae; genus Rhodopila. Next base: position 47,369 of record JAFKLG010000075.1, read on the forward strand.
TGCTGGGAAGCTTCGGACATCGGACTGGTCCCCCTTCCGTTCAGCCGAACCGGCCGGTGACGTATTCCTGGGTGCGCTTCTCACGCGGCGCGGTGAAGATCTGCGCCGCCGGCGCGACCTCGACCATCTCGCCCAGGTAGAAGAACGCCACCTGATCGGCGCAGCGGGCGGCCTGCTGCATGTTGTGGGTGACGATCGCGATGGTGAACTCGTGCTTCAGCTCGTCGATCAGCTCCTCGATCTTCAAGGTCGAGATCGGATCGAGCGCGCTGGTCGGCTCGTCGAACAGGATCACCTCGGGCCGCACCGCGATGGTGCGGGCGATGCACAGGCGTTGCTGCTGCCCGCCCGACAGGCCCATGGCGGAGCTGTGCAGCCGGTCCTTCACCTCGCCCCACAGGGCGGCGCGGGTCAGCGACCACTCCACCCGCTCATCCATGGCGGACCTGGACAGTTTCTCGTGCAGCTTCACGCCGAAGGCGATGTTCTCGTAGATCGTCATCGGGAACGGGGTGGGCTTCTGGAACACCATCCCGATCCTGGCCCGCAGCATGTTCAGGTCGATGCCGGGGTCGATCAGGTTGGTCCCGTCCATCATCACCTCGCCGGTCGCGCGCTGGCCGGGATAGAGGTCGTACATCCGGTTCAGCACGCGCAGCAGGGTGGACTTGCCGCAGCCCGACGGGCCGATCATGCCGGTGACCTGGCGATCGGGGAAATCGAGGTTGATCGATTTCAGCGCGCGGTTGCTGCCGTAGTAGAAATCCAGGTTGCGGATGGCGATGCGCGGCGCGTTCATCGCGGTCGCGGCGCGCGCCTGCACGCCGCCGAAGCTCGCCGTCTGTTCGGTGGTCACGCTCATACGGTCCTCACTTGCCGCCGCGCAGGGCCACGCGGGCGATGATGTTGATGGCCAGCACGCCGACCGTGATCAGCAGGGCGCCGACCCAGGCGAGCTGGACCCAGTCCTCGAACGCGGACCCGGCATATTGGTAGATGGTGACGGGCAGGCTCGCCATCGGCTTGGTGAGACTCAGCGACCAGTTCAGGTTGCCCAGGCTGGTGAACAGCAGCGGCGCCGTTTCGCCGGCCACGCGCGCGACCGCGAGCAGGATGCCGGTGACGATGCCGTCCTTCGCCGCGCGGTAGCAGATCATCACGATGACCTTCCACTGCGGCGTGCCCAGCGCCACCGCGGCTTCGCGCAGCGAGACCGGGATCAGGCGCAGCATGTCCTCGGTTGTGCGCACCACGATCGGGATCACGATCACGGCCAGTGCGACGCAGCCGGCGATGCCGGAGAACCCACCGAACGGTGCCACCATCAACTGGTAGATGAACAGGCCGATCAGGATCGACGGCGCCGAGAGCAGCACGTCGGAGACGAAGCGGATCGCGTTGCCCAGCGCCGACCCGCGCGAATACTCGGCGAGATAGGTGCCGACCAGCAGGCCGATCGGGGTGCCGATCACCGCCCCAAGCAGGGTCTGGATCAGCGAGCCGATGATCGCGTTGAGCAGCCCGCCATTCGAGCCGGGCGGCAGGGTGGAGGTGGTGAACACGGTCAGGCTCAGCCCGCCCAGGCCGCGCCAGAGCAGGGTGGCCAGGATCGAGGCCAGGAAGATCAGCCCGATCACCGTCGCGACGACGCACAGGATGCGCACGACGCGGTCGCGGCGAGCGCGGCGGACGCTGAGCTGGCGGGCGACACGCGCGTCCTTGGCGGGGCCGTGCAGGCCGTGACCGGCGAGGGGAGAGGCGGTGGTGGCGCTCATGGCGGGGCCTCGCTCAGGTCTTCAGCCGCGGCCGCAGCAGCAGCCGGGAGATCGCGAGCACGATGAAGGAGATCACGAACAGGATGAACCCGAGGGCGAGCAGTGACGACAGCTTGAGCGAGCCTGCCTGGCTCTCGGGGAATTCCAGCGCGACGATCGAGGCGATGGTGTTGCCCGGTCCGAACAGCGAGGTGGCGATGCGGTTCGTGTTGCCGATCACGAAGGTCACCGCCATGGTTTCGCCGAGCGCGCGACCGAGGCCCAGCATGATGCCGCCGACCACCGAGGTTCGCGTGTAGGGGACGACGATCGACCGCATCACCTCCCACATCGTGCAGCCGATGCCGTAGGCGGATTCCTTGTAGACCGCGGGCACCGTCTCGAACACGTCGCGCATGGTCGCGGCGATGAAGGGGACGATCATGATCGCGAGGATCAGGGCGGCGGTGAAGATGCCGGTGCCGAAGGGCGGCCCGGCGAACAGGTCCTCCAGCACCGGGATGCCGTCGAACGTGTCGATCACGTGCGGCTGGATCCACTGCGCCATGATCGGCACGATCACGAAGAAGCCCCACATGCCGTAGATGATCGAGGGGATGGCGGCCAGCAGCTCGATCGCGGTGCCGACCGGGCGGCGCACCCAGGCGGGCGCCAGCTCCGTCAGGTAGACCGCGATGCCGAAAGACAGCGGCACCGCCATGATCAAGGCGAGGATCGAGGTCACCAGCGTGCCGAAGATCGGCACCGCGGCGCCGTACACGTTCTGCACCGGGTCCCAGTCGGCCGAGATCAGGAAGAAGGGGCCGAAGGCATGGAACGCCTGCAGCCCGCCCAGGGCCAGCACGACGATGATGGCGCCCAGCAGCACCAGCACGAACACGCCGGCGAACCGCGCGGCGCCTGCAAAGAGGGCATCACCCAGATGCGGCGTGCGGCGGGTTCGGGCGGCGCTGCGGGCAGGAGCGGCGACTGCTTGTTGCAATGCAAGGCCCTCGACGGGGAAGGGGAAGCCAAATCGGGGGGCGGGACCGGTGCCGCCCCCCGACCTGCTGGTCGGCGTCGGAGATCAGAAGATCGGCTTGCCGTCCGGCGCCTTGACCTCGGCGTGCCAAGCGGCGCGCACCGCGTCCTTCACCTTCTCGGGCAGCGCGATGTATTCCAGGCTGCTCGCCGCCGCGTCACCGCTCTTATAGGCCCAGTCGAAGAACTTGATGACGTTGGCGCTGCGGGCCGGATCCTTCGGATCCTTCGGCAGCTCGATGAAGGTGGCCGACACGATCGGCCAGCTCTTCTCGCCCGGCTGGTCGATCAGGTTGACCGCGAAGTTCTTCGCATTCGCCCAGTCGCCATTGGACGCCGCGGCCGAGAACGCCTCCATGGTCGGGGAGACATAGACGCCCGCCTTGTTGCGGATCTGCACGGTGGTCAGCTTGTTCTGCGCCGCATAGGCGAACTCGACATAGCCGATGCCGCCGCGGGTGTTGTGCACCGTGGCCGCCACGCCGTCATTGCCCTTGGCGCCCGCGCCCGCCGGCCACCGCACCGAGGTATTGGCGCCGACCTTGTCCTTCCACGTCGGGCTCACCGCCGAGAGGTAGGACGCATAGACGAAGGTCGTCCCCGACCCGTCGGCACGATACACCGGCGCGATCGCCAGGCTCGGCAGCTTCACGTCCCGGTTCGCCTCGGCGATCTTCGGGTCGTTCCACTTGGTGATCTTGCCCTCGTAGATCTCGGCCAGCAGCTCACCCGGCAGGCGCAGCTTGTTGGGCTCGACGCCGGGGATGTTCACGATCACCACGACGGCGCCCATCACGGTCGGGAACTGCAGCAGTTTGCCGCTGTCGAGCTTCGCCGGGTCCATCGGCGCGTCGGAGGCGCCGAAATCGACCGTGCGGTTCAGGATCTGGTTCTGACCGCCGCCGGAGCCGATCGCCTGGTAGTTCAGCTCGATCCCGATGGCCGCCTTCGCCGCTTCGCCCCACTTCGTGTAGACGGGGGCGGGGAAGGTCGCGCCCGCGCCGGTGATCTGCTGGGCCTGGGCAGCCCCGGCCATGGTGAACCCGGCCAGGCTGATCGCCAGGGCGGTGACGGCGAGTTTCATGCAATCCTCCTAGGAGTCCGCGACGCAATGCGCGGGCCGCAACCTAGGCGGGGTGTGGGTCCGAGATATTGCAATTTGATGAAGCTTCGATGACACGACCGCCGCGGCGGCCCGGACGACCCGCGAAGCTGTCGGGATCTGCCGCCCCCTCATCCGACTATTCGTCACATTCGGTGGTGCACCCGTTTCGCACGCCGAGGCCGCGCGGCCTCGGCCGCCCAGGTGCGCGGCCGGCGATGGACGCGCCGCCTTGCCCATGCTGCACTGCACCCATCGACCGGGAGAGACCCGATGGCTGAGATCGATGCCGCCCGCCTGCTGCGCGACCTGTACTCGCTGCGCGAGATCGGCACCTACCGCACGGGCGTGCACCGCCCCACGTTCTCGCCCGAGGACGTGCGCTCCCGCCATTGGTTTGCGGCCCGGCTGGCCGAGGCGGGCCTCACGGTGGAAATTGATGGCATCGGCAACGTGATCGGCCGCGATCCGTCCCCCGGCCGCAAGCTGCTGCTCGGCTCGCATCTCGAGACGCAGGACCATGCCGGCTGGCTCGATGGCGCGCTGGGCGTCATCTACGGGCTGGAAGTGGCGCGCAGCCTGGGCGGCGGCATCGACGTGGCGGCCTGGGCCGACGAGGAAGGCCATTTCGGCAGCTTCATCGGCAGCCGCTCCTTCTGCGGCCTGCTGACCGACGCCGAGATGGACCGGTGCCAGAACCGCGCCGGCGTCCCGCTGCGGACGGCGCTGGCGGAGGCGGGCTTCGCCGGGCGCCCCCGCGCGACGGTCGATCCGGCCCGTTATCGCGGCTACCTGGAAGCGCATATCGAGCAGGGCCAGGTACTCGAGGACAAGGGACTGCAGATCGGCATCGTGACCGCGATCGTCGGCAGCCGGCGCTGGCGCATCGTCTTCGAGGGCGTGCAGAACCATGCCGGCACGACACGGATGGCGGTGCGCAAGGATGCCGGCGTGGCGCTGGTGCGGCTGGCCGCCGCGATCGAGGACCGGTTCCCTGCCTTGGTGAATGAGCGGACCGTCTGGACCACCGGCAACATCCGGGTGGAACCCGGCGCCCCCAGCATCGTGCCGGGCCGCGCGGAGATGGTGTTCCAGTTCCGTGACACCGACGCGGCGATGCTCGACCGGCTGACCGAAACCCTCCAGGCACTGGTGGCCGAGGCGAACCAGGGTCCCTGCCGGGTCACCCTGGTGGAGACCGGCCGGACCGCGCCCGCCGCGATGGACGAAGGGTTCCAGGCGGCACTCGAAGCCGCCGCCGAACGCCGGACCCCGGGGCGGCACCAGCGCATGCCGAGTGGCGCCGGCCACGATGCACAGATCCTGGCGGGACGGATGCGGGCGGGGATGCTGTTCGTCCCCTCGATCGGCGGCATCAGCCATCACTGGGCGGAAAACACCGCCGACGACGACATCGTCATGGGCTGCCGCGTTCTCGCCGATGCCGCGGAGGCGCTGCTGACCGAGGCGTAGGCTTCCCCTCGTTCCGAGGATCAAAACCCCAAGGAACGGCGTATCCCTGTCGAATGACGATAACTGACCGTCACGACCCGAGTATTCCATCGTGATTGCGATCAGTCGCCGCTTCCGCGCAATCTGGTGACGGAGGGCTTCGACCCTTCGTCAAAGAAAACGGGAGAACGTCGATGATCGCTCGTCATGCGCTGGCCACGCGCCGGCACCTGCTCGCGTCCGCCGCCGCCGGATCGGCCGCGCTCGCCTTCGCCACTCCTTCCGCCCTCGCCAAGATGCCGCTCGGCCAGCCGCAGGCGCCCTATTTCTACCGGTTCAAGCTGGGGAAGGCGGAGTGCACCGTGGTCACCGACGGCCAGTTGCCGCTGGGCGACCCAACCACCGCCTTCCTCAACATCGACAAGGCGGAGATCGCCCGCGAACTGAAGGACAACTTCCTGCCCACCAACAACGCGGTGCTGGAGCAGAACGTCCTGGTCGTGAACTTCGGCGACCGGGTCGTGCTGTTCGACACCGGGATGGGCAGCGACACGCTGTTCGGCAAGACCACCGGCAAGCTGCAGGCGACCCTGCGCCAGGCCGGCATCAAGCCGGAGGCGGTCGACGCGGTGGTCATGAGCCACGCCCATATCGACCATTGCGGCGGGCTGATCGGCGCCGGGAACAAGCCGAACTTCCCCAACGCGGAGTACTATATCGGGCAGGCCGACTTCGATTATTGGACGGACGACAGCAAGATCCCGTCCAACTACCCCGCGCGGCCGCACTTCCTGGCGCAGGCGCGCAACAACCTCCTCCCGGTCAGGAACCGCACGCATTTCTACAAGGACAACCAGCAGATCCTGCCCGGGATCACCGTGCTCTCGGCGCCGGGCCACACGGTCAGCCACTCGATCTTCATGATCGAGTCGGACGGCAAGCAGCTCTGCTACATCGGCGACCTGGCGCACCATCCGGTGCTGTTGCTGGAGCGGCCGCGGACCCAGTTCGCCTATGACACCGACCCGGTGCAGTCGGCCGAGAGCCGGGTGCGCATGCTCGACATGCTGGCCGCCAACCGGACGCCGCTGCTCGCCTATCACTTCGCCTGGCCGGGTGTCGGTCACGTCGCCAAGCAGGGCGACGGGTTCCGCTACTTCCCGCTGGGCCTGGACCTGCAGACGGTCGGCGCGATCTGACCGGCACCGGCCGGCGGCGGGCGGGGGCCGCCGGCCGCTTCGCTTTCGTCGGGGGCGGCCGGCCGCTTCGCTTTCGTCGGTTCCCCGCCGCCCGCCGGCCAAGCTGCCGGCCGCTTCTGGGGGCGATCGCGCCCTCGGGGCCTCACTTCCCGGTCATCATCGTTGCCGCACCGCACAACCTGGCGCGCGGTGATGCCTTCCCGGCTGTCAGCGCCTATATTCAGCCGCAACGGGCGACTGCCCTCGATCCGACACATGCAACCCTGCCGCGCGGGACGCGGCCCAGCGAATGAGGTTCCACGACACGTATGGACGCGGCAACCGGCGACCTGGCCTTCCTGCCTCTGGGCGGGACGGGCGAGATTGGGATGAACCTCAACCTGTATCGCTGTGGCGGACGATGGCTGGCGGTGGATTGCGGCATCGGCTTCGGGGGCGCCGAACATCCGGAAGCCGATATCATGCTGCCCGATCCGGCCTTCATCGCCGATCGGCGGGACCAGCTCCTCGGCCTCGTCATCACCCATGCGCATGAGGACCATATCGGCGCCGTCGCGCATCTCTGGCCGGTGTTGCGCTGCCCGGTCTACGCGACCCCCTTCGCCGCCGCCGTGCTGCGCCGCAAGCTGGGGGAGGCGGGACTGGTCAACCAGGTCCGCGTCAACGTCGTCCCCCCTGGCGGCACGATCGACCTCGCGCCCTTCCGGCTGCGCTTCATCCGCCTCGCCCACTCGATCCCGGAAGCCCAGGCGCTGGTGATCGACACGCCGGCCGGCCTGCTGCTGCACACCGGCGACTGGAAGCTCGACCCGGAGCCGCTGATCGGGCCGCCCACCGACGAGGCCGCGCTGGCGGAGCTCGGGGAGCGCGGCGTGCTCGCGATGATCTGCGATTCGACCAATGCGATGGTGGAGGGGCACTCGGGCAGCGAGGCCGAGGTCCGCCAGAGCCTGACCGCGCTGATCCGCGACCTGCGCGGGCGCGTGGCGGTGACCTGTTTCGCCTCCAACGTCGCGCGCATCGAGACGATCGCGCTCGCCGCGCGGGCCGCCGGCCGCAGCGTCGCCCTGGTCGGCCGCTCGCTCCGCAACATGGACGCCGCCGCGCGGGAATGCGGCTACCTGAAGGGCGTGCCGCCCTTTCTCGGCGAGGACGATATCGACGACGTCCCCGATGACAATATCCTGATCCTCGTCACCGGCAGCCAGGGCGAGCCGCGCAGCGCGCTGTCGCGGATCGCACAGGACAATCACCCCCGCGTCTCGCTGGGAGAGGGGGACACCGTCATCTTCTCCTCGCGCATGATCCCCGGTAACGAACGGGCGATCGGCACGGTGCAGGACAATCTGGTGCGCCGTGGCGTGCATCTGATGACCGACCAGGACCATCTGGTGCACGTGTCCGGCCACCCGGCGCGCGACGAGCTTCGCCGCATCTACAAGCTGGTCCGGCCGCGCTTCGCCGTGCCGGTGCATGGCGAATGGCGGCATCTCTCCGCCCATGCCGCCCTGGCGCAGGAGGCCGGCGCCACGCCCTTCATGCTCGAGGATGGCGACGTGCTCAGCCTCAGCCCTGGCCGGCCGGAGATCGTGGACAGTGCCCCGGTGGGCCGGCTGGTGCTGGATGGCGCGCGGCTGGTGCCGCTCAAGGGCGAGGTGATGGCGGCGCGCCGGCGCATGCTGTTCAACGGCGTCGTGGTGGGTAGCCTCGCGGTCGACGAGAGTGGGCGGCTGCTGGGGCGGCCCCGGGTCAGCGCGCCCGGCCTGTTCGAGCCGGAGGATGCGGAGACCGACCGCGTGGTGACCGAATTCGCCGATGCGCTGGCCGACCTGCCGGCGCCGCTGCGCCGCGATGATGCGGCGCTCGCGGATGCCGCCCGCGCCGCGCTGCGCCGGGCCCTCGGCCGGCGGCTGCAGAAGCGGCCGCTGGTGGACGTGCACCTGCTCCGGGTGTAAGCCGCGCCGCGTTTGCGGAACCCCGGTCGATGAACTGGTTCACTGGCATCGTGCTCTACATCCTGATCTGGTGGACGGCGCTGTTCGCCGTGCTGCCGATCGGCACGCGCCCGGTCGAGGACCCCGATTCGGCAACCGGCTGGCGCGGCGCCCCCGCGCGGCCGCTGTTGCTGCGCAAGGTGATCGCGACGACGCTGGTGGCGGCGGTGATCTGGGTGGGCGCGTACTTCCTGATCACCAGCGACTATCTGAGCTTCCGCCACGGCATGTTCGCCGCCCCCCCACTGCCCGACTGACTCCAGCGCCGTCGGCCGGCCATGGTGTGGCCTGGATGGCATGACCATTCGTGCTGTGGGCGGCGCAGGCCAGCCGTAGGTGTGCAGGCCAGCCGTAGGTGTCACGGCCGGCGAAGGGTGGCCGTTGGTGTCATGGCCGGTGCAGGCCAGTCATAGGTGTCATGGGCGGCGAAGGGTGGCCGTTGGTGTCATGGCCGGTGCAGGCCAGTCATTGGTGTCATCGCCGGCGAAGGCTGGCCGTTTGTGTTATGGCCGGCGAAGGCTGGCCGTAGGTGTCATGGCCGGCGAAGGCCGGCCATCCACGACTTTCCCAAGTGCAGTGGTGTCAATCATGGATGGCCGGCGCACGCGGCGTCATCACCACGGCGCCCCGTCCCCCTAATCCGGCACACAGCGCCCATGGAGCCCTCGCCCCGGCCCGGGACACCCGGCCGACAGGCTATTCCATTGCGGAATCGAGCAGCCGAAGTAAAGCGGAGAAGGGGAGCACAAATGCAAACGGGCAAGCGCAGGCAAGGTAGGGCGCTGATTACGCCCAGACCTGCCCGCGAAACCTGGCGTTTCCTCCCCAAACTTGGCCCCGCACCGTCCTGTGCTGATCGTGTCACGGGGCCATGTAAACAGTTACATGAGATGCACGCGAGAGTCACGCGACATCGTACGAAATCGAGTGAAAAATCGGCAAAATCTTGCGCGCTTTTCTTGTGCGGCGCACAAAAACTGCGCAGTTCCGCAACGCCTCCCCACCGCCCTCGCTCCTCTTCCGGTGCCGCGCCGGGGAAGCTAGGGTCCGTGCGTCACTCAACTGGAACATGTCCCGCAATGCGCCTCTCCCGCAGCTTCATCCCCACCATGAAGGAGACCCCGGCCGAGGCGCAGATCGCCTCGCACCGGCTGATGCTGCGCGCCGGCCTCGTGCGCCAGACCGCCGCCGGCATCTATGCCTGGCTTCCGATCGGCTACCGCGTGCTGCGCAACATCGAACAGATCGTGCGCGAGGAGCAGGACGCCGCGGGCGCCCAGGAACTGCTGATGCCGACCATCCAGTCCGCCGATCTGTGGCGCGAGAGCGGCCGCTACGAGGACTACGGAAAGGAGATGCTGCGCATCAAGGACCGGCACGACCGGGACATGCTGTACGGACCGACCAACGAGGAGGTGATCAGCGACCTGTTTCGCCAGTCGGTGAAGAGCTACCGCGAGATGCCGCAGATCCTCTACCACATCCAGTGGAAGTTCCGCGACGAGGTGCGTCCCCGCTTCGGCGTGATGCGCGGGCGCGAGTTCCTGATGAAGGATGCCTATTCCTTCGACATGGACCATGCCGGCGCCGTGGTCAGCTACCGCAAGATGATGCTGGCCTATATGCGCACCTTCCAGCGCCTCGGGCTGAAGGCGATCCCGATGGTGGCCGATACCGGTCCGATCGGCGGCGATCTCAGCCACGAATTCATCATCCTGGCGCCGACCGGCGAGAGCCAAGTCTACTACGATGCCGCTTTCGAGGAGGTCGACTACGGAACCTCGGGGACGGGCGGTTTCAATTACGCCGATGCCGGCGACCTGCATCGGTTCTTCGAGCTGATGACGACCAACTACGCCGCGACCGACGAAAAGCACGACGAGGCGAAGTGGGCGACGATCGCACCCGAGCGGAAGCGGGAAGGGCGGGGCATCGAGGTCGGCCACATCTTCTATTTCGGCACGCGCTACACGAAGCCGCTGGGCGTCACGGTGGCGGGCCCCGACGGCAAGCCGGTGCATCCCGAGATGGGCAGCTACGGCGTCGGCGTCTCCCGGCTGGTCGGCGCGGTGATCGAGGCGAGCCATGACGAGGCCGGCATCATCTGGCCCGATGCGATCGCGCCCTTCAAGGCGGCGATCCTGAACCTCAAGCGCGGCGACGCGGCCTGCGACGGCTTGTGCGAGCAGATCTATGCGCGGTTCGGCAGCAGCGCGCTGTATGATGACCGTGAGGACCGTGCCGGGGTGAAGTTCGCGGACGCCGATCTGATGGGCCATCCCTGGCAGGTCGTGGTCGGCCCCCGCGGCGCGGCCGCCGGCAAGGTCGAGCTCAAGCGCCGCGCCACCGGCGAACGTGTCGAGGTCACCCCGGAGGAAGCGATCGCCCGCATCGGCTGAGTGGGGTTGGCCCTGCCTCGGGTGTCCCTGGCGCCACGTCCGGTGTCATGGCCGCGCTTGTCGCGGCCATCCACGACCTTCGGTGCCGCCAGAAGCCGTGGATGGCCGGCCTGCGCCGGCCGTGACACGGGGCGGCACCGGCCACGACACGGGGGCGGCACCGACCACGACACGGGGGCTCCACCGGCCATGACACGGGGGCCGCACTGGCCACAACACCAGGCCGCACCGGCCACGACACGGGGGCGGCACCGGCGACCACCCCTCCAGCGCCGCAAAGTCGCCACCTCGGTTCGGCACAGCCGGCCCTCGCCACGCATCGGAGCTCCCTCATGTTCGGCCCCTTCGAACGCATGGTCGCCGGCCGCTACCTGCGGGCCCGCAAGGGCGAGCGGTTCGTCTCCATCATCGCGATCTTCTCGCTGATCGGCATCGCCCTTGGCGTCGCCACCCTGATCGTCGTCACCTCGGTCATGAGCGGCTTCCAGACCGAACTCGTGCAGCGCTTCCTGGGCGTGAACGGGCACGTGACGATCCAGGCCTATGCGGGTCAGGCGATCGACGATTACACCGCCCTCACCCAGAAGATCCGGAGCATCCCCGGGGTCGCCTCCGCCATCCCGGTGCTCGACGGACAGGTGCTGCTCTCCACGCCGGATGGCGGCGCCCGCGGCGGCCTGGTCCGCGGCATCACCCAGCAGGATCTGCGCGCGCTCGGCCCGATCGGCGGACACGTCATCGCCGGCAACCTGGATGCATTCACCGGCGACGATGCCCTGGTGATCGGGGTCGGTCTCGCCCAGGCCTACCGGCTGCGCATCGGTGATCCGCTCACGCTGATCTCGCCACAGGGCGCGGCCACCGCATTCGGCACCATCCCGCGCGTGCGGGCCTACAAGGTGGTGGCGATCTTCGATGCTGGGCTCAACGACTACAACAACTCGGTCGTCTTCCTGCCGCTGCCCGCCGCGCAGGTGTTCTTCCAGAAGCCGGACGGCGTCACCGGCATCGAGATCCGCCTGACCGATCCGGACCGCGTAGACGCCGTCGCGCCTGCCCTGCGCGAGGCCTTGGAGGGCCGCAAGGTCTATGCGCGCGACTGGCGCCACGCCAACGACATGCTGATCTCCGTGCTCCAGGTGCAGAAGGACACGATGTTCATCGTCCTCGGCATGATCGTGCTGGTGGCCGCGTTCAACGTCGTCTCCTCGCTGATCATGCTGGTGAAGGACAAGCGCGGCGACATCGCGGTGCTGCGCACGATCGGGGCATCCTCCGGCGCGGTGCTGCGCATCTTCCTGATGTGCGGCGCCTTCGTCGGCGTCTCCGGCACCTTGATCGGCACCATCATCGGCGTGCTGTTCTGCCGCAACATCGTCGCCATCCAGCATCTGGTCGAGCGGGTGACCGGCGGGCGCGTGTTCGACTCCTCGGTGTTCATGCTCACCACGCTGCCCGACAAGGTGGATTGGGGCGACGTCGCGCAGGTCGTGGTCCTCGGCCTCGCGCTGTCCCTGCTCGCGACGCTCTACCCAAGCTGGCGAGCGGCTCGCACGGATCCGGTGGAGGCGCTGCGCCATGAATGACCCCCTGGCCCTGCGCGGCGTGCAGCGCGTCTACCGCGGCGCTGGCGGCGACCTGCCGGTGCTGCGCGGCGTCGATCTCACCCTGCGCGCGGGGGAGATCGTCGCCCTGGTCGCACCCTCGGGCGCGGGCAAGTCGACGCTGCTGCATGTCGCCGGCCTGCTCGACCGGCCGGATGGCGGCAGCGTCATCGTCGAGGGGCGCGAGGTGGGCGGCCTCGCCGACGCGGCCCGCACCGCGGTGCGACGCGACACGATCGGCTTCGTCTACCAGGCGCACCACCTGCTTCCCGAATTCACCGCGCTCGAGAACGTGGTGCTGCCGCAGCTCATCGCCGGCACCGCCCGCCGCGACGCCACCGCCCGCGCGACAACCCTGCTCGGCAGCCTCGGCCTGGCGGCGCGCACCGGCCACCTGCCCGGCAAGCTCTCGGGCGGCGAGCAGCAGCGCGTCGCCATCGCCCGCGCGCTCGCCAACCGGCCGAAGGTGCTGCTGGCCGACGAGCCCACCGGCAATCTCGACGTCGCCACGGCGGAGATCGTGTTCGCGCAATTGCTGGCGACGGTGCGTGAGCAGGGACTGGCCGCGCTGATCGCGACGCACAATCCCGACCTCGCGGCGCGCATGGACCGCACCGTCACGCTGCGAGACGGACGCATCGTGGACGGCTGACCGCGGCGGACCGCTTTCCAGGTTTTGCCGCCTCGGCAATCCCCTGCCATCCTGCCGCCCGACACCGCGAAGCGGGCAAAGCGGGCAGGGGACGTCCATGAACGAAGCGGATGCGTTCGACTACATCGTGACCGGGGCAGGATCGGCAGGCTGCGTGGTGGCCGCGCGGCTCTCGGAATCCGGTCGCCATCGCGTGCTGCTGCTGGAGGCCGGGCCGCGCGACACCAACCCGTGGATCCACATTCCCCTCGGCTTCGCCCGCACCTTCGTCGACCCCAAGGTGAACTGGAAGTTCGAGAGCGTGCCGCAGCCGCAACTCGGCAACCGGCAACTCTATCTGCCACGCGGCAAGACGCTGGGCGGCACCAGCTCCATCAACGGCATGGTCTATATCCGCGGCAATCACCGCGACTACGACGAGTGGCGCCAGCGCGGCTGCATCGGCTGGGATTGGGACTCGGTGCTGCCATTCTTCAAGAAGGCCGAGAACCAGGCGCGTGGCGCGGATGCGTATCACGGGGTGGACGGGCCGCTGCGCGTCTCCGACCAGCCGCGGCGCTTCGAGCTGGCGGACGCAGTGCTGGAGGCCTGCGAGCAGGCCGGCGTCCCACGCAATCCCGACTTCAATGGCGCGCAGCAGGAAGGCTGCGGCTATTACCAGACCACCACCGGCGACCGGCGGCGCTGGAGCGCGGCGCGCGCCTATCTGCGCCCCGCCCGCGGGCGGCCGAATCTCGAGATCCGTACCGGCGTTCACGCGACGCGGGTGCTGATCGAGGGCGGCCGTGCGGTCGGTGTCGAATACCAGGGGCCGGCCGGGCGCCAGGTGGCCCGCGCGCGGGGCGAGGTGATCGTGTCCGGCGGCGCCTATGGCTCGCCCCACCTGCTGCTCCTCTCTGGCCTCGGACCCGCGGCGCATCTGCAGGCGATGGGGGTGCCGGTGTTGCGCGACCTGCCGGGGGTGGGCAGCAACCTGCACGACCACTTCAACACCTATCTGAGCTGGCGCTGCGCCCGCCCGGTGACGCTGAACGAGCTCCAGAACAGCATGGTCCGTAAGGCGGCAGCTGGGCTGCGCTATGCGTTGTTCCGCGACGGGCCGATGGCGAGCAACGGCATCCATGCCGGGCTGTTCACCCGCAGCGATCCGCGGCTCGAGCGGCCGGATCTGCAGATCAACCTGCTGGAATGGAGCACGGTCGAGCGCACCAAGCAGCGCGTCGTGCCGCACCCGTTCCCGGGCTTCACGCTGAGCCCGGTGCACCTGCGGCCGGATGGGCGCGGGACGGTGCGGCTCGCGACCTCCGACCCGCTGGCGCCGCCCGCGGTCAGCTTCGACTTCCTGCGCACCGAGTACGATTTGCAGGCGCTGCTGGCCGGGATCCGGCTGGCGCGCCGGATCGCCGCCCAGCCGGCGTTGCGCCCCTATGTGGTGGAGGAGCTGGCGCCCGGTCCGGCGGCGCAGGATGACGCGGCGCTGGAGGCGTTCGTGCGCCAGACCGGCATCTCCAACCACCATCCGGCGAGTTCCTGCGCCATGGGCACCGGTCCGGCCAGCGTGGTCGATCCGCGGCTGCGCGTGCACGGGGTGGAGGGGCTGCGGGTGGCGGATGCCTCGATCATGCCGGTGGTGGTGGGCGGCAACACGAACGCGCCGACCATCATGATCGGCGAAAAGGCGGCGGCGATGATCCTGGAGGACGCATCGGCCTCACCCCGCCGCGTGGCGGCGTAGCGGACCCTCGGGCACTGCTGCTTGCCGGGTCGAGCCCGGCGATGGCGGGGACCGGGCCCCCACCGTCATCCGCGGGCTCGACCCGCGGATCCCCACCCGCACACTCGTCCGTCGTCCGTCGTCCGTCGTCCGTCGTCCGTCGTCCGTCGCCCGTTCGCGTCCCCCTCAGCCCACCGTCCCCGTCGCGCGGCGGACCGCGTCCGCCAGTGCCCCGGCGCCGTCCGCCGCCAGTCCCGACACCACGCCCACGCGATCGGCCTCGGGCCGGTTCTGCGACATCTTCACCTTGCCCTCGAGCCGCGCGATCGGGATCTCGATCCCGACGATCCCCCGCAGCATCCCGGCCACGAAGTCGGCCGGGGCATCGCTCACCGCCCAGGGCGCCGCCCGTCCTGCCTCGTGCCGCTCGGTCAGCCGGGTCACCACGTCCAGCAGCGCGTCCGCATCGTCGAAGAAGCGGATTGGTCCATAGGCATGCACCGTTTCGTAGTTCCAGGTGGGGACCACTTTCCCGGTCTCGCGCTTGGTGGCGTAGTAGGACGGAGAGATGTAGCCCTCCGCCCCTGCGAAGATCGCCAGCGCCTCGACGGCGGGATCGGCGCCGCGTGCCTGCGGGTTCGGCCGTGCCAGATGGCCGCGCAGCGTGCCGAACGGCGCCGGATCGGGCTCCAGCAGCAGCGGCACATGGCTCGCCACCAGCCCGTCCGCGGTCATCGTGACCAGGGTTGCGAGCCCGCAATTGCGGATCATCGCATGCATTGCCGGGACACGATCTTCCTTGAACTGGGCCGGCACGTACATGGAGGCCTCCGTCGATTGCAGGCCGAGTCCTATCCGCAAGCGGACTGATAGAACAGGGTCAAACCATCTGAGATCGATGAGACCAATCCGCGCATCGCAGCGAGGGCCCGCCGCGGATCGCCGGTTGCGTGGCGTGCCGGCCCAGTCGCACGCCCCTCGCTGCCGCCCATTGGAGGTTTCAGGGGGGCGAGCCGGCCACAGACAGGCCGGCGCCCGCTTGTGCCCGGCGCGGCGGCCTGCTGTGCTGCGGCCTCCTCTCAGGAGCCGACCCGATGGCCTTCGCCTGCACGATCCCCGCGACCCCCACCGTCCAGCGTGACGACGACGACCTGCGCATCACCCGCTGGGACTTCCCGGTGGGCGCGGTGACCGGCTGGCACACGCATGGCTGGCCCTATTTCGTCATCATGCTGACCGAGGGCGTGCTGCGCGTGCACAACGGCTCCGAGGTGTCGGAGAGCAAGCTCGCCGAGGGCCAGGCCTACAACCGGCCCTCAGGCGTGCAGCACGACGTCATGAACGGCTCCCCGCACCCGATCGCCTTCGTGGAGATCGAGGTCAAACGCCCGCAGGCTGTGCCATTTCCCTGACCGCGGCGCGGTGCGCGCGGCTGCGGGCGCGGTTGCGTTCCCCGGCGGCGCGGACCACCTCGTGGACGAAGCGCAGCTTGTTCACGATCGCCGGCGACAGCACGAACGGATAGAGGTCCGGGGTGCCCATGGCGCGGTTGAGGCTGTTCACCGCGAGCGTCAGCGGCACCCAGGCGTCGACGATCGGCTGGAACGCGTCGCTCTTGTAGGGGTCGAGGTCGATCTCGGCGGCCAGCGCGTCGTCGGCGGCGAGGCGTGGCTGCACGCGAATGCCGAAGGCGCTCGCCATCTCTACCGTGTCGATGATGTGCAGGTAGTGGGCCCAGGTCTCCGCCCAGTCCTCCCAAGGATGCGAGGTCGCGTAGGCGCTGACGTAGTTCGACTGCCAGTCGGGCGGCGGCCCGTTCTGGTAATGTGCCTGCAGCGCCGCGCCGTAGTCCTGGCGGTCGTCGCCGAACACCGCGCGGCAGGCCTCGAGCTTGCCGCCGTCGCGGATCAGCACGTCCCAGAAGTAGTGGCCGACCTCATGGCGGAAATGCCCGAGCAGGGAGCGGTAGGGCTCGTGCATCTGGGTGCGCCGGCGCTCGCGTTCGGCATCGTCGGCCTCGGCGAGCGCGATGGTGATCAGGCCGTTGTCATGCCCGGTCATCACCTTGGGGGCGTCGTTGGCGGGCGGGTCGGCGAGGAAGTCGAACGCGAGGCCTCCCTCCGGATCCACGGTGCGGTTGGTGGGGCGCAGACCGAGGCGCAGCAGCGCGTAGAACAGCCGGTGCTTGGCGATCTCGAGCTTCTGCCAGGCGAGCAGGTTCTCCGGCACGCTGAGGTCCGGGATGGTGCGGTTGTGCTGGCACGCGAGGCAGAGCGGCGAGTCGGCATCGGGTTCGACCAGCCAGTTGCAGGCGCCGTGCTGCGCGTTGGCGCAGAAGCGGAGTGTCTTGCGCGACCGCAGCGGCTGCCAGAGGTCTCCCTTGGGCTTCAGGGCGCTGATGGTGTTCACGTCGGAGAGAAAGCCGAGGATCAGGCCGCAGCGTTCGCACGCGGTGTTCTCGAAGTAGACGATCTGACTGCAGTTTTGGCACTTGAACAGCCGCATGACGCACTCCTCGGGGCCGCACAAAGCTTGGGAAGCGGCGCGCCGGAACCAGGGCTGGAGTGATAACGATTGCGAGCGGGTGCTTCCATTCCCGCACGCGTTATCGCCCGTGAAGCGGGCGGCGGCCACTGGGCGGACTGGAGGCGGGCCCGGGGGGGGGGGAGACGGGCACCGGCGGAGAGGAGGCGGGCACCGGGCGGACGGGAGGCGGCACCGGCGGAGGGGAGGCGGGCACCGGGGGTACGCGCACACCGTCATCGCCGGGCCTCGACCCGGCGATCCCCACCGGCAGCATCGTGCGGACGGGATCCGCGGGTCGACGTCCGCGGATGGCGAGGGCGGCGAGGACCGCGAGCCGCGTGGAACGACCGTCGGCCACAGGACGCGCGCAGGCCGGCGCTTGCGGACGCCCACACCGTCATCGCCGGGCCTCGACCCGGCGATCCCCACCGGCAGGATCGTGCGGATGGGATCCGCGGGTCGACGCCCGCGGATGCCGAGGGGGGCGAGAACCGCGAGCCGCGTGGAACAGC
>JAFKLG010000076.1 GCA_017304945.1 Rhodospirillales bacterium
G
This sequence comes from Rhodospirillales bacterium, assembly GCA_017304945.1. Classification (GTDB taxonomy): domain Bacteria; phylum Pseudomonadota; class Alphaproteobacteria; order Acetobacterales; family Acetobacteraceae; genus Rhodopila. The sequence goes on from JAFKLG010000076.1 coordinate 2, forward strand.
TGCTGCGCCGGGCGGGCGAGGGCCGCCTGCCGGACCCGCAACCGCCGGCCGCCGCCCCGGTGCCGCTGCCCGCCGCGGCGCGACCCGACGGGCTCGCCGGCGCCATCGCCGACCTGATCACCACCGGCGCGCTGCGCCCGGGGGAAAAGCTCAGCGAGGCCGCGCTGGGAACCCGCTTCGGCGTCGGCCGCACCCTGGTGCGGGAGGCATTGAAGCAGCTCACGGTCGGCGGCCTCGTCGTCTCGGAGCGCCATCGCGGCGCCTTCGTCGCGCGACCCAGCCGGCAGGAGATCGAACAGGCCTATGCCGCGCGCCGCCTGATCGAAGGCGCCATCCTCGAGGACGTCGCCTGCCATTGCACCGCGCACGACATCCGCCGCCTGCGCCGCCACGTCGCAGACCAGTCGGCCGCGCTCGCCGCCGGCCGGCGCCACGACCTCGTGCGCCTGCTCACCGAGTTCCATCTGGTGATCGCCGGCATGGGCGAGAACCAGGTGCTGGCGGGGCTGCTCGCCGACCTCGCCGCGCGCACCTCACTCGCGATGATGCTGTACGACGATGGCGGCCATGGCTGCGCCATCGACGAGCATGCCCGCATGATCGACCTGCTCGCGTCGGGGGATGCCGCCGGGGCGCGGCGGCTGATGCTGCGCCATCTCAGCACCAACCAGGGCCGCATGCAGGACGCGGCGCAGGGCCGCACGCACCGGCAGGGCGACGCCGCCGACAAATGATCCGCGCAGCGACCGATCGCTCGGCCGCGCGCGGGGCGATCGCGTCGGCAGGCCGACCCGCGCCTTTTCCGGCCGGCTCTGGCCGGCCTGGCCCGCTGGTATAGGCTGATCGCCAGGAACACGGGAGGAACCGGACAATGGCCCAGGCGATGGTGTCGGCCGCGCAACCCGAGGCGGCGGAAGCGGGCGCCGATATCCTGCGCGCCGGCGGCAACGTGGTGGACGCGGCGATCGGCGCCGCACTGGTACAGACGGCCGTGGATCCGCAGATGTGCGGCATCGCGGGCATGGGCTGCCTGCACGTGCACCTGCCGTCGCAGGGCGTGCACACGACGCTCGACTTTCATGGCCGCGCACCGCTCGCGGTCCGCCCCGACATGTGGGCCGATCGCATCGTCAAGGAGGCCGATGACGGCTGGGGCTTCATCCTGCGCGATCGGGTGAACGAGATCGGCTACCAGTCGATCACCACGCCCCGCACGCTGGCAGCCTTCGACACCGCGCTGCGTCGTTGGGGCACGCGCACGCTGGCCGACCTGCTGGAGCCGGCGATCGCCTGGTGCGAGCAGGGCTTTCAGGTACGGCCGCATGTCAGCGAGTTCTGGCATTACCCGCCGCGCGCCGGGCGGGAGGCCAATCTCGGCATCATCAGCCGCTTTCCCGCGACACGCGCGATCTATCTCCGCCCCGACGGGAAGCCGCATGCCGTGGGGGAGGTGCTGCGCAACCCCGACATGGGGCGCACCTATCGCCGCATCGCGCAGCATGGCGCCGCCGAGTTCTACCAGGGCGCGATCGCGCGCGAGATCATCGCCGACATGCAGGCGAATGACGGGCTGCTGGGCGGCGAGGACCTCGCGACCTGCGCGCCCGAGGAGACCACGCCGCTCTGGGGCACCTATCGTGGCTGGCGCATCGCCACCAACAACCCGCCCGGCGGCGGCATCCAGCTCCTGCAGATGCTGAACATTCTCGAGCAGTTCGACCTCGGGGCCCTCGGGCACAACTCGCCCGAGTACATCCGCGTGGTGGCCGAGGCGATGAAGATCGCTACCGCCGACAAGGACGCCAAGGTCGGCGATCCACGCTTCACCGACGTGCCGGTGGCGGCGCTCACCGCGAAATCCTATGCCGCGTCCTGCGCCGAACGGATCCGGCGCGGCGAGAAGGCAATGGTGCCGCGCTTAAACGCGGGCGGGGCGGAGAGCAAGCACACGACGCATGTCTGCGTCATGGACGCGGCCGGGAACGCGGCGACGATGACGCATACGCTGGGCCAGCCTTCCGGCGTCGTCACCCCGGGGCTCGGGTTCATGTACAACGGCGCGATGGGCGTGTTCGATCCGCGGCCGGGACGCGCGGGCTCCCTGGCGCCCGGCAAGGCGCGGTTCTCCGCGTTGTCACCGACCATCGTGTTCAAGGACGACAGGCCGGTGCTGGTGCTGGGCGCGCCGGGCGCGACCTACATCACGATGGGCAACCTGCAGGTGATCCTGAACGTGCTGGACCATGGCATGGATGCGCAGCAGGCGATCTCGGCGCCGCGCTTCGCCGCGGTCTCGGACACGATCGAGCTGTCCAACCGCATCCTGCGCGCGACGGAGCGCAGCTTGCGGGAGTGGGGATATCCGGTGCTGCGGCATGCACAGAGTTTCCAGTTCGCCTGGGTGCACGCGATCCGCTGCCGCGACGGCGTGCTGGACGGCGGCGCCGACCCGGCGACCGGGGGCATGGCGATCGGGGTGTAGGGGGCCGTGTCATGGCGCCCCGGTGCATGGCGGCCCCGTACCATGACGGCCCCCCGTGCCCCTGGGCCCATGGCCGGCCCCCCGTGCCCCCGTGTCATGGCCGGCCGCCTGTGCCCCCGTGTCATGGCCGGCCTTGTGCCGGCCATCCACGACTTCGAGTGCCGCGGGAAGTCGTGGATGGCCGCCCTGCGGCGGCCATGACACGGGGGCGGCCATGACACGGGGGCGGCCATGACACAGCGGCCATAACACAGCAGTGGCGTGTGGACCCCCTACGACGCCGCTTCCAGCGCCTCCTCGGCGGCGAGCCACGCGGCCTCCGCTGCCTCCGCTTCACGCCGGATCGCCGCGAGGCGCGTGTTCGCGGCCGTCACCTCCGCCGCCTTGCCGGGGGCGTATAGCTTCGGGTCGGCCAGCTTCGCCTCCAGCGCCGCCCGCTCCGTCGCGAGCTTCGCCAGCCGTGCCTCGGCGTCCTTCGCCTGCTTGCGCAGCGGCGCCAGCGCGGCCCGCGCCTCCGCCCGCTCACGCCGATCATCCTTGCGCGAGACGGCGTCCGCCTTCGCCGCCGGTCGCGCCCGCTCCACCAGCAGCGTGCGGTAGTCGTCGAGGTCGCCGTCGAACGAGCGCACGGTGCCGTCCGCCACCAGCCACAGTCGGTCGGCGACCAGCTCCACCAGATGCGGGTCGTGGGTGATCAGCAGCACCGCGCCCTGGAAGTCGGCCAGCGCCTTCACCAGGGCCTCGCGCGCGTCGATGTCCAAATGGTTGGTGGGCTCGTCCAGCAGCAGCAGTTGCGGCGCGTCCCGGGTGGCGAGCGCCAGCAGCAGCCGCGCCTTCTCGCCGCCCGAGAGGTTGCCGACCGGCGTCTCCGCCCGGTCCGCGTCCAGCCCGAACCGCGCGAGCTGCGCCCGCACCTGCGGCGGCGCGGCCCGCGGCAGCGCGCGCGCCATATGGTCGATCGGGGTCTCGTCCAGCATCAGCTCGTCGGTCTGATGCTGCGCGAAGTAGCCCACCTTCAGCTTGGGCCCGCGGCGCATTTCGCCGGCCAGCGGCTCCAGCCGCCCCGCCAGCAGCTTCGCCAACGTCGACTTGCCGTTGCCGTTGGCGCCGAGCAGCGCGATCCGGTCGTCCATGTCGACCGTGAGCGAGACGTTCCGCAGCACCGGCGTGCCGTCATAGCCGATCGAGACCCGCTCCAGCGCCAGGATCGGCGGCGCGATGCGCGGCGGTTCCGGGAACGCAAACCGGGTGGGCGCGTCCTCGATCACCGTCTCGATCTGCGGCAGCCGCTCCAGCGCCTTGATACGGGCCTGCGCCTGGCGCGCCTTGCTCGCCTTGTAGCGGAACCGGTCGATGAAGGACTGGATGTGCGCCCGCTCCGCCGCAATGCGTTCGGCCGCGCGGCTCTGCTGCAGCGCGCGTTCGGTGCGGATGCGGATGAACTCGTCGAACCCGCCCGGCGTCAGTGTGATCTTGCCGCGGTCGAGATGCGCGATCGCCTGCACCGCCCGGTCCAGCAGCCCGCGATCGTGCGACACCACCAGCACCGCGCCGGGGAAGCGCGCGAGCCAGCCTTCCAGCCACAGCGTCGCCTCGAGGTCGAGGTGGTTGGTCGGCTCGTCCAGCAGCAGCAGGTCGGGCGCCGCGAACAGCGCGGTCGCCAACGCCACGCGCATGCGCCAGCCGCCCGAATACTCGGAGACCGGGCGCGCCTGCGCCGCCTCGTCGAAGCCGAGACCGGCCAGGATGGTCGCCGCGCGGGCCGGCGCGGACTCCGCCCCGATCGCCCGCAGCCGCTCATGGATTTCGGCGAGCCGCACCGGTTCGGCGCCGTCGGCCTCCGCCAGCAGCGCCAGCCGTTCCGGGTCGCCCTGCAGCACGGTGTCGAGCAGGGAGGCAGGCCCTTCCGGCGCCTCCTGCTTCACCGTCGCCAGCCGTGCGCGGGCCGCCAGGCGGATCTCGCCGCCATCCAGCGGGATCTCGCCCGCGATCGCCTTCAGCAGCGTGGACTTGCCGGCGCCGTTGCGGCCGACCAGGCCGATGCGCCGGCCCTGATCCACCGTGAGATCGGCGCCGTCGAGCAGCGTGCGCCCGCCCATGCGGATGACGGCGCCGGAGATGACCAGGAGCGACATGGGTGGGTGATCGTGTCAGCGCGGGCCGGGGTCAAGGGGGGACGCCGAGGGGCCTTGCCTCGAGCCTGCCGCCTCGCCTACACCCGCCGCCTTTTCCGCAGGACGGGCGGCAGATGATCCAGACAATCGGGATCGATTTCGGCACCACCAACAGCGTGGTGGCCCTGCGTCACGACGACGGCACCGTCACCACGCTGCGCCACGGAGCCTCGGACGTGTTCCGCACCGTGCTCTGCTTCTGGGCCGAGCAGACGCGTGGCCGGATCGAGCTGCATCATCGGGCCGGGCCGGCGGCGATCGAGGCCTATCTCGAGGACCCGCTCGACTCCCGCCTGATCATGTCGATGAAGACCTACCTCGCGCAGAAGAGCTTCACCGAGACCAACGTCTTCGGCCGCATGTTCACGCTGGAGGCGCTGGTCGCGACCTTCCTGCGCGCCCTGCTGACGGACGCTCCCACCGCCCCGCGCATCGTGGTCGGCCGGCCGGTCCGCTTCGCCGGGGAGTTCGCCGACGATGCGTTCGGCGCCGAGCGGCTTGCCGCGGCGTGTGCCGAGGCCGGGCTGCCCGACGTCACCCTGATGCTGGAACCCGCGGCCGCCGGCGCCCGCTTCGCCGCGACCCTCACCGAACCCGCCACCGTGCTGATCGGCGATTTCGGCGGCGGCACCTCCGACTTCTCGCTGCTCCGCTTCGATCCGCGCGCCGGCGTCACCCCGCTGGGCCATGCCGGCATCGGGATCGCCGGCGACGTCTTCGACTTCCGCATCATCGACCATGCCATCTCCCCCCTGCTCGGGCGCGACGACCTCTATCGGGTCATGGGCAAGCAGATGCCGATCCCGGCCGAGTTCTTCGCCGGCTTCGCGCGGTGGCACCGGCTATCGTTGATGCGCGCCCCCCGCACGCTGCGCGCGATCGAGGAGGTCGCCCGCACCGCCACCCACCCGGACCGCCTGCGGCACCTGCTCGCGCTGATCGAACACGGCGCGGGCTATGCGCTCTACCAGGCGGTCTCCAGCGCCAAGGCGGCGCTCTCCGCGGCCGAGGAGACGATGCTGCGGTTCCGCCATCAGGACTTCGTGGTGGAGCGCCCGCTGACCCGCGCCGCGTTCGAGGCCTGGATCGCCCCCGACCTCGCCCGCATGGGCGCCACGATCGACCAGGCCCTGGCCGATGCCGGCCTGCCGCCCGCCGCGGTCGATCGCGTCTTCCTGACCGGCGGCACCGCCTTCGTCCCCGCCGTCCGCAAGCTGTTCGCCGACCGGTTCGGGGCCGAGCGGCTGGTCGGCGGCGGCGAATTCGTCTCCGTCGCCGAAGGCCTGGCGCTCGGCTGATCGGCGCCGCCGCTGCCCCGCGCAGGGCGGCGCCCAATGCGCGCGGGACGGGACAGGTTGCCGGATTGCGCCAGACCGAATAGGACGCGCGCGAAACACCGCCCCCTCGACCAGGAGCACAGAACGATGGCGACCGAACGCACCTTCTCGATCATCAAGCCGGACGCGACCCGGCGGAACCTGACCGGCAAGGTCAATGCCGTGATCGAGGAGGCGGGGCTGCGCATCGTCGCCCAGAAGCGGCTGCAGCTCACCGAGAAGCAGGCCGAGGCGTTCTATGCCGTGCACGCCGCGCGCCCGTTCTATCGCGACCTGGTGTCCTTCATGATCTCCGGCCCGGTCGTCGTGCAGGTGCTGGAAGGCGAGAACGCGATCGCGAAGTATCGTGACGTGATGGGTGCGACCGACCCGAAGAAGGCGGCGGCCGGCACCATCCGCGCCCAGTTCGCCGAGAGCATCGAAGCCAACTCGGTGCACGGCTCCGACAGCGCCGAGAATGCGGCCGTCGAGATCGCCTTCTTCTTCTCGGGCATCGAAATCGCCGCCTGATCCCGATTGCCGGGGGCCGGCCACCGGCCAGCTCCCGGCCCGCCGCCGGCCGCCGGGGTGGGTTTCAGCCGGGACGCGTCGCAGCCGGGGTGAGTCTCAGGCGGCGTTCGCCGAATGGCAGGGGCTGATCTTGGGGCGCCCGCCGGCAACGTCCTTCGATCGGCAACTGCGGTTCGCCCCGAACGAGTAGCGCCACACGCGCGGCACCCAGACGGCGAAGGCCGCGTCGGTCAGCCGGTCCTCCATCTCCGCGAGCAGGGGCGTCAGGATGCCCTGCACCATATTGAGCGACGCCATGCCGGGCGCGAGCGAGGCGCAGCGGCGCAGCACCGGAACGCATCCCGACCGCACCGCCGCCGCGCGCAGCAGCACCGGGAACAGCAGATCGGCGACCTCCGGCGTGGCGATGCGGATCGCCAGCAGCAGCATCACCGTCGCGTAGTCCTCCTCGGAGCCGGCCGGGTCGGCGCCGTTCGCGTGGGCGCCGCTCACCGATCCGCCGATGTCCGCGCCGCCGCCGCGCTGCGTGCCGTCGCGCCCCGCGCCGACGCCTTGGACCAGCGGGATGGGGGCGGCCGACCCGAACGCGTTGGCGGGGCGCATGGTCCGCTTCAGTTCCCCGTAGCAGGCGACGAAGCGCTGTGCCGCTCGGGGGGTCGGAATCAACGGGAAGAGCTTGGCCGCGAAGGCTGCTTCCGCGGGCGTGATCGGCGGGGGGGCGCCGGTCTCCGGCGCACGCGTCGATCCTGTCGGCGAAGCTCCGTCCGATTCCGGTGCCTTTGGCCGCATGCGATTGCCCATTGATAATTGCACGCCATCAATTGCGTTATCCGAGCATGTCTTGGCTGTGAGCTATGTCACTTACGCACACCGATTGGGGGCTTCCGAGCGAATTTTTTCGATGCCGTCACGACGGAGACACGACATGTCCGCTTCGCGCCGGGGCGGCGGCCCCGCCGCCGCGCCACGATGGTTCGGCACCGAGCAGGAACGAAAAGGGCGGCTGCCGGAATGGCCGCCGCCCTTTGTCTGGTCCCGTGCGTCCGGTGGTGGTGCCTTAGAGGAACGCCCCCATCAGCACCAAGATGATCACCGCGAGGATGACCGCGCCGGTGGTGGCGCCGGTGAACGCGTGCCAGGTGCGCTGGCGGTCGGCGACCAGCGCCTCCTGCGATTCCGGACCGCTGAAGACAGTACTGTGTTCGGCCATGGAGAGACGCCCCGATCCCGTGATCCTGATGGCCCTTGTTTATTGCACGGTCGCGTCGGGCGGCAAGGGGTTGGCCAGCGCCGCGGAGGCCGCCGGGAGATGCGGCGCCCGACCGCTCGCCACCAGGGCGAGGGCCGCCGGATAGATCCGGTGCTCCTGCGCCAGCACCCGCGCCGCGAGCGTCTCGGCGGTGTCGTCCGGCAGCACCGGGACGGCCGCCTGGGCCAGGATCGGACCCTCGTCCATCACGTCGGTGACCAGGTGCACGGTGCAACCATGCAGCTTCACGCCCGTCGCCAGCGCGCGCTCGTGCGTGTCGAGCCCGGGAAACGCCGGGAGCAGGGACGGGTGCACGTTCAGCATCCGCCCGGCCCATGCGCCGACCAGGAACGGCGTCAGCAACCGCATGTAGCCGGCGAGACAGACCAGCTCGACCCCGGCCTCGCGCAGCGCCGCGTCCAGCGCGGCCTCATGGCCGGGGCGATCGCGCGGGAACTCCCGGTGGTCGATCACCCGGGTCTGCACGCCGGCCGCCGCGGCGGTGGCGAGCCCGGCCGCGTCGGGCCGATTCGACAGGACGAGCGCGATTTCGGCCGGAAAGCCGGGGTCGCGGGTCGCGGCGAGCAGCGCCGCCATGTTGGAGCCGCGGCCGCTGATCAGCACGCCGACCCGGCGACGCCTCATGCCGGGAAGCCGGCTGGCGGCGCGAAGCGCATCGTGGCCGCACCCGAACCGGCCTCGATCGTACCGATGCGGCTGACCGTCTCGCCCGCCTCCTGCAGCAGCGCCGTCGCGGCTTCGGCGTCGGCCGCGGCGACCACCACCACCATGCCCACGCCGCAATTGAACACGCGCAGCATTTCCTCGGCCGCAACCCCGCCCGTCCGCGCCAGCCAGGCGAACACCGGCGGCACCGTCCAGGTCGCGGTCAGCGCCGCCACCGAACCCTCCGGCAGCACGCGGGGCAGGTTGCCGGGCAGGCCGCCGCCGGTGATGTGGGCCGCCGCCTTCAACAGCCCGGCGCGGTGCAGCGCCAGCAGCGAGCGGACATAGATGCGGGTGGGCGCGAGCAGCGCCGTGGCCAGGGTCTGCCCCGGCGCAAATGGGGCCGGTGCGTCCCACGCCAGCCCGCTTGCCGCCACTACCCGGCGCACCAGGGAGAAACCGTTCGAGTGGACGCCGCTGCTGCCGATGCCCAGCAGCACGTCGCCCGGCGCGACCTCGCGCGGCAGCAGCGCATCGCGTTCCGCGGCGCCGACCGAGAACCCGGCAAGGTCGTAGTCGCCCTCGGCATACAGGCCCGGCATCTCCGCCGTCTCGCCGCCGACCAGCGCGCACTCGGCCTGACGGCAGCCCTCGGCGATGCCGGCGATCACCGCCCGCGCCTGCGCCACCGAGAGTTTGCCGGTTGCGAAGTAGTCGAGGAAGAACAGCGGCGCCGCGCCCTGCACCACCAGGTCGTTCACACACATCGCCACGAGGTCGATGCCGACCGTGTCGTGGCAGCCCGTGTCGATCGCGATCTTCAGCTTGGTGCCGACGCCATCCGTGGTGGAGACCAGCACCGGATCACGGAACCCCGCCGCCTTCAGGTCGAACAGCGCGCCAAACCCGCCGAGGCCGCCCATCACGCCCGGCCGGCTGGTGGAGCGGGCCAGCGGCTTGATGGCCTCGACCAGCGCCTCGCCCGCATCGATGTCGACGCCGGCGCTCCGGTAATCGAGCCCGTTGCGGCCATCGCCGGCGTCGGTCCCGGCGCCCGTACCGGGCGCGGTTTCCGCACGGCCGCCCGCGCGCTGGTGATCTCCACTGGTCATGGCGGCCCTCTATACAGTAAGCCGGTTGGCGGGGGCGGACACAACCATAGCCGTCCGCTCCAGGCAATGCGCAGCGGACGGGAGCGCGGACGGCGGAGGACCCGAGTGGATGCCTGACGGATCGCAGCTCGGCCGCAATGCCTCCGCCGCACTGGTGACGCTGCCGAACGTGATCACCTTCATGCGGCTCTGCGCCGTGCCGGCTTCCTGCTGGCTGGTGGTGGAGCGGCAGTTCGATTTCGCCTTCTACCTGTTCGTGGCCGCCGGCCTGTCGGACGCGGTGGATGGCTGGCTCGCCCGCCGGATGGGCGGCGGCAACATGGTGGGCGCGGTGCTCGACCCGGTGGCCGACAAGGCGCTGCTGGTGACGATGTACGTCACGCTCGCCGCGGTGAACGTGCTGCCGGACTGGCTCGCCATCCTGGTCGTCTTCCGCGATCTCGTGATCGTCGGCGGCATCCTGGTCCTCGGCATCCTCGGGCACCACGTCGCCATCCGGCCGCTGCTGGTCTCCAAGCTCAACACGACGCTGCAGATCGGGCTGGTGGCGGCAGCGCTCGCGGTCAGCGGCTTCGGACTGCAGGTGCCGCTGCTGATCACCGCGCTCGTCTGGGCGGTGGCGGTCAGCACCCTCGTCTCCGGCGCCGCCTATGTGTGGATGACCGCGACCGCGCCATGACGTCCGCCGATACCGCCCCGCGCCCCGATCCGGCCCCCCGCGGGGTGCCCGCCGACCCGCCGCGCGAGACGATCATCGTGCCCGCGCCCTCCAAAGGGGCCACCCGCGCCCAGCGCATCGCCCTCGGCCTCGGGCTGCTGGTGACGGCCTGGATCACGCTGCAGCTCTTCGCCTCGGTGCTCGCGCCGTTCGTCGCGGCGGCGGTGATCGCCTACGCGCTCGATCCGCCCACCACGGACCTCACCCGACTCGGCCTCGGCCGTGGCGCGGCCGCGTTGTTGATGATCCTGGCGCTGCTCGCGAGCGTGCTGCTGTTCGCGCTGCTGCTCTATCCGCTGCTGCTCTCCCAGATCGGGCTGCTGGTCGCCCGCATTCCGCAATACGCGACGCTGCTGCAAGGCTGGGCGCGCGAGGTGCTGACCGATCTGCAGGACAAGTTCGGGCCCGACGTGGTGAACGACAAGCTGCGCGACCTGGTCAGCGGCCAGGCGGCCAGCATGCTCAGCATCCTGCTGTCCACCGTCACCGGCCTGATCGGCAGCGGCTTCGCGATCTTCAACCTGCTCTCGCTCGCCGTGGTCACCCCGGTGGTGGGCTTCTACCTGCTGCGCGACTGGCCGACCGTGGTGCAGAAGATCGATTCCTGGCTGCCGCATCGCTATGGCGGGGTGATCCGTGCCCAGGCCCGCGAGGTCGACCGGGTGCTGTCGGCCTGGGTGCGCGGACAGGCGCTGTGCTGCCTGATCCTGGCCGGCTACTACGCGGTGGGGCTGACGATCGCCGGGCTCGACCTGGGGCTGGTGGTGGGCCTGTCAGCCGGCATCCTGTCCTTCATCCCGTATGTGGGTTCGATCACCGGCGGCGTCACGGCGATCGGACTGGCACTGGCCCAGTTCCCCGACTGGCGCGGAATCGCGGTGGTGATCACCGTGCTCATTTCAGGCCAAGTGCTGGAAGGCTACGTGATCTATCCCCGTTTCCTCGGCGACCGCGTGGAACTGCCGGCGGTCTGGGTGATCTTCGCGCTGTTTGCCGGTGGCGCGGCTTTCGGGTTCCTGGGGATCATGCTGGCGGTGCCGGTCGCGGCCACCATCGGCGTGTTGTTTCGTTTCTGGTTGCGCCGCTACCTGAAGAGCCCGCTTTACCTGGATCCGCCCTGACGCACGGCAAATCGCATGTGCAGGCCGGTGCGGTGTCGTCCTGGTGACATTTCGGTAATGTGTCCTGGCGATAATGCGACGTTGCAATCGTGGCGGCCATCATAACCTGCATGGTCGTGACTTGTATTTGTGGGTCTCAGCACTGTGTCCCGGAAGCGCGTCGGTCACCACAGGTTGAGCTTTGATGTCGTTCGTCGAATCCAATCGAACGCTTGCCAAGAACCGCCCTGTCACTTAAGTGAAGACAGAACCGATTCGCTGGGAAAGACCCTGTCGTGGATCATGTGGCTCCGGTGCGCCGGCGCGACGCAGTGATCGGGCACTTCGTGCCGCCTGTGCGGCACGACGACGGATTTTCCGTAGCGTCATCGCCAACCGGACAGAGATCGTGTCTGAAAACGTCAAGCTGCCTGAACAGCCTCACGAAAACTTCCTGAAGCTATCCGAGGAGGCGGCCCCGGCCGAACCAGCGCACATGCAGGAGGTGGAGGCGCAGATGCGCCGCGCCCTCGGCCTGTTCGGCGCGCCCCGCCGGCAGGACGCCGAACGTCCGCAGCCGGCCGCGCATGCGCCGCGCCAGGCCGAACGTCCCGCTGCGGGGGCGGCCCACAAGCGCCGCTTCGTCCAGGACGGGGAGGTGCCGGTCACCGTCCTGCACAGCGCGCGCCGCGAGCATGCGGCCGATGCGCCAGGCTCGCGGCTCGAGGCGGCGGAAGCCGCCGCGGCGACGCACCAGGCCGCGCGGGAGCGTGCGGAGCGCGCCCTTGCGGAGGCGCACGCGACGATCCACGACCTTCAGACCAAGCTGGGACACGCGCAATTGGCCAAGACTGAGCTGCAAGCCGCCGCGCAGCGAGAGCAGGAGACGCTCGCGGCCCTCCGGCAGGAGTTGCGAGCGACGAACGAGCGCGCCGTGAACGCGGAAACCACCTGCGAGAAGCTGCAGCGCCAGCTCGCCGATCTCGAGGCGAAGCTGGTGGAGGAGCAGGCCGCGCGCCGTGCCGCGGACCTGGCGCGCGAGGATGCCGAGTCGCTGCTGCGGGAGCTCGATTCTTCCGGACCGGTCGACCTGCCGGCGAAGCGCCCGGGTCGCCCGCCGAAGACTCCGGGGGCGGTGAAGCCGTCGCGTCGTGCCGCCGCGGTGGCGGCCGAGGATGGCGCCGAACCGGTGCAGTGGTGGCTGATGCCCGCCAAGCAGCCGAAGCGCCGCAAGGGCTGAGTTCAGCGAGGGCGGCCGTGCGCCTGCGCGCCGTCAGGACGCAGGCCGAAGGGTGCAGGCGCGACCCCCCGTGTCATGGCCGGCGAAGGCCGGCCATCCACGACTGACATTCAGACCCAACCCCCCGTGTCATGGCCGGCGAAGGCCGGCCATTCACGACTGACATTCAGACCCAACCCCCGTGTCATGGCCGGCGCAGGCCGGCCATCCACGACTGACATTCAGACCCGGGGCAAAGTCATGGATGGCCGGCCTGCGCCGGCCATGACACGGGGGCGCCTGCGCCGGCCATGAGACGGGGGCGTCTACGCCCGTCATGACACAAGCGCGCCTGCGCCGGCCACGACACGGGGGCGGGTCACGCCTCCACGGCGGTGGCCGGGGTCTCGATGCCGCTGGCGGGGTGGTCGAGCTCGCGCCGCACGTGGTCAAGATCCAGCGCGCCTTCCCACCAGGCGACGAACAGCGTCGCCACCGTGTTGCCGAACAGGTTGGTGATCGCGCGCGCCTCGCTCATGAAGCGGTCGACGCCCAGCACCAGCACCATGCCGGCGACCGGCACCTTCCCGTTCATCGTCGCAAGCGTGGCCGCCAGCGTAATGAACCCGCCACCCGTGACCGTGGCCGCGCCCTTGGAGGTCAGCAGCAGGACCGCCAGGATCAGGATGTAGTCCCCCCAGGACAGCGGGATGTTCAGCGCCTGCGCGATGAAGGCGATCGCCATCGTGAAGTAGATCGACGAGCCGTCGAGGTTGAACGCATAGCCCAGCGGCACGGTCAGGCCGACCAGCGATTGTCCGCAGCCCAGGCGCTCGAGCTTGCCCATCAGCGTCGGCATCGCCGCCTCCGAGGAGGAGGTGCCGAGGACGATCAGGAACTCCTCTTTCACGTAGCGCAGGATCTTGAGGATGTTCAGCCCTATGACGCGGGCGACGAGCCCGAGCACGACGAAGATGAAGAGGGCGCAGGTCAGGTAGAAGCACAGCATCAGCAGGCCGAGTTGTGCGAGCGCGCCGATCCCGTAGCGGCCGATGGTGAAGGCCATGGCGCCGAACGCGCCCAGCGGGGCGAGTCGCATGATCAGGCCGATCACCTCGAACAGCGCGCCGCCGGCCTGGTCGAGGAAGTGCACGACCTGCTTTCCGTTCTTCCCCATGCGCGACAGGCCGAGGCCGAACAGCACGGCGAACAGCAGCACCTGCAGGATCTCGCCGCGCGCGAAGGCGTCGACCACGGTGTTGGGGATGATGTTGAGCAGGAAGTCCGCGACGCCCTGGTGCGGCGCGTTGGCGTAGCGGGCGACGGCGGACTTGTCCAAGGTCGCGGGGTCGACGTTCAGCCCGGCGCCCGGCCGGATGACGTGGCCGACGACCAGGCTGATGGCCATCGCGGCGGTGGTCAGCACCTCGAAGTAGATGATGGCTTTCAGGCCGATGCGGCCGACCTCGCGGGCATCGGACAGCTTGGCGATGCCCACCACCACCGTCACGAAGATGATCGGCGCGATGATCATGCGCACGAGCTTGATGAAGCCGTCGCCGAACGGCTGCATCTGCACCCCGAGGCTGGGCCAGAAATGGCCGAGTGCGGCGCCGATCAGGACCCCGAGGATGACCTGGATGTAGAGGGATTTGGACGCTTTCGCGGTGACGACGGCCATCGGGTGCGCTCGTTCGGAGGGGTGCGTACGCCCGGCGGCCCCGGCCGCGGACCTTCGGGGAGACGGGGCCGGGGCCCGTTCGATGGCGGCTGGTGTCCGCCACGTGGTCGGGGCGCTCTTTCCCTGGGTAGGGGCGGCGTCTATGGTCCGCCCTCCTTACGCAGCGGCAGGATAGTACGCATGGCTGACTTCGTCATCCCCCCGCCGGCCATCGTGGCGGTGCCCGTCGCGGGCGGCGGCGCGTTCCCGGTGCGCCGCATCTTCTGCGTGGGCCGCAACTATGCCGAACATGCGCGCGAGATGGGCAGCGACCCGGACCGTGAGCCGCCCTTCTTCTTCATGAAGCCGGCCGACGCGCTGCTGCTGAACGATGCCGACATGCCCTATCCGCCGCAGAGCAAGCAGCTCCACCACGAGATGGAGCTGGTGGTGGCGATCGGCGAAGGCGGGGCCGACATCGCCGAAGCCGACGCGCTGAAGCACGTCTGGGGCTATGCCGCCGGCCTCGACATGACCCGGCGCGACCTGCAGAACGCGGCGAAGAAGGAAGGCAAGCCCTGGGACATGGGGAAGGGGTTCGACCACTCCGCCCCGATCGGGCTGATGGTGCCGGCGGCCAAGGTGGGCCATCCGGACAAGGGCCTGATCGAGTTGAAGGTGAACGGCAAGGTCCGCCAGACCTCCGACCTCGCCAAGATGATCTGGAACGTGCCCGAGACGATCGCCTATCTGTCGCGCCTGGTCCGGCTCGCACCCGGCGACCTGATCTTCACCGGCACGCCGGAGAACGTGGCGGCGGTGGAGCGGGGCGACCTGCTGGAGGGCGTCGTGGCGGGCGTCGGGACCGTGAGGACGCGCATCGTCTGATGCCGGCCTTTCGCGTTGCCACCTGGAACATCAACTCGTTGCGGCTGCGCCAGACCCTCCTGAAGGAGCTGGTGGCGGCGCTCGATCCCGACGTGATCTGCCTGCAGGAGACCAAGGTCCCGGACCCGCTCTTTCCAGTGGAGGCGCCGGAGGCGCTGGGCTACCCGCACACGGTCTATCGCGGCATGAAGGGCTACAACGGGGTCGCGATCCTGTCGCGCTTGCCGCTCGAGCTGCATGAGGGGGCGCCCGACTGGTGCGGCAAGGGCGATTGCCGCCACATCGCCGCCGCGGTGGACACGCCGGGCGGCCCGATCGAGCTGCACAATTTCTACGTCCCGGCCGGCGGCGACGTGCCTGATCGCGGCCAGAACCCGAAATACGGGCACAAGCTCGATTTCGTCGCCGAGGCGCGCGCCTGGTTCGCGGAGCGGGCGGGATTCGCCCGCAGCATGCTGGTGGGCGACCTCAACATCGCGCCGCTCGAGCACGACGTCTGGAGCCACAAGCAGTTGCTCAACGTGGTCAGCCACACGCCGCCGGAGACGGACGGGCTGCTCGCCTGGCAGGACACCGGCTTCGTCGACGCGGTGCGGCATTTCGTGCCGGCGGACCAGAAGCTCTACACGTGGTGGTCGTATCGCAACCGCGACTGGCGTGCCTCCGACCGCGGGCGGCGGCTCGACCATGTCTGGGTGACGCCGGACCTGCAGGGGGCGTTGTCCCGGTACGTGGTGCTGAAGGATGCGCGGGACTGGCCGCAGGGATCGGACCACGTGCCGGTCTGCGTCGAGCTCTCGCTGTAGCCGCCCCGATCCGGCTCCTGCGAGTACCTCTCCGATCCGGGCGAGGTCGGCCGGCGGCATGCACGTCATGCGTGCATATGCCGGTGTCGGCACGTGTGCTTTTTGGGCGGACTCCCCTTGCGCGAGCGGTCCGAGGGGTGCATTGGAGCGCACAAACGGCCCCGTCCTGTGCGGTTTGTCGCCGCCCTCCATGACGTGAAGGAATGAATGATGCGCCTTGCCGTGCTGAAGGAACGGCGCGCCGCCGAGACGCGCGTCGCGGCCACGCCCGAAACCGTCAAGCGCCTGATCGGATTGGGACTTTCCGTAGCGGTCGAAGCTGGGGCAGGGGCCCAGGCCGCCATTCCGGACGCTGAATTCGCCGCCGCCGGGGCCGAGATCGCGCCCGATGCCGCGGCCGCCCTCGCCGGCGCGGGCATCGTCTTCACCGTGCAGGCGCCGCTGCCGGAAGAACGGGCCCTCATTCCGCGCGGCGCGCTGCTGGTGTGCATCGCCGGCGCCTTCGCCGACCCGAGCTTGGTGCCGGCTCTGGCAGAGGCCGGGATCGACGCCGCAGCGATGGAGCTGCTGCCCCGCATCACCCGCGCGCAATCGATGGACGTGCTGTCGAGCCAGGCGAACCTCGCCGGCTACCGCGCGGTGATCGAAGGGGCCGCGGCGTTCCAGCGCGGGTTCCCGATGATGATGACGGCGGCCGGCACGGTCCCGCCCGCGCGGGTGTTCGTGATCGGCGCCGGCGTCGCCGGGTTGCAGGCGATCGCCACCGCCCGCCGGCTGGGCGCGATCGTCTCCGCGACCGACGTCCGTCCCGCCGCCAAGGAAGAAATCAAGTCGCTCGGCGCCAGCTTCGTCGGCGTCGAGGACGAGGAGACCGCCGGGCAGACCGGGGCCTACGCCAAGGAGATGTCGGACGCGTTCCGCCAGAAGCAGGCGGAGCTGATGGCGACCACCATCGCCAAGAACGACATCGTCATCTGCACCGCGCTGGTGATGGGCCGGCGCGCGCCGGTGATCGTCACCCAGGCGATGGTCGATGCGATGAAGCCCGGTTCGGTGATCGTCGACATCGCCTCCGACGCCGGCGGCAATTGCGCGGCGACCCAGCCGGGGGAGAGCATCGTCACCCCGAACGGCGTCACCGTGCTGGGCTGGCACAACTGGCCGGGCCGCATTCCGGTCGCCGCGTCCTCGCTCTACGCGCGCAACCTGCTGACCTTCCTGACCACGTTCTGGGACAAGGAGGCGAAGGCGCCGAAGCTGCCCGAGGGCGACGAGATCGTGAAAGGCGTCATGCTCACCCGCGGCGGCGCCATCGTGCATCCGAACTTCCTCCCGGCCCAAGCGGCCTGACGGTCCCGATCGGAGACTGACCGATGAACCCCACCCAATTGGCGGAGGAGGCGTCCCGCCTCGCCGACCGAGCGAACGAGCTGGCGGCGCACGCACATGCCATGGCGGCGACGGTCGGCCTGCATGCCGCGCCCGTTGCCGAGGCGGTCGAGCCGTTCATCTTCCTGCTGGCCATTTTCCTGATGGCCTGCTTCGTCGGCTACTACGTGGTCTGGAACGTCACCCCGGCGCTGCACTCGCCGCTGATGGCGGTGACCAACGCGATCTCCTCGGTGATCATCGTGGGCGCGATGCTGGCGACCGGCCTCGGCACCAATGGCTGGGCGATCGCATTTGGCTTCATCGCCGTGACCCTGGCGTCCGTGAACATCTTCGGCGGCTTCCTGGTCACCCAGCGCATGCTGTCGATGTTCAAGAAGAAGCAGTAGGCGCGCCCCGATGTCCGCCAGTCTCACCTCGCTCGCCTACCTCGTCGCCGCGGTCCTGTTCATCCTGGCGCTGCGCGGCCTGTCCTCCCCGGTCACCTCCCGGCAGGGCAACCGCTACGGCATGATCGGCATGGCGGTCGCGGTGATCGCCACGCTGCTGCATCACGGCATGCATGGCGGCGGCTACGCGCTGATCATCCTCGGCCTCCTGATCGGAGGTGCGATCGGCGCGTATATCGCACGCAAGATCCAGATGACGGCGCTGCCACAGCTCGTGGCCGCGTTCCACTCGCTGGTCGGGCTCGCCGCCGTGTTCGTGGCCGCGGCCGCGCTGAACGCCCCCGAGGCGTTCGGCATCGGCATCCCCGGCGCGATCCACGGCCAGAGCCTGGTCGAGATGTCCCTCGGGCTCGCGATCGGCGCGATCACGTTCTCCGGCTCGCTGATCGCCTTCGCCAAGCTCCAGGCGCTGATGAGCGGCGCGCCGATCATCTTCCCCGGCCAGCACAAGCTGAACCTCGGCCTCGGCATCCTGCTCGTGGTGCTGATCGTGATCTTCGTGGCGAGCGGCGGCTCGCAGCCGATCTTCTGGCTGATCGCGCTGCTCTCGCTGGCCCTCGGCTTCCTGATCATCATCCCGATCGGCGGCGCCGACATGCCGGTGGTCGTCTCGATGCTGAACAGCTACTCGGGCTGGGCGGCGGCGGGCATCGGCTTCACCATCCAGAACCTGGCGCTGATCATCACCGGCTCGCTGGTGGGCGCCTCGGGCGCGATCCTGTCCTACATCATGTGCAAGGGCATGAATCGCAGCATCATCAACGTCTTGCTGGGCGGGTTCGGCACCGAGAGCGGCGCCGCCGCGGCGGCGGGCGGTGGGGGCGACCGCACGGTCAAGAGCGGCAATGCCGACGATGCGGCGTTCATCCTGAAGAACGCCTCCAAGGTCATCATCGTCCCCGGCTACGGCATGGCGGTGGCCCAGGCGCAGCACGCGCTGCGCGAAATGGCGGACACGCTGAAGAAGGAGGGGGTGGAGGTGAAATACGCCATCCACCCCGTCGCCGGCCGCATGCCCGGCCACATGAACGTGCTGCTGGCCGAGGCCAACGTGCCCTACGACGAAGTGTTCGAACTCGAGCAGATCAACAGCGAGTTCTCCACCGCCGACGTGGCCTATGTGATCGGGGCCAACGACGTGACCAATCCCGCCGCCAAGACCGATCCTTCGAGCGCGATCTACGGCATGCCCATCCTCGACGTGGAAAAGGCGGGGACGGTGCTGTTCGTGAAGCGCTCCATGGCCTCGGGCTACGCGGGCGTGGAGAACGAGCTGTTCTTCCGTCCCAACACGATGATGCTGTTCGGCGACGCGAAGAAGATGACCGAAGAGATCGTGCAGGCGCTGGGGCACTGACGTTCACCCTTCGTCAATGTCGATGGTTCAGTGTGGCTCCCTGGTGAAGTGAAACCGCAGATGAACGCGGATGAACGCAGATGAGTTCGCGCTGAATAATCTCTCCGAGCGGATCATTGGCTGTTCGATGACGGTCAGTAATGCGCTCGGGGTGGGATTTCTCGAGAAGGTCTACGAGAATGCTCTTGCGCATGAACTGCGCAAGAGCGGAGTGCGGATCGCGCAGCAGAAGGACGTCTCCGTCCGGTATGACGGCGTGGTCGTCGGCATCTACACCGCCGATCTCGTCGTCGAGGAGACGGCGATCGTCGAATTGAAGGCGGTGCGCGCGCTCGACCACGTTCACCGTGCCCAGTGTCTGAATTATCTGCGTGCGACCGGCCTGCCGCTCGGCTTGCTGATCAATTTCGGGCGTCCGCGCCTGGAAATCCGCCGCCTCGTGAGCAGGCGCGCCGCCGGCTGACCCCTGCACGATCCGCGTTCATCTGTGTTCATCCGCGGTTTCAACGAGGTCGCCGGCGCCCCGGCCTCTGCAGGGCTCTCCCCGACGCAACGCGCAGCCGTCTGCATCAGCGGTTCGCACCAGCGCCGGACCCCAGGCACGGAACCCGCCCGCCTTGCCCCCCCAGCCCGCGCGCACTATACGTCCGTGCCTCCACCCAAGACCGGACGGATCGATGACAGACACGCCCGCCTACAAGCGCGTCCTGCTGAAGCTGTCCGGCGAAGCCCTGATGGGCCGGCGCGAATACGGACTCGACACCGGCATGGTCGGCACCATCGCCGATGATCTGCAGGCCGTCGTCGCCATGGGCGTCGAGGTCTCCGTCGTGATCGGCGGCGGCAACATCTTCCGCGGCGTCTCCGCCGCCGCCTCCGGCATGGATCGCGCCCAGGCCGACTACATGGGCATGCTCGCCACCGTCATGAACGCGCTCGCCATGCAGAGCGCGCTCGAGAAGCGGGGCGTCCCCACCCGCGTGCAGTCGGCCATCCCCATGGCCAGCGTCTGCGAGCCCTATATCCGCCGCCGCGCCGTCCGCCACATGGAGAAGGGGCGGGTGGTGATCTTCGCCGCCGGCACCGGCAACCCGTTCTTCACCACCGACACCGCCGCCGCGCTGCGCGCCGCCGAAATGGGGTGTGACGCTTTGTTGAAGGGGACGCAGGTCGACGGCGTCTACTCCGCCGACCCGCGCAAGGTGGCCGACGCACGGCGCTACGAGCAACTGACCTATCTCGACGTGCTCGCCAACGACCTCGCCGTCATGGATGCCGCGGCCATCAGCCTGGCGCGCGAAAACCACCTGCCTATCGTAGTATTTAACATCCACGCCCCGGGTGCCTTCGCGCAGGTCATGCGCGGCGAAGGCCGGTTCACCCGGATCGTGGAGGCGCAATAGCGCGCCTGGACTGGGGGGCTTTGCCATGGCTGCTGCGGATCTCGATACGCTGAAACAGGACCTGGGCCGCCGGATGGACGGCGCGCTCGAGACGCTGAGGCGCGAATTCAACGGCTTGCGCACGGGGCGGGCGCATCCCGGCCTGCTCGAGCCGGTGCGTGTCACCGCCTACGGCACCGAGATGCCGCTGAACCAGGTCGGCACGGTCGGCGCGCCGGAGCCGCGCATGCTGACCGTGCAGGTGTGGGACAAGTCGATGGTCTCCGCCGTCGAGAAGGCCATCCGTGACTCCGGTCTCGGCCTCAACCCGGCCGCCGACGGCATGCTGGTGCGGGTGCCGATCCCCCAGCTCACCACCGAACGCCGCGCCGAACTCGCCAAGACGGCGCACAAATACGCGGAGGGCGCCAAGGTCGCGGTGCGCGGCGTGCGCCGCGACGGGATGGAGCAGGTCAAGGGCTTCGAGAAGAAGCACGAGATCGGCGAGGACGTCGCCAAGACCTGGCAGGACGAGGTCCAGAAGCTCACCGACCAGTACATCAAGCGCGTCGACGAGGCGCTGGCGGACAAAGAGAAAGACATCCGCCAGGTCTGACAGAGAGCATGTCCTCCCGCCCCCAGCCGGTTGCCACCGCCGAGGCGCCCCGCGCCGCCGAGGAGCCCCGCACCGCGACCGAGGGCGGCGTGCCGACCCATGTCGCGATCATCATGGATGGCAACGGGCGCTGGGCCGCGTCGCGCCGGCTGCCGCGCATCGCCGGCCACCGGGAAGGCGCGCGGGCGCTCCGCCGCACCATCGAGGCGGCGATCCGCAACCGCGTCGCCTGGCTCACCATCTACGCCTTCAGCAGCGAGAACTGGCGCCGTCCGGCCGCCGAGGTGCTCGACCTGACCGGCCTGCTGCGCCACTATTTGCGCAACGAGGTCGCGGAGTTGCGCCAGAATGGCGTGCGGCTGCGCTTCATCGGCGATCGCTCGCGCTTCGATCCCGACATCCAGCGCGACCTCGTGACCGCCGAACGCGACACCGCCACGAATGGCCGACTGAACCTGACCGTCGCGCTGTCCTACGGGGCGCGGGCCGAGATCCTGGCGGCCGCCCGCCACGTGGCCGAGGCGGCGCGGGCGGGGCGGCTCGATCCCGCGGCGCTCGACGAGGCGACGTTCGAGGGCTTCCTCTCGACCGCCGGCATCCCCGATCCCGACCTGATCCTGCGCACCTCCGGCGAGCAGCGGCTCTCCAACTTCCTGCTCTGGCAGGCCGCCTATGCGGAGCTGGTGTTCCTCGACGTGCTCTGGCCCGATTTCGGGGAAGAGCACTTCGCCCAGGCGCTGGCCGATTACGCGCGGCGCGAACGCCGCTTCGGCGCCCGTCCCGCTTGATCCCCGCCGGTTCGTCCCCGCGTTTCCTGCCTGCGCCGGGACACGCAACAGGAGCGGCCTGAGATGGCGAGCGGCCGGTGGGCCGATCTCCGGCTCCGAGTCGCGTCCGCCGCGGTGCTCGTGCCGGTGGCCATCGCGTGTTTGTGGTACGGCGGAGTCGCCTTCGTCCTGCTCGCCGCCATCGCCGCGGCGGGAATGGGGGCGGAGTGGGGCACGATCATCGGCAATCCCCCCGCGCACTGGCCCGGCTGGCTGCTGCCGGCGGGGCTCGCGGCCGCCACCGTGCTCGCCGGTTCGGGCCAGCCGGCCGCCGCCGCCCTGGTCCTGCTGGTCGCCGCCGCGCTGCTGGCCGCCGTCTCGCCGGGGCGCCGGGCCTGGTCGCTGGCGGGCGTGCTCTATCTCGGCCCGACCGCGATCGCGCTGCCCTGGCTGCGCGCCGACCCGGTCGCCGGGTTCGCCAACGTGCTGTTCCTGTTGCTGTTGGTGTGGGCGAGCGACATCGGCGCCTACCTGGTGGGGCGCTGCGTCGGCGGGCCGAAACTCGCGCCCCGCATCTCGCCGGGCAAGACCCGCTCCGGCGCCGTGGGCGGGCTGTTGGCCGCCATCGGCGTGGCCTGGCTCGCCGCCCACCTGCTGCAACCGCCCGCCGCGGCCTGGCCGATCGTGCCGCTGGCCGCCGTGCTCGGCGTCGCCGCCCAGGCGGGAGACCTTTTCGAAAGCTGGGTGAAGCGCCATTTCGGCGTGAAGGATTCCGGGCGCTCGATCCCCGGCCATGGCGGGCTGCTCGACCGGCTGGATGCCGTGCTCGCGGTGGCCCCGCTCGTGGCCGCGCTGGCGCTGGCAGCCGGACGTGGAGTAGTCATTTGGCAATGAGCGCAGCGTCACTTCCCCCCAAGCGCAGCATCACCGTGCTCGGGAGCACCGGGAGCGTCGGCACCCAGACGATCGATCTCCTCTCGGCCGACCCGGCGCGGTTCGCGGTGCGCGCCCTGGTGGCCGGCCGCAATGCCGCGCTGCTCGCCGAACAGGCCACCGCACTCGGGGCCGAACATGCGGTGGTCGCCGATCCCGCCGCTTATCCTGCCCTCCGCCAGGCGCTCGCCGGCACCGGCATCACCGTCGCGGCCGGTCCGGAAGCGGTGGTCGAGGCGGCGGCGATGGACGCCGACTGGACCATGGCCGCGATCACCGGCGCGGCCGGCCTCGCCGCCACGCTGGCCGCGATCCGCCGCGGGCGCGCGGTCGCCCTCGCCAACAAGGAGGCGCTGGTCTGCGCCGGCGAGGTCATGCTGAGCGCGGTTCGGGAAGCCGGGGCCACGCTGCTGCCGGTCGACTCCGAACACAACGCGATCTTCCAGTCCCTGGCCGACCAGAACCACGCCGCGCTCGAGAAGATCGTGCTGACCGCCTCGGGCGGGCCGTTCCGCACCGCCAGCCTCGAGGAGATGGCGCGGGCGACGCCGGACGTGGCGCTGCGCCACCCGATCTGGTCCATGGGCGCGAAGATCAGCATCGATTCGGCGACCATGATGAACAAGGGCCTCGAGGTGATCGAGGCCGCGCGGCTGTTCGGCCTGCCGGACGCGAAAATCGGCGTGCTGGTGCACCCGCAATCGGTGATCCACGGCCTCGTCTACTACCAGGACGGATCGGTGCTCGCGCAACTCGGCTCGCCCGACATGCGCATCCCGATTTCCCATACGCTCGCCTGGCCCGCCCGCATGGCGACGCCCTCGCCACGGCTCGACCTCGCGGCGGTCGGCCGGCTGGAATTCGACGAACCCGACCTGGTGCGCTTCCCCGCGCTACGGCTCGCGCGCGAAGCGCTGCGCGCCGGCGGCGGGGCGCCCGCCATCCTCAGCGCGGCCAACGAGGTCGCGGTCGACGCCTTCCTGCAGCGGCGGATCGGCTTCCTCGACATCGCCAGCACGGTCGAGGAGGTCATGGCTGCCCTCGGCACCCCACCGGCCGACACGCTCGACCAGGTGATCGCGCTCGATGCCGAGTCCCGCCGCGCCGCCGACCGGCTCGCCACTGCGCGCGCCGCCTGATCCACCCTCCAAGCCGACCGACCCCAGAGGCCTCCCGTGCTCCACGCCATCCCGGACCTGCTTCGCACCGTGCTCGCCTTCGTCGTGGTGCTGGGCGTGCTCGTCTTCGTGCACGAACTCGGTCACTACCTCGCCGCGCGCTGGCGCAACGTGCATGTCGAAGTGTTCTCGATCGGCTTCGGCCGCGCGATCACCTCCTGGGTCGACCGCCAGGGCACGCTCTGGAAGCTCGCCTGGATCCCGCTCGGCGGCTACGTGAAGCTGCACGGCCAGGAGCGGCCCGAGGACGTGCCGGAGGAGCTGCGCGCCCAGTGGATCGCCGGCCGCACCTTCCATGAGAAGGGCGTCGGCTCCCGCGCGATCGTGGTCGCCGCCGGCCCGATCGCCAACTTCCTGCTCGCCGCGGTGCTGTTCGCCGGGCTCTTCCTCGCCTTCGGCAAGCCGCTGACCCTGCCCGTGGTGGGGGAGGTGCTGCCCGACAGCGCCGCCGCCCATGCCGGCTTGCAGGCGAACGACCGGATCATCCGAATCGGCGACACGCCGATCCACGACTTCGAGGACATCCAGAAGATCGTCACCGCGGCGCCCGATGCCACGCTGCCCGTCACGGTGCAGCGTGACGGCGCCGACCAGGTGCTGACCGTGCACACCGAGTCGCGGGAGGCGGGCGGCAAGCGCGTCGGCCTCCTCGGCATCCGCGGCGGCAAGGTGGAGTACCAGAAGCTGAGCGTTCCGGGCGCCATCTGGGGCGGCATCACGCAGACCTGGACCGTGACCGCCGATACGCTGAGCGGCCTCGCGGAGATGATCGGCGGTCGCCGCGGCACCGACGAACTGGGCGGCCCGCTCCGCATCGCCCAGCTGTCCGGCCAGGTCGCCGAACTCGGGGTGGCGAGCCTGATCTCGTTCATCGCCGTGCTCTCGGTGAATCTGGGGCTGATCAACCTGTTCCCGATTCCCGTGCTCGATGGCGGGCACCTGCTGTTCTACCTGGCGGAGGCGATTCGCGGCCGGCCGCTGCCGCCGCGGGCGCTGGAATACGGGTTTCGCGCCGGTCTCGCGGTTCTTGCCGGATTGTTCATCTTCGCCACTTGGAACGATCTGACGCATATCGGCGTGTTTCGGTGGTTTGCCGGCCTGATCGGGTAATCCACCACCTCACCCCGCGCGTATCGATCGCGCCAGCGTGATGGGCTCCCTAGCGTCCGTCGGAGCGCGGGGCTATTCTCCGCCGCCCGGAAACCCAGTACCAGCACGTGCGGCGCATTGAAGAGTTTTGCGCGTCAGAGGGGAGACTAGCCGTTTGATCCGCATACGCGCCGCGCGGCTTCTGGCCGCCTGCCTTCTGCTGCCATTGACGTTCGGCGAAGCCGTTGCCCAGACCGGGGGATCGCAGAGCGGGGCGACGGCGCCGCGTTCCTCCCAACCCCGTTCCAGCCAGACCCGCGCCACCGCCCCCCAGCCCGCCGCGCGCGCGACGCCGGTGCGCACCGCGCCCGGCAACACGATCCAGTCCATCAAGATCGAGGGCAACGAGCGGATCGAGGGCGGCACCATCCGCTCCTACATGCTGCTGCAGCCGGGTGACCCGTTCGACCAGGACCGGATGGATCGCAGCCTGAAGACGCTGTACGCGACCGGCCTGTTCCAGGACGTGCGGTTGACGCGGGACGGCAGCACGCTCGTCGTGAAGGTGGTCGAGAACCCGATCGTCAATCGCGTCGCGTTCGAGGGCAACCACAAGCTCAGCGACGACCAGTTGCGCCCCGAAATGCAGTTGCGGCCCCGCGCGGTCTTCACCCCGGCCCAGGCCGAGGCCGACCGCCAGCGCATCCTGGATATGTATGCTCGCAAGGGGTACTACGATGCGTCGGTGACGCCGCAGATCATCCGCCAGGCGCAGAACCGGGTGGACGTGGTCTACGAGATCAACGACGGCCCGGCGACCCTGATCAGCCGGATTGCTTTCGTCGGCAACAAGGCGTTCTCCGAAGATCGGCTCAGCGAGGTCGTCAACAGCCGCGAGGAGCGCTGGTGGCGTTTCCTCTCCACCTCCGACCAGTATGAGCCGGAGCGGCTGAACTACGACAAGGAACTGCTGCGCCGCTTCTACCTGAAGAACGGCTATGTCGACTTCCAGATCCTCGACGCCAAATCGGAGCTGTCGCCGGATCGCAAGTCCTTCTTCCTGACCTTCACGGTCAAGGAAGGGGAGCGCTATCGCGTAGGCAAGGTCGCCATCACCTCCCAGCTCCGCCACTTGAGCGGCGACGACCTGCGCAAGGACCTGCAGTTCGACGAGGGCGACTGGTACGACGGCGACGCGGTGGGCCGCACCGCCGACCTGATCGAGGAGGATGTGCACAACCGTGGCTACGCCTTCGTCGAGGTGAAGCCGCGCGTCGACAAGAATGCGGAGAAGCGCACCGTCGACCTGACCTTCGAGGTCGGCGAAGGACCGCGCGTCTATGTCGAGCGCATCGACATCAACGGCAACACCCGCACCAAGGACAAGGTGATCCGCCGCGAGTTCCGTCTCGCCGAAGGCGACCCGTACAACGCCGAACAGGTGCGGCGCTCGCGGCAGCGGCTCACCGATCTCGGCTACTTCAACTCGGTCGATATCGACACCAATCCTGGTTCGGTGCCGGACAAGGCGATCCTCAGCACCAACGTCTCGGAGAAGGCGACCGGCGAGCTCACCCTGGGCGGCGGTTACTCGACCGACGCGGGCGCCCTGCTCGACGTCGGCCTGTCCGAACGCAACCTGATCGGCACCGGCATCAGTGCCAGCGTCAACGGCGTGCTCGCGCAGAAGCGGAGCTCGATCTCGACCTCGGTCACCGATCCGTACTTCCTCGACAAGAACCTGGTCGCCGGCGCCGACGTCTTCCTGATCCAGACGAACTATCTCGGCACCGAAGCCTACGACGAGCGCCGCGTCGGCTTCGCGCTCCGGCTCGGCTACGAGTTCAACGAGCATCTCCGGCAGGTCTGGAGCTACTCGCTCGTCAATCGTGACGTGTACAACATCTACAGCGGCGCCAGCTTCTACATCCTCGAACAGGCCGGCACGTCGAACCTGTCGCAGGTGAGCCAGGTGCTCACGCTCGACTACCGCGACAGCCGCATCGCCCCGCACAAGGGCTACCTGGTCGAGCTGGGCACCGACTTCGCGGGCCTGGGCGGCGACGTGAACTTCGTGCGTGCCAACATCAACGGCGCCTACTACATCCCGCTCGAGCGCATGCTGGGGAACCCGGACTGGGGCATCAAGCTGGGGGCCGGCACCGGCTATCTGTGGGAGCTGAACGACACCGACCGCATCATCGACCGGTTCTTCCTGGGTGGCGACAACCTGCGCGGCTTCCAGACCGGTGGTGCGGGCCCGCATGATGCGAGCACGGGGGATCCGCTGGGTGGTCGCTTCATCTGGACGGGCACCGCGGAACTCCGCTTCCCGCTGCCGGTCTCGGCGGATCTCGGCCTCAGCGGGCGGACCTTCGTCGACGTCGGCGGCCTGACCGAGGCGGGTTTCCCGAACAGCGCCTGCGCCAAGAATACGGGCGGCGTCTGCCCGACCATCAACGCCTCGGCCGCCCCGCGTCTCGGCGCCGGCGTCGGTGTGTCCTGGAAGACCAGCTTCGGCCTGATCAACATCGATCTGGCGCCGTTCGTCATCAAGCAATCGCAAGATCAGACGCAGATCTTCCGATTCGGTTTTGGCACGAGGTTCTAGTGATCCAGTCTCGTCTCTCTCTCGCCGGCGCCGCGGTGGCGCTTGCCGTCGGCCTGCAGCCGCTGGCGGCCCGTGCCCAGGGCCAGTCGGAATGGTTCGTGCCCAACCAGCAGCGCCCGGCCGCTCCGGCGCCGCGTCCCGCCCCGGCGCCTCGCCCCGCGGCTCCGGCCCCCGCGCCGGGCGCCGGCGTGGCGCCCACGATCGGCGACGGCGGCGTGGAAGAGCCGCAGCAGCAGCAGGTACAGGTGCAGCTCCCGCCCGCGCCGGACGTGCCGCAACTGCCGAAGGGCCAGGCGACCCCCGCCGCGGTGATCGGCATCCTGTCGGTGCCCGACGTGCTGCGGATCTCCACCGCCTATCAGCAGGCGGACAAGGAGCTGGGCGCTCGCCGGCAGAAGCTGAACGAGGACGCGCAGAAGGAGCAGATCGCGCTGCGTGACCTCGGCCAGGCGCTCGGCAACGACCGCGCCAAGATGACGCCCGAGCAGATCCGCAACAAGGAGCGGGAGCTGCAGGATCGGATCTCCGAGTCCCGCCGCAAGTTCGGTGAGCGGAACCGGATCATCCAGGAAGCCGGCCAATACGTGATGGCGCAGATCGACCGCACGCTGGAGCAGGTGGCGCAGGTCGTCGCGGCCTCGCGCGGCGTGAACCTGGTGCTGAACCGCGCGCAGATCCTGGGCACCACGGCCGATTTCGACCTCACCCCGCAAGTGGCCGAGGTGCTCAACAAGGTGCTGCCGAGCGTGTTGATCCCACCCGATGGGGTTTCGGCGGTGACGTTCGGGGTGCAACAGCACGGCGGCACGCCGCCGGCCGGCGCCAACGCCACGCCGACGCCGCCGACCCCGCCCGCCAAGCCGCCGGCCGCTGCCGCTCCGGCCGCGCAGCCGAAGCGCTGACCACCGCGGAGGGCGTATGGAGCATCCAGCCGCGCAGCAGGCCGGTGCCGGCGATCCGCGCTTCTTCGAGCGCAGCGGGCCCTTCAGCGTCGCGGCCGTCGCCGAGGCGGCGGAGGGCGAGGCGCCCCCGCGCCGCTTGATGCTGCGCGGCGTTGCGCCGCTGCAGATCGCGCAGCCGGACGAGGTGAGCTTCCTCGACAACCGCAAATACGCGGATGCGCTGGACAAGACGGCGGCCGGCGCCGTGCTGGTGCATCCCGACATGGCCGCGCGGGTGCCGGCGACGGCGGTCGCGATCGTCACCGACGAGCCCTACGCCGCCTGGGCCCGCGTCTGTGCCCTGTTCCATCCGTTGCCGCCGGTGCGGGCCGGCATCCATCCGGCCGCCGTGGTGGATGCCGCGGCGATCATCCATCCCACGGCGGAGATCGGCCCGCTGGCGGTGATCGGCGCCCGCGCGGAGATCGGCCCGCGCTGCCGGATCGGCGCGCACGCGGTCATCGGCGAGGGCGTGGTGATGGGCGCGGATTGCCGCATCGGAGCACACGTCACGCTGACGCATGCGATATTGGGCGACCGGGTCGCTATCTATCCGGGCGCCCGCGTCGGCCAGGACGGGTTCGGCTTCGCCATCACCGCGGCGGGATTCCGCTCGGTTCCGCAGCTCGGGCGGGTGTTGCTCGAGAGCGACGTGGAGATCGGGGCGAACACCACGATCGACCGCGGCTCGCTCCACGATACGGTGATCGGAGCGGGCTCGCGCCTCGACAACCTGGTGCAGATCGGGCACAACGTCCGTCTCGGGCGCGGCTGCGTCATCGTCTCGCAGGCGGGCATTTCGGGCTCCACGACGCTCGGTGATCACGTCATGCTCGGCGGACAAGCCGGGTTGACCGGCCATCTGCAAATTGGCCGCGGCGCCAAGATCGGCGCCCAGGCTGGGGTGATGGCCGACGTGCCCGCGGGCGCCGAAGTGGTGGGCAGCCCGGCGCAGCCGGTGCGGGCCTTCTTCCGCGAAGTGGCCGCGCTGCGTCGGCTGGTGCGGGACCGGGGCAAGGCACGCACCCGGGACGCGACCGGCGGCGACCGGGACGGGACGACAGGAACGGATACGGACTGAGCGTGATGGACGGCGCCACACCGCAGCAGGCAGCGGTTCCTGCAGCCCAGAACCCCCAGAACTCCGGCGAGACGATCGACGTGGTCGATATCCTGCGCGTGATGCAGGCGATCCCGCATCGTTACCCGTTCCTGCTGATCGACCGCGTGGTCGAGGTGGTGCGGAACGTCTCCGCGATCGGCATCAAGAACGTCTCGGTCAACGAGTCCTTCTTCGCCGGGCATTTCCCCAATCACCCGGTGATGCCGGGCGTGCTGATCATCGAGAGCATGGCGCAGACCGCGGCCGTGCTGGTGGTGGAGACGCTGGGCCCCGAGGCGGCCGGCAAGGTGGTCTATTTCATGTCGATCGAGGGCGCGAAGTTCCGCCGCCCCGTGGTGCCGGGCGATCAGCTCCGCATCCACGTCGCGAAGGAGCGCAACCGCGGCAATGTCTGGAAATTCCATGCCGTGGCGCGGGTGGACGGCGTGTCGGTGGCCGAGGCGACCTACGCCGCGATGATCATGGATCGGGCTGCGCCGGTGTAATTGCGGCGTCTGCCGTAAAGCCGCCAAAATTCTAGTCGAAACAAGGCGTTACACGCGGATGTCGGATACATCCGGCAATAATGATTGAGTTGGTGGGCCTCTGAGCCGCGCCTAGCCTGCCGTCGCCGGTCCGTTTGCCGGTATCCTGTTACCTTGTCCGACGGAACACGTTGCATGGATGCTCTGCCTGAAACGATCGTGCCACGGACCGTGGGGGTGACCATTCACCCCACGGCCATCGTGCAGCCGGGCGCGGAGCTGGGACGCGACGTGTTCATCGGCCCGTTCTGCGCGATCGGCCCCGACGTGGTGATCGAGGACGGTGCGCGGCTCGTCTCCCACGTGGTGGTGGACGGGCACACGCGCATCGGCGCCGGCGTCGAGCTGTTCCCATTCTGCACGGTCGGGCTCGCGCCGCAGGACCTGAAATACAAGGGCGAGCCGACCCGCTGCGAGATCGGCGCCCGCACGCAGATCCGCGAGCACTGCACGATCCATCGCGGTACCGCCACCGGCATCGGCACGACCCGGGTCGGCGCGGACTGCCTGATCATGGCCGTCGCGCATGTCGCGCATGACTGCCAGTTGGGCAACCACGTGATCGTGGCGAACAACGCGGTGATGGGCGGCCATGTGCAGATCGCCGATCACGCGGTGATCGGTGGCGCCGCGGCGATCCACCAGTTCGTGCGGATCGGCCGTGCGGCGATGATCGGCGGCGTCTCGGGCGTCGAGGCCGACGTGATCCCGTTCGGCAGCGTGATCGGCAACCGCGCCCGCCTCGCCGGGCTGAACGTGATCGGCCTCAAGCGCCGCGGCTTCGACAAGGCGCAGATCCAGCGGCTGCATGGTTTCTTCCGCGCCCTGTTCCGCGATGAGGGCGTGTTCGCCCAGCGCCTCGCGGAGACGCGCCGCCACTACGCCGACGACACGCTGGTCGCGGAGATCCTGGCGTTCATCGACGCCCCGAGTCATCGCGGACTGATCCGCGCGGAGTAGCGTCGGTCGAGCGTGCGCGGCCCACCGGCTGCGCACCGGCGTCGCTGCCTGGCCCGGCGCGGGCCGGCCTTGCTCGCCAGCGTCTCGCATCCCCGCCGCCCCCGTGTGCCGCGCGCATGTGCCATGTGGCGCGCGTTTGCGGCGATGAGCCGGTACGCCATCTGACGCAGTCCAGCCCCCGCGGCTTTCGGTTGCTCCGACACGGCGCGGCGTGGCAGGAACCATGCACACGAATACTAGAGGATTCCCGCGCGTGCTGACGCGACGCCTGCTGCTTGCCGCCACTCCCGTCACCGCTCTCGCGGCCTCCCGCGCCGATGCGGCCGACAGTTTCCAGGGCTTCCTCGCCAGCGTGCGCGCGGATGCGCGGCGTGCCGGAATCTCGTCGGCGACGCTCGACGCCGCCTTCGCGGGCGTGGCGCCCAACCAGAAGGTGCTGGAGCGCGACCGCAAGCAGCCCGAGTTCACCATGACCTGGGCGCGCTACCGCACCCTGTTGCTGACGGACCAGCGGATCGCCAATGGCCGCGCGGCGGTCGCCGCCAACCGTCCGCTGCTGGAGCGTGTGCAGGAACGCTTCGCGGTGGCGCCGGGGGTGATCACCGGCATCTGGGGCCTCGAATCGAGTTTCGGCACCACCACCGGCGATTTCCGCGTCGTCGAGGCTCTGGCGACCCTCGGCTGGGAAGGCCGTCGCGCCAGCTTCTTCCGTGGCGAGCTGATGGCCGCGCTGAAGATCCTCAATGCCGGCGACATTTCGCCCGCGCGCATGACCGGCTCCTATGCCGGGGCGATGGGCCAGCCACAGTTCATGCCCACCAGCTATCTCCGCTACGCCGTCGACTTCGAGGGCAACGGCCGCCGCGATATCTGGACCAGCCGGCCCGACGTGCTGGGCTCGATCGCCAACTACCTGGCGAAATCCGGCTGGCGTCCCGGTGAGAGCTGGGGCCAGCAGGTCACCGTTCCGCCGGGATTCGACCCGCAATGGGCCGGCCGCGACAACAAGAAGCCGCTGGCGGATTGGGCGCGGGAAGGCATCCGGCCCGCCTATGGCCCCTGGCGCGGCACCGCGCAGACGCCGGCCGCGGTGGTGATGCCGGATGGCGCGCAGGGCGAGGCGTTCGTCGTGTTTGCCAATTTCGGAGCGATCCGGCGCTACAACCCCTCGGACTACTACGCCTTGTTGGTCGGGCTGCTGGGTGACGCGATCACCTGAGATGCGCGCGTCTCTCGCTGCGACCTCGCTCCCCCTGCTGGCCCTCGCATTCCTGTTCGGATGCGCCAAGCCCGGGCCGGCGCCGAACCCTCACTACGTCGTCGGCTCGCCCTACAAGGCGAGCGGGGTCTGGTATTATCCGGCCGAACGCGCGGAACTGGTGGAGACCGGCCTGGCCGCGGTCCTGCCGCCCAACCGCCCCGCGCTGACCACCAACGGCGAAGTCTACGACCCGGCCGCGATGGCCGCGGCCCATCCGACGCTGCAATTGCCGGCGATCGCGCGGATCACCGACCTCGAGACCGGGCGGGCCGTCGTCGTGCGCATCAACGACCGCGGCACCGGCGATCCGCATCGGCTGGTCGAGGTGACACCCCGCGTCGCCATGCTGCTGGGCATGCGGCAAGACCAGCCGGCCCAGGTCCGGCTCGAGCTGCTCGGGGCCGAGAGCCGCGCCGCGGTGGATGGCCTTGCCGGCGCGCCGTCCTTGCCGGTGAGCGCCGCGCCGCGCGGCGCGGTGCAGCAGGCCAACCTGCCGCCGCCGCCCGGCATGCGGGAAGCAGGCGGCCGCGTCGCCCGCACTGCGGTGGTGGCCACCGCCGCGGATCCGACCGCTGCGCCGCCACCCGTCACCCGCCTCCCTGAACAGGTGACGCAGGGACCCGTGCAGACCGGACGTTTGTGGGTGCGACTCGACACCTTCACGGACTACCAATACGCGGCGATCCAGCGCGCGAAGCTGATCGGCCTGCGGCCGACCATCGTGTCGTCCCGTAACGGCCGGATGCGCGAGTTCCGCGTGCAGATCGGCCCGCTCGCCAGCGTGCCGGAAGCCGATGCTGCGCTCGACCAGGCGCTCGCGGTCGGCATTCCGGATGCCCGAATCGTGGTCGAATAGGAGCCTGATCCGATGCTGACCCGTCGCCTCGCCCTGTTGGGGACCACTGCCTGCCTCGCCGCCATGCCGGCGCTGGGACAGACGCGCCGGCCGCCGGCTGGCGCCCCCGCGCGCGCCGGCGCGCATGGCCGCAGCAAGGACGCGGCGCAGCCCACCGGCACGCCGGCCGACACGCCGCTGGGGCCGATCGATACCGTCGCCAAATGGGCCTACGCGCAGGACTTCGCGACCGGCGTGACGCTGCTCGATAAGAACGCGGACGAGGAAATGCCGCCCTCGTCCATGACCAAGCTGATGACGATCTACATCGTCTATGAGCGGCTCAAGAGCGGGCGCCTGCGGCTCGATGACGACTTGCCGGTCTCCGAACGCGCGTGGCGCATGGGCGGGTCGAAGATGTTCGTGCAGGTCGGCACGCAGGTGAAGGTCGAGGACCTGATCCGCGGCATGATCGTGCAGTCGGGCAATGACGCCAGCGTCGTTCTGGCGGAAGCGATCGCCGGATCCGAAGAACAGTTCGTCGAACTCATGAACCAAACCGCCAAGCAGCTCGGTTTGACCCACAGCTACTTCAAGAACTGCACCGGATGGCCTGATCCGGAGCATCATATGAGCTGCAGGGACATTGCGACGCTGGCGAGCAGGATCATCAAGGATTTCCCCGAGTATTATCATTACGACTCGGAGAAGACGTTCAAGTATAACGGGATCGAGCAGGGCAACCGCAATCCGATGGTGCAGAAGGGCACCGCGGACGGGCTGAAGACCGGTCATACGGAGGCAGGCGGCTACGGACTCGTCGTCAGTTCGCTGCGCAACGGGCGGCGCGTCATCTTGGTGCTGAACGGCATGAACACGATGCGCGAACGGGCCGAGGAATCGGAGCGCCTGATGGACTGGTGCTTCGCCAATTTCGAGGACGTGACCCTGTTCGCCGCCGGCGACGTGGTGGAGAACGTCAAGGTCTGGCTGGGCACGCAGCCGACGGTGCCGCTGGTGGGCGGGCGCGACCTGGTCGTGACCATGCCGCGCAACTGGCGGAAGAATGCCTCGATCAAGGTGACCTACGACACGCCGATCCGCGCGCCGGTCGCCAAGGGCGACACGCTGGGCAAGCTGACGGTCAGCGGGCAGGGCGTGCCGTCCATGGACGTGCCGCTGCTGGCGGGCGCCGACGTGCCCAAGCTGGGCCTGCCCGGCCGCGCCATGGCAGTGCTGTCGCACTACGTCACCGGAAGCTGAGTCGCCCGTGACCGCGCGCGGCCGCTTCATCACGCTGGAAGGCGGGGAGGGGAGCGGCAAGTCCACCCAGGCGCGCCTGCTCGCCGAGGCGCTGGGCGCCGCCGGCCGCCCAGTGCTGCTGACCCGCGAGCCGGGCGGCGCGCCGGGCGCGGAGCGGCTGCGCTCCCTGCTGCTGGAGGGGGGGGTGGACTGGGCGCCCCTTGCGGAGACCCTGCTGCACTTTGCCGCCCGCGCCGAACATGTGGCGAAGACGATCCGCCCGGCGCTGGAGGCGGGGATGTGGGTGGTGTGCGACCGCTTCGCCGATTCCACCATGGCGTATCAGGGCTATGGCCAGTCCGCCGACCGCGCGGCGATCGCGACGCTGACCGGCCTGGTGGGGCTGGTGCCGGACCTGACCCTGGTGCTGGAGGTGCCGGAGGAGATCGCGGCCGCGCGGGTGCGCGTGCGCGGACTCGCGGCCGACCGCTACGACCGGCTGGGTCCGGAGTTCCACCGGCGGGTGGCGGCGGGCTTCCGCGCCATCGCGGCCGCCGCACCGGACCGCTGCGTGGTGGTGGACGGCAGTGATACGCCGGAGACGGTCCACGCGGCGCTGATGGCCATCATCGGGCGGCGCTGGCCCGACTGATCCCCCGACCAGCCGATCCACGCGGCGGCGCTGCGCTCGGCGGGCGGCCACGCCCCACATCGACGGCTTGCATGCGGCTCCGATGCTCGCCTGAACCGCGCCCCCGAGCGCCTGGGTCGGTGTCGCCGGACCGTGCCGACGCATCGTCTCCGGACATCGTTGCTTGCATCATGCAAGGGACGGCACATATGAGTGCCTATCGTCATGGTAGTCACTTGGAGGCGGGCCGTGCAGCGCAAGAGCTTCGGCGAGATGAAGTGCCCGATCGCCCGCAGCCTGGAGCGTGTGGGCGAGTGGTGGAGCATCCTGATCCTCCGCGACGCCTTCCAGGGGCTGACGCAGTTCGACCAGTTCCAGAAGAGCCTCGGGATCGCGCCCAACATGCTGTCCCGCCGGCTGAGCGGCCTGGTGGAAGCCGGGCTGCTGGAGCGCCGCCGCTACAGTGAACGCCCGCCCCGCGACGAATACGTGCTCACCGATCGCGGGCGCGATTTCCGCCCGGTGCTGTGGTCGCTGCTCGCCTGGGGCAACCGGCATTTCGCGCCCGAGGGGCCGAGTGTCGAACTGGTCGACGCCGAAACTGGCGCGACCGCCGATCCGGTGCTGGTCGACCGGCGGAGCGGCAAACAGATGACGCCGGGCGCCTTCCACACCGTCGCCGGTCCGGCCGCCGACGCCCAGGTCCGCGCCCGCCATCGTCCGCGGCCGAACCCCGCCGCGCACGCGACCGGCCAGGAGGATCGGCCATGAATGCCGAGGTGTCGACCGCGCCGGCCCCAACAGCTCCGCGCACCATCTCCGTGCCGGACGCGGCGCGGCCAGCGACGCGCCATCGTGGCCTGAAGCGGACCGCGCTGGCCGCGGTCGGCCTTGCCGCCCTGCTGGGCGCCGGCGCCTATGGCTACGATTGGTGGACCACCGGCCGCTTCGTCGAGACCACCGACGATGCCTATGTCGGCGGCGACGTCACGCCGATCGCCCCGCATGTCGCGGGCTTCGTGCAGCAGGTGCTGGTCACCGACCACCAGCTCGTGCAGGCCGGCCAGCCGCTGATCCGGCTCGACCCGAAGGACTACCAGGCCGCCCTGCAGCACGCGCAGGCGGTGCTCGACGGCGCGAAGGCGCGGCTCGAGGGGTTGGATGCGCGGCGCACGCTGCAGCAGGCGCTGATCACCGGGGCGGCCGCCGATCTCGCCGCGCGGCAGGCCCAGGCGGTGTTCGCGACCCAGGATGCGGATCGCTATCGCATGCTCGCCTCGACCTATGCCGGCACCCGGCAGGACGAGCAGAAGGCGCTTGCGGGCGATCGCTCCGCCAAGGCGGGGGTGGTTGCCGCGCAAGCCGCGCTGGAGGGCGCGAACCGTCAGCTCGCGGTGATCGACGCCGATGCCGTCGCCGCCCGCGCGGAGATCGCCCAGGCCAGCGCCGACCTGCGTTCGGCCGAGTTGAACCTCGGCTATACCGAATTGCGCGCACCCATCGCGGGTTATGTCGGCAATCGCTCCGCCCAGATCGGTGCCTATGTGGGCAGCGGGACGACGCTGCTCGCGGTGGTGCCGGCACGCGGCCTGTGGGTGGACGCGAACTTCAAGGAAGACCAGCTCGCGCGCATGCGCCCCGGTGATCCCGCCACGATCGTGGCCGACGTGCTGCCCGGCCGCACGTTCCACGGCCGGGTGGAGAGCCTGTCCCCGGCGACGGGCGCGGTGTTCAGCATCATCCCGCCGCAGAACGCCACCGGGAACTTCACCAAGATCGTGCAGCGTGTGCCCGTCCGCATCGCGCTCGACGGCGACGGCCAGGAACTCGGCCTGCTGCGCGCCGGCCTCTCCACCACGGTCAGCGTCGACACGAAGCACAAGGTGCCATGAGCGCCATTCGCGGCGTGCTGCCGTTCGCGGTGATGTGCGTCGGCATGTTCATCGCGCTGCTCGACATCCAGATCGTCGCCTCCTCGCTCGCCGATATAGGCGGCGGGTTGTCGGCGGCGCAGGACGACATCGCCTGGGTGCAAACCGCGTATCTGATCGCGGAGATCGTCATGATCCCGCTGTCGGGCTGGCTGACGCGGGTGTTCTCGACGCGCTGGCTGTTCGTGGTCTCGGCGGCAGGCTTCACGATCGCCAGCATGCTGTGCGGGCTCGCCTGGAACATCGAGAGCATGATCCTGTTCCGCGGCCTGCAGGGCATGCTGGGCGCGTCGATGATCCCGACCGTGTTCACCTCATCCTTCCACTATTTCGAAGGTTCGCGCCGCGTCTACGCCGCCGCCGTGGTCGGCACCATCGCCTCGATCGCACCCAGCCTGGGGCCGGTGATCGGCGGGTGGATCACCGACACCATGGGCTGGCGCTGGCTGTTCTACGTGAACCTGGTCCCCGGCGTGGCGGTGGTGGCGGGAGTGGCGGCGCTGGTGCGGATCGACACGCCGGACCTGCGGCTGCTGCGCGGCGCCGACTATCTGGGGATCGGCCTGCTGGCCGTTGCGCTGAGCACGCTGGAATACGTGCTGGAGGAAGGCGCGCGCTGGAACTGGTTCAGCGACGAGACCATCCGCCGCTGCGCGCTGATCGCCGCCGTCAGCGGGGCGGCCTTCGTGCTGCGCAGCCTGACCTTCGCCAACCCGGTGGTGGACCTGCGCGCGCTCGGCAATCGCAACTTCCTGCTGGGCTGCATCCTGTCCTTCGTCACCGGCGTCGGCATGTTCGCGACGATCTACCTGACCCCGCTCTTCCTCGGCTACGTGCGCGGCTTCTCGGCCTGGCAGACCGGGCTCGCGGTGTTTTCGACCGGCGTCGCGTCGGTGGTGGGGGTGCCGTTCTACGTGGCCCTCGCGCGGCGCGTGGACCTGCGCTGGCTGATGGGGTTCGGGCTCGCGAGCTTCGGCCTGTCGATGTGGGCCTTCACCTTCATCACGCATGACTGGGGCGCCGACCAGTTGCTGCTGCCGCAGATCCTGCGCGGGTTCCCCCAGGTGTTCGCGGTGGCGCCGGCGGTGACGCTGGGGCTGGGCAGCCTGCCGCCGGAGCGGCTGAAATACGCGAGCGGGCTGTTCAACATGATGCGCAACCTCGGCGGCGCCGTGGGGATCGCCATCTGCGGCGCCGTGCTGAACGACCAGACGAACTTCCACTTCGTCACCATCGCCGCGAACCTGACCCCGGCGAACGACGCCATGCTGGGTCTCCTCTCGGGGCTGCAGGACCGCTTCACCCAGGCGATCGGATCCGCGCCCGCCGGCCATCTGGCGGCGGTGCAGCAGTTGCGCGCGCTGGCGTATCGGGAGGCGTCGACCATGGCCTATGCCGACGCGTTCCGCACCATCATGCTCGCCTTCGCGGTGACGACGCCGCTCGTGTTCCTGCTGCGGCGGGTCGCGCCGCCCAAGGCCCCGTCGGCCGACGCCCACTGAGCGGCAGCGGCCTCGCGCGCGGCGGACCCTGCCTGCGCTATGCCGCGGCGCGCACCCCGGTCGCGACGTGGCAGCGGGCGGCGTGTCCCGCTTCCACCGGCGCCAGCACCTGCGGCTGCTCGCAGCCGGCCTGGGCGAGCGGGCAGCGCGGGGCGAAGCGGCAGCCCGCCGGCATGGCGTCGAGCGGCGGCACCCGGCCGGGGATCGCGGCCAGCTCCTGCGCATCGCGGTCCATGCGCGGGATCGCGGCGAACAGCGCCCGCGTGTAGGGGTGCGCGGGGCGCGCGAAGACGGCGGCGACCGGCGCCTCCTCCACGATCTGGCCGGCATACATCACCGCCACCCGGTCGGCGATCTGCGCCACCACGCCCAGGTTGTGGGTGATGAACAGCATCGCCATGCCGTGCCGGTCCTTGAGGTCGCCCAGCAGCCCCAGCACCTGCGCCTGGATCGTCACGTCGAGCGCCGTGGTCGGCTCGTCGGCCAGCAGCACCGCGGGCTCGCAGGCGAGCGCGATCGCGATCATCACCCGCTGGCGCATGCCGCCCGAGAACTGGTGCGGGTAGTCGTGCAGGCGTCGCGCGGCGGACGGGATCTTCACCTCGTCCAGCACCGCGAGCGCCCGCCGCTCCGCCTCGCGCCGCGCCAGGCCCTTGTGGATCATCAGCGATTCCGCGACCTGGGCGCCGATCGTCATGACCGGGTTCAGGCTGGTCATCGGCTCCTGGAAGATCATCGCGACCCGGTTGCCGCGGATGCGCTCGAGCGTGGGCTCGTTCAGGCCGACCAGGTCCTGCCCCTCCAGCCGGATCTGGCCGCCGCCGATCCGGCCCGCCGGCTTCGGCACCAGCCCCATGATGGACAGTGAGGTCATGGACTTGCCGCAGCCCGACTCGCCCACCAGGGCAAGGGTCTCCCCGCGTCCGAGATGGAACGAGACGCCGTCGACCGCCGGCCGCCAGGCGCCGCCGATGCGGAACTCGGTGCGCAGGTTCTCCACGCTCAGCACGGGCTGGGCGGAGGCGGCGGCAGCGGGCAGGGCAGGGGCGTCTTGCATCTCGGGACCGGTACGGGGTGCTTGCCAGCGTGCCGGTGCCGTCGCATCTCTGCAACCGATTGCAGAAGGCACGCCGCATGTCCCGCCCCGTCGACAGCGTCATCGAAGCCGCGCGCGCCTTTCTGGGCGAGCGCATCACCACCAATGCGGCGCTGCGCGAGCATCATTCGCATGGGCAGGACACCCAGACCCCGGTGCTGCCCGACGCGGTCGCCTTCGTCGAGACGACCGAGGAGGCGTCCCAGCTCCTCCGCCTCTGTCACGAGGCGCATGTGCCGGTGGTGCCGTTCGGCGGCGGCACCTCGCTCGAGGGGCATGTCACGCCGGTGCGCGGCGGCATCACCGTCGACGTCTCCCGCATGACCGCGATCATGCAGGTCAGCCAGGCGGACATGGACTGCCGCATCGAGGCGGGGGTCACGCGCGAGCAGCTCAACACGCATCTGCGGGATGTCGGCCTGTTCTTCCCGGTGGACCCGGGCACCTCCGCCTGCACGATCGGCGGCATGTGCGCGACCCGCGCCTCCGGCACCAATGCGGTCCGCTACGGCACCATCCGGGAAAACGTGATGGGCCTGACCGTGGTGCTGGCGGACGGACGGGTGATCCGCACCGGCGGGCGGGTGCGCAAGTCCTCCACCGGCTACGACCTGACCCGGTTGTTCATCGGCTCCGAGGGCACGCTGGGGCTGATCACCGAGGTGCAGCTTCGCCTGCACGGCATCCCCGAGGCGATGTCGGCCGCGACCTGCCAGTTCCCCACCCTGCGCGACGCGGTGGAGACGGTGATCGCGATCCTGCAGGTCGGCATCCCGGTCGCGCGGATGGAGCTGCTGGACGAGGTGCAGATGGCCGCCTGCATCGCCTATTCGAAGCTGGAGGGGCTCACCGCCACGCCCACCCTGTTCTTCGAGTTCCACGGCACCGAGGCCGCGGTGCAGGAGCAGGCGCAGCTCGCCGAGGCGATCGCCGTCGACAACGCCGCCCAGGGCTTCCGCTGGGCGACCGACGCGGCGGAGCGCGGCAAGCTGTGGCAGGCGCGGCATGACGCGTACTGGGCCTGCCTGGCGCTGAAGCCCGGCCACAAGGGGATCGCGACGGACGCGATCGTGCCGATTTCCCGCCTGGACGAAGCGATCCTGGGCGCCAAGCAGGATATCGAGGCATCCGGCCTGACCGCCCCCATCGTCGGCCATGTGGGCGACGGCAACTTCCACACCGTGATCCTGGTGCCGCCGGAGCCGGACGGGCTTGCCCGCGCCTGGGAGCTCGACAAGAAGATCGTCGCCCGCGCGCTGGCCCTGGGCGGCTCGTGCAGCGGGGAGCATGGCGTCGGCATCGGCAAGCGCGAGTTCCTGGAGCAGGAGCACGGGCCGGAGGCGCTGGCGGTGATGCGGTCGGTGAAGCAGGCGCTGGACCCGCGCGGGGTGCTGAACCCGGGGAAGATCTTCCTGAACTGAGGCCGCATCCGCGGAATCGGATTGCAGCTCCGCGCCGGCCGGGGCGGCGGACTGCGCTTCACTCTTGACCGGCAGGGGGTGGATGCGCATGTTCCCCGCCCTGCGAGGACAAGGCCATGGCAAAGACCAACACCGTTCAGATCAAGCTCGTCTCGA
This sequence comes from Rhodospirillales bacterium, assembly GCA_017304945.1. GTDB lineage: Bacteria > Pseudomonadota > Alphaproteobacteria > Acetobacterales > Acetobacteraceae > Rhodopila. The sequence continues at coordinate 41,317 of JAFKLG010000076.1, forward strand.
GCGCCGACACCGGGTACTTCTACGTCACGAAGAAGAACGCCCGCACCACGACCGGCAAGCTCGAGCTCAAGAAGTACGACCCCGTCGCGCGCAAGCACGTCGTGTTCAAGGAATCCAAGATCAAGTGATCGCGCGGGGCTGAGGCCCCGGCTGGTCCTATCCGGCCAGCACCTCGATCGACGTCGACTTGATCAGCGCCAGCACCTCCGCGTTCGGCGCCAGCCCCAACCGGTCGACGGCGTCCGGGGTGACGCGCGACAGCAGCGCGCCGGAGGGCAGGCCGATCTCCACCAGGACGGAGCGCCGCGCCCCTTCGGGCGTGATCCGCTGCACGCGCCCCGGCACCACGTTGTGCAGGCTGATCGCGTCGGGCGGCCGCGTGGCCAGGATGATCTCCCGCGCGGGGATCCGGATGCGGTGCCGCGTGCCCACCGGCCCATCCAGCAGCGGCACCCAGAACGAGGCGCCGCCGGCGACCAGCCGCGTCAGCTTGCGCCGCGAGTCCGTCTCGGCGATCTCGGCCAGCAGCACCGCGCCGGCATCGTCGCGCTGCGCGAACGGCAGGTCGGCGCGGGCGGCGACCTCGGAGACCGATCCGCTGCCCACCACGCGGCCCGCCTCCATCAGCACCACCCAGTCCGCGAGCTGGGCCACCTCGTCGGGCGCATGGGTGACGTACAGCACCGGCAGCCTGAGGTCCGTCTTGAGCTGCGTCAGGTAGGGCATGATCTCGGCCTTGCGCGGCGCATCAAGGCTCGCGAGCGGCTCGTCCATCAGCAGCAGCCGCGGCTGCGCGAGCAGGGCGCGGCCGATCGCGACCCGCTGGCGCTCCCCGCCCGAGAGGGTGCGCGGCCGGCGCCCGAGCAGCGGGCGGATGCCGAGGAGGTCGACCACGGTGTCGAAGCGGATCGGGCCGGGCGGGGCGCGGCGCAGGCCGTAGCGCAGGTTGGTCTCCACCGACATGTGGGGGAACAGCCGCGCGTCCTGGAACACCAGCCCGACCCGCCGCCGTTCCGGTGGCAGCCAGACGCCCGCCTCCGTATCGACGAGCCGGGTGCCGTCCACCTCGATACGGGCCGCGTCGGTGCGCAGCAGGCCGGCCGTCGCGGCGATGACGCTGGACTTGCCCGCGCCGGACGGGCCGAACAGCACGGTCACGCCGGGCGCCGGCGCCGTGAAGTCGATGGCCAGCGCCATCTCCGGGAAGCGGTGACGCAGCCGCACCGAGAGGCTCACCGCCCGAGGCTCCGGTTGAGACGGCGGCCGAGCACTTCCGACAGCAGCAGGCCGATGACCGCGAGGGTGAGCGAGACGAGCGAGAGCTGCGCCGCCTTGGCCTCGCCCCCCGGCACCTGCAGCGCGGCGTAGATCGCGAGCGGCAGGGTCTGCGTCTCGCCGGGGATGTTCGCGGCGAAGGTGATCACCGCGCCGAACTCGCCAAGGCAGGTGGCATAGCCGACCACGGCGCCGACCAGGATGCCGGGTGAGGCGAGGGGGAGGGTGACGGAGAACAGCCGGTCGAACCGCCCGGCGCCCAGGCTGCGCGCCGCCTGCTCGAGCCCGGGATCCAGCCCCTCCAGCGACAGGCGGATCGCTCGCACCATCACCGGGAACGTCATCACCGCGCAGGCGAGGCTGGCGCCGGCGGTGGTGAACACCAGCCGGATGCCGAACCAGTCGAACAGCAGGGCGCCGACCGGCCCGCGCACGCCGAACAGGATCAGCAGCAGCCAGCCGGTCACCACCGGCGGCAGCACCAGGGGCAGGTGGACCAGGGCGTTGAGCAGGGCGCGGCCGGGGAAGCGGGTGCGGGCCAGCAGCCAGGCGGTGGCAATGGCGAGCGGCAGGCCGAAGCCCACCGCGCGGGCCGCGACCTCCAGCGTCAGCCGGACGGCCTCCCATTCCTCCGCCGAGAGCAAGGAGCTATTCGACCTTGAAGCCGCGCTTGACGAAGATCGCGCGGGCCTCCGGTCCGGCAAGGAAGGCGAGCAGGGCGCGCGCCTCCGGCCCGTCGCCCGTCTTGGTCGCGGCGAATGGGTAGGTGATCGGGTCGTGGCTGGTGGCGGAGAAGGTTCCGGCCACCATCACGCCCGTCGAGACGGCGGCGTCGGTGCCGTAGACGATCCCGGCGGGCGCCTCGCCTCGTTCCACCAGCAGCAGGGCCGCCCGCACGTCCTCGGCGCGTGCGAGCCGCGGGGCGAGCGTGTCCCAGGCGCCCAGCTTCTTCAGCGCCTGTTCGGCGTAGATGCCGACCGGAACATGGGCGGGGTCGCCGGTCGCGAGGCGTCCGTCGCGCCCGAGCAGGGCGGCGAAGTCGAAGCCGGGGCCGATCGTGACGTGGCGTGGGGTATTGGCCGGCACGATCAGGACCAGGTCGTTGCCCAGCAGGCTGCGGCGCGTGTCGGCCGCGATCAGCTTGCGCTGGACGAGGTAGTCCATCCACTTCTCGTCGGCGGAGGCGAACACGGCCGCGGGCGCACCCTGTTCGATCTGCCGCGCGAGCGTGGAGCTGGCGCCGAAGGAGAGCCGCAGCGCCGGATGGCCGTCCTTGACCCACGCCGCCGCAACCTCCTTCAGCGAATCGGTCAGGCTAGCGGCGGCGAACACCGTGAGGTCTTGCGCGCGCGCCTGCCAGGACACGAGCAGCAGGCAGAGGACGACGAGGAAGCGCATGGGGCGAGGAGCCTCGGAGCGGGTGATGGCGGTGACGGTATATCCGAACCGATATAGCGACAAGAGCGGCTCCGTGCGCGGTCCGGTGGGCCCCTTCGAAACGCGGAAGGAAATTGACAAAGAGCAATTGCGGCGGCGCACAAACCCCATTGCGCGCTGCAGCGGCTTGGGCCAGCCTCCCCGAGATGACGGGGGTGTAACCCCGGCGCAATCCATCTGGGGGCTCATCATGAAACGAACGCTGCACCGCATGCTGGGGGCCGTCGGCCTCGCGGCAACCATCCTGGCTGCGACCGCGCTGCCCGGCCTCGCGCCGGCCGCCCATGCGCAAGGCGTCACCTTCCCCGGTCCCACCGTCGAGGCCATCAAGAAGCGTGGCATGCTGTCCTGCGGCATCGACACCGGCGTGCCCGGCTTCGCGTCGCAGGACAATGCCGGCAAGTGGCACGGGATCGACGTGGATTATTGCCGCGCGATCGCCGCCGCCGTGCTCGGCGACCAGGAGAAGGTGAAGTGGGTGCCGACCACGGCCGCCGCACGATTCACCGTGCTGCAGTCGGGCGAGATCGACGTGCTGATCCGCGACTCGACCCTGACCTTCACCCGGTCGGTGCAGTTGGGCCTCGATGAGGTCGCGGTCACCTTCTATGCGGGCGAAGGCTTCCTGGTGAACAAGAAGCTGGGCGTCTCCAAGATCACCGAACTGAACGGCGCGACGATCTGCGTGATCACCGGCGCGACGCTCGAGCTGAACATCGCCGATTTTGCCCGTTCCAACGGCACCAAGATCGGCACGCTGCTGTTCGACAAGCCCGATGAGGCGATCGCCGCCATGGAAGCCGGCCGCTGCGACGGCTACACCGACGACACCGGCAGCCTCGCCGGCATGCGCTCCACCCTGAAGAACCCATCCGACTGGGTCGTGCTGGACGGCGTGATCAGCAAGGAGCCGCTCGGTATCCATGCCCGCTCCGGCGATCCGTCCTGGCAGAAGATCCTCTACTGGCTGCATGCCGGCCTGCTGACCGCCGAGGAGACCGGCGTCACCAAGGCCAATGCCGACCAGCTCAAGACCTCCAGCAAGGATCCGTTCGTCCGCCGCCTGCTGGGCACCGAGGGCGATTTCGGCAAGAAGCTGGGCCTCGACGACGAGTGGATGCTGCGCGCCATCAAGGTGGGCGGCAATTACGGCGAGCTGTACGACACGTATTTCGGCCCCAAGGCGCTCGACCTGCCGCGCGGGCTGAACAATTTGTGGACCAAGGGCGGCCTGCAATACGCGCTGCCGTGGCGCTGAACCGCCTTGGCGCTGATCTGCCTTGGTGCTGATCGGATGAGCCGGCGCGCCGCATGAGCCCGCTGGACCAACCCACTGCGACCCTGCCGGCCGGCGCCGCAATGCGGCCCGCCCCGGCAGGGCGCCCCGGCGGCCCCTGGCTGCGCACCCGCCGCGCCCGCGCCACGCTCTGGCAGGCGCTCGCGGTGGTGGCGATGATCGCGCTGCTGCTCTGGCTCGCGGGCAATGCGCGCGAGAACATGGCCGCGCGCAACATCTCCTTCGGCTTCGACTTCCTGGGCAACGTGGCCGGGTTCGACATTCCGTTCCACATCCTGCCCTGGAGCAACACGGACACCTACGCCTACGCGCTGCTCGTCTGCCTGGTGAACACGCTGCTCTGCGCGGCGATGTCCATCGTGCTGGCCTCCGCGCTCGGGCTGCTGATCGCGCTGATGCGCCTGTCCGGCAATCCGCTCGCCGCCGCCACCGCGCGGGCCGTGATGGAGATCGTGCGCAACACGCCGCAGCTCGTGCAGATCTTCTTCATCTACATCGCCGTGCTGCAGGCGCTGCCGCCGCCACGCGCCTCGCTCGCGTTCGGCGCGGGCGTGTTCCTGAACGTGCGCGGCCTGCTGCTGCCCGCGCCCACGATCGACGGTCGCATGGCGCTGCTGGGCGGATTGGCGCTGTTCCTCGCGATCGCCGGCTGGTTCGGCCGCCAGCCCGGCCGCATCACGGGGGTGATCCTCGGTCCGGTGCTGATCGTCGCCTGGGCGGTCGCCGCCGGCCTCTCCGCCACTTGGGAACTGCCGGCGCTGAAGGGCTTCAACTTCGTGGGCGGGCTGCGCATCCCCCCCGAACTTCTGGCGCTCTGGCTCGGTCTCTCGATCTACACCGCGGCCTTCATCTCGGAGATCATCCGCGCCGCCATCCTGGCCATCCAGCATGGCCAGACCGAAGCCTCGCTCAGCCTCGGCCTCTCGCGCGGGCAGACGATGTACCTGGTCGTGCTGCCGCAGGCGCTGCGCATCCTGATCCCGCCGCTGACCAGCCAGTACCTCAACATCATCAAGTCGACGACGCTGGGCGCTGCCATCGCCTATCCCGACATCCTGCAGATCTTCGGCCGCACCGTGCTCAACCAATCGGGCCGCGCGCTCGAGGTGATGGTGCTGCTGCTGGGCGTGTTCCTGTCGGTGAACCTGCTGACCTCGGCGCTGATGAACCGCTGGAACCGCAAGCTGATGCTGCAGGGACGATGACCGCGACGCTGCGCGCCCTGTTCGGCACGCCGCTCAATGCGGTGCTGACGCTGGTCATGCTGGGCCTGTTCTGGCTGGCCATTCCGCCCTTCGTCGAATGGGCCTTCGCGCACGCGACCTGGGACGGGCTGTCGCGCAAGGCCTGCGCGCCCGACGGTGCCTGCTGGGCCTTCGTGCGCGCCCGGTTCGCACTGTTCATCTATGGCCGCTACCCGCTCGAGGAACGCTGGCGCGTCGACGTGGTGCTGGTCACGCTGGCGGTGCTCGCCCTCGGCGCGCTGTTCGCCCCACGCGGCCGCGGCTGGTGCCTCGGCCTGCTGATGACCGTGCTGCCGATCGGCGGCGCGGTGCTGCTCACCGGCGGCGTGTTCGGCCTGGCCCCGGTCGCGACCGGCGACTGGGGCGGGCTGATGCTGAACGTCGTCATCACCTTCATCGCGGTGCTGATCTCGCTGCCGATCGGCGTCGCGCTCGCCTTCGGCCGGCAATCGGAACTGCCGGTGGTGCGCTGGTTCTCGATCACGTTCATCGAGGTGTGGCGCGGCTCCCCGCTGCTCGCCGTGCTGTTCATGGGGCTGATCATGCTGCCCATGTTCCTGCCGAACGGCGTCACGGTGGACAATCTGGTGCGCGCCGTCGTCGTGCTGTCGCTGTTCGAATCCGCCTACATGGCGGAGACGATCCGCGGCGGGCTGCAGGGCATTCCCAAGGGGCAGACCGAGGCCGCCCTCGCCCTCGGCATGCACAAGGGCATCGCCCAGGCGCTGGTCGTGCTGCCGCAGGCGATGCGGCTCGCAATTCCCGGCATCATCAACATCGTCGTCGACCTGTTCAAGGACACCACGCTCGTGTCCATCGTCGGGCTGTTCGACCTGATGGGCGTGATCAACCAGTCGCTGAAGGATCCCAACTGGCTGGGTCTCGCGATGGAAGGCTACACCTTCGCGGTCGTGCTGTTCTTCTTCGCCTGCCTGCTGATCTCGCTCGCGGGCCAGACGCTGGAGCGGCGCTTCGGCAGCGCGAGCCGGAATCCGCGGCGATGACCGGCACGCTCCCCTCGGCTGAACCTGCACCGCCGCATGCGCCGACTGGCGCGGCTGGAAGCAACCAGCCCGGCCCGCTGCTGGGTGCGGCCGTGCGGCATGAATGGGCGCTCGATCCGGACTTCGTCACGGTCAATCACGGCTCGTTCGGTGCCACCCCCCGCGTGGTGCTGGCCGCCCAGGCGGCGTGCCGCAGCCGGATGGAGGCGCAGCCCACCCGCTTCATGGCGACGGAACTCCCCGCGGCGCTGCGCGCGGCGGCCGATCGGCTCGCCGGCTTCCTGAACGCGCGCGGGCAGGACGTCGCGCTGGTCGACAACGCCACCACCGGCTGCAACGCCGTCCTGCGCTCGCTGCCCCTGCAGCCGGATGACGAGGTGCTGGTGCTCGGCCACGGCTACAACGCCGTGCGGCAGACGGTGCGGTTCGTCACCGAACGCGCCGGGGCACGCATCGTCGAGGCGCCGCTGCCGTTCCCGCGTCCGCGTCCCGCGGCGCTGGTCGAGGCGGTCGCCGCCTGCCTGGGCCCGCGCACGCGGCTTGCGGTGGTCGACCATGTCACCTCGGGCAGTGCCCTGGTGCTGCCGATCGCCGAGATCGTCGCCGCCTGTCACGCCGCCGGCGTCCCGGTGCTGGTGGACGGCGCGCATGCGCCGGGTCAGCTCGACCTCGACCTCACCGCGCTGAACGCCGACTGGTACGCCGGCAATTGCCACAAATGGCTGTGCGCGCCGAAGGGCAGTGCATTCCTCTGGGCGCGGGCGGACCGTCAGGCGGCGCTGCATCCGACCGTGATCTCGCACGGCTACGGGCAGGGGTTCGCGGCGGAGTTCGACTGGACCGGCACACGCGACCCGTCGCCCTTCCTCGCCATCCCGGCGGCGCTCGACTTCCATGCGCGCCTGGGGGGCGCGGCGCTGCGAGCGCGCAACGCGTCGCTGGCGGCGGAGGCGGGCCTCGACCTCGCCGCGCGCTGGGGCACCGAGATGGGCAATGCCGGCTGCTCCGCCGCGATGGCGGTCGTGCGCCTGCCCGCGACGTTCGGTCACGACGACGCCGCGGCGCGGGCGCTGCGCGGCCGGTTGCTGGCGGCGGGCTGTGATGCACCGGTGCACGCGATCGACGGCGCGCTGTGGCTGCGGCTGTCGGCCTTCGCCTACAACGAGCCCGAGGATTACGACCGGCTGTTCGAGCGGGTCACCGCGGCCGCGCCCTGAGCGCGGCCGGCACGCGCCGCCTCAGCTTCCCGGCAGGCCCCAGGCTTCGGAGAAGAAGTAGTCCTTCCACGATTGCGGCTTCACCTTGATGGTGCCGATCTCCGCCATGAAGGTGGCCTGGCGCAGCGTCTCCTGCGGCACCATCGTCCAGGTCACGTCCTTGCCGCTGCCGGCGCCCGCGACGAAGTCGACCGACAGCTTGGAATCGCTGTCCTCGATCCAGTACTGCGAGGCCTTGCGGATGTCCTTGTTCACGATCTCCGTGGCTTCCGTCAGCGCGTCGTAGACGGCCTGGTAGAGCTTCGGGTCACGATCGTGGAACCGCTTGGAGGTGTAGGCGACCGTGTAGGTCGTGGGGCCGCCCATCAGGTCGAAGGAGTTCGCCACCACGTGGATCTTCGGGTCGGCGAGCTGCTGTTGCTGGTAGGGCGGCAGCGCCACCGTGCAGTTGACGTCGCCGCTGCCGGTCAACATCGCGATCGTCGCATCCGCCGGGGACATGGTCACCGTCGCGGCGTCGAACTTGTTGTACTCCTTCATGCCGAACTGCTTCACCGCCGCGAGCTGCACGGCGACCGCCGGGCCCGACACGCGGACCGAGGGGACCGGGAGTTTCTTGCACTTCGTCATGTCGGCGATGGTGCGGATTTCCGGGTCGTTGCTGGTGATCAGCATGGGCAGCGTGACCAGAGCCCCGATCGCCCGCACCTCCTGCGGCGTGCCGCGGGCGCGGCTCCAGAGCGTGAACATCCCGTGCGGGCTGCCGCCCACGATGTCCACCGTGTCCGACAGCAGCCCGTCATTCATCGCGGTCGGGCCGTTGAAGCGGAAGGCGGTCACCTTCACCTCGGGGATGCCGAGGCGCGCCGCGTGCTTCTGGATGAGCTTCTCATGCTCCATCACGTTGAACTGCAGGTAGCCCATCGAGAACTGCCGCGCGATCCGCACTTCCGGCACTTGCGCGCGCGCCACGCCACACCAGCCGCACGCCATCGCCGTCATGGCGAGCACCAACCGCCTCATCGTTTCCTCCCGTGATTGTTGCTTCTCGTGTAGCAGACCAAGCTTGAGCGCCCAAACGCGTGAACGGCCGCTCGACGCACATCCGCTCGATCACACGGCTTCGTGCCGCACGCCCGGCGGCGTTCTTGCTACTGAGCGGCGCTCGTTTGGGAGATACGGCTTGATGCACGTGACGTCGGGGGCGCATCCCCTGTCATCCGAGTCCTGACCGATGGGGTCCGTGTGGCCGGTTCATCGCGGTTCCAGCACAATGTCGCTGGACGAGGCAGCCGCGCGCGCGATCCTGATCCTGGGCGCGCCGAGGTCGGGGACCACATGGCTCGCCAAGATCGTCGACAGCCACCCGGACGTGCTCTACCGCCACGAACCGGATGAGGTCGTGCCGCCGCTGGTCACCGCCGATCCGGCGCGTCAGATGGCGGCCTGGGCGCGTGCCCGCGCCCTGCGGTCGTCGGTCAAGCGGCCGATGTTCCGGAAGTCCTTCCTGCCCCCGTCCCGCGCGGCCATGCGCACGGGCGTCGCCCATCTGCTCGGCGCGGCGAGCCGGCTGCCCGGCGTCGCCGGGGTCGCCAAGCGGCTGCCGGTTCCGGACCTGCTCTCCCGCGCGTCCATGGCGCGCCTGCGCCTCGCGCTCAAGCTGGTCAACTGGAACTCGGCACCGATCGCCCGAGCGCTTCCCGGGACGCGGCATCTCTTCATCCTGCGGCACCCGTGTGGCCAGATCGCCTCGATCATGCGCGGGCTGAAGCAGCGGCGCTTCCACGACATCGGCGACGGGCTCTCGCCCTCGGATGCCGTGCGCACCATCGCCCATGCCGAACGCTGCGGCCTGTCGCGGCGCAGCTTCGCCGCATTGCCGCTTCCGGCGCGGCTCGCCTGGAACTGGCGCTCGTTCAACGAGCCGGCGCTCGAATCATTGCAGCGTCAGGACAATGTCCGCGTGGTGCCGTACGAGAGGCTGTGCGCCGAACCGCGCGAGGTCGCGCATGAGCTGTTCGCGTTCGCCGGCCTGTCCTGGAACGCGCAGACGGAGAGATTCCTCACCAACAGCACCCGCACGAGCGACGACGCCTATTTCGGCGTGATGCGCGACTCCGCCGAGGCGGCATCGCAATGGCGCCGGCAGATGTCGCGGGAAGACCAGCGCGCCGTGCTAGACACCGTTGCATCCTCCCCCCTCGTTGCGACCTGGCCGGAACTGGCCGCCGCCTGACCCCCAAGACCGCGGGCGATCGCCCGATCCAACGGAGCCCCTGACTGTGTACCGACAGATCGTGCTGTACTTGCCGTCCAACATCGTGCCGGCGATCTGCTCTTTCCTGCTGGTCGTGGTCTACACGCGCCTGCTGACCCCGGAATCGTTTGGCGTCTACAGCCTGGCGTTCTCCGCCGTGCTCGTCGCCCAGACGGCGCTGTTCTACGCGTTGCCGATCGCGATCACCCGCTTCCATCCCGGCGCCTCGCTGGAAGGCCGTGAAGTCAGCTTCCTGAAATCGGCCTACACCGTGTTCTATGCCGGCGCCGCCGTGGTGGCCGCGATCGGCTTCTCGCTGGTCACGCTGCTCCCCATGGGCAGCGTGAGCGGCGCACCGGCGCTGCTCGTCGTCCCGGTCCTGCTCGCACGCGCCGCGGTCAGCATGAACCAGGCGTTCAACCGCTCCGCCAACCGCCTCGGCCGCTACAACACGATCGAATGCGCGCATGCGGTCCTGGGGCTCGTCGCCGGCGTTGCCCTCGTCCTGGTCCTGGGCCCCAGCGCCGAGGCCGTGATGCTGGGCCTGCTCGTCGCCGCGCTGACCTGCGCCCTGCGCGACGTGAGGCTGCTCTCGCTGCCGCTGCGCCGCCGCGACGTGCCGCTGGATCGCGGCACCGTCCGGCACCTGCTCGGCTACGCCTGGCCGCTGGTGATGGTTGCGATCACCGCGAGCCTGCTGCAGCTCTCGGACCGCTTCCTGCTGGGCGGTCTCGGCGACGCCGCCATGCTCGGCGTCTATGCCGTCGCCTACAGCCTGGTCGAACGCCCGATGGCCCTGATCTGCTCGGCCGTCTCCACCGCGACCTTCTCCCTCGCCGTGCAGGTGATGGAGCGCGACGGGCGTGAGGCCGGCCGCATCCAGGCCGGCCGCAACGGTGCCGTGCTGCTGGCGCTGACGCTGCCGGCCTGTGCCGGGCTGGCACTGACCGCGCCCTATGTCAGCGCCGCCCTGGTCGGCCCCGCCTTCCGGGATGGCGTGGCCGCGCTGATCCCCATCATGTGCGTCACCGCGCTGCTGCATGGGGTCCGCTCCCACTTCATCGACCACGCATTCCACCTCTCCGGGCGGTCGTCGCGGATGATGTGGAGCTACGGCCCCGCCGCCATCGCCAATCTCGTGCTGAACCTGGTGCTGATCCCCCGGTTCGGCATGTTCGGCGCGGCCTGGAGCGGGCTGGTCGCGCAGGCGCTCGCGGTGATCGTCGGCTGGTCGGTCGGCCGGCGGGTGTTCCCGCTCTGGGTGCCGCTGGCGGAAGTGGGCCGCATCGTCGGTTCGGTCGCGGTGATGGCGGTCGTGCTCAGCCTCGTGTCCTTCCCGCTGAACGGGTTCGGCCTGATCCAGGCGGTCGCGCTGGGGGGCTGCGCGTTCCTCGCGACCGCGCTGCTGCTGAACGTGGCCGGCGCGCGGGACCGTCTGGTCTGGCCGCGCCACCGCCTGCGCTCGCCCTGACGCCGCCCCGCCGCTCCTGCACGCCGACCTCTCAGGTTCACGCCGCCGGTAAACGCTCTGTTTACGTTTTCATGGGCTGAATGCCGCCGTCGGCAAAAGGCCGGCCCATGTGAGAGAGGCGGAGATGGACGAGGTCGATCGCGGATTGCTCGAGGCGATGCTGCATCGGATCCAGATCATGCGGCAGGAGAGTGAGCAGCAGACCGCGCTGCTGCGCCAGTTGTGCCAGGCGGTGGACTCGGTCGGGCTGGAGATCGGGCGCCTGTCCACGGCGCTCGAAACCGGCAAGCGGGGACGCAAGGCGCCGGCCCCGCAGGCCGCGCTCGCGTCGCTGTCGGCGCAGGCGGCGCTGGCGCGGGACCTGTTGAGCCGCGCCCAGAGCTACCAGCCGAACGGAACTACCGGGACGGGTAAACCCGCGGATAGGTAATCTGGTCGGGCGGCCCGGCGGGCTCCGGCGGACCCTTCTTGCCGCACGCCGCGAGCAGCCCTGCCGCGAGCAGGAGGGTGAGCAGGGCGGGGAGCAGCCGGCTCATGCCAGCACCGCCAGCCATTTCGCGGCCTCCCGCGCCACGTTCTCGGGCGCCGTTCCACCATAGGAGCGGCGGGAGGCGACCGACGCCTCCACGGTCAGCACCGAGAACACGTCGGCGGTGATCGCCGGCTCGACGGATTGCATCTCGGCGAGCGAGAGGTCGGCCAGGTCGACCCCCTTGCCCTCGGCCAGTGAGACGAGCCGGCCGGTCACGTGATGGGCGCTGCGGAACGGCAGCTTCAGCACGCGCACCAGCCAGTCGGCCAGGTCGGTCGCGGTGGCGAAGCCCGATCCGGCGAGGGCGCGCATGCGGTCGGTATCCGGCTGCATGTCGCGCACCATGCCGGCGATGGCGGCGAGCGAGAGCGTCCAGGCTTCGGTGGCGTCGAACACCGGCTCCTTGTCCTCCTGCGTGTCCTTCGCATAGGCGAGGGGCAGGCCCTTCATCACCGTCAGCAGGGCCACCAGCGCACCGGTGATGCGGCCGGTCTTGGCGCGGGCCAGCTCCGCCGCGTCGGGGTTGCGCTTCTGCGGCATGATCGAGCTGCCGGTGGTGAACGCGTCCGACAGGCGGATGAAGCGGAACGGCGCGCTGCACCAGATCACGATCTCCTCCGCGAGCCGGGAGAGGTGCATGGCCGAGATGGCCGCGGCGGAGAGGAACTCGAGCGCGAAGTCGCGATCGGAGACCGCGTCGAGCGAATTGGCGGTGGGCGCGTCGAACCCCAGGGCTTTCGCGGTCATGTGCCGGTCGATCGGGAAGGAGGTGCCGGCCAGCGCCGCCGACCCCAGCGGGCATTGGTTGAGCCGCCGTCGGCAATCGGCGAGGCGGCCGCGGTCCCGGTCCAGCATCTCGACATAGGCGAGCAGGTGATGGCCGAAGGTGACCGGCTGCGCGGTCTGCAGGTGGGTGAAGCCCGGCATCGGGTCGGCCGCATGGTCCGCCGCGCGTTCCGCGAGGGCGCGCATCACGTCGACGATCTGCGCGGTGATGCCGTCGATCGCGTCGCGCACCCAGAGGCGGAAATCGGTCGCCACCTGGTCGTTGCGGCTGCGCGCGGTGTGCAGCCGCTTGCCCGCCTCGCCGATCCGGTCGGTGAGGCGGGACTCGATGTTCATGTGGATGTCTTCCAGCGCCTCCTCGAACGGGAAGCTGCCGGCCTCGATCTCCTGCGCGATCGCCTCTAGACCCTGGCCGATCGCGCGCTCATCTTCTGCGCTGATGAGGCCGATCTTCGCCAGCATCGCCGCATGGGCGAGGGAGCCCTTGATGTCCTGCCGCCACAGCTTCCGGTCGAAGCCGATCGAGGCGTTGATCTCCTGCATGATGGCGGAGGGGCCGGCGGCGAAGCGTCCGCCCCATTGGGCATTGGCGGGCTCGTTGCGGCGGTCCGTTGTATCGTTCACGGAGGGGGTTCCAGCATGGCGTTGATCACCCGCAGGGGAGTCCTGGCGGCGGGCGGGACCCTAGCGGCGGGGCTCGCGGCGCGCAAACCGGCATCGGCGGCGGGCCCGCTGAAGGGGCTGGTGATGCTCGACCCGCCGGAGCCGGTGCCGGACGTGCCGTTCGTCGATGCGGCGGGGAAGGAGCATCGGCTGTCGGAGTTCCGCGGCCGCGGCATGGTGGTGAACCTCTGGGCCACCTGGTGCGCCCCCTGCGTGGCCGAGATGCCGGCGCTGGCGGCGCTGTCGAAGACGCTGGCGCCGGACGATATCGCGGTGCTGCCGCTGTCCTCGGACCGGGGCGGCGCGCCGGTGGTGCAGGCCTGGTTCCAGGATCGCGAGATCGCCGGCTTGCCGGTGCTGTTGGATCCGAAGGGCGCGCTGGCGCGGGCCTGGAAGGCGCGCGGCATCCCGACGACCGTGGTGGTGAACCGCGAAGGCCTCGCCGTGGCGCGGCTGGAGGGGGCGGCGGACTGGGATTCGCCCGACGCGGTCGCGACGGTACGGCGGCTGACCGCCGGGTAGGCGGACGAAGAACGACGGCGGGACGCCGGCAGATCGGCCTTCGAGGGCGAGCGGTTGGCGGCGCGCTCGAGGGCGTCCCTCGGAGGGGCCCGGCACGCGCGTCTCACCAGCCGTCGTAATGCACCACCTCCTCGAGCGGACGGCGGCTCAGCGGGCCGAACGGGCGTTCCGGCCAGCCGATCGGCATCAGGCCGAACGTATCCACGTCGTCGGGGATTCCGAGCAGCGCCTTGAACTCGGCCTCGACCCGCAGGTGGTTGGTGGTGATGACGGTCCCGAGACCGAGGGCGCGGCAGGCCAGGATGATGTTCTGCACCGCCGGATAGATGCTCGCGCCCCGGATCCGGTCGAGATAGATCCGCTCGTCGTCGTAGCGGTCCCGCCAGGCGGGATCGAGCGCCTCGCGCGACGGCAGGTCCCGCTGCCGCAGGCAGGGCACCACGAGGACGGGCGCCTCCCCCATGTGGTCCCACAGATGGGCGCCGCCGCGCAGCATGCCTTGCCACTGGGCGTCGGTCAGGTGCGCCGGGCGGCTGCGCGCCGCGTAGACCGCCGCGGCGATGTCGGACCCCTTGCGATAGAGCGCGCCCACTTCGCGCCGCCGCTCCGCGTCGCGGATGACCACGAAGTCCCAGTTCTGCGCGTTGCCGGCGGAGGGCGCCCGGATCGCCGCGTCGAGCACCTGCGTGATCAGCGCATCCGGCACCGGATCCGGCCGCAGCCGGCGCTGGGCGCGCGCGGTGTGGATGGCGTCGAACAGGCCGATCGCCGGTGGGGCGGTCTCCGACATGACTCGTCTCCGGTTCCTGCAGGCTGACTGCGTCCTCGCGGAGGCAACCGCGCCTGCGCGCGGCCACCTCGTTCACCCGCGGCGGCAGGAGAACGCACGCATCCTAGAGCCTGTCCGGCTCACCTTCGCTCGCCGACAGGCTCCAGGCGCTGATTTGATCGCGTGATTCACTCCAGCGGAGACGCCTCCGCCGATCACGCTCTACCGCACGAAGCCCTCCAGCTCACCCTTCGCCCAGGCGATCACCTGCGGAATCGATTGGCCGCTCTGCAGCTTGGAGAACATCGTGGCCGGGGTGCCGCGGTTGTAGATCTGCACCCCGATCTCCGGCGGCGCCGGGAAGCAGGCGATGTGCGCGGTCGAGTGATGGTGCGGGCGCAGGATGTAGTTGTAGACCGTGCCCTTGGGCGGCGAGACCTCCTCCCACACCTTGAAGTCGGCCATGCTCAGGAAGGGCGGGATGTCGTAGCCCTCGGCCACAGTGCAGCGCGGCTCGACCTGTTCGCGCTGCATCAGCCACTCGATCAGTTCCTTCGCCGCGGTCTGGTTCTTGCTGAACTGCCAGACGCCCCAGTGGAACGGCAGGAACGGCGTGAAGCTGCCCGCCGGACCGCGCGGCGCGGGGAACGTCCAGCAATCGGCGGCGACCTGCGGCGCGTCGCGCTTCGCCACCGCCCAGGCCGAAGGCGGATTCCAGATCAGCGCGGTCTTGCCGCCGATCAGGTCGCGGTTGTTCGACGCATCGTCGAAGCTCGTCGCGTCGGGCGGCAGGTAGCGCACCAGCTCCTGCGCATGCGTCAGACAGGCGCGCATGGCATCCGAGTCGACCACGATCTCGCCCTTGGCGTTCACCAGCTCTGCCCCGAAGGCGCGCATGATGGCGCCGGCCGTGTCGACGGAGTCGGGGGTGGTGCTGAGCCCGATGCTGAAGCGCAGGCCGGCCTTGTAGCAAGCGGCGGCGGCCTTGAGGTGGGTGTCGTAGGTCCAGGTGTCGGCGGCGGCGGTGCGCGTGTCGCTGACCGGGAACATCTCGACGACGTCGATCCCGGCGTGCTGCTTCAGCAGGCTGATGCGGCCGCACGGTCCCTTGTATTGCGAGCTGAAGCTGGACGGCATCACCACCCAGTGGTCCTCGGCGCGGCCGAGATATTGGCAGACCTCGTTCTGCGGGCCGTATTTCGCCTCCAGCCGCTTCATCACGTCGTCCATGGGCACGAGGCGGGAGGCGTGCGACTGCGGGTCCCAGGCGATGAACGTCATGATGTCGTGGCCGGTCCCGGCCTGTCCCTCCGCGGTGCCGGTGAGTTGCAGCTTGGCGCCCACGGTGGTGATCCGGTCGACGTTGACCTCGACCTTGTTCATCGCGCCCCAGGCCTCGATCTGCTCCTTCAGCTTCGCGTTGGCGTTCGGCACCCAGTGGTCGACGGCCCCGACATTCAGGCGGCCGGCGGCGGCGGCGGTGCGGATATGGACCCAGGGCAAGGCCGCGGCGCCCGTCAGGGCGAGCGCGGTTCGGCGAGTCACGGCGGATCGGTTCGGCACGGTGGTCCTCCCTCTCTCGGTGGTGACGGCCGCATGCACGTCCGGCCGCGGGGTGCGACGGATCGGCATGGAGGCGGGTGAGGGGAGGGGCCGTTCGGGTGCGTCCGCCGGTCGGCGCGGCGGCGCGCGACCACGGGAAGCGGCACGGTCGATCCCGGCATGACGGGCGCGTCGAGCGCGTCCATCCGGTCCCTCCCGATCGCGGCTGAACGCCGCTTGGAGACGAGCGTCGGGGCGTGGCGGGGCCAGAGTCAACCGCGATCCGTGGTGCGTCGCCTTCCGCGACGCGGTGGCGCACTGGCTCGACCCGTTCAGCCGGCAAGGCGCGGCGCTGCTCGACCGCATGATCGATCAGCAGGCGCAGAGCATCGCCGACAACATCGACGTCCGCATGATGACGCTGGTCGTCCTGCCGCCGCTGTTGCTGTTGCCGCTCATGCGCCGCCACGCGCCGCCGGCCGCATCCGCACCGGCCGAATCTCCGGTTGAAGCGGTGCGGGCGCCGGCCGCGGTTGCGGCCCCCGGCGCGGCGGCGGACTGACCGCACCGTCCGAAGGCGCGCCCCGCGCGGCGGCGCATGTCGGGTCGGGCGCGTGACCTCCGACATGGCCGGCGCAAGTCAGGGTTCGGGACGGTTCGCATGGCGTGACGCGCGATGCCGCAATGCTGGACGGCGCGGCGCATCCTGCAGCATGCTCCGTGACAGCCCGAGTCCGCGCTGCTGGCGTTCGGCTCGCGACGGCGTCCGTCGGCAGTTGCCGACGAGTCCGACGACCGTCCTGATCACGGCTGCCGACGTCCACGACGCCGACTCCTCGACCGTCTTTGACGACGACGTTCCGACCGTTCCTCACGACCACTTCCCGCTGAAAGTCCCCAACGACTTTCCGACACGACGTCCCAACAACGACGCGCGAACGATAATGGGAGGCTGCACATGTCGACGACGACCGGAGGTCCCACCGTACCCTGGTGGAAGGAACCGACCAAGGACCAGTGGTACGCCTATATCGCCGCCTGGCTCGGTTGGACGCTCGATGCGTTCGACTTCACCGTCTTCCTGCTCATCATGGCGCCCATCGCGCAGGAATTCGGCGTCCCGCTGATCGACGTCACCGCCATCTTCACGATCACCCTCATCATGCGTCTCGGCGGCGCCACCGCCTCGGGCTGGCTGGCCGACCGGATGGGACGGCGCGCGCCGCTGATGATCTCCATCCTGTGGTATTCGATCTGCAATCTGCTGGCCGGGTTCTCACCGAGCTTCGCATTCCTGTTCGTGATGCGGGCGCTGCTGGGCATCGGCATGGGGGCGGAATGGCCGGCCGGCGCGGCGCTGGCGATGGAGTCGTGGCCGGCCCGCTCGCGCGGCTTCATGTCCGGGATCCTGCAAGGCTCATGGGGGCTCGGTTTCGCGCTGTCGGCGGCCGCCTACGGCCTGCTGTATTCCCCCCTCGAAGCCTGGCACCCCGGCTATGGATGGCGCGGCATGCTGATCCTGGGCGTGCTGCCGGCGCTGGCCTGCGTCTGGATCCGCTTCTACGTGAAGGAGCCGGAGGTCTGGGCCGAGAACAAGAAGATCCAGGATACCAGCCGCAAGCAGGTGTCCCTGCCGCTGTTCGCGATCTTCAAGCGCAAGTATCTGTTCAACACCATCACCGGCTGCCTGTGGATGGCCGCGAATTTCTGCGTCTACTACTCGATCTGGGCCATGCTCGGGACGTACCTGCAGAAGGAACTCGGGTGGACGCCGGCCGAAGTCTCGGTGCCCGTGTTCTGGGGGAATATCGTCACGTTCCTGGCCTGCGGCTTCTGGGGCGCCGTCTCGGAGAAGGTCGGGCGGCGATGGGCGCTGATGATCCCCACCTTCATCGCCATCTTCATCGCGCCATTCTACCTGCTCACGACGGATCACGGCACGTTCCTGATCCTGTTCATGCTGATGATCGCCTTCGTCGGCGGGAAGGACGCGCTCAACCCCGGCTGGCTGTCGGAGCGGTTCCCGACCGAAGTGCGCGCGACGGCGGCCGGGTTCGTCTATCACCAGGGCGCGGTCTGGGGCGCGTTCGTTGCGCCTGTGCTGACCTATTTCGCGGTGAACCAGGGCATGGGCTTCGCCATGCCGATGCTCTACGCCACGGTCGGCTCGCTGATCGTCTACGTCGTCGCGGTCTATCTGGGGCCGGAGACGAAAGGCAAGGAGATGACCTCCCAACTCGAGATCTTCGAGCGCGAGGAATATCCCTGAAGCCTTCGCGACGCGCGGAGTGGGTCGGTCCGGGTGCCTTCGGCATCCCGGCGCCGACCCGCCGGCGGGGTGATGACGGGTTCGGTGGCCGAAGGGGGCGCCGAACCCTCCGCGGCGTCTCAGCCGTTCGGGGCGGCCAGGGCCGGCGCACGCTGGGCGAACAGCCAGTCCCAGACCTCCGGCCGGAGATACCACGTGTCCCACACGTCATGCGCGAGATGCGGATCCTCGGTGTAGCGGAAGCCCGGCTGGCCCTGCAGCCGCTTCGCCATGGCGCGATCCCAGTCCAGCGAGACCTCCGGATCGTGGGCGCCATGGATCGCCCAGATCGGCACGCCCTTCAGCCGCCGCGCCGCGTCGTCCGGGTTGGCTGTGCGATGCGCCCCTGCCAGCGGCAGCCCGGCGGCGAAGATCCGCCCGCGTGTCCCGGTCCAGGCGTTGTAGGACAGCATCATCGCCCAGGTGCCCATGCCGCCCATCGAATTGCCCGTCACGTAGACCCGGGTCGGATCGGCCGGAAACCGCGCCAGCACGGCGCGCACTGCGGCGACGGCATTCGCCTCGTCCGCGCCGCCCTCCTTCTTGCCGCCGAAATTGACCAGCCGCCCGCCGGGATCGTGGCTCTGGTCGAGCCGCGGCACCACCACGATCGCGGGATGGCGGGCGAAGGCCGGTCCGTCGAACCACGGGTCGATCTGGCTGTGCAGCGTGGCGCGGTCGGTGCCCATCGCGAGCTGGTGCAGGTAGAGCACGACCGGGTAGCGCTGGTTCGGATCCGCCCGGGGCGGCAGGCGCACGTCATAGGCCATCCCGTTCGCCTCTGCCGCGATCCACTCCGGCGCGGCGAAGCCGGGTCGCAGCAAATGGCCCGCGCCGGCCAGCACGGCGATGACGAGCAGGACGGGAAGGAGAAGGCGACGAAGACGCACGCGCGGGCTCTGGAACGGTGGTCCGGCCTGTGTGGTGGCTCGCGGGCGGCCCCGCAACCCTCGGGGGAACACAGCCGCGCGACCGGAACGGCCGTTTGCTGCGTACTGGCCGGTACGACCGATTCGATCCCCGGCACCCGTGCGCTGCTGCATCGTTCGTGTTTTGCTCGCGTCAACCTCTGCGTGGTAATCGGAGCCGATGGGTTATTGGGGCAAGATCATCGGCGGCATGGCGGGATTTGCCGTCGGCGGCCCATTTGGCGCCGTGGTCGGCGCCGCGCTCGGGCATGCGGCCGACAGCGGCGCGGTGTCGAATCTCGGCCTTCCGTTCAGCGCCGATGCCCTGCATCCCGCCCGCCTGGCCTCCCTGCTCAGTCGTCGGGACCAGCTTTTTGCCGTCGGCGTGGTCGTGCTCGCCGCCAAACTGTCGAAATGCGACGGACCGGTCGTGCGGCAGGAGATCGACGCCTTCAAGCGCCAGTTCCGCATCCCGCCCGAATCCGTGCGCGATATCGGCCGCCTGTTCGACCAGGCGCGCGACAGTTCCGACGGGTTCGAGCCCTACGCCACCCAGTTGGGGGAGGCCTTCGCCGACAATCGCGGCATGCTCGAGGACGTGCTGCTCGCGCTGTTCGCGATCGCCCGCGCCGACGGGCCGGTGAACCTGCGGGAGCAGGAGTTCCTGCACCGGGTGCATGCCGCCTTCGGGCTCGACCGCACGGTCTGGGAGCGTGCCCGCGGCGGCGCCGGCCCGCGCCAGCCGCCGGCCCGGTCCGACGAGCCCGACCCGTACGATGTCCTGGGCCTGGCCCGCACCGCCTCCGACGAGGTGCTGCGCGCCACCTGGAAGCGGCTGATGCGGGAGAATCACCCCGACACGCTGGCCGCGCGCGGCGTGCCGCAGGAATTCATCGCCCGTGCGAGCGACAAGGTGGCCCGCATCAACGCCGCCTGGGACCGCATCAAGCGGGAGCGCGGGCTGTGAGCGTGCGGCAGGACCGCCCGTGACCCTTGCCGTCCGCGACCTGCCGAGTGCCAACTGGGACGAGCGACCGGCGGGCACGCCGATCGACACGCTGATCCTGCACTACACCGGGATGCAGAGCGCCCAGGCGGCGCTGGACCGGCTGCGTGACCCGGTGGCGCACGTCTCCTCCCACTATGTGGTCGACGAGGATGGGCAGGTCTTCGCCCTGGTGCCCGAGGCGGCACGCGCCTGGCACGCCGGCGTCTCGTTCTGGCGCGGCCGGACCGGGTTGAACGACCGCTCCATCGGCATCGAGATCGTCAATCCCGGTCATGAATGGGGCTATCGCGACTTCCCGGTGCTGCAACTCGCGGCGGTCTGCGACCTGTGCCTGCATATCCTGGCCCGCCATCCCATTCCCGCCCGCAACGTGGTGGCGCACAGCGACGTCGCCCCGGATCGCAAGGAGGACCCCGGCGAGCGGTTCGACTGGGAGGGGCTGGCCCGCAACGGGGTCGGCCTCTGGCCGGTCGACGTGCCCGATCTGGGCACCGGGGATGCGGTGCGCGACGCCGCGCAGCTCGCGCCGGTGCGCCGCGCGCTGGCCCAGGTGGGCTACCGGGTGGAGGCCTCCGGGCCGCTCGATCCGGCGCTCGCCACGGTGCTGCGCGCCTTCCAGCGTCACTGGCGGCCCGAGGCGGTCACCGGCCAGGCCGATGCCGGCACGCTGGCGCGGCTGCTGGGCCTGGTGCGACTGCTGGAGGCCTGATCCAGGTGGCCTTCGCGCCGCCGAAGCGCATGCTATAAGCGCCGCAATGGACAAGATTCGCACCCTGTCGCGCCACGCCCTCGTGCTGCTGGTGCTGGTCCCGCTGCTCGCCGGCTGCGGCTCCAAGTCGGACGACACCAGCGTCACCTTGCAGGCGCCGCCGGTGGAGGAGCTGTACAACAACGGCGTCGATGCGCTGAATGCGAAGCGCTACTCCGCCGCGGCCGACCAGTTCGCCTCGGTCGAGCAGAACTACCCGTATTCGCCCTGGGCGGTGAACGCGCAGCTCATGCAGGGCTACGCGCAATACATGCAGAACCACTACACCGATGCGCTGGCGACGCTGGACCGGTTCATCCAGCTCCACCCGACCCATCGCAGCGTGGCATATGCGTACTATCTGCGTGCACTTTGCTACTACGAGCAGATCGCGGACATCCAACGCGACCAGAAGGGCACCGAACAGGCGATGGCGGCGCTCACCGACGTGGTGAACCGTTTTCCCGACAGCACCTATGCAACCGACGCGCGGCTGAAGATCGACCTGTGCCGCGACCACCTCGCGGGCAAGGAGATGGAGATCGGCCGGTGGTACGAGTCGCAGCATCTGTATGAGGCGGCGATCGGGCGGTTCCAGCGCGTGGTGGACGACTACCAGACCACCAACCACGTGCCGGAGGCGCTGCACCGCCTGACCGAGATCTATCTGGTGCTGGGCTTGCGCGACCAGGCGAAGCAGACCGCCTCGGTGCTGGGCTACAACTATCCGGGCAGCGAGTGGTACGAAGACAGCTACCGGCAACTCGTGGGCGATGGGCTGGTCGCGAACGCCCCCCCGAGCAGCCGGCCTGGCTTCCTGTCGCGGGCCTGGAACACCTTGTTCTGACGCGGTCGGCGCGGGCAGACCATGCTCACCGCGCTGTCGATCCGGGACGTGGTGCTGATCGAACGGCTCGACCTGTCGTTCGGCCCCGGCCTGACCGTGCTGACCGGCGAGACCGGCGCCGGCAAATCCATCCTGCTCGATAGCCTGGGTCTGGCGCTGGGCGCCCGCGCCGAGGCCGGCCTCGTGCGCGGCGGGGCCGAACAGGCGGTGGTCACGGCGTGTTTCGCGCCGCCCACAACGCATCCGGTACACGCGATGCTGGCGGAGCAGGGGCTGGAGGCGGAGGACGACATCGTGCTCCGCCGCGTGGTCGGGAAGGATGGCCGCTCCCGCGCCTTCGTCAACGACCAGCCGGTCGGCGTCGCGCTGCTGCGCCGCGCCGGCGCGCTGCTGGTGGAGGTGCAGGGGCAGCACGAGCAGATGGGCCTCGCCGATCCGGCCGGCCATGGCGCGCTGCTGGACGCGTTCGGCGTCGCGCCCCGCCTGCGCGAGGCGGTCGCTGCCGCCTGGACGGACTGGCGCGGCGCGCGGGACAGGCTGGCCGCGGCGCAGGAGGCGATCGCCGCCGCCGAACGCGACGAGGAGTGGCTGCGTCACGCGGTGCACGAGCTCGCCGGGCTGGCGCGACTCGGAGCCGTGGGCCAGATCGATGACTATTTCGCCATCGGCAGCGATGCAGACATCGCGGCGCATGTCGAACGCTATATCGGCGAGGGTGTTTCGAAGTTCGTGCTGCGGCCGATCGCGGCCACAGACGGAGAGATGCTGACCCAGACCCGCCACCTCGCCGAAGCCGTCATCCCTCGCTTCAAGGGCCGCTAACCGGCCCGCCGATACCGGCCCTGCGAATCGCTTGCAGCGCGGTTTCCACCGTGGTCTCAATAGGGCCGGCCGCATCGACGCTCAGGACTTGCGGCTCATCGCCGGCCGGCTCTTCGAGGGTCGCAAGCTGGCTGACGAGCAGCGAAGCAGGCATGAATTCGTGATGACGGTGGGAGACGCGCCTTTCAAGCTCGTCTCTCGGGACCTGGAGGTACACGAATGTGACGCCGGGGCCGGCAGTTCGCAGCTGGTCACGGTACGAGCGCTTGAGCGCAGAACATGTCACGACCGCCGAGCGTGCGGCGCTAACCTCCGTAGAAGCCCAACGAGTGATGGCTGTAAGCCAGGGTGCGCGATCTGCATCACTGAGCGGGATGCCGTCGCGCATCCTGGCGACGTTAGCCGGAGGATGGAAATCATCGCCTTCCTGAAACGGCCAACCGAGGCGGGCGGCTAACTCGCGGCCGACTGTCGTTTTCCCGCAGCCGGAAACGCCCATGACGATGAGAATGTGCGGCGTCACGATCAGGCTCCCCCTCGATCAGAGGGTATCAGCGCCGGCGAGCCGCGTCCGGTATTGCTCTTCGAAGTAGCCTTCGAACCCCTGGCCGGATAGCGCCCGCGACCA
>JAFKLG010000077.1 GCA_017304945.1 Rhodospirillales bacterium
CAGCAGGGTGCCGGCGAGGGTGGCCGGGTCAAGCCCGGCCATGACGAAAGGGCGCGGCCGGTGCCCCGATGCCCCACGCGCCGTTCGGGGCCGATGATACCGGGACGAGCCTGCTCCTCTGGCCCCGCCCCTCCTGGCCGGCGCGGGCGGCCCGTGTAGAGTGCGTCCCTCACCATCAGGAGCCCGCCTCATGGCCGGTCGCGTCGAAGCCAAGCTTGCCGAACTCGGGATCACCCTTCCCACGCCCATGCAGCCGATCGCCAACTACGTTCCCTATGTCGTCACCGGCAACCTCGTGGTCGTCTCCGGCCAGGTGCCCGCGATCGACGGCAAGATCGCGATCACCGGCAAGGTGAGCTGGGGCGTGTCGGTGGAGAAGGCGAAGGAAGCCGCGCGGCTCTGCTTCATCAACGTGCTCGTGCATCTGAAGGCGGCCTGCGACGGCGATCTCGACAGGGTGAAACGAGTCGTGCGCCTGGGTGGCTTCGTCGCCGCCCCGTCGGAGTTCAACCAGCACGCTCTCGTCATGAACGGCGCCTCCGACCTCGCCGTCGCGGTGTTCGGCGACGCCGGACGGCACGCGCGCACCACGATCGGCGTGCCCTCGCTGCCCGCCGACGCCTCCGTCGAAGTGGAGGGAATGTTCGAGATCGCGTAGGATCGGCGGATGCCGGACGGCGCCGTCACGCTCACGCTCTCGCTGCACGCCTCGATCGGCGAGATCGACGCCGATGCCTGGGATGCCTGCGCCGGACGGGACAACCCGTTCGTCAGCCATGCTTTCCTGAGCGCGGTGGAGGATAGCGGCTCCGCCTCGGCCCGCACCGGCTGGCTGCCCCAGCATGCGGCGCTGCGGGGCGAGGACGGGCGGCTGCTTGCCGTCGCGCCGATGTATGCGAAGTCGCACAGCTACGGCGAATACGTGTTCGACCATGGCTGGGCGCATGCGCTGGAGCGCGCCGGCGGCGCGTACTACCCGAAGCTGCAGGTGGCGGTGCCGTTCAGCCCCGTGCCTGGCCCCCGCCTGCTGCGGCGCCCGGATGCCGGGGTGCCGATCGCGGCGCTGGCCAATGCGCTCGAGCAGGCCTGCCAGACGCACGATCTGTCCTCGGTGCACGTGACCTTCTGCACCGAGGCGGAGTGGGAAGGCCTGGGCGAGGCCGGCTGGCTGCAACGTCTCGGCATGCAGTTCCACTGGGAGAACCGCGGCTACGCGACGTTCGACGACTTCCTGGGCGACCTCGCTTCGCGCAAGCGCAAGGTGCTGCGGCGGGAGCGGCGGGACGCCAACGCTGCCGGTCTCACCTTCCTGGCGCTGTCGGGCGCGGAGATCACCGAGGCGCATTGGGACGCGTTCTATCGGTTCTACCAGTCGACGGTGGACCGCAAATGGGGCTCCGCCTACCTGACCCGCCGCTTCTTCTCGCTGCTGGGCGAGCGCCTGGGATCACGCGTCGTGCTGATGATGGCGGAGCATGCCGGCAAGCCGGTGGCGGGGGCGCTCAACCTGGCCGGCAGCGAGGCGCTGTACGGCCGCAACTGGGGCTGCCGCGGCGACTGGCCGTTCCTGCATTTCGAGCTCTGCTACTACCGCGCCATCGAGTGGGCGATCGACCACGGGCTGCAGCGGGTCGAGGCCGGCGCGCAGGGCCGGCACAAGATCCAGCGCGGCTACCTGCCCAAGCCCACCTACTCGGCGCACTGGATCGCGCATTCCGGCCTGCGCCGCGCGGTCAGGAGCTTCCTGGCGGAGGAGCGGCCCGGCGTCCTCGCCGAGATGGCCGCCCTCGTGGAGGAATCGCCGTTCCGCAAGGGCGACGAAGCGTAGCGGCGATGGCCGTGGCGCTGGGCGCCCGCCATCCCGCGCGTGTTTTCAGGCGACCGTGTCGAGCCCATGCTTCGCAACCAGGGCCAGAAGCTTGAGCGATGCGCCCTGCGGCTGCTTCTCGCCTCTTTCCCACTGGCTGATCAGCCCGGTGGTCACATTGAGGTAGCGAGCGAACACCGCCTGGCTTGCGCCTTCGCGCTCTCGCAACGCTCGGATCTCGGCCGCGCTCAAACGAGGGACGGGCGTCAGGCAGGCCGCATCGAACGTGCGCATCGTCTGCTTGTCCATCACGCCGGCCGCGTGCAGACCCTCAGCCGTCTCATGGATCGAGGCCATCACGGGACTGCGATACTGCTTCGTCACTCGCATGCCACCTCTGTCAGAGTACCGTTCGCGACCGCCCTGGCCAGGGCATCATTCCCATAAGCAAGCAACTCGGCGGCAAGAAGTTTGAACGCCGCCAACTCGTCCTCGCGGATGTTGTCCTGTTCGTTCTTGGCAAAGCCATGGACGAAGAACGCCCTCTCGCCGATCCGGAGCAGGATGATCGTTCGAAAGCCCCCGGATTTGCCGCCCCCCGGCCGTGCAATCCTCTGCTTCACGACGCCGCCGCCGAGGTCGGCATCCACCAATCCCCGTGAAACGTCGGCGATCGCAGCACACAACACCGCATCCGCGATACCGGCCTTGCGAGCAAACCGAGCGAACGACTTGTTCTTGAAGACCCGCACACCCCATCGCCAATGCTGAGGATGAGCGGACGATATATAACACTCGGTGCTACAATAACAAGGTGCGTCATCAGCCTGGCGCAGCTCGACCGGCCGGACGCCCGGGCACTACGCGCCACTGCAGGTCCGCTGCGCCATCGGCGAAACGGCCCGGGCCGCCCCGCTCACCCCTGCAGGCGGGTCACCCGGCCGGCGGTGAGCCCGCCATCGATCACCAGTTCCGACCCGGTGACGTGCCGCGCGGCGTCGGAGACGAGATAGAGGATCCCCTCCGCGATATCCTCCGGGCCGGAGGCGACGCCCAGCGGCACCGAGGCCTCGGCGATCTTGTGCGGGTCGAGCGGCGCGTTGCTGCGGCCGGCCGGGATCTTCTCCCAGATCGGCGTCGCGATGATGCCGGGATGCACCGAGTTCACCCGAATGCCGTCGCCCGCCTGGGCGCATTCCAGCGCCATCGACTTGGCGAACAGCCGCACCGCGCCCTTGGTGGCGCTGTAGCCGGCGAGCCCGGCGGAGCCGCGCAGCCCGGCGACCGAGGACAGCATCACGATCGATCCGCCATGGCCGAAGCGGCGCATCGCCGGGATGCCGAATTTCACCGTGAGGAACACGCCGTCGACGTTGATCGCCATCTGCTTGCGCCAGTCGGCCAGCGACATCTCGATCGCCGGGCCCATGATGCCGATCCCCGCATTGGCGACCAGGATGTCGAGCCGGCCGAATCGTTCGGCGGCGGCGATCACCGCGGGCCAGCCGGCCTCGTCGGTGACGTCGTGATGCAGGTACGCCCCGCCGATCTCGCCGGCGAGCGCCTCGCCCGCCGCGTCGTCGAGGTCGGTCAGCACGAGCTTCGCCCCCTCGCGTGCCAGCACCCGCGCGGTGGCCGCGCCGATGCCGGATGCCGCGCCGGTGATGATGCCGACCTTGCCCTCGAGCCGCGCCATGGATCGTCCCTCCGTTTCTGTGGCCGGCATGACAGCCCGGCCGCGACATGGAGGCAAGCTCAGGCGGACGCGGAGTCGTGGCCGGCTCGGCGGCGGCGATGCGCCGGACCGCGCTGGTGGTTCTGCAGGTTGAGCGCGCTGTTGATCAAAGCGAGGTGGGAAAAGGCCTGCGGGAAATTGCCGAGTTGCAGCTTGAGATGCGGATCGTATTCCTCGGCGAGCAGGCCCACGTCGTTGCACAGGCCGAGCAGCCGCTCGAACATGGCCTCGGCCTCGTGGTGGCGGCCCTGCAGGACGAGGTTGTCCACGTACCAGAAGCTGCAGGCCAGGAACACGCCCTCACCGGGCGGCAATCCGTCCGCCGTCTCCTGCGTGCGGTAGCGCATGATCAGCCCGTCCTGCATCAGCTCCCGCCCGATCGCGGCGACCGTGCCCTGGATGCGCGGATCGCTGGCCGGCAGGAAGCCGACCATCGGCAGCAGCAGCAGGCTCGCGTCGAGCGCGTCACCGCCATAGACCTGGGTGAAGCTGTTCTTCTCCGGGTTGAAGCCGCGCTCACACACCGATTGGTGGATCGCGTCCCGCACCGACCGCCAGCGGTCGAGCGGCGCGGCCAGATGGTGCGTCTCGGCGGTGCGGATGGCGCGGTCCATCGCCACCCAGCACATCGCCTTGGAGAAGGTGAAGTTCTGTGCCCCGCCGCGCACTTCCCAGATGCTCTCGTCGGGCTGCAGCCACAGCTTCTCGAGATGCTGGGCCAGCGCGCGCTGCAGCGGCCAGCTTCCACTCGGACGCGTGAGGCCGGCCTCGACCTCCTGGTACAGCGCGTCCATCAGCTCCCCGTAGACGTCGAGCTGGAGCTGGGTGGAGGCGGCATTGCCGATGCGCACCGGCCGCGCGCCGCCGAAGCCATCCAGCCAGGGCACCTCCCACTCCATCAGCCAGCGCTCGCCGCCGAGGCCGTAGAGCGTCTGCACCTGTGCCGGCGTGCCGGCGACGGAGCGGCGCAGCCAGGCGCCCCAGGCCTCCGCCTCCTCCCGGTAGCCGGCATGCATCAGTGCGAGCAGGGTGAAGGTGGCGTCGCGCAGCCAGCAGAACCGGTAGTCCCAGTTGCGCTGACCGCCGAGCCGTTCGGGAAGGGAGGTGGTGGGCGCGGCGACGATGCCGCCGGTCGGCGCATAGGTCAGCGCCTTGAGCGTGAGCAGCGACCGGCGCACCGCCTCGCTCCAGCGGCCCCGGTAGGTGCAGCGGGCGGCCCAGCGCGTCCAGACCGTTTCGGCGGCGTCCAGCGCCTGTCGGGGGTCGGGCGGCGTCGGCGCCGGCAGTTGCGAGGGCCCATGCGCGAGGCTGAAGCAGACGCGTTCGCCGGCCTTCACCGTGAAGTCGGCGACGGAACTCATGCCGCGGCCATGCAGTGGGACGTCGGTATGCAGCACGACCTGGTCGGGGCCGCAGACGGCGAGCAATCCGCTGCCGTGGTTGAGCCGCGTGACCCAGGGCACGGCGGATCCGTATTCGAACCGCAGCGCGAGATCGAGGTGCAGCGCGACCTGGCCGCTGCGGCCCTCGACGATGCGGATCACCGCGGCGGGGTCGGTGGCCATGAAGTCGATCAGCGCGACGCTGCCGTCGGGCGTCTCGAACACCGTCTCGAGGATCAGCGTGTCGGGACGGTAGCGGCGCGTGGTGCGGGTCGGCGCCGCCTGCGGGGCGATCCGCCAGCGGCCGTTGTCGGTGTTGCCGAGCAGGGCGGCGAAGCAGGCGGGAGAGTCGAAGCGGGGCCAACAGAGCCAGTCGATGGAGCCCTCGCGGCTGACCAGCGCCGCCGAGTGGCAGTCGCCGATCAGGGCGTAGTCCTCGATCCGGCGGGCGACCGGCGGCTGGGGCGAGCTCTGTGCGCGGGGGTTTTCGGCGGCGGCGGGGGCGTTATCGGTGGTCTGCGACATCAGTTCGCCTGCCCCCAGACCCGGCCGCCGTTGTTGCCGGTGCAGTAGCAACTACTGCCGGGCGCGACCGAGCGCTCCATCGGGCAGGTATAGGCGCCGGCGATGCAGCTCTGGCCGCGGTTCGGATAGCTCGCCGGCGGCGGCGTGTAGGTCACCGGGGGCGGCGCGTACACGACGGGCGGCGGCGGTGCGTAATAGACCGGCGGCGGGTAGTACACGGGCGGCGGCGGATAATAGACCGGCGGCGGCAGCCAGGGCACGCCGACGCCGACCCCGAAATAGACGCGTGCCGCGGCGGGGGTGGCACTGGCGCACAGCGAAAGCAGCAGGCCGGCGAGGACCAGGGGCGGAACGATGCGGCGCATGCGGCGAACTCCGAGGGCATCGAGGAGGCGGGTCATGGGGACGTACCAGGCGGAGGGAGACATACCAGACGGACACGCCAATGGACCGCGCAGGAGGACGTGCCAGTGGAATGTACCAGAGGAATGTACCGGAGGAATGTGCCAGGAATGTATCTGAGGGATGTCTTCGCGGACGTATCCGCGGGGGAATGATGGTGCCGGGGATGGCGGTGCGGAACGCCGCGCCGCGTTCCATCGAGGAAAGTCGGCAGTCGGCCCTGGATTTCCAGCCCATGCGGGCCAAACTACCATCTGCGCCGCGCTCGCCGGCTGCGTGCAGGATTGGAAGCCTTCGACCGCGACCTTTGGTGGTTGACTTTCCTGTCGCCAGCCGGGATATGCGGCTCGTTGTGCGCGCCCCGCGCCTCTCGCGACACGCGCGAACGCTGCGGCCACGCCGCAGCCAGCCACTCGACTGGACCCGAATTGACCGATAGCACGACCGCCCCGGCGGACCCGACCGACCACGTGCCGCAGGACGACGCAGCCGAAACCACGTCGCCCGCAGCACCGGAGCAGCCGCGCGCCTCCGTGGAGGCTGGTGCGGACGCCGCCGTTGCTGCGGCCCCCGAGGATCCGAAGCCGGCAAAGCGCCCGCGTGCGACGCGCAGCACTGTGCGCAAGTCCGCCGGCGGCAAGTCGGCGACCGAGGCGTCCACGGACGGTGACCCGGCGAACGCATCGGCAGAGGAGGCCCCGGCCGAGGGCGAGGCTCCGCGTGCCACCCGCGCCGCGCGGAGCACGCGGACCGGCGCCCGCACGCGCACCCGCGCTGCCGCCGGCACCGCCGCGAGCGCCGAGGCCGGTTCCGCTGCCGAAACCACCCCGCGGGCACGCAAGCCGCGGCGCAGCACCACGGGCGGCCAGGGCAAGACCGCCGTGGTGCAGTCGGCGTTGGCCCTGGACCCGCTCGCGGAGTCCGCGCCCGAGCTGCCGTCCGGCCCGGTGCGCAGCGACTCCGAACCGGCGCCGGCCGAAACGGCCGGGACGGTGTCGGATGAGCGCGTCACCGCGGCGTCGCCGTCCGAGGCGCCTGTTGCCGCGCCGTCCGACATGGCCGCCCCGTCGCCCGACGCCGGCACCGATCAGCCGGATGCCCCGGTCGCGGACCGCGCGGTCGAAGCCGCCGATACCGCCGCTGCCACGCCGCCCACCGACATCGCGGCCGAACCGGCCGAAGCGAGCCCAGCGGCCGTCGCTCCGGCGTCCGATACGGCCGTTCCGGCCGAGGACACCCTCCCGCCTGAGACCCAGGACGCCGCCCCGCCCGAAGCCGAGGCAGAAGGTGCTCCGGTCGTCGCCGAGGCCGAAGCCGTCCCCGAACCGCCGCGCCCGATCTTCGCCGATCTCGGCCTGTCCGACCCCGTGCTGCGCGCGATCGCCGACATGGGCTATCGCCATCCGACGCCGATCCAGGAACAGGCGATCCCCTACGTGCTGATGGGGCGGGACGTGCTGGGCGTCGCCCAGACCGGCACCGGCAAGACCGCCAGCTTCACTCTGCCGATGCTCGACATCCTGGCCGGCTCCCGCGCCCGCGCCCGCATGCCGCGCAGCCTGATCCTGGAGCCGACGCGCGAGCTCGCGCTGCAGGTGGCCGAGAACTTCGTGATGTACGGCAAGTACCTGAAGCTGACGCACGCGCTGATCATCGGCGGCGAGAGCATGTCCGACCAGAAGGACGTGCTGATGCGCGGCGTGGACGTGCTGATCGCCACACCCGGCCGGCTGATCGACATGTTCGAACGCGGCTCGATCCTGCTGACCGACACCCGCATCCTGGTGATCGACGAGGCCGACCGCATGCTCGACATGGGGTTCATCCCCGATGTGGAGCGGATCGTCTCGCTGCTGCCGCGCAACCGCCAGACGCTGTTCTTCTCGGCCACCATGGGGCCGGAGATCCGGCGCCTCGCCGACGCCTTCCTGCAGGATCCGAAGCAGATCTCGGTGTCCCGCCCGGCCTCGGTCGCCACCACGATCACCGAGGGCCTGGCGCTGGTCGCGGAACACGACAAGCGCGAGGCGCTGCGTCGGATGATCCGCAACGAGAAGGTGCAGAACGCGCTGATCTTCTGCAACCGCAAGCGCGACGTCGACATCCTCTACAAGTCGCTCACCAAGCACCGGTTCAGCGCCGGCGCCCTGCACGGCGACATGGCGCAGTCGGTGCGCTTCTCGACACTCGAGCGGTTCAAGGCCGGTGCGCTGCAACTGCTGGTCTGCAGCGACGTCGCCGCGCGTGGCATCGACATCGGCGGCCTGTCGCACGTGTTCAACTTCGACGTGCCGCACCACGCCGAGGACTACGTGCATCGCATCGGCCGCACCGGTCGCGCCGGGCTGGAGGGCCACGCCTTCACCATCGCCCAGCCGGACGACCGGCTCGCGGTGGAGGCGATCGAGAAGCTGATCGGCCATCCGATCCCGCCCGTGGTGGTCGAAGGCCTCGACCCGGTCGACTGGGTCGAGGACGACGGCCGCAAGCGGCGTGGCCGCGGCGGACCCAAGCGCAAGACCGAGGGGCGCGGCGCACCGGACCGCGCACGCGAGGAGCGGGATCGCGGCCCGCGCGAGGACCGTGGACCCCGGCGCGACCGCCATGCGCGCGGCCCCGAAGGCGAGACCGCCCCGCCCGCGACCGATCGTGAGGGCGGCGACCGACGCCGCCGCGAGGAGGCGCCGCGTGAGGAGCGCCGTCGTGACGAGAGCCGCCGCAACGACGGCCGTCGCCCCGAGGGACGTTCCGAGGGACGCCGCGACGAACCGCGCCGCGAGGAGCCCCGCCGGGACGAGGGCCGCCGGGACGAGGGCCGCCGCGACGAAAGCCGCCGCGAAGAGCCGCGGCGCTGGGAAGGCCGCCGCAACGAGGGCCGCCGTGACGAGCCCCGCCGTGGTCGCCGCGAGGAGGATCTCGGGCCGGCCGTGCTGGGCTTCGGCGACGACGTGCCGGCCTTCATGCAACTGCCCTTCCGCAGCCGCCGCCCGATCCATGAGACGGAGACCGAGGCATGAACGACGCCCCCGCACGCCCTGCCAGCCGCTTCACCCCGTTCCAGTGGGATGACGCGCTGCGGCTGGACGGCCAGCTCTCGGAGGACGAGCGGGCGATCCGCGATGCCGCGCGCGAGTACTGCCAGGAGAAGCTGTTCCCCCGCGTGCTGCAGGGCTTCCGCAACGAGACCTTCGACCGCACCATCATGAACGAGATGGGCGAGATGGGCTTCCTCGGCGCCACGCTCGAAGGCTATGGCTGCGCCGGCGTCAATTATGTCAGCTACGGCCTGATCTCCCGCGAGGTGGAGCGCGTCGACAGCGGCTATCGCAGCGCCTTCTCGGTCCAGTCCTCGCTGGTGATGTTCCCGATCTACGCCTTCGGGTCGGAGGAGCAGCGGCAGAAATTCCTGCCCAAGCTGCGCAGCGGCGAGTTCGTCGGCTGCTTCGGCCTGACCGAACCCGATGCCGGCTCCGATCCCGCCTCCATGCGCACCCGCGCCAAGGCGGTCGATGGCGGCTTCGTGCTGAACGGCTCCAAGACCTGGATCACCAACTCCCCGCTCGCCGACGTCATGGTCGTCTGGGCCAAGGACGATGCCGGCGATATCCGCGGCTACATCCTGGAACGCGGCATGCAGGGCCTGACCACGCCGAAGATCGAGGGCAAGTTCTCGCTGCGCGCCTCGACCACCGGCATGATCATGATGCAGGACGTGTTCGTCCCCGCCGCGAACCAGCTTCCCGGCGTGAAGGGGCTGCGCGGCCCGTTCTCCTGCCTCAACAACGCCCGCTACGGCATCGCCTGGGGCTCGCTGGGCGCGGCCGAATTTTGCTGGCACGCGGCGCGCACCTACACGCTCGAGCGCAAGATGTTCGGCAAGCCGCTGGCGGCGACGCAGCTCATCCAGAAGAAGCTCGCCGACATGCAGACCGAGATCACCCTCGGCCTCCAGGGCGTCCTCCGGCTCGGTCGCCTGATGGACGAGCACCAGGCCGCGCCCGAGATGATCTCCCTGCTCAAGCGCAACAACTGCGGCAAGTCGCTCGACATCGCCCGCATGGCGCGTGACATGCACGGCGGCAACGGCATCGTCGACGAGTACCACGTGATCCGTCACGTGATGAACCTCGAGACGGTGAACACCTACGAAGGCACGCACGACGTGCACGCGCTGATCCTGGGCCGCGCCCAGACCGGGATCTCCGCCTTCGGCGCATGAGCCGCGATCGGGCGCGCGGTCGCCCCGCGCGTCCGGCTCGCATCGCCGCACCGCCACCCCCGCTCGACCTCACCATCTCCGCGCTCGGTGCCGAGGCCGACGGCCTCGCGCAATCACCCGACGGCACGCGGTTCTTCGTGCCACTCACCTTGCCCGGGGAGACCGTGCATGCCCGCCCCGTGTCGCCGCGCGCCGGCGGCTGGGGCGCGGTGGCGGAGACGATCGTCACACCCTCGCCCGATCGCGTGTCGCCGCCCTGCCAGCATTTCGGCGCCTGTGGCGGCTGCACGCTGCAGCACTGGCGCGACACACCTTACCTCGCC
The DNA here is from genome assembly GCA_017304945.1 of Rhodospirillales bacterium. Lineage (GTDB taxonomy): Bacteria > Pseudomonadota > Alphaproteobacteria > Acetobacterales > Acetobacteraceae > Rhodopila. Next base: position 10,394 of record JAFKLG010000077.1, read on the forward strand.
TGGAAGACCGGCCTGCTCGAGACCGCATTGCGCCGCGCCGGCTACGACACGCCGCCGCTGCGCCCGCCGATCGCCTCCGGCGCGAGGGAGCGCCGCCGCATGGACCTCGCCGTCCACCGCACCGCGCAGGGCGTCATCCTCGGCCTGCACCGGCTGCGCGCCGCGGAAGTGGTGGACCTCGCCACCTGCCACGTGCTCATCCCCTCCCTGGTCGCCCTGCTCGCGCCGCTGCGCACGCTGCTCGCCGGCCTGAGCGGACTGCGGCGCCAGGGTTCGGTCGTCGCCAACCTGGTCGAAGGCGGCGCCGACCTGCTGTTGCGCACCGACGCGGCGCTGACCGCCGCCGATCGTCAGGCGCTCGCCGGCTTCGCCCGTGCCCACGGGGTCCCGCGCATCACCTGGGCCGAGGGCACCGGCACGCCCGAACCGGCGGTGCTCCTGCGCCCAGCCACCATCACCTTGTCCGGCATCGCGGTGGACCTGCCGCCCGGCGGATTTCTTCAGGCCACCGCGCGCGGTGAGGCGGCGATCGTCGCGGCGGTGCTGGACGGGCTGCCGGAGCGCCTGCCGCAGCGCGCCCGTATCGCCGAACTCTACGCCGGCAGCGGCACGCTGACCTTCGCCTTGGCCCAGCGGGCCGGCGTCGCCGCATGGGAAGGCGACGCCGCCGCGGCCGCCGCGCTGCGCACCGCCGCACGGCGCGCCGGGCTCGAAGGCCGCATCGCCGTCACCCCGCGCGATCTCGCGCGCCAGCCGCTGCAGCCGAACGAACTCTCCGGCTTCGCCGCCGTCGTGCTCGACCCGCCACATGACGGCGCCGCCGCGCAGATCCCGGCCATCGCCGGCAGCGGCGTCTCCCGCATCGTCTACGTCTCCTGCAACCCCGCCGCGCTCGGGCGCGATGCCGCCCAGTTGCGTGCGGCCGGATGGGCGCTGCGGTCGGTGCAGCCGATCGACCAGTTCGTCTGGTCCGCGCGGCTCGAGGCGGTCGCCGTGTTCGAGCGGTCGCGGGGCGCCGGCCGCTAGCCGGCATCTACGACTGTCGAGATTGCGGCGGCCCGTTGCTCATCGGCGTGCGCTTCAGCAGGTTTGTCACAGCACCTGCCCGAGTGGGCGGCCGGCGCAATCCCCTCGAGTACGCAGTAGAAGACCAGCCGCCCACGCGGGAGTTGACCGCTTCTGTCTGTCCCGTCCTGCCGGCTGGCCAGTTGGTCTGATCGGCGCCGCTCGACGGTGGTCGCCGTGCCCGGGCGGCTGCTCGGATCGCGCACCTCGTCAGGGCCACGCGAAAGTGTCGAACCTGGGGCGAAAACGTGGAATGTAGCTGCACCAGACGCAAACGCTGCCGATCCTTCTCTGGCTGGGAACAAGATCGTGCGCGTGCGCTGCACAAGAAACTGCGGCGCCCCGACTCCGTTCGATGTCTGCGCGGCTCGGTCGCCGCGTCCACAGACTTGCAGGAGGACAGAATGCTCAAGACCGGTGCGGCAGCGCTGCTCGCCGCCTCGATCGCGCTCCCCGTGATGGCGCAGACGTCGACCTCGCCGACCAGCAATTCGGCCGCGACGAACGCCCCGGCGACGCACGGCACCGCGGGCAGTCCGACAGGAAGCGGCTACAACACACCATCCGCGCGCAATCCAATCATGACCGATGACGGCGGCATGCGGAGCAGCAAGATCGTCGGCTCCTCGGTCTACAACGACAAGGACGAGAAGGTCGGCAGCGTCGACGACCTGGTGATCGGCAGCGATAAGTCGCTGCACGCGGTCATCTCGGTGGGCGGCGTGCTCGGCATGGGCGCCAAGATGGTCGAGGTGCCATTCGACAAGCTGCAGTTCGGCAACACGAAGGGCAGCAGCGACAACCGGATCGTCATGCCGGGGGCGACCAAGGAGTCGCTCAACAACATGCCCGACTATCACTACGTCAAACAGGGCTGACGCCCTGGCCCGCCCGGCACCACACCGCCCGGGCGGGCCTTCTGCGTGACGACGAGCGGTCGCGGATCGATCTGCGGCCGCGCTCGTCTTGACAGGCTCCGTGACGCGGGCGGCATGATTGCCCGTCCTCTGCACAGTCACGGGTGAGCCGATGTCCCTCTCCACGACACGACGTGCCCTGATCGGCGCAGCCGCCTCGATCGCCGCCGTGCGCACCGCGCGGGCGGAGCCGGTCGCCATCACCGTGCTCGACGTCGGCGGCGCGCTGCAGCTTCTCCAAGGTGCGATCGAGGCCTATGGCAAGGCGAAGCCCGAGCAGGTCGGCCGGTTCGTGTTCAGCCAGGCGCCGGCCCCTGAACTCGCGGGCAAGCTGAAGGCGCAGCAGGCCGCGGGGCGGGTCGATATCGACCTGGTGCTCACCGGCAGCGACGGGCTGGCCGCCGGCATGGCCCAGGACTCCTGGGTGCGCGTGCTGCCCGACCATGCGGGCGCCCTGCCGGGACTGGAAGCGGCCTATGAGCCGGCCGCGTTGAACCTGTTGAAAGCGCAAGGCCAGGGCTACGGAATCGTGGTCGCCTACTACCCGTCCGGCCCGCTGCTGGAATACATGCCCGATCGCGTCAGCACGCCGCCGAAGACCGCGGCGGAACTGCTGGCCTGGGCGAAGGCACATCCCAACCGCTTCATGTACGCCCGCCCGGCGAACTCCGGACCGGGCCGCACCTTCATGATGGGACTGCCCTATCTGCTGGGCGACAGTGATCCGAAGGATCCGGTCAATGGCTGGGACAAGACCTGGGCCTATCTGCAGGAACTGAACGGCGCGATCGAGTACTATCCCGCCGGCACCACCGCGACCATGAAGGAGCTGGGCGACGGCTCACGCGACATGATCGTCTCCACCACCGGCTGGGACATCAACCCGCGCGCGCTGGGCGTGGTGCCGGCCGAGGCGAAGATCGCCACGCTGCAAGGCTTCCATTGGGTCTCGGACGCGTTCTTCGTGACCATCCCGAAAGGCGTGCCCGAGGCGAAACTGCCGGTGCTGCTGGACCTGATCCGCTTCGTGCTGCAACCCGCGCAGCAGGCGACGCTGTACGACAGCGGTTACCTGTATCCGGGCCCGGCGGTCAGGGACGTGCCGCTGTCGCTGGCGCCGCAGAAAAGCCAAGACATCATCAAGGAATTCGGTCGGCCGGAATACGCCGCGTTGATCCGCGACAACCCGATCGAGCTGCCCTTGCCGCCCGATCGGATGGTCGTCGCCTTCCGCAAATGGGACGAGCTGATCGGATCGAAGAAGAAGTAGGTCCTCATCCGCCCATCGGCCGGTGCCGCAGCCGCAGCGTTAGCCCCAGCGTGATCGCCAGCACCACCGACGGCAGCAGCACCCGCCAGGCGCCCGCGCGCTCCAGGAGGCCGTGGGGATAGCCAAGCGGCCAGGAGGCCGTATCATCGAACCGACACAAGAAATCGGAGGGGACATGGACTACCACGCCGCGTTCGCCGGGATGAAGGTGATCGACCTGACCGGAGGCGTTGCCGGCCCGTCCTGCGCGATGATGCTGGCGCAGCATGGGGCCGACGTGATCAAGGTCGAGACCCCGCATGCCGGCGGCGACTGGGCGCGGATCCTCGGGCGCCGCTATGAGCACCACTCGGCTTTCTCCCTGTATGGCACGCTGGGCAAGCGCAGCATCGCGCTCGACCTGAAGACGCCGGAGGGAAAAGAGGTGCTGTGGCGCCTGCTCAAGGGCGCCGACGTGTTCATGGAAGGGCTGAAGCCCGGCACCATCCAGCGCTACGGGTTCGGCTACGACGCGGTGAGCGCGAAGGAGCCCGGCATCATCTACTATTCGATTTCCGGCTTCGGGCAGACCGGTCCGCTGGCGGCGCGGCCGGCGATGGATCCGGTGCTGCAGGCGTTCACCGGCATCGTCAACGAGAACCGTGGCGAGCACGACAACCATCCCCACCGCATCGCCATCTCCCTGATCGACATGTTCAGCGGCATGCTCGGCTTCCAGGCGATCGCGACGTCGCTCTACGTGCGGCGCGAGCAGACGGAGAAGAAGGGCCGCTACATCGAACTCAGCCTGATGCATGGCGGCGCGATGTTGTCGGTGATCCGGCTCGTCGCGCAGTATCTCGAGCGCGGAAACGCGACGCGCACCTCGATGCCGAACGGCGTGTTCGACACGGCGGACGGGCAGCTCAACATCACCATGGTGCGCCCGACCGACTGGCCGCCTTTCTGTGAGGCGGTGGACCGGCCCGACCTGCTGACCGACCCGCGCTTCGCGACGCACGAGGCGCGCGGCAAGAACCTCGACGAGCTGATGGCGCTGATGCGGCCGGTGATCAAGGCGATGCCGACCGCCTATCTCGCGGATCGGCTGACCGCGCGCGGGATCATGAACGGCCGCGTCAACACCTATGAGGAGTTCCTGCAGGAGGAGCAGGTCGCCGCCACCGGCATCATGTCCTGGCTCGACCAGCCGGGCGTGCCGGAGAAGGTGCCGATGCCGAACATCCCCGGCCTGCCGCCCTTCGAGAGCGGCACCAAGCGCGCGCATGCGCCGATGGTGGGCGAGCACTCGCGCGAGGTGCTGGCCGAACACGGCTACAGCGCGGCGGAAATCGCAGGCCTGTTCGACAAGAAGGTGGTGGCGGAGCCGTAATCCCCGGCTCGCCAACCCCCGTCTCGTCCACCCCACGCCAACGCCCGCGCCGCCCACCCCACGGGCCCCTCCGTCATGGCCGGCCATTGAGCCGGCCACCCCCACCGGCACACCGCCACCCGACCACGACCCCGTCCAGTCGCGCCATCCACGGCCGGCACCGCACACCGCGTCGGCGCACGCGCCCGGCCGCGCCACGCATCGTGCCACGCCAACATCGTTGCGCGAGAGTCCCGCTTGACCCCGCGCCGCTTCGCCAACATGGTGCCGGCCCCATGAGCACCTATGTCGTGGACTACGAAGATGTCGTCCGGCCGGAGTGGATCGACTCCAACGGGCACATGAACCTCGCCTACTACGTCGTCGCCTTCGACCATGCGACCGACAAGCTGTACACCGCGCTGGGGATCGGCGACGCGTATCGGGAGGCGAGCAACTTCTCCTGCTTCACCGCCGAGACCCACACGCTCTACGAGCGGGAACTGATGCTGGGGGAGAAGCTGCTCGTACGCAGCGTCCTGCTCGGGGCGGATGCCAAGCGCGTGCACTACTTCCACGAGATGTTCCATGCGGAGAGCGGCCAGCGCGCCGCCGCGCAGGAGTTGCTGGCGCTGCACATCGACATGCGCATCCGCCGCGTCGCGCCGTTCCCGGAGGAGCGCCAGGCGGCCCTCGCGGCCGCGGTTGCGAAGTGGCGGCCGGCCGAACTGCCGAAGGGCGCGGGGCGGAAGATCGCGCTGCCGGGGTAACGCACGACCCGGCAGCGTCGCCGCGTCTGGTTACTGCAGAAACCGCTCCGTCCAGCTCTTGTAGTCGCCCTCGCGGGTCAGGCGCGCCATGGTGGCGCCGGGGGCGACGCCTTGCAGGTCCTTCGGGTCCACGCCGTCCCGCAGCGCCTTGAGCGTCGCATACACGGCCTGCACCGCGGCCGAGAAGGGCTGGTGGCCCTGCAACGCGACCCGCACGCCCATGCTCGACAGGTATTCGCGGCCGAGTTCCGCGCCGCCGCCGCCCAGCATGATGGGAACGCGCACCTCGGCGCGCAGCGCCTCGAGGAAGGGCTTGGTGACGCCGCCCGCGAAGAACAGCGCGTCGACCCCAGCTTTCTCATAGGCCTTGGCGCGCGCCAGTGCGTCCTCCGGCGAGGTCAGCGCGGCGGCGGAGGTGCGGCCGATCACGACCAGCGCCTTGTCCTCGCGCGCGTCCAGCGCGGCGCGCATCTTGCCGACGCCTTCCTCGATCGACAGCAGGCCTGGCTTGGTCTCCCGGAACGTGCGCGGCAGGATCGTGTCCTCGATGGTCATTCCGGCCACGCCGGCGGTCTCGAGTTCCTGCACCGTGCGTATCACGTTCAGCGCGTTGCCATACCCGTGGTCGGCATCGACCATCAGCGGCAGCTTGCCCGCGCGGTTGATCCTGTAGGCCTGCTCTGCGAACTCGGTCAGCGTCAGCACGATCAGGTCGGGCGCCCCGAGCACGGTGAAGGAGCCGATGGAGCCGGCGAACATGCCGATCTCGAAGCCGAGCTCCTCGGCGATGCGGGCCGAGATCGGATCGAACACGGAGCCGGGATGCAGGCACGTGTCGCCGGCGATGGCGGCGCGGTAGCGCTCGCGTCGGTCGGTCCAATGCATGGCGTTTCCTTTCGTTTCAGACGAGCGCACCGGCGATGGCGCCGCTCATGCAGGTTGCCAGCGTGCCCGAGAGGATCGAGCGCAGGCCGAGGCCGACGATCTCGTGCCGGCGTTCGGGGATCATGGCGCCGAGGCCGCCGACCATGATGCCGAGGCTGCCGAAGTTGGCAAACCCGCACAGCGCGTAGGTGAGGATCATGCGGGTGCGCGGCGACACCGTGTCGGGCGGCATCTGCGAGAAGTTCAGGTAGGCGACGAACTCGTTCAGCACCGTCTTGGTCGCCATCAGCGTCGCGGCGGTTCCGGTTTCCGCCCAGGGCACGCCGATGATCCACATCACGGGGCGGAACGGCAGCGCGAAGATGCGTTGCAGCGTGAGCGGCGTGCCGTCCCAGGCGAGGTGGCCGAGCGCCATGTTGACCAGTGTGACCAGGGCGACGGCGACCAGCAGCATGGCGAGGATGGCGGTGAGGATGGGAATCCCGTCGAGCGTGCCCTTGACCAGCGCATCGATCGCATTGACCGGGGGATTGTTCACAACCAGGCGCGCCTCGCCTGGTTCGGGCTGGTCGAACGGCACCATCAGCGCGGCAATCGCAAGCGCCGCAGGGGTCGAAATGATGGAGGCGATCAGGATGTTGCCGAGGGCGTTCGGGACGAGCGGCGAGAGGAAGGCCGCGTAGATCACCATCACCGTGCCGGCGACGCCGGCCATACCGCAGCTCATCAGCGCGAAGAGTTCACCGCGTTGCATGCGGGCGAGATAGGGGCGCACCAGCAGCGGTGCTTCCACCATGCCGACGAACACGTGCACCGCGGCACCGAGTGCGAGTGCGCCGCCGATGCCGAGGACGCGGCGGAGCATCCAGGCGAACACGGCGGTGATGCGTTGCAGGATGCCCCAGTGGAACAGCAGCGTGCCGAGGGCGCTGATGGTGAGGACGAGCGGGAGCACGTCGAAGGCGAGGATGTAGGCGGATCCTTGCTGCGCTTCGGTGAACGGCAGGGGTGGCCCGGCGAGATAGCCGAAGACGAAGCGCGTGCCGGCCTGGGTTGCCGTGTGCAGGGCGGTCGCAACCTCGTTCAGCACGAACATGGCGCGGGTCGCGGCCGGGATGCCGAGCAGCAGGGCGGCGAACAGGAGTTGCAGGATCATCCCGCCTGCGACCGTGCGCCAGGGAATGCGGGCGCGGTCCTCGCTGCAGAGGAAGGCGATGAGCAGGAGGACGCACAGTCCGAAGGCGGCGTGGAGCATGGGCCGAGAGTGGCGCGCGAGGTGGTCGCGTCGCAAGCGTGCACGTGCGGCGTGGGTGCCCGTGTCATGGCCGCGCTTGTCGCTCTCTCGTGGATGGCCGCGCTCGCCACGCCCTCCGTGTCATGGCCGCGCTTGTCGCGCCCTCTGTGTCATGGCCGCGCTTGTCGCGCCCTCTGTGTCATGGCCGCGCTTGTCGCGGCCATCCACGACTTATCGTGCGGCACGAAATCGTGGATGGCCGGCCTGCGCCGGCCATGACACATGTGGCTGCGTCAGCCATGACACGAGGGTCCGGCCTGCGCCCGCCGCCGGGAGCGCGGCGTGAACCGCGCGGGCCGGGGTTACGACGCGCGCTGGTTGAACGGATAGTACGCGGGGAATTCGCCGACCGCGTTCATGTCCACCTCAACCAGTGTCAGCCCGCGGATCTTCAGCGCCTCCGCCACCGTGGACCCGAACGTCTCCGCGCTGCGGCAGCGGAAGAACGGGATGTCGGACAGCGCGGCGAGCTTCTCCAGCTCCGGCCCCTGCAGGTCGGCAAAGAAGCGGCGCCCCTGCTGCGTCGCATCCTGGATCCGCTTGATCACGCCATAGCCGCGGTCGTTCATGACGATCACCGTCATGTCGAGCTTCTCCTGCACCGCGGTCCACAGCTCGCCCACGTTCAGGAAGAACCCGCCATCGCCCGTCATCACCACGGTGCGGCGGTCCCCGGCGGCGGCGGCCGCGCCGATGCCCAGTTGCAGGCCCTGGCCGATGCCAGCGCCCACCGGATACACGTTCTGCTGCGGGGCATAGATCGGGAACACGCGGTTGCCCCAGGTCGTGTTGCTCTGCGTGACGTCGCGCACCCAGATCGCATCGCGCGGCATCACCTTGCGCAACTGCTCGCTGAAGCTCGCATAGACGCCCAGCGTGCCGAGGAACTCCCGCTGCGCCGCCTGCTTCAGCGCGGCGAACGCCTCGGTGTAGCCGGACTCGACCTGCAGCTTGCCCTCGATGCGCGCGAGCAGTCCTTCGAGCGTCGCCTGCGCATCCCCCGCCACGAAATAGCTGTTCGCATATGTCCGCCCATTCGCGCTCGGATCCTGGTCGATCTGCACGATGTTGGACGGCAGCTTCAGCGAGAGATCGCCGGTCTCGTGGCCGCGCAGGCGGCAGCCGACCACCAGGCACAAATCGACCGTCTTGTAGAAGTCGGTGATGATCGGCATGCCGTTGCCGATCAGGCCGCCGAGATTGCGCGGATGGTCTTCGGGCACGGTGCCGCGGCCGTTGAAGCTGCTCACCATGCCGAAGCCGAGGTCGAGCAGCTTCGCGGCCGCCGCCCCCGCACCCTTGGCGCCATTGCCCAGCCACAGCATCGGCCGCTTCGCCGCCAGCACGCGGGCCGCGAGCTCATCGAGCTCCGTCGCACTCGGCACGCGTGGCGGCGGCAGCGGCAACACGAAATGGTCGAGCATGGCCGGTCGCTCGATCTTCACGCGTTGCAGGTCGATCGGCACCTCCACGCTGACGGGTCCGCGCGGCGGCGTCAGCGCCTCGACGGCGGCGCGGGTCAGCACGCCCAGCGCCTGCTGCGCCGAACGGATGCGATAGGCCGACTTCGAGACCGACTTCATCATGCCGAGCTGATCGTAGGCATCGTGGACGGAGCCGACTTCGCGATCGACGAACTTCGTCGCGGTCTGGCCGGTGATGTGCAGCACCGGCGATCCGGCAAAGCGCGCCTCGATCAGCCCACCGACCGCGTTGGCCGCGCCGGGGCCCGTCGAGGAGAAGATCACGCCGAGCCCGTTATTCACGCGGGCGTAGCCGTCCGCCATGTGCGCGCCGCCCAGCTCGCCACGCGCCATCATGAAGCGGATCGTGTTGCGCCGGCCGATCGCGTCGAGCATCGGAATGTTGTGCACCGAGGCGATGCCGAACGCGGTGGTAACGCCACAGGCGGCGAGAAACTCGGCGACGAGGTCGCCCACGGTATAGTCGCTGGCCATCTTCTTCGTCTCCCCCATGTCGCGCTCCAGGCTGCGGCACCGCTCCGAACCCGTCAACGCGCTTGCCGGAGGGGGACCGCCGGGGCACTCTCCGGGGACGTCTGGGCTAACAGGGACACGAAAAACATGAAGCGTCGGTCCGTTTTACAATTGAGCGGGGCGGCGGCGGCTGCGTCCGTCTTGCCGCGAGTTGCGATCGGTCAATCCGCCTCTGCCACCACGCTGAAATTCGTGCCGCAGGCCAACCTGACCTCGCTGGATCCGATCTGGACGACGGCCTCCGTCACCGAGAACCACGGCTATGCCGTCTACGACACGCTGTTCGCCTCCAACGCGAAGCTCGAGGCCAAGCCGCAGATGGCTGAGGGCTACACCGTCTCGGACGACAAGCGGACGGTGCTGATCAAGCTGCGCGACGGGCTGAAGTTCCACGACGGCGAGCCGGTGCGCGCCCAGGACTGCGCCCCCAGCCTCGCCCGCTGGGCGGTGCGCGACACGCTGGGGCAGACGGTGGCGAAGTTCGTCGACCAGTGGGGCGTGCAGGACGACCGCACCATCAAGATCACCCTGAAGCAGCCCTTCTCGCTGCTGATCGACGCGCTCGCGAAGCCTGCCGCCAACGTGCCCTTTATGATGCCGGAGCGGATGGCCAAGACCGATCCGATGCAGCAAATCAAGGAGCATGTCGGCTCGGGTCCCTATCGTTTCATGACCAACGAATTCGTGCCCGGCAGCAGCGCGGCCTACGAGAAGTTCGACGGCTACGTACCGCGGCAGGAACCGCCGGAATGGGCGACGGGCGCCAAGATCGCGCATTTCAAGCGGATCGAGTGGAAGATCATTCCCGACGCCTCCACGGCCTCCGCCGCGCTGCAGAGCGGCGAGGTGGATTGGTGGGAGCAGGTGCAGGCCGATCTCGTGCCGCTGCTGAAGAAGAACAAGGACCTGACGATCGGGTTGGCGAACCCCACCGGCTACAACGGGGTCATGCGGTTCAATCACCTGCAGGCGCCGTTCGACGACGTGCGCATCCGCCGTGCCGTGCTGACCGCGGTGAACCAGGAAGACTACCTCAACGCGATCACCGGCAACGATCCGGACGCCGAGAAGATCTGCAAGGCGCTGTTCCCGTGCGGCACCCCGTTCGGCACGCAAGTCGGCGCGCCCTTCATGAAGGGCGATCTCGAAGCGGGTCGGCGCATGCTGAAGGAGGCCGGCTATTCCGGGCAGAAGGTGGTGATCATCAATCCCACCGACTTCGCCAGCATCGCGCCGATGGGTGACGTCACCTACGATCTCCTCAAGAAGCTCGGCATGAACGTGGAGATGGTGGCGACCGACTGGGGCACCGTCGTGCAGCGCCGCGTCTCCAAGGAGTCGGTGGACAAGGGCGGCTGGTCGATCTTCCACACCTGGTGGCCGAGCGATTCCATCCTCAATCCGGTGTTGAGCGCGATCGTGCGCGGACAAGGGGAGAAGGGCTGGTTCGGCTGGTTCAAGGACGCCAAGATCGAGGAACTGACGAACGAGTTCGTCACCGCCCCGGACCAGGCCGCACGGTTGAAGATCACCGATGCGATCCAGCTCGAAGCTTTCGAACAGGTTCCCACCATTCCGCTCGGCCTGTTCTACATCCGGTCCGCCTACAAGGCGAACCTGAAGGGCATGCTTCAGAGCCCGGCGCCGTTCTTCTGGAACGTGCAGCGGGCCTGAAACCACGGAGGACGTCCATGGACGATGCGATCGGGGGACCAACCTCGGCGCCGCTGACGGAGCAGGAGATCGCCCAGTACCGTCGCGACGGCTGGGTTCTCGCGCGCGGCCTGATGGGCCCGCAATCGGTGGAGGCCTGTCGCGCGGCGCTCTCGGATCTCGCGTCCGGGCGCCTGCCGCTCGGCGACACCGTGCTGATGTACGAGAAGGGCGTCGATCCCGCGACGCTCGCCCCGGAGGCGCGCGAGTTCGCGGTCCGCAAATACATGGACTACGTGCCCGCGTCCCCCGCGTTGCGCATGGCGGCGATGAACCGGCGGCTGCACGATCTTCTGGACCAACTCCTGGGGCGTGGCCGCGTGCTGTTCCAGGAAATGGCGCTGGTGAAGCCGCCGCGCATCGGGTCGGAGAAGCCCTGGCACCAGGACGCGTCGTATTTCCGCGTCACCGATCCCGGCCTGATCGTCGGTGTCTGGATCGCGCTGGATGCGGCGACGCGGGAGAATGGCTGCATGGAACTGATCGCCGGCTCGCATCTTGGCGGCGCCGTGCCGCACGAGCACGAGAACGACTTCAACCGCTGCCGCATTCTGGATCCGCTAGTGGCGCGCGATGCCCGCATCGCGATCGAGATGGAACCCGGCGATGCGCTGATCTTTCATTCCCTGCTGCATCACTACACCGCGCCGAACCCGTCCCCGCTGCGCCGCCGCGCGCTGCAGTTCCACTATCACCAGATCGGCGCGGTCTGGGCCGGCGTGCCGGAACACCAGCGCCTGTTCCATTTCGAGGATGGGCGCTACGCCGGCTGCACCGTGCCGCACGAGCCCGCGGACGAAAGCGCGCACTGGTATCGCGGGGCGCTGCCGCGCACTGTGCTTCCCGAGGAGCCGTGGGATTGAGCGAACTGGTCCGTTGTTCCTGGGCCGCCAAGGGCGGACCGGAGGAGATCGCGTATCACGACACGGAATGGGGCGTCCCGCAGCACGACGACGCCGCGCTGTTCGAGATGCTCACGCTGGAAGGCGCGCAGGCGGGGCTGTCCTGGCGCACCGTGCTGCTGCGCCGGCCGGCGTACCGCGCCGCCTATCACGGGTTCGATATCGACCGGGTCGCCGCGATGGACGACGCCGCGCTGGAGGCGCTGCTCACGACCTCGCCGGTGATCCGTCACCGGCAGAAGATCTGGTCGGTGCGGGAGAATGCCCGCGTCGCGCAGCGGGTGATCGCGCGGGACGGCAGCCTCGATGCCTATCTCTGGCAGTTCGTCGGCGGCGCGCCCGTCGTCAACCGCTGGACCGAAGGGAAGCAGGTGCCGGCCACCACGCCCGCCTCCGACCGCATGAGCAAAGCCATGCGCAAAGAGGGGTTCCGCTTCGTCGGTTCCACCATATGCTACGCGTTCATGCAGGCGACCGGGATGGTGAACGACCACCTCGTGTCCTGCTTCCGCCACGACCATTGATCGGAGCTCGCGATGCAGAACACGGAAGAGATCTGGCGTCTCGTCGACGCCAAGCAGGATGAGTTCATCGCACTGTCCGACAAGGTCTGGGGCACGCCGGAGCTCTGCTACGGCGAATTCGAATCCTGTGCCGCGCATACCGCGATGCTGGAGCAGGAGGGATTCCGGGTCACCCGCAACGTCGCCGGCATTCCGACCGCGGTGATGGGCGAAGCGGGCGAGGGCGGTCCCGTGATCGCCATCCTCGGCGAGTACGACGCGCTGCCAGGTCTGTCGCAGGAGGCCGGCGTGGCGGAGCCGCGGCCACTGCCGGGCAACGGCTACGGCCATGGCTGCGGCCACAACCTGCTGGGCTCCGCCTCCATGCTGGCGGCGACGGCGGTCAAGGACTACCTGGCGAAGCACAACCTGCCGGGCCGCGTGCGCTACTATGGCTGCCCGGCCGAGGAAGGCGGCGCCGCCAAGGGGTTCATGGTGCGCGAGGGCGCATTCAAGGACGTTGACATCGCGATTTCCTGGCATCCCGCCTCGCTGTCCGGCGTGAACGAGCCGCACTCGCTCGCCAACACGCGCATCGACTTCTCCTTCACTGGCCGTGCCTCGCACGCCGCCGCCGCGCCGCATCTCGGCCGCTCCGCGCTCGACGCGGTGGAGCTGATGAATGTCGGCGTGAACTACATGCGCGAACACATGCCCTCCGACGCGCGCATCCACTACGCGATGCTGGATGCAGGCGGGATCGCGCCGAACGTGGTGCAGGCCTTCGCCAAGGTCCGCTACCTGATCCGCGCCCGCAACCTGCCGGAGCTGACCCGGCTGATCGCGCGCGTGCGCAAGATCGCCGACGGCGCCGCGCTGATGACCGAGACCTCGGTCAAGACCCAGGTGGTCAGCGCGGTGTCCAACCTGCTGGGCAACACGCCGCTCGAGCGCGCCATGCACGACAACTTCGTCCGCCTCGGTCCGCCGCCGTTCGACGAAGAAGACCGCAAGTTCGCGCGCGAGATCCAGGCCACGCTGACCGAGGAGGATATCGAGAGCGCCTTTCGCCGCGCCGGCATTCCCTACCGGCCGGACGTGCCGCTGTGCGACGCGATCGTGCCGCTGGAGGCGAAGGGCGCCGCCATGGTCGGCTCCACCGATGTGGGCGACGTGAGCTGGGCCGTGCCGACGGTGCAGGCGCGCGGCGCCACCTACGCGATCGGCACGCCGGGCCATTCCTGGCAGCTCACCGCGCAGGGCAAGACGGCGGCCTCGCACAAGGGCCTCGTCCATGTGGCGAAGATCATGGCGGGCACCGCGCTCGACACGCTGCGTGACCCCGCGCTGCTGGAGGCCGCCAAGGCGGAACACGCGGCGACCATGCAGCGCACGCCGTATGTCTGCCCGCTGCCGCCGGACCTGAAGCCGCCGGTGCAGATGTCCGCCTGATCCGAGGCGGCTGCGTGCCCCGCGGCGCTTCCCGACATGGAAGCGCCGCGCCGCAGGGGACGCACGGGTTGGCACCGCACGGCCTGTCCCCGATCAAGATTCCCGGAGCGCGTTGACCCGCGCCGCCGGCCGCGCTCTTGATGATGGGAACATGCAACAATGGGTGCGTCCGATGCGGTCGGTGCTCGCGCTGCTGATCATGCTCACGTTCGGCCGGCTGATGATCGGGCCGGCGCTGGCGTATGACGACCTGGTGCTGCCGAAAGTCGCGTTCTCCGCCGTGGCGATCCACGAGACCGGCGCGGTGCGGACCCGCGAGAAAATCTTCTACACGCCGGGCAAGCTGCGGATCGAGCACGGCCCGGGTTTCGCCGTCACCATCCTGGACTTCACCACCCAGACCCAGGTCGTGCTGATGGCCAACCGCACGTACATCGTCATGCCGATGGACGACGAGCTGTTTCGCCGCTTCATCGCCCGCACCGTCGCCATGAGCGGCGCGCACCGGATGGGGGTGGAGCACGTGGACGGGATGCGGGCCACCAAATACGCGTTCGGTGACGACGGGGCGTTGAATGCCGCCGGGTTCTATTGGCTTGCCGATGACGGGATCATGTTGAAGCGGGTCTATGACGACGGGGTGTACGGCCGCAACGTGCACCATCGCGCCTGGCTGACCGACCTCTCGATCAAGCCGCAACCGGAGTCCCTGTTCGGCATCCCACCGGGCTACAAGCCGACGAAGTAGCGCCGCTTCGCTCCTCCCCTCGCACGCTCGGTCGTCGGGCGGGCGGCGCGCCGGCTCATCCCCCGCCGGATTGCAGCCAGGGTTCGCTGGCCCAGAGCTTCGCCAGCTCCTGCCGCTCCGCCGTGATCTGCGCGGTCCAGGTCGGCCCGTCGATCCAGGTCGCGAGGAACCCGGTCTCGTCGGCGTGCTCGCGGAACGCCGGATCCGCGGTGATGGCGCGCAGCGCCTGGGTAAGGCGTTGCACCACGGCGTCCGGCACGCCGACCGGCACGGCGAGGCCGCGCCGGATGGTCGCCGACAGCGGCACCCCCGCCTCGTTCAGCACCGGCAGGTCGGGCAGCATGCCGGCACGGGCGCGTGCGGCGATGCCGATGCCGGCCAGCTTGTCCTCCCGCAGCGCGCCGATCGCATCCGACAGGCCCAGCGCCGCGGCGGCGACGTTGCCCGCGATCACCGCCTGGCGGGCGGCCAGGGCGGAGGGGAAGGTCACGATGTTCAGCCGCGTCTGGGTCAGGAGTTGCAGGCGCAGCGCCGCGAGATGCGGCGGGCTGCCGGCGGGCGGCGTGCCGATCGGCACCGCATCCGCATCCTCGGCGGCGCGGCGGACGATGTCCTGCACCGAGTCGAGCGGCGCCGCGGCGGGGGAGACGAAGGCGATCGGCTCGCGCTCGATCGCGCCGATCAGGGTCAGGCGCCCCAGCAGCCCGTCGGCCGCGTGGTCGACCATGCGCGCCGGCAGGTTGGGGGCGCTCACCCAGCCGACGGTGGCGCCGGTCGGCGGCGCCGCGGCCAGCGCGTTCAGGGCGACCAGGCCGGCTTCGCCCGGCAGGTTGCGGATCGCGATCTCGGCTCCGTCCAGCCGCTGCGACAGGAAGGGGGCGAAGGCGCGGCAGATCGCATCCGGCGGCGTGCCGGCCTTGGCGCCGATCGCGAGCGTCATCCGGCTCGCCGCCCGCGCGGCCGCGCCGCCCGCCAGCAGGGCGACGCCTCCGGCCAGCGCGGCGCGGCGCGCGATCATGCGGGTCGGGTCACGGGGGGGTGGCGGGACGGGCCTTGCCCGTCGCCGGCTTCGGGGGCGGGGCCGCGGCATCGCGCCGCAGCCGGTGCTCGCCCAGCAGCAGCAGGATGGGCGCGGCGATGAAGATGGAGGAGGAGGTGCCGACCACGATGCCGAACAGCATCACCCAGGCGAAGCCCGAGATCGACTCGCCGCCGAACAGGGCGAGCGGCAGGCTGGCCAGGAACACCGTCATCGAGGTGCCCAGGGTGCGGTTCAGCGTCTCGTTGATCGACAGGTCGATCAGGTCGCGCAGCGGCATGGTCTTGTACTTGCGCAGGTTCTCCCGCACGCGGTCATACACCACGACCTTGTCGTTGGTGGAGTAGCCGACGATGGTCAGGATCGACGCCACCATCACCAGGTCGAACTCGATCCGGGTGATCGCGAGGAAGCCGATCGCCTTGGTGACGTCGAGGATCAGCGTGACCACGGCGCCGACCGCGAACTGCCATTCGAAGCGGAACCAGATATAGACCAGGATCATCAGCAACGAGATGCCGAGGGCGAGCAGGCCGTTGCGGAATAGCTCCTTGGAGACCGAGGCGCCGACCGCGTCGGTGCGGACGATCTTCGCCCCCGGCACGGATTTCTCGAGCGCGGTGCGCACCCGCGCGACCGCCTGCTGGGTGCCGTTCTCGCCCGGCTGGGCACCGAGCCGGATCAGCACCTCGGAGGCGTCGCCGAAGCGCTGCACGCCCTGTTCGGGGATGTGCTCCGCGGCCAGGGCGGCGCGGATCTGGTTGAAGTCTGCCGGTCCCTCGGTGCGGACCTGCATGATCACGCCGCCCGAGAAGTCGATCCCCAGATTGAGCCCCGGATGGAAGAACAGCACCACCGAGGCGATCGAGAGCACCGCCGACACCGCCAGCCCCATGAAGCGGCCGCGCATGAAGCGGATTTTGGTGTTGTCCGGAACCAGGCGAACGCGGGGCTTGATGAACATCGGGTGCGCCTCAGACCGGAAGCAGCCGCGGCCGGGTCGCGACATACCAGCGCGAGACCAGCAGGCGGGTGCACATCCAGGCGGTGAACAGGGTGGTGACGATGCCGACGGTGATGGTGACGGCGAAGCCGCGCACCGGGCCGGAGCCGAAGGCGAACAGCATCACGTGCGCCAGGAAGGCGGTCGCGTTGCTGTCGAAGATCGTCGAGTAGGCGCGGGTGAAGCCGTGTTCCAGCGCGGCAAGCGGCGGCCGCCCGTTCTTCTGCTCCTCCCGCACGCGCTCGTTGATCAGGATGTTGGCGTCCACCGCCATGCCGAGGGTGAGCAGGATCCCCGCCATGCCGGGCAGCGTCAGCGTCGCCTCCAGCAGCGACATCAACGCCAGCATCAGGATCAGGTTCACCAGCAAGCAGACATTCGCGAACCAGCCGAACAGCCCGTAGAACACCGCCATGAATGCGACGACCAGGAGGAAGCCGACCGCGAGCGAGATCGCCCCGGCGCGGATCGAGTCGGCGCCGAGTTCGGGGCCGACGCTGCGTTCCTCCACCACCGTCAGCGGCGCGGGCAGGGCGCCGGCGCGCAGCAGCACGGCCAGGTCGTTGGCCGAGGCGGCGGTGAAGTTGCCGCTGATCTGACCGCGGCCGCCGGTGATCGGTTCGCGGATCACCGGGGCGGAGATCACCTTGTCGTCCAGCACGATGGCGAAGCGGTGGTTGACGTTGGCGCGGGTGATGTCGGCGAATTTGCGCCCGCCGACCGTGTTGAAGGTGAAGTTCACCACCCACTCGTTGGTCTGCGGGTTGGTGCCCGCCCGTGCGTCGGTCAGGTCGGCGCCGTCCACGTCGACCCGCTTGCGCACCGCGAGCTTCTGGGCCGGATTGTCCTGCATCGGCAGGTAGTCGTCGCCCGGCGGCGGCGGCCCGTTCCCGGCGGGATTGGCCGTCTCGTCCACCAGGCGGAAGGTCATGTGGGCGGTCTTGCCCAGGAGCTGCTTGACCCGGTTCGGATCCTCGATGCCGGGGAGCTGGACGACGATGCGGCCTTCGCCCTGCTGCGCGATCTGCGGATCGACCACGCCCGTCTCGTCGATGCGGCGGCGGACGATCTCGATCGACTGCTGCACCGCCGAGGTCGCACGGGCGCTGAGCGCGACCGGCGAGAGCGTCAGCGTGATGGTGCCGTCCGGGTTGGAGGCGAGGTCGAGGTCCGGGGTGCTCGCGCCGACGCTGCTGGCGGTGAGCGGCTGCAGCGCGGCCATCGCGTCGGCGGTGCGCGCCGGGTCACGCAGCCGCAGCAGGATCCGGTTCTGGTCCGGCTGCGCCTCGAGCGTCCGGTAGAAGATCTGGCCGGGGCGCAGGGCCTGGCGGACGCCGTCGAGCAGACCGTCCAGCCGCTCCTTGATCACCGCCTTCATGTCGACTTCCAGCAGCAGGTAGCTGCCGCCGCGCAGGTCGAGCCCGAGATGCACCTGCCGCCAGGGCAGCCAGGACACCGGGGCCGGCATCAGGTTCGGCACGCAGAGCAGCAGGCCCAGAAGGCAGACGCCGAGGATCACGGCGGTCTTCAGGCGGCTGAAATACATCATCGGCGCGGTCCGCTTCTCCTGCGAGGCTGTCCAGCCGATCGCTCGGCGCGCCGTTCTGCTGTGACCAGAAGGTCTTGTCCAGTGTGAACGGGAGGTCGGGAGAGAGGCCGGAGGTCGGGCGATCTTCGGGCGGACCTCTCGTGCGTCTGTCTAGCGGACCGTTCGTGCGTCCGTCGGGCGGGGCCCGTGCCGTTCGAGGCAGCTTTGATTCAACACAGAGTTGAGGCGAGTCGAGACGAGACACAGAGAGTGCGGGGGAGAGGTAATCGCGTGGGAGACACGGGAGAGGAAATCCGTGGAACACGCCGGAGATGGAACCCCTCGAACACTGGGAAGAAATCGCGCGGGAGAGAGGCCGTAGACTGCCTCGCGCAACTCAGACGCTGGAATGTACGATCTGCCGCTCGTCCGAGACGCGCGAAGCGCTCCAATATTTAATGAATCCGAGCGGCCCCCAGATCGTGCCGACTCTCCGCCCTCGGCGGCGGAGGATGGGCTGAGGGCGTCGTTAAGGCGCAACCGAAGCGGGTGACCCACCTGGGAAGCGGGTGATTCACCTGGGGTGCCGAGGTCCGGCTCCCTCTGTGCCTCGTCTCACTCGCCTCAAACTCTGTGTTGAATCAAAGCTCGACCGACCAGCACGAACGGCGCCTGCAGGACGCACAGGACCACCCGGACTCACGAACGGCGCCTCCACAACACACAGAGCCGCTTGAACCCACGAACGGCGCCTCCAGGACGCTCAACGCCTTTGCGAGCCGCCCGGACGCACCGCGCCCAGGGGCCCATCAACCGACCTCTCGAAACCCTACTTCTTGCTCTCGGCGAGGCTCTTCACCTCGTCGAGCGCCTCGGTGAAGCGCCGGTTCAGCAGCGCGACCGCCTCCGCGTTGGACTTCTGGATCAGGTCGCCCAGTTCCTTGATGTTGCCGACCGCCTGCTCGTAGATCTTCTTGAGCATCTCGGCCTGCCGCGCGGCCTTGGCTTGCGGGTTGTCCGGGGTGGCGAAGGCGCGCACCGCCTCGGTCATCTCCGCCATGCTCTGCTGCACGATCTCCATGTGCCGGCGGGACACCGCCTGCGCGCCTTCCAGCGCGATGCGATTGGCGGCGGTGATCGCCTCGATGTTGCGGCGGTTGGCGGCGACGAACGCCTCCATGTCCGGCATCGCCGGGAACTTCATGTCGGCGAACAGCTTGGTGAAGTCCGGGAAGTTCGGTGTCGCGAAAAACGACGTGCCGGGGGGCTTCGATTGCGAGGAGTCGGACATGGTCGCTCCTTTCGGGGATCTCGACGCCGGCACCCTAGGCGCCCGCAAGTCACGACTCAAGGACCGGCCGATGATTGTCCCGTGTCACGCCGGCGCGCGACCGGCGAGGCGGGGCGCCGCGATTGCGCCCCGGCCCTCGCCGCAGCGACCGCCTTCATCAGCCCAGCGACCGCCTTCGCATCAGCCGCGCGACCGCCTCCCAACCCTCGCCGCCTCTCGACGGCGCCTCAGCCCTTGTAGGCGCGCAGCGCGGCCAGGCCCCGCTCCAGGTCGGCCTTGATGTCCTCGGGGTCCTCCAGGCCGATATGCAGCCGGACCAGCGGTCCCGCGAAGCTGCCGGAGCCGGCGGTGCGGGTGACGAAGCCGGTGGTCGGCAGCGCGAGGCTCTCATACCCGCCCCAGGAGGCGCCGATGCCGAACAGCTCCAGCGCCTCGGCAAAGGCGTGCGACGCCTCGACCGCGTAGTCCGGCTTGAACACCACCCCGAACAGCGAGCAGGCGCCGGTGAAGTCGCGCTTCCACAGCGCGTGGCCGGGCGCGCCGGGCAGCGCGGGGTGCAGCACCTGCAGCACCTCGGGGCGCTTGGACAGCCAGTGCGCGATCTCGATCCCGGCGTCCATCTGCGTCTGCAGCCGCACGCCCATGGTGCGCATGCCGCGCAGCGTCAGCCAGCAATCGTCCGGGCTCGCATACTGGCCGAGGCTGCGCACGGTGGTGTGGATGCGCTCCCAGTCATCCTCGGCGGCGACGGTGATGGTGCCGATCAGGATATCGGAATGGCCGGCCGGATACTTGGTGGCCGCCTGGATGGACACGTCCACCCCATGCGCGAAGGGCTGGAAGAAATGGATTCCCCAGGTGTTGTCCATCAGCACCTTGGCCCCGCCGGCATGCGCGGCCCGGGCGATCGCCGGCACGTCCTGCACCTCGAAGGTGTGGCTGCCGGGGCTCTCGGTGTAGACGACCTTGGTGTTCGGCCGCATCAGCCTGGCGATCCCGGCCTCGTCGATGGTCGGGTCGTAATAGGTCGTCTCCACCCCGAAGCGGGTCAGGAACCCGTCGCAGAAGTTGCGGGCCGGGCCGTAGACGCTGTCGGGCATCAGGCAGTGGTCGCCGGCGCTGAGATAGGCGAGCAGCGGGGTGGTCACCGCGGCCAGGCCCGAGGACACCACCGCGCAATGCGTGCCGCCCTCGACCTCGGCCATCAGGTCCTCGAGCGCCCAATGCGTCTGCGAGCCGCCCAGGCCGTAGGTGAGCACCTGCTTGCCGCGCATGCCGCCCAGCCGCTTGCGGTCGGCGACGGTGGGGTACAGCACCGTGGAGCCGCGCAGCAGCGGCGGGTTGACGAAGCCATGCTCCGTCTTGGGGCGCCGGCCGACATGCGTGAGCTGCGTGCGGAAGCGCCGCTTCGGGTGCGCGGACTGGCTGTCGTCGGCCATTACTTGGTCTCCACGGGAGTGTCGGGGCGGCCGCCCCATTCGGTCCAGGAGCCGTCATAGACGGCGCCCTCGGGCAGGCCCGCCAGGCGCAGGCCCAGTGTCAGGATGCAGGCGGTGACGCCGGAGCCGCAGCTCGTCACCACCGGACGTGCCCCGTCCACCCCGGCCGCGGCGAAGCGGGCGCGCAGGTCCGCGGCGGACTTGAACGTGCCGTCGGGGTTCAGCAGTTCGGTGTAGGGCAGGTTCGCGGCGCCCGGCATGTGGCCGGAGCGCATGCCCGCGCGCGGCTCCGGCACCTCACCGGTGAAGCGGCCGGCGGCGCGGGCGTCGAGCACCAGCTCCGCCTTGGTCGTGACGTTGCCCAGGATGTCGCCGACGCCGCGCAGCCGCATGGGGCGGTAGTCGGGGCGGAAGCTGGTTTCGGTGGCGGGCGCGGGATCGCCGCTTTCGGTCGGGCGGCCCTCGCTCAGCCATTTCGGCAGGCCGCCATCCAGCACCGCGACCGCGTCGTGCCCGAACAGGCCCATCAGCCACCAGCCGCGCGCGGCCGAGGCGAGGCCCTTCTGGTCGTAGAACACCACCCGGCTCGTATTCGCGACCCCCATGGCGGACATCAGCCTGGCGAACCGGCCGGGGGTCGGGACCATGTGCGGCAGATCGGTGTCCTGGTCCGCGACCTCGTCGATGTCGAAGAAGCGGGCGCCCGGGATATGGGCGACGCGGAATTCGGTCAGCCCGTCCTTGGGCTCGTTCGGCAGGTATTTGGTGGCGTCGAACACGACGAGGTCCGCCGCGCCGATCTGCGTGGCGAGCCAGTCGGTGGTGACGAGCGGACCCATTGGGACGGTTCCTTGTTGCGGATGACGCGAGCGAGAGCGGCGCAGTCTCGGCAGTCCCGCCGGCAAGTCAATCCGCGCCGGTCCCAGGCACGCGAGGTTCGCCGGCGCGCACGGATCCGTCCGCGCGGCGCCGTCCGCGTCTCGGCTACTGGGCGAAGAACATTTCGGTCAGGACGTAGTCGAACGCCAGGATCAGGATGGAAGCGCTGACCACGGCGGCGGTGGTCGCCGCGCCCACGCCCTGGGCGCCCCCGCGGCTCTTGTAACCCTGGTAGCAGCCCATCAGCGCGATCAGGAACCCGAACACGGCGGCCTTCACCAGGCCCGAGATCACGTCGTCCGCCTGCACGAAGTTCACCGTGTTGGTCAGGTAGGTCGAGGCGTTGAACCCCAGCTTGGCGACGGCGACGATGAAGCCGCCCATCACGCCCAGCACGTCGGCCACGATCACCAGCAGCGGCAGGGCGATGGTGCCGGCCAGCAGCCGTGGCGCCACCAGGTATTTCATCGGGTTGGTGGACAGCGTGGTGAGCGCGTCGACCTGGTCGGTCACCCGCATGGTGCCGATCTCGGCCGCCATCGCCGCGCCGATGCGGCCGGCCACCATCAGCCCGGCCAGCACCGGCCCCAGCTCGCGGGTGACCGACAGCACGACCAGGTTGGCGATCGCGCTCTGGGCCGAGAAGCGGGAGAAGCCGGTATAGGATTGCAGCGCCAGCACCATGCCGGTGAACACCGCGGTCAGCGCCACCACGGGCAGGCTGAAATAGCCGATCTCCAGCATCGCGCGGCCGAACATGCGCCAGTAGAAGGGCGGCCGCACCAGATGCGACAGGCCCTCGATCGCGAACAGCGCGATTTCCCCGGCCACGCGGCAGGCATGCGTGGTGCCGCGGCCGATCGCCGCGAGGGCGTCGAGCAAGCTGTTCACGCGGGCCGGTACAGGCGACGGACGCGCGGGGCGATCGAGGTCAGCACCTCGTAGCCGTTGGTCCCGGCGGCGATGGCGAGATCGTCGGGGCCCTGCTCAGCCCCGATCAGCGTCAGCCAGCTTCCGGGGACGATGCCGGGAAGATCGGTCACGTCGTAGGTGGTGAGGTCCATGGAGACACGGCCTACCAGGGGGGCGGGCCTGCCGTCAAAGAACGCGGTGGCGCGGCCCGACACGCTGCGATGCAGCCCGTCCGCATAGCCGATTCCCGCCGTCGCGATCCGGCTTGGCCGCCCCGCGTGCCAGGTCGCGTTGTAGCCGACCGGCGTGCCGGCCGGGATCTCGCGGATGGTCAGCACCTGGGTGCGCAGGGTCGCGACGCGCCGCATCGGGTTCGGCCGGCCGGGGGTGGGATTGATGCCGTACAGCGCCGCGCCGGGGCGGGCGAGGTCGGAGTGCCAGCCGGGGCCGAGGAACAGGCCGGAGGAGTTGGCGAGGCTGCGCGGCGCCGGCGGCAGGCCGGCGCAGGCCGCGGCGAACCGGTCCCGCTGCGCGGGGTTCAGCGGATCGTCCGCGATCTCGGCCGAGACGAGGTGGGTGAGGTAGTAGCGGACCGTGATGCCGTCCAGCAGGCCGGGGTCCTGCCGCAGGCGCGCGACCTCGCCGGGATCGAGGCCGAGCCGGGCCATGCCGGTGTCGAGCTGGATGATGGCGGGAAGCTTGTGGCCGACCGAGGCGGCCATGGCGCGCCAGGCCGCCACCTCGCCCAGCGAGGCGAGCACCGGGGTGACGTCGTGCGCGTGGTGCACCGGCGCCGCATCGGGCAGCAGCCCGCCCAGCACCGCGAGCATCGCGCCTGGGACCAGCGGGCGCAGCGCCAGCGCCTCGTCGAGCGTCGCGACGAAGAAGTGGCGACAGCCGGCCGCGTGCAGCGCGGGGCCGACCCCGGCGACGCCCATGCCATAGGCATTGGCCTTGAGCACCCCGGCCACCGGGCCGGTCGGATGGCGGGCGGCGAGGCTACGCCAGTTCGCGACCAGGGCGCCGAGATCGACCTCGAGTTCGGCCGAAGCCGGCACGTCGGTCACGCGATCATTCTCCGTATTCTCCGTGCACCAGGTCGAGATCGCCGAAGCGGGTGAATTCGCCCTCGAAGAACAGCGGGATCGTGCCGGTCGGGCCGTGGCGCTGCTTGGCGATGATCAGGTCCGCGCGGTTGTGTGCCTTGGACATCCGCTGCTGCCATTCTTCCATGGCGGCGTGGAACTTGTCGGCCGATCCCTCGAAGCCCACTTCCTTCGGCATCTTCTGCTCGAGATAGTATTCGTCGCGGTAGACGAACATCACCGCGTCCGCGTCCTGCTCGATCGAGCCCGATTCACGCAGGTCGGAGAGCTGCGGGCGCTTGTCCTCCCGGTTCTCCACCTGGCGGGAGAGCTGGGACAGCGCCAGCACCGGCACCGCCAGTTCCTTGGCCAGCGCCTTCAGCCCCTGGGTGATCTGGCTGATCTCCAGCACCCGGCTTTCCGGCCGCGTGCCGGCGGAGGGGCGCATGAGCTGCAGGTAGTCGACCACGATCAGCGCCAGGCCGCGGGTGCGCTTGAGCCGGCGGCAGCGGGTGCGCAGGGCGGACATGGTGATCGCCGGGGTGTCGTCGATCTGGATCGGCAGGGCGGCGATCTCGCGGGAGACCTGGACGAATTTGTCGAAGTCCTTCTGCACGATCTCGCCGCGGCGGATGCGGTCGCTGGAGACCCGCGCCTCCTCGCTCAGCAGACGGTTGGCGAGCTGTTCGGCGCTCATTTCGAGGGAGAAAATCGCCACCTGCGCCTTCGGCAGGACGTTCTCGCCCTGGGCGCGGGCCTCCGCCATCAGCGCCTTGGCCGCGCCGAACGCGATCTTGGTGGCCAGCGCCGTCTTCCCCATGCCGGGGCGTCCGGCGAGGATCAGCAGGTCGGAGGGGTGCAGCCCGCCCATCTTGGAATCGAGGTCGCGCAGCCCGGTGGTCAGGCCGGAGACGCCGCCGGCGCGGTTGAAGGCGCGTTCGGCGTTGTGGATCGCGTCGGTCAGCGCGCGTTCGAAGGTGACGAACCCGCCCTCGTTGCCGCCTTCCGTCGCGAGCTGGAAGAGCTGCTGTTCCGCCGACTCGATCTGCTGCTTGGCGTCGAGCTCCGCGTCCATGCCGAACGCGTTGTTCACCACCGTCTCGCCGATATCGATCAACTGCCGCCGCAGCCAGGCGTCGTGGATGGCGCGCCCGTACTCGCCGGCATTGATGATGCCGACCATGGCGGTCAGGAGCTGGGCGAGGTAGGCGGTGCCGCCGACCTCCTCCAGGACGCCGGAGTGCTCGAACTCGGCCTTCAGGGTGACCGCGTCGGCGAGCTGCCCCGCCTCGATCCGGCGCGAGATCGCGTGGAAGATGCGGCCGTGGATCGGATCGGCGAAATGCTCCGCGGCCAGGAACTCCGACACTCGTTCATAGGCGCGGTTGTTCGCCAGCAAGGCGCCCAGCAGGGCCTGTTCCGCCTGGACGTTGGAGGGGGGGAGGCGGTGAGAGAGGCCGAGCAATGGCGAGTCGAGGGTGTTCACGCCGGCACTCTACTCCCGGCCCGCGGATCACACACGGGGGAGCGCCTGTGGACGGATGTGGATACCGGGGGCAAAACCCGGTCCATGACCACCGACCTCGCGACCGATATCATGGTCAGCCTGCGGCACGCGACCGCGGGCCCGCATGCGCGGTTGGAACAGGCTCTCGGCCTGTTGAAGGGGGTGCCGGACCGGTCCCGCTTTATCGTTTTCCTTGAACGCCTTTATGGTTTTCATTCGCGCCTGGAGCCGGCGCTCCTGCGCCAGTCGGCGTGCGCCGCGTTTTTTCAGCCACGGCAGAGGCTTGGATTGCTGGAATCCGACCTGATCGCACTCGGGTGCGCCGACAGCCGCCTGCGGGCTCTTCCGCATTGCGCCGAGGCGTTCGGGCTCGTGCAGTCGGACGCCGCCGCCACCGGCATCATGTACGTGCTGGAGGGGGCGACCCTGGGCGGCCACGTGATCAATCGCAGCCTGGCCGGCCTGCCCTGGATGCCGGCCGAGGGACTGCGCTCGCTCGATCCGCATGGCGCCGAGACCGGCGCGCAGTGGCGGGCGTTCGGTGCCTTCGCGCGGGACATGCAGGCGCAGACCGGGTCGGAGCCGATCCTGCGCGGCGCCGAAGCCTGCTTCGCCTTGCTCGCCGACTGGTTGCGGCCCGCCTTCCGGTCCTGACGCATGCCGCGCCCGATCCCAGACCTGGATGCCTGCGCGCGGGAGCCGATCCGCATCCCGGGCGCGATCCAGCCGCATGGGGCCTTGCTGGTGATCGCCGAGGCCGATCGCCGGCTGCTGCAATGCTCCGACAATGCGGCCGAACTGCTGGGCATCTCGCTGGCCGCGGACGGCGCCGCGCCGCCGATCGACGCGCTGGGGGACCCTGGCTTCGCCGCCGACCTGGACGCCTGGCTGAGCGGCAGCGACCCGTTCCTGCGCAGCGCGGTCACCACCGCGGCGCGGAGCTGCGAGGTGCTGGGGCATCGCACCCGGCAGGGCGTGATCCTGGAATTCGAGCCGACCGACGGGCGTGATCGGGAGACGCTGGACCGGCTCTACCCGCGGCTGCAGCGCTTCCTGCAGACGATCGACGGCACCTCCGACCTGCGCGTGGTGGCGTATGCCGCCGCCTGCGAGGTGCGGCGGCTGACCGGCTTCAACCGGGTGCTGATCTACCGGTTCGACGCGGGCTGGAACGGCACCGTGATCGCGGAGGACGGCGACGGCGTGCTGCCCTCCTATCTCGACCTGCGGTTCCCGGCGGCCGATATCCCCGCCCAGGCGCGCGAGCTGTACCGGCTCAACCGGCTGCGCCTGATCCCGGACGCCGACTACCGGCCGGCGGCGATCCGGCCCTCGGTCAGCCCGATCGACGGGGCGGCGCTCGACCTCAGCTTCGCCACCCTGCGCAGCGTCTCCCCCGTGCATCTCCAATACATGCGCAACATGGAGACCGCGGCGTCCATGTCGATCTCGATCGTGATCGACGGGCAGCTCTGGGGGCTGATCTCCTGCCACAACCGCACGCCGCGGCGGGTCAGCCCGACGGTGCGCTCCGCCTGCGACTTCGTGGGCCAGTTCCTGGCGCAGCATATCGGCGGCCGCGAGCGGATGGAGGAAGCCGGGCATCGCATCGCGCTGAAGCGGATCGAGACCGGATTGCTGGCGCGGCTCGCGCGGGCGGGCTCGTTCCAGCAGGGCCTGCTCGACAACGCCGAGGCCTGGCTGTCGCTGGTGGACGCGCAGGGCGCCGCGGTGGTGACGCCGGATGGCGCGATGGCGGCGGGCCGCACCCCGGCCGGGGAGCAGATCCACGAGCTGGTCGGATGGCTGCAGACGCAGGAGGGCGGGCCGGTGTTCGCGACCGACTCGCTGGCGGAGCGATTCCCCGCGGCGGCGGCCTATGCGGACACGGCGAGTGGGCTGCTGGCGATCTCCGTCTCCCGCCTGCACGCGAGCTACGTGGTGTGGTTCCGGCCGGAGCTGGTGCGCACGGTCACCTGGGGCGGCGACCCGCGCAAGCCGGCGCCGTCCGAGGCCGATCCGACCGGGCGGCTGCATCCGCGCACCTCCTTCGCGCGGTGGAGCGAGCTGGTGCGCCAGAAGGCGCTGCCCTGGCGGCGGGCGGAGATCGACGGCGCGGCGGATTTCCGCAACGCGATCCTCGAGTTCGTGCTGCGCCGTGCGGAGGAGCGCGCCGAACTGACCGACGAGCTCCAGCGCAGCAACAAGGAGCTGGAGTCCTTCTCCTATTCCGTCTCGCACGACCTGCGGGCGCCGTTCCGGCACATCGTCGGCTATGCCGAACTGCTGAACGACCATGCGGCGTCGCTGGACGAGCGCGGTCGCCACTACCTGGGCAGCATCATCGAGGCCGCGCTGGCCGCCGGCCGGCTGGTGGACGACCTGCTGAACTTCTCCCAGCTCAACCGCGCGGCGCTGACCATGACCCGGGTCGACATGCGCAAGCTGGTGGCGGAGGCGCAGCGCAGCCTCGCGGTCGATACCGGGAACCGGGACGTGGAGTGGCAGATCGGCGCCCTGCCGGAGGCGTGGGGCGATCCGGCGCTGTTGCGGCAAGCTTTGTTCAACCTGATGAGCAACGCGCTGAAGTATACGCGCGGTCGCGCGCCGGCCGTGATCGCCGTCTCAGGCGACGAGCACGAGCGCGAGAACGTTTATGTCGTTCGCGATAATGGCATTGGCTTCGACATGACTTATGTCGGAAAGCTGTTCGGCGTGTTCCAGCGACTGCACCGTGCGGAAGATTTCGAGGGCACCGGAATCGGACTGGCCCTGACGAAGCGGGTGATCGACCGGCATGGCGGGTGGATCCGTGCCGAGGGGGAAGTGGACCGTGGCGCCACCTTCACCTTCGGGCTGCCGAAGCCGGAAGGGGAGACGTTACGTGGCTGACTTGAGGCCTCTGCTGCTGGTCGAGGACAACCCGAAGGATCTCGAACTGACGCTCGCCGCCCTCGCCAAGTGCCAGCTCGCCAACGAGATCGTGGTCGCCCGCGACGGGGTGGAGGCGCTCGACTACGTCTACGCCCGCGGCCAGTACGGCAATCGGGCGCCCGGAGATCCGGCGGTGGTGCTGCTCGACCTCAAGCTGCCCAAGGTGGACGGGCTCGAGGTGTTGGCCGCGATCAAGGGCGACTCCCAGCGGCGGCACATCCCCGTGGTGATGCTGACCTCCTCCCGGGAGGAGCGCGACCTGGTGCAGAGCTACGACCTGGGTGTGAACGCCTTCGTAGTGAAGCCGGTGGATTTCGGCGCCTTCTTCGAGGCGATCCAGGACCTGGGCATGTTCTGGGCGGTGCTGAACGAGCCTGCCCCGGGCCGCGCCAACAGCAGCGAGCCATGGCGACAGCGCCGCTGGCAAGGCGACTGAGCGGTGCCCAGGCCAGCCCGCCCGATCCGCATCCTGCTGCTGGAAGACAGTGCGATCGATTCCGAGCTGCTGCAGGGGCACCTGGCGCGGGCCGGCCTCCAGTTCGGCGTCACCTGCGTCGGCACCCGCGCCGACTACATGGCGGCGATCGCGGCGGGCGGCTTCGACATCATCCTGGCCGACTACTCG
This sequence comes from Rhodospirillales bacterium, assembly GCA_017304945.1. Taxonomy (GTDB): domain Bacteria; phylum Pseudomonadota; class Alphaproteobacteria; order Acetobacterales; family Acetobacteraceae; genus Rhodopila. The sequence goes on from JAFKLG010000077.1 coordinate 39,503, forward strand.
CTGCCGGATTTCGACGGGCTCACCGCGCTGCGGGTCGCGCGGGAGGCCGCGCCCGACGTGCCGTTCCTGTTCGTCTCCGGCGTGGTCGGGGAGGAGTTCGCGACCGACGCCCTGAAGCAGGGCGCGACCGACTACGTGCTGAAGCGCAACCTGCTGCGCCTGCCCGCCGCGCTGGAACGCGCCCTGGCGGAAGCGCATGAGCGCCGCCAGCGCCACCGCGCCGAGGCCGCGCTGCAGGAGAGCGAGATCCGCATGCGGCTCGCCGTCTCCGCCGCGCGCATCGCCACCTGGGACTACGACCCGGACCTCGACCGCGTGCTGTGGACCCAGCAGGCGGACGGCAGCACCCGCGAGATCGAACTCGACTACGCAGCCTCGATGACCGCGGTCGAGGCGGAGGACCGGGTGCGGCTCCACGCGGCGCTGCAGGCGACCATGGCGGTGGACGGGCCGGGCACGCTGCACGCCGAGTATCGCGTCCATACGAAGCGCGGCGAGGAGCGCTGGATCGCGACCCACGGCCAGGCGTTCTTCCGCGACGGGCGGTGCACCCGCGTGGTCGGCGTGACGCAGGACATCACCGACCGCAAGGCGACCGAGGCCGCGCTGCAGCGGCTCAACGACGTGCTCGCCCGCCAGCTCCGCGACCGCACGCGGGAGCGCGACCGGATCTGGCAGCTCTCCCGCGACCTGCTGATCGTGTGCGACCTGGAGTTCCGGCCGCTGGTGGTCAACCAGGCCTGGACCGACATGCTGGGCTGGAGCGAGGAGGAGTTGCTGGCCGGCTCCGCCCTGCCGCTGGTGCACCCCGACGACCGCGCCGAAATGGCCCAGTTCACCTGGACCGAAGGCGAGGAGCAGCAGACGGTGCGGCTGGAGAGCCGGGTCCGTCGCAAGGACGGGTCCCACCGCTGGATCGCCTGGACCGCGGTGCGGGAGGACCGGCTGATCTACGCGATCGGCCGCGACGTCACCGAGGAGCGCCAGGCCGCCGAGGAACTCGCCGCCACCAACCGCCAGCTCGTGATGCAGATCGAGGAGCGCGGCCGGGTCGAGACCACGCTGCGGCAGATGCAGCGGCTGGAGGCGGTCGGCCAGCTCACCTCCGGGGTCGCGCACGACTTCAACAACCTGCTGACCGTCATCCTCGGCAACCTCATGTTCCTCAAGCGCGAGCTCGGATCCACGGACGGCCGCCCCTCGCTGCAGCGGCGGCTCGGGCAGATGACGCAGGCGGCCGAACGCGGGGCGCAGCTCACCGCCCAGTTGCTCGCCTTCTCGCGCCGCCAGCGGCTCGAGCCGAAGCCGGTCGACCTGAACGAGACGGTCGCCGGCATGCGGGACCTGCTGCAGAGCACGATGGGCGGGTCGGCCCGCATCGCCATGGAACTGCATGAGGCTCCGTGGCAGGCACTGGTCGATCCGACCCAGATCGAGCTGATCATCCTCAATCTCGCGATCAACGCGCGGGATGCGATGGGGGTTGGCGGCGCGCTCACCATCACCACCGACAACGTCACCCTGGACACGCCGCCGCGCCGGCCGGAGGAGCCCGGACCCGGCGATTACGTCATGCTCTCGGTCTCCGACACCGGCAGCGGCATGACCGAGGAGGTGCTGGCCAAGGCGTTCGAGCCGTTCTTCACCACCAAGGAAGTGGGGAAGGGGTCGGGCCTCGGCCTCGCCCAGGTCTACGGCTTCGCCAAGCAGTCCGGCGGTGGCGTGACCATCGAGACCAAGATCGGCAGCGGCACCTGCGTGAAGGTGTTCCTGCCCCGCGCGGGCTCGCTCGTCCCCGCCGCGACCGCCGCGCCGACCGACCTGGCGGGGACGCCCGCGGCGGAGCAACGCCTGCTCGTGCTGCTGGTCGACGACGACGCCGCGGTGCGCGAGGTCACCTCCACGATGCTGCAGGACCTCGGCTACGAGGTGGTGGAAGCCGGCAGCGGCGGCGCCGCGCTGGACGTCGCCGCGGCGGAGCCGAACATCGCGCTGGTGGTGCTGGACTATGCGATGCCGGGCATGAGCGGCGCCGAGGTCGCGCGCGAGCTGCGCACCCGCCGGCCGGAGCTGCCGACCTTGTTCATCACCGGCTTCGCCGATCTCGGCGCGCTGTCCGAGGTGAGCGAGGACCGCATCCTGCAGAAGCCGTTCCGCGAGGCCGACCTCGCGGCCAAGGTGCGCCACACCCTGCGCGCCGCCACCGACGCGCTCGCCTGAGGACTCCAGGGCACGGCCATGACGTGGAGAACGCGGGGATGGCAGCGTCTCCCCCATGACGTGGAGAACGCGGGGGATGGCCGGGTCGGGCCCGGCCATGACGGGATGGGGCGGCGCGAGACGCGGGCGGGCGGCCGAGCCGGGACGACGCCTCAGCCCGGCGCGGGATAGCGGACGTCCAGCACCTCGATCACCTCCACGCCGCGCGGCGTATGCACCGACACCTCGTCGTGCCGGCGCGCCCGCGCCTTGATCAGCGCGACCGCGATGGGCGCGGTCAGGCTCACCTTGCCCTCCGCCATGTCCGCCTCGTCGGCGCCCACGATGGTGATGGTCCGCTCCACCTCGGCCTCGTCCACATAGGTCACGGTCGCCCCGAAGAACACTCGCGCGCGGTCGGTCTGCCGTGCCGGATCCACCACCTCGGCGTTCTCCAGCCGCTTGGTCAGGTAGCGTGCTCGGCGGTCGATCTCCCGCAACCGCCGCTTGCCGTACTGGTAGTCCGCGTTCTCGCTGCGATCGCCGTTGCCGGCGGCCCAGGACACCACCTCCACCACGCGCGGCCGCTCCACCTTCATCAGCTGGTGCAGCTCCTCGCGCAGCCGCTGGTGCCCCTCCGGCGTCATGTAGACCTTGCCGCCCAGCGCCAGCGTCGGCCTCTCGTCCTCGTCCATCCGACCCCTTCCCGCGCCGCCGTCATGGCACGACATCTGCCCGCGCGCTGCGCACGACACCTGCCCGCGCGCTGCGCACGACACCTGCCCGCGCGCCTCGCACGACATGTGCCCCGGAACCGCGCCGCTGTGCTAGGTCTGCCGCAACCGAGAGGAGTGCCCGATGAACGAGGTCGTCTTCCTGTTCGACGTGGACAACACGCTGATCGACAACGACCGCGTGCAGGGCGAGCTGCGCGCCTACCTCGCCGACCATTTCGGCGAGGCCGCGTCCAACCGCTACACCGCCATTTTCGAGCAGCTCCGCAGCGAACTCGGCTACGCCGACTATCTCGGCGCGCTGGAACGCTACCGCGTCGAGGCGATGCACGACCCGCGCGTGCTGCGCATGGCCAACTGGCTGGTGGACTACCCGTTCGCCGACCGCCTGTTCCCCGGCGCAATCGAGGCGGTGCGCCACGTGCAGCGCTGGGGCCGCACCGTGATCCTGTCCGACGGCGACGCCGTGTTCCAGCCGCGCAAGGTGCACCGCTCCGGCCTGTGGCACGTTTTCCATGACGACGTGCTGATCTACATCCACAAGGAACAGGAACTCGACGACGTGGAACGCCTGTACCCCGCGCGGCATTATGTGCTGGTGGACGACAAGCTGCGCATCCTGCACGAGGTGAAGCAGATCTGGGGGCCGCGCGTCACCACGGTGTTCCCGCGCCAGGGACACTACGCGCACGACCCCAAGATCCTCGCCGACTACCCGCCGGCCGATATCACGATCGAGCGGATCGGCGACCTGCCCTCCATCCCGCGCGACCGGCTCCTCCCGTCGGCGGCGCTGGGAGCCGCCGCGCACCACCACGACCGGCCCTGGGGCTGAGCCGATGCGCCGCCCGCGCCCCGTCTCCCGCCGCCTGAAGCCCGACCTGCCGGAAGTTCCCACCACCTCCGCCGCGCCCCCCACGCCGCCACCAGAGCCGGCGCCGGATCCCGCCGCCGAGGAAGCCGAGGCGGCGATCCGCAAGATGGTGGAAGCCGCGTACACCTGAGCCGCATGCCCACCTGGCCTGCGCCCCGGCGCGTGATCGATCGGCCCCGCCCCCGGCGCGTGATCGGCCAGCCCCCGCCCCGCCCGATCCGGACATCGCGGCCAGAACCGCCGGCACCGTCTCGCCGGCGGCGATCCCCGACCGTTCCGCTGCGCCACCTTTCGCGCGCGCAACTCTGGCGCGGCTCATGCATTCTGGTGACGCGCATCGGGGAGCCGTCACAATTCTTACGCCCCGTCGAGACAGTATTGGACTGACCGCGCGGCTCGCGGCGCTGCCGCATGCCGGCCTGCCGCTGCGGCGGCCCGTGCAGATCCACTGGGATGCGCACCAGATCCCCTTCATCCTCGCGCAATCCGACCACGACTTCGCCGTCGCGCTGGGCGTCGTCCACGTGCATCTCCGCTGGACCCAGATGGAGCTGATGCGCCACGTCGCGCAGGGACGCGTGGCCGAACTCGCCGGTCCGTTCGGGGTGGAAACCGACCGCATCCTGCGCACCCTCCACCTCGGCAAGGCGGTGCCCGCCATGGCCGCCGCCCTGCCCGCCGAGACCCGGAGCTGGACGGAGGCGTTCCTGGCCGGCGCCAATCACGCCATCCGCCACGCCCCCACGCTCCCACCCGAATTCCGCCTGCTCGGCCTGCGGCGGACGCCATGGACACTCGAGGACGTCCTCTGCATCGGCCGCCTCGCCGCCTTCGACGTCACCTGGATGGTCTGGCTCGCGCTGCTGGCCGACCGCAACGACCCCGGCATCGACGCATTCTGGCGCGGCCTCCTCGGCTCCGAGGCCGCGCTGCTGCCGGCGGGCGAGGATCCGACGCCGGCCGGACCGCTGGCCCGCGCGCGCTCCGTCCTGCTGCGCTTCGCCCGCGCCGGCAGCAACGCCTGGGCGATCGGGCCCGACCGCAGCGAGACCGGCCATGCCTGGCTCGCCGGCGACACCCATCTCTCCGCCCTGCTGCCCAATCTGTGGCTGATCGCCGGCGGCCGATCGCCCGGCTTCCATGCCGCCGGCCTGATGGTGCCGGGCATCCCGGCCGTGATGGTCGGGCGCAACGCCCACATCGCCTGGGGCGGCACCAACCTGCACGCGGCGAGCAGCGACCTGTTCGACGTCTCCGGCCTGCCGCCCGACGCCATCGTGACCCGGCAGGAGGAGATCCGCGTCCGCTTCGCCGGACGCCGACGCCTCGCGGTGCGGGAGACGGAGTTCGGGCCGGTGATCTCCGACCTGGCCCGTCTCGCGCCGGCCGGCGGCACCGTCGCGCTGCGCTGGATGGGGCACCGGCCGAGCGACGAGCTGAGCGCGCTGCTGGGGGTGAACCGCGCGCGGGATTGGGCGGGGTTCCGCGCGGCGCTGGAGGGCTTGGGCGTGCCCGGCCAGAACATGCTCTACGCCGACGCCGAGGGGCATGTGGGCAAGGCGATGGCGGTGCACCTGCCGCACCGCCCGGCGGCGCCCGCCACCACGCCGCTGCTGCCGCCGAGTGCCGGCCGCGCCTGGCGACAGGTCGTGCGCGGCGGCGCCCTGCCGGCGGCGTTCGATCCGGCGGAAGGCTTCGTCGCCTCGGCCAACGATCGCCCGCCCAAGGCCGAGGTGCTGGTCGGCTACTTCTTCTCCTCTGCCCAGCGCATCGACCGGCTCCGCGCGATCCTCGGCGGCGGCCGGCGGCTCGGGTTCCGCGACATCGCGGCGCTGCAGCAGGACGTGGGTCTGCCGGCCGCCGCGCCGGTGCGGGACCGCGTGGTGGTGGCGCTGCGCGCCCTGCCGCAGCCCGCCGCGCGGCGGCTCGCCGACCTGCTGGCCGGATGGGACGGCACCTACGCGGCGAATGCCGAGGCGCCGCTCGCCTTCGAGCTGCTGCTGTATCACCTCGCCATGGCGCTCTACGGACCGCGGCGCCTGCGCGCCTACGCCGCGAGCTGGAGCGCGCGCACGCTGCTGTTCCGCGCGCTGCAGGAGCTGCCACGGCCGCGGCTGGCCGCGCTGCTGCGGGGCGTGCTGCCGCGGGTCGACCGCGGCGTGCGGCGCTTCCGCGTCTGGGGCGCCATGCACCGGCTGGAGCCGCAGCATCCGCTGGCGACCTTGCCGGGGATCGGCCGGCTGTTCCGCTTCGGCGACTGGCCGGCCAGCGGCGGCAGCGACACCGTGATGAAGACCGCCGGACCGCTGACGGATCGCCGCCATCGTGCGGCGCTGGCCAGCACGGCGCGGTTCATCGCCGATCTGTCGGACCTCGATGCGTCCTGGTTCGCCTTGCTGGGCGGCCAGGACGGGTGGATCGGCAGCACCACGCTGACCGACCAGGTGCCGCTCTGGCGCCGGGGTGCCTATATCCAGGTGCCGCTGAGGCCGGAGACGGTGCGTGAGACCTATCCGCACATGACCGAACTGCATCCGTGAGATGCTGGACGCGACGCCCCTGCTGCGGCTCTGGGCGGGTCATCGCCTGCGCCAGCTCGCGCGGCAGGACGCCGTGGCGGCGCAGCGTCGCACGCTGCTCGCCCTGGTCCGCCGCGCCGCGTCGACGCGCTTCGGCCGCGCGCACGACTTCGCGCGGATCGACGGTGTGGCCGCGTTCCAGCAGCGCGTGCCGCTGCGCCGCTACGAGGAGTTCTGGCGCGAGTGGTGGCAGCCGGCTTTCCCCCGCCTGACCGACCTGAGCTGGCCGGGGACCATCCCCTATTTCGCCGCGACCTCCGGCACCACCACGGGCAACACCAAGTACATCCCGGTCTCCCGCGCCATGGTGCGGTCGAACCGGCGGGCCGCGCTGGACGTGCTGGCGCATCACCTCGCCGCGCGTCCGGACAGCCGCATCTTCGGCGGCCGCAGCTTCGTGCTCGGCGGCAGCACCGACCTCGTTTCGCAGGCACCCGGCATCCGCAGCGGCGACCTGAGCGGGATTGCCGCCGCCGAAGTGCCGTGGTGGGCGCGCAGCCGCTATTTCCCGCCGCAGGACCTGGCGCTGATCGCCGATTGGGAACGCAAGATCGCGCGGCTCGGCCCGCTGTCGCTGCAGGCCGATATCCGGTCCCTGAGCGGGACTCCGAGCTGGGTGCTGCCGTTCTTCGCGGGGCTGGCGGCGCTGCGGCCGGACCGGCCGATGCGGAGCACGAGCTGGTATCCCGACCTCGAGCTGTTCGTGCATGGCGGCGTCGGCTTCGGCCCCTATCGCAGCCAGTTCGAGGCGATCTTCGCCGGCGCCCATGTCGACATGCGGGAGGTATATCCGGCCAGCGAGGGCTTCCTGGCGATCGCCGATCGCGGGCCGGAGCAGGGGATGCGGCTGCTCGCCGACAACGGGCTGTTCCTGGAGTTCGTGCCGGTGGAGGAGATCGACCTGCCGGCGCCGACCCGCCATTGGGTGGGCGACCTCGCCATCGGGCAGAACTATGCGGTCGTGGTGTCCAGCAACGCCGGGCTGTTCGCCTACGTGCTCGGGGACACCGTGCGGTTCGTGGACCGCGCGCCGCCGCGGCTGCTGGTCACCGGTCGGCTGGGCTGGTCGCTGTCCGCGTTCGGGGAGCATCTGATCGGGGCGGAGATCGAAGCGGCGCTGCAGCGCGCCTCGGCTGCGGTGGGGATCCCGCTACGGGAGTATGCGGTGACGCCGCTCTACCCGTCGCATGCGGGAGAGAAGGGGGGCCACCGGTTCTATGTCGAGTTCGCCGCGCCGCTGCCGGACGCGGCCGTGCCGAACTTCGTGCAGGCGCTTGATTCGGCGCTGGCGGCTGAAAACGCGGATTATCGCGATCATCGGCCGGGCATGCGCGCGCCGGAGTTGTGGCGGGTGGGGTGTGGCGGGTTTGCCGCCTGGATGCGCGCGCGGGGCAAGGAGGGTGGCCAGAACAAGGTTCCACGGGTTCTGACGACTGCTGCGTTGCGCGAGTCCCTGGAGACGTTTCTTAGGCAATCGTCGCCGCAATCTTAGGCGAACTGGCGAAAAAAATGGCGGCATCCCGAAGGAGCCGCCAAGTTTAGGGAGGAAACGTCCAAGAAAGCAGCGCACAACGGCGCTGCGGCTCCGATATTGCACCGCACAAACCGGAACGCAAGTCGGCCGACGCAGATTTTTTTGCCTGCGGCATGGCTGCCCTAGGGGATGTGGCCGATTTGCCACATGCTCCGTCCGTGCGGTACTCGCCAGTAGACCTGACGACTCAGAGTAAGAAATTGATTGACGGGCCGGCTGCCGCACGGGAAAACCTCCGCGCTGGCGCCGCAACCGCCAAGTTTAGGGAGCGAACAACAGGAGCAGCCAAAGCTGCCGGGGCGCGCCACGATCAGTTGTGGCGCGCTTTCGCGTTCTCGGTCCCCCCTCTCGTTCTCATCGCCCGAGCCCAGGCGGTCGGCGTCCGCGACGGCGCCCGGTCCGGACCTCCGTCACTCCGCCGTGGCACGCACCCATCCGTGATCAAACTGCGTCGCGCACGGATCCGCCACGCCTCCAGGCCGACGGACCGCGCCCCAGGGCGGGATCCAAGGGTGGAGATCCACCCGCCGCTCCGGCGTCCCGCGCTCCACTCCGCGCATCCGGCCCGCGCCACACGGCGTGGGCAGGCAACTTCGCCGCCCGCCCGCTGTTGCAGCGAGATCGCCCCCGGGCCGGACCCGGGACCCCGCCCGCACCTTGCTGTTGCGCCGAGATCGCCCCCGTGGCGGAATCCGGGACCGTAAGCCCCCGCTCTGGAGAACAGACGCATGGCCGAACCCGACCCCAAGACCGTGGCCGTACAGGTGGCGAACGCGCGCCCCGAAGATGTCGGCAAGGGCGTCGCCCGCGTCAGCCGCAAGGTCCTCCAGGCGCTGGGGATGCAGCAGGGCGATGCGATCGAGATCGCCAGCCAGCGCCATACCGCGGCGCTCGCCCTGCCGCCGTACCCTGAGGACGAGGACCTGGAGATCATCCGGCTCGACGGGCTGCAGCGCGCCAATGCCGGCGTGACGGCGGGGGAGCGGGTGGAAGTCCGTCGCGCCGTCCTGCGTACCGCGACCCGCGTGACCTTCGCGCCGGCGCAGAAGAACCTGCGCCTGTCCGGGTCGGGGGAGGCGCTGCGTCGCACCTTCGTCGGCCGGCCGGTGGTGGCCGGCGACGTGGTCTCCACCTCCGTCTACCAGCGCGGCGCCATGGGCCGGCCCGACCGGCTGCAGGAAGAGGTGTTCCGCAGCTTGATGGAGCAGCAGGCCTACGCGCTGCAGGAAATCCGCCTCACCGTCGTCGGCACCAATCCCAAGGGCATCGTGCAGATCGGGCCGGAGACCGAGGTCGAGCTGCTGCCCGAGTACACCGAACCGAAGGAGATCCGCCGCGCCGACGTCACCTATGACGATATCGGCGGCCTGGGCGACGCCGTCGAACAGGTGCGGGAGATGGTGGAGCTGCCGCTGCGCCATCCCGAACTGTTCCAGCGCCTCGGCATCGACCCGCCCAAGGGCGTGATCCTGCATGGGCCGCCAGGCACCGGGAAGACGCTGCTCGCCAAGGCCGTGGCGAACGAGTCGGAGGCGCAGTTCTTCAGCATCGCCGGCCCCGAGATCATGGGCAGCCACTACGGCGAGTCGGAACAGCGCCTGCGCGACATCTTCCAGGAAGCCGGCCGCCGCGCCCCCTCGATCATCTTCATCGACGAGATCGACAGCATCGCCCCGAAGCGCGAGGAGGCGCGCGGGGAGACCGAACGCCGCATCGTCGCGCAGTTGCTCACGCTGATGGACGGGCTCGAGCCGCGGCAGAACGTCGTGGTGATCGCGGCGACCAACCGCGTGGACGCGATCGACGAGGCGCTGCGTCGCCCCGGCCGCTTCGACCGGGAGATCGTGATCGGCGTGCCCGACGAGGCCGGCCGCCGCCAGGTGCTGGCGATCCACACCCGCGGCATGCCGCTGGCCGATGATGTCGATCTCGCGGCGCTCGCCCGCACCACCTACGGCTTCGTCGGCGCCGATATCTCCGCGCTGGCGCGCGAGGCGGCCATGGACTCGGTGCGTCGCGTGCTGCCGCAGATCAACCTGCGCGAAGGCATCCCGCCCGAGGTGCTGGCCGGCATGCGGGTCTGCCGCAACGACTTCGAGAATGCGCTGAAGCGGATCCAGCCCTCGGCGCTGCGCGAGATCATGATCCAGGTGCCGAACGTGACCTGGGAGGATGTCGGCGGTCTCGACACCACCCGCGCGCAACTGCGGGAAGGCATCGAGCTGCCGCTGAAGAACCCGGAGGCGTTCCGTCGCCTGGGCATCCGTCCGGCCAAGGGGTTCCTGCTGTTCGGGCCGCCCGGAACCGGCAAGACGCTGATGGCCAAGGCGGTCGCGCGCGAGTCGAACGCCAACTTCATCGCCACCAAGTCCTCCGACCTGCTGTCCAAGTGGTACGGCGAGTCGGAGCAGCAGGTGAGCCGCCTGTTCGCCCGCGCGCGCCAGGTGGCGCCCACGGTGATCTTCATCGACGAGATCGACAGCCTGGTGCCGGCGCGCGGCGGCGGCTTGGGCGAGCCGGCCGTGACGGAGCGGGTGGTGAACACGATCCTGGCCGAGATGGACGGGCTGGAGGAGCTGCAGGGCGTGGTGGTGATCGGCGCCACGAACCGGCCGAACCTGCTGGACCCGGCGCTGCTGCGGCCGGGCCGGTTCGACGAGCTGGTCTATGTGCCGGTGCCCGACGAGGCCGGGCGGGAGCGCATCCTGCGGATCCAGACCAAGGGCATGCCCCTGGCCGAGGACGTGGACCTGGCCGCGATCGCCCGCCGCACGCCCGGCTACACGGGCGCCGATCTCGGGGATGCGGTGCGACGCGCCGGCCTGCTCGCCCTGCGCGAGAACCTCGAGAGCAGCAGCGTGGCCCAGGCGCAGTTCGAGCAGGCGCTGACGGAGACCCGCGCCTCGGTGACCGGGGACATGGAGCGCGAATACGAGGCGCTGCGGGCCAGCCTCAAGCAGCAGGGTCCGACCACGCAACGCCAGCGCATCGGGTTCGCGATCGGGCCGGAGTGAGGGTGGCATTGGGGCCAGGGCCACGACCTGGTCTAGATTGAGGGCAAACTGCGCCAGCGCGGCTTCAGGCGGAAGCGGCGGCTCATGACTCATCAGCCAGGGCGAGCTCAATTGAGCCAGCAATTGACGGTCTCAGAAGGGCGGGAGCGGAGTTGCGGGTCCGCCGCACCTTCGTTCTGCGCCGGCCCAAATCACGGCCGCGGCGGGGCGGCTCCTTCGACTGACATTCCGGCGCGCCGGCCCGGTTCCCGGCCGTGGCCCCAAGGATAGGCACGCCGCAGCGTTAGACTGGAAGGTTGATCTGGACTCCTCGCGGATTGTGCCTTGCGGACCGCCTGGAACGCACGGTCTCGGGAGTAGGATGGGGATGCCAATCGCACGCCATCCCCGGCAACTCCAGGACTGCCCGGTCCGGGCCGCGCGGCCCCGGCTGATCGCCGAGCAGGGCGGACCGCGCGGCCGCTGCGTCGATCCAGCGAGCGGTGACGCGCTCACCCGGGGGCGGCAGTGCCCCCTCGCGACGCTTGAGCATCGCGAACGCCGCGTCGTCGAGATGCTCCTCGACAAACGAGCGCAAATGGTCGCCCGCCCGCGCATTCCACAGCACGAGCCGACGGACCGCCCTGAGCAGGTTGCTCTCGAGCGACGGGGTCGGACGGAACCTCACATCGAGTACGGATGACGCGATTCGGTCGAGGTAGTCGCCCGGGACAACGAGTTCCCGGTCCCACAGGCGATAGAGCGCGCCGTCCCAGTCGAAGAACGTGCAACCCACAAGGTCGGAGAGGTGGTCCGCCCTTGCGCCGCCGCATCGGACAGCCCAGGTGGTCTCCCGCGCCCAGAAGTCCACCCGCCAAGGGCCGACACGGCAGCCGAAACCGCCGAAGCGATTGGGCTGCGCGGACAAGCGCGCAGCCAAGTCAGACACCGCACCCGCTCGCGCGTCGATGACGATGTCAACGTCGGAGGCGAACGCTTTGCGCCCGCCGCGCGCAAAGTCCCGCACTAGGCCGCCGACCACCGCCGCGTCGCCGAGCGGGCGCAGATCGCCTTCCAAAAACGACCGCAGGAGGCGCATCTGCGCCGAGCGGTTCTCCCAGAAAAAGCGATCGAGCCGCTTCTTCAGCGCAGCCCGGTCAGGCGCGCGCGACACTTGGCAAGTCTTTCAGGTCTCCCGCTAGCTTCGTCAGGAAACCGTCGGTCATGCCCGACATCATGTCGGTCAGGAGCCGGAGTTCGCGATACCGGGTCGTCCCCGCCGGCCCGGCCTTCGACTCCGGTTCGGCGGCCGCCTCCACATAGTTGGGGCTGATCAGGGAGAAGACGTAGCGGGATTTCGCACCGATGCGCTTCGACCAGAAGTCGTCCGGCTTCTCCCGATCCACGATGGCGGCCCACATCTCCGTCATCACGGAGTCCATGGCGGCAGCCCCCTGCGCCTCCGCCCGCAGCACCGTCGGATGCACGAAGCCGTACCCTCTAGCCACGCCCTTTAGAGCATCGCAGAGAGGGTCCCCGTCCATCAGCGCCGTCTGGTGGGTACGGTTCATGATGCAGAAAGCATACCGCTGGAACGCGCCAACCGCCACATCGATTAGAGCCGCGATCGTCCGCGCCCGAATATACTGCACTTTCACGTCGCGACGAATTTCGGCCCTGCGGCCTGTCCTGTCCACCTTCTCGAAATCCGCAGCGATCGTCTCAATCGTGCCGTTTCCCGCGAGGCCCTCAGTGCCACGCAAGATGGTGAGGACGTCCTCAGGCGACAAAAGCCCCTTCTTAAGCATGTCTTCGACATCAAGGACGGAGTAAGCGATGTCGTCGCACGCCTCCATGACCCATGTCAGGGGGTGGCGCTCCCCCTCCTTCAAGCCCGTGCTGCGCCTAATCCACTCGATCGTGGAAAGCTCGGATTCGAAGTACCCGAACTTCTTCCCTTGAGCTCCTTTCACAGGCCCCGACACCGACCGGGAGTACTTCAGTGACGCAGCCAACGTGGCTGCGCTCAGGTCGAGGCCGCGGCGCTTGGCATGCGTCTGCAGCGTGACGAGAAGACGAAAAGTCTGCGGGTTGCCGTCGAACTTCGTGAATTCGGGCCACAGACGTTCCGGGACCTCGCTTCCGCCCGGCAACTCCGGGCCCCCCTCGCGCTCGCGCGTGAATATCCAGTCGCTCCTGCGGGCAAACCAGTTTCCGATGGCGACCTCGCCCTGGTGACCGAATGGCGGGTTACCGAGGTCGTGGGACAGGCCGGCGGCGAGGAGGATGGGCTGGATCGCCCGTTCGGCCTCTGGGTGTTCATCGTGCTTCCGCACGACCTCCGTTACCCGCGCTCCAATCGAACGGGCGAGGTTCGCTACCTCGTGCGAGTGAGTGAGCCGCGAGCGAACCCCGTCGTTCGCGTCCATGGGCCAGACCTGTGTCTTGTTCGCCAGCCTCCGGACCGGGGTCGAGAACACGAGCCGGTCGTAATCCTGCTGGTGGACGGTCCTCATTCCGGGACCGTCGCCGTCGTCCAGGGCCTGCTCCTTCTCGGACCCGTGTCTGCTCGATGACCAGATGCTCGCTTCACTCGCCATCCGTCACTTCGTCTCCCATTAGCTCGACCATAGCAGGGGGTGGGGCCGCCGCCAAACCTGGCGGTGCGAAGGGGTAACGGGCCGTGTCGGGAAAGTGTGGGGCGACCAATCCGAACGGCGACCGCGGTCGCGGGTTCACCTCGCGCTTGCGCGCCTCGTCCCGCCAAGCACCTTGTGCAGCGCGACCCCCGTCGAGAACCCCCTTCCTATGCGCCGCCGATAGAGGGCGCGCGCTCCGCCAAGTCGCCTCTTTCTCAAGCCGCTCCGCGAGCGAGTTGAACCGTGGTAGACGACATCGGCGAGGCGCGGGACCTCCTCCACCCATACCGCGGACCGCTTCAGGGGCGCCCCACGATTGCGGCCCCGCGTAGCGGCACGCCCCCTACCGCCATGACGCCGTTCACCAAGCGCGGCGGAGAGGCAGCTCCCCGCCGCGCCGCCTCATTTCAGCGTTTCGAGATAGGCGATCAGGTCGGCCCGCTGCGTCGCGTCCTTGAGCCCGGCATAGGTCATGATCGTGCCGGGCACGACCGCCTTCGGGTTGGTCAGATACGGGTCGAGCTTTGCCGCGTCCCAGACGATGCCGCTGTTCTTGTTCGCGGGGGAGTAGCGAAAGTTCGGCACCGTGCCGGCGGTGCGCCCGACGATGCCGAACAGGCTGGGCCCGATCATGTTCTTGCCCTGCACCGGCGAGTGGCAGATCGCGCATTGCTTCTTGAACACGGCCTCCCCGGCCGCGGCGTCCTGCGCGCGGGCGGCGAGCGGAGCGGTGGTCAGTGCGGCAAGGGCTGCGACGGCGAGCAGGCGGCGAGCAGGCATGATGGGGCTCCGGACGATGATCGGCTGCCTCGTACTCGCTCATCCGCGGCCTTGCAATCACAGGTTGAGCGCGTCGTCGCGACTCCTCCCATGCGGTCCCGGAATGGAGACGCCGTCAGTCCGGATCGGCGCGCCGCGACCGCGCGGTCTTCACCTGTGCCCGATGTGCCTTGGCTTCGAGCCGCCGCCGCTTGGAGGCGAGGGTCGGGCGCGTCTTCACCCGCCGCACCGGCGCGACCGCGGCATCCCGGATCAGTTCCACCAGCATTTCCAGCGCCTCGGCGCGGTTCCGCTCCTGGGTGCGATGGCGTTGGGCGGTGATCAGGATATCGCCCGCCTGGGTGAGCCGATGCCCGGCCAGCCGCTCGAGCCGCGCGCGCACCGGGCCCGGCAGGCCAGCGGCGTCGAGGGACAGGCGGAGCTGCACCGCCGTCGCCACCTTGTTGACGTTCTGCCCGCCGGGGCCGGAGGCGCGGATGAAGCTCTCCTCGATCGCCCGCTCGTCCAACGCGATCGTCGGCGTGACCCGGATCATGATGGCGCGGCCGAGTGGGCGACCGGTGGAGCCGAGTAGTGGCGTGCGCGCATCTGCGGTCAGTCGAGCCGGTAGAACGTCGCGGCGGTGCCGCCCAGGATCGCCGCCTGCGCCTCGGCGTCGAGGCCGCGCAGCAGGCTGAGCGCCGCGGCCCGCCAGCTCGCATAGCCGCCGGCCAGTTCCACCACCGGCCAGTCGCTGCCCCACATCAGCCGCGTCGGGCCGAAGCAGTCGAGCAGGTGGTCGACATAGCGGCGCAAATCGTCGGTCTTCCACTGCGGCCCGGCTTCGGTCACCAGCCCGGAGATCTTGCAGGTGGCGGCGGTTTCCCGCGCGAGGCGGGCGATGTCGTCCGCCCAGGGCTGGAACCCGCCCGTCGCGATCGCCGGCTTGGCGGCATGGTCCACCACCACGCGCAGGGTCGGATGCCGCCCGCACAGGCCGAGGATGGCGGGCAGGTGCCGCGGCTGGATCAGCGCGTCGAAGCAGAGCTGCGCGGCTTCCATCGCGGCAAGGGCGGGCTGCAGCGTCGGATGCAGGATCCACCCCGTGTCCTCGATATCCTGCAGCATCGGCCGCAGCCCCTTGAGCAGCGGGTCGGCCGCCATCGCATGGATGCGCGCCGCCGCGTCACGCAGCGAGAGGTCCTCCCACCCCACCACCCCGCGCACCAGCCCACCCGAGTTGCGCGCCACGTTCAGCAGGTAGGCGGTCTCCGCCTCGGTCGGCGCCGCCTGCACCAGCACGGTCGCGTCGATGTCGCCCAGCAGCGGGCGGAGGTCGGCCAGCGTGTAGTCGCGATGCAGCGGCGAACCGGGATGGATCCAGGCGTAGTCACCGCGGCCGATCCGCCAGACATGGTGGTGGGCGTCGACGATCATGCCGCGGGGTCCGGCGGCACCACGCCCTTGGTCAGCAGCACGTTGCCGTAGAACCGCCGCTCGCCTGTCTGCACCACGGCGAAGGCATCCGCCGTTTGCGCGTAGAATGCGTGCCTTTCGCGTGCAATCGGCACCGGGGCGCCATGCCGCGCCAGCACCGCCATGAAGTCGCGCACCGGATCGGGCACCGCGTTCGGGTCGCCCACCACCTGCATCACCGCGACCGGCTCCGGCTCGAACGTGTCGATCGGCAGCACCGAGAGCACCGCGTCCAGCGCGCGGGGCGCCGCCACCCCCGGCAGCCGGATCAGCCGGTGGGCCACCCGCGCGGCCGGGAAGTTGGCATCCACGATCGCGATGCGGTCGCCATGTCCCGCGGAGGCGAGCGCGTGCAGCAACTCGGCACTCAGCAGCGGATCGATCCCCTTGAGCATTGCGGAAGGCTAGAGCAGTTCCGCCATCCGCGAAACGCCCGGCGCACCGCGCCCCAACCATAGCAGTGCGGGCACCCCAGATCACGCCGGCGCAGACATCGCGCCCCAAGCTTGCCGGCGCAGACACCGCGCCCCCAACCTTGCCGGCGCAGACACCATCGCCCCGAACCTCGCCGGCGCGGACTCCCGCCATCCAGGTGACATGCGGCGCCCGCGCCCTGCATACTCGCGATCCACTCTCAGGAATGACGTGATGAGCGAAGCGATCCGCGGCGCATGGGCTGCCGCGACCACCCCGCTGGATGCAGCGGGCGGGATCGACACCAAGGCCCTCGCGCAACATGCCGCCTGGCTGCTGGACGCCGGGTGCGACGGGCTCGTGTTGTTCGGGACCTCCGGCGAGGGGCCGTCCTTCACCATCGCCCAGCGCCTCGCGGCCACCGAGGCGGTGCTGCGGGCCGGCATCCCCGCCCGCGCCCTCTCGGTCGGCACCGGCTGCCCCGCGATCGAGGACACGATCGCGCTGACCCAGGGCGTGCTCGCCCTCGGCATCACCCGCGCGATGATCCTGCCGCCGTTCTACTTCGCCGGCGTCTCCCCCGAAGGGATCGAGGACGCCTATGCCGCGGTGTTCGACGGCATCGGCGACGCGCGGCTCAGCGCCTGCCTCTACCACATCCCGCAGGTCTGCGGCGTCGGCGTCCCCGCCGTGGTGCTGGGCAACCTGCGCCGCCGCTACGGCGCGCTGGTCTCCGGCGTGAAGGACAGCAGCGGCGACTTCGATACCTTCCTGGGCTTCCGCCGCGCCGCCCCCGACGTCGCCTCCCTGGTCGGGGCCGAGGTGCTGATCCCGCGCGCGCTGGCCGAGGGCGGCGCCGGGACGATCTGCGGCATGGCGAACGTGGTGCCGCGGCTGGTGCGGCGGCTGTTCTCCGACCCGTCCGCGGTGGCGGACATGGAAGCGGCCTGCGCGCAGGCGAACGGCATCCCCGCGCTGAAGGCGGTGCAGGCGGCGCTGACCGGCAACCCGGCCTGGCGCGCCGTGCGCCCGCCGCTGCGTCCCGGTGACGTCGCCGCGGCGGAGCAGGGCGCGCACATCCTGCGCCGGCTCGAGGCGGGCGCGACGGCCAAGGCGGCCTGACGTCGGGCGGGTCCTTCCGTCTGCGGGAGATGGCGACCGAGCGTTCATCGCTTGCGCCGTCGCCATCTCCTACTGCTCGCTCGCTCCCGTTGCCGCGGCATCGGGGCGTCGCGCCAGAGCCCAGCCGATCGCGGCGGCGACGAAGCCCGCGGCGGCTCCGACCGCCACCGCCCAGCGCGGGCCGAAGCTGTCCGCAATGCGCCCGACGAGCGGGGCCCCCACGGGTTGCCCGCCCAGCGCGACCGTCAGCAGCAGCGCCATGACGCGTCCGCGCATCCGAAGTTCGGTCGAAAGCTGGACGAGGCTCGTGATGGAGGTCGTCACCGTCTGGGACGCCGCGCCGACGACCACCATCGCCGCGCCGAAGCAGATCCAGTTCGGCATCACCGCGGCGACCGCATAGGCGCCCCCGAACACCGTCGCTCCGATCACGATCAGCGCCAGCGTGGGCCGCGTTCGCCACGCGGCAAGCAGCGCGCCGCCGACCGAGCCCATCGGCGCCATCACCGCAGCCGCGTGATCACCTCCTCCGCACTCCCGGTTTCACCGAGCCGTGGAAAAATGCGTTCGACGCTGTTTGCATGCGCCTCCGCGTTGATGTCCGTCATCGCGTCCAAGGCGAGTGCGACGTTGAAACCCAGCTCATAGGCTTGCCGCGCAGTGGATTCGACGCCGATGCTGGTGGCCACGCCGCCGATCACGACCTGCGTGACCCCGGCGCCGCGCAACGTCTGCTCCAGCCCGGTCGCGATGAAGGCACCCCAGGTACGCTTCGTAACGACGTGATCGGACGGCTGCTGCTCGAGTTCGGGCGGGAAGCGGAGCGCCTCAGCCGGAAGTTCGCCCGTCCGTCTCCCGTGCTCGGTGCGACCGGGCGCACCACCCGCGACGTTGACGAGAACGACGGGACGCTGGCGCTCACGGAAGGCGCGCGCCAGCGCGGCAGCGCGATCAAGCACGCCCTCGATGGGCCGAAGCGTCGGGTAACCGAGCATGCCGGTCTGCAGGTCGACGAGGATGAGGGCTGACGCGGGGTCGAGCGTCGTAATCGGCATGAGGGATCTCCGTCGTCAGGCTTGGGGATTTCCGGGGTTCAACCGTCGGCGATCCGGTCGAGCAGGGCGAACGCCTGTGCGAGCACGTCCCGTTCGGAGGGATCCAACCGGCATTCGATCCGGCGGGCCAGCCAGTCCTGCCGCACGGCGCGGCCCGCCTCGACCCGCGCGCGTCCGCCGGCGGACACCGACAGCATGCTCTGCCGCCCGTCGGCTGCATCGGGCGCGCGCTCGATCAGGCCGGCCGCTTCCAATGCAGTGACCGTTGCACCCATCGACTGGGGGCGCACGCCTTCGGCGCGGGCAAGCGCGGTGACGGTCATCGGGCCATCGCGCTCGAGCCGCTTCCAGGCGGTCGCTTGCGAAGGGGTGAGGTCGCCCGCATCGGCCTGTTCCCGCAAGCGCCGCCGTAGCTTGCTCATGAGGAAGCGCAGCTCTGTCGCGAGCGTGGCCGGGCTTGTCGAAGGCTCGCGTGAGAGTTCGGGCATGGCGGCCATATGGCCTCTACCACGGGAGATAACAAGCTAAGCTTCGTAGGTTACCTTCGTATAATTACGCCCCTTCTCCCACATACCCCGTCCGTGGAAGAGTGGCGGCATGGACGCAACCCTGATCCGCGCCGCCGGGCTGTCCGAGTCCCCCTGGCGCAACGGCGCCGGCCGAAAGGCCGATATCGCCTCCGGCCCCGGCTGGATGCTGGGGTTCGCCTGGCTCGATCGCGACGCTCCGTTCTCGGACTACGCGGGGCATGACCGCACCATCACCCTGCTGCGCGGGGCCGGGTTCCGGCTCGCACTGCCGGCCGGCGC
This sequence comes from Rhodospirillales bacterium, assembly GCA_017304945.1. Lineage (GTDB taxonomy): Bacteria > Pseudomonadota > Alphaproteobacteria > Acetobacterales > Acetobacteraceae > Rhodopila. Next base: position 58,690 of record JAFKLG010000077.1, read on the forward strand.
GGAACTGACCGTTGACCGCCCCTTCGACCCGGTCGCCTTCGAAGGCGCCGGTCCGATCGCCTGCACGCTGCCGGCCGGCCCGTGCGAGGTGCTCAACGTCATCACCGCCTATCCCGCCCTGTCGCACACGGTGCAGGTGATCGACGCGGCGCACCTCGCCCATGTCGACCCCGGCCCGCGCGTCTTCCTCGTCGTCCTCACCGGCCAGCTCGGTGCCGCGCAGGCCCGCGACACGATCGTGTTCAGCGCGCCCGCGCGGCTCGAGCCCGCGCCCGACACCCGCATCGCGGTCGTCCGCATCGAGGCGGGCGACGCCGAGGAGGATGACGCCGAATGACGCCACGCTTCGCCGACATCGCGCCCGCGACGCCCGACCGGGACGGGCTCGCGCAGCGCTACGCGGCCTTGCACGCGCGGCTCGACCGCGGCGACCGGACGGCGGCGCTGGCCGACTGGGACACGCTGCGCCGCGAATACGACACCTGGAGCGCGCTCGTGCACCTGCGCTTCGCCCAGGACACCACCGATCCGGCGGCGAAGCAGGCGCGCGACTATGCGGACGCGCTCGCTCCGGAGGCGACCGAACTCGAGGTCGGCATGAAGCGCCGCCTGCTCGCCGATCAGACGGCGGTGGCGGCGATCGTCGGCGCGCATGCCGTGCGGCTGTGGGAGAGCGACGTCACCACCTTCGACCCGGCGATCAAGCCCGACCTGGAGGAGGAGGCGAAGCTCGGCGCCCGCTACACCGAGTTGCTGGCGGGCGCGAAGATCCCGTTCCGCGGCGAGACCCTGAACCTCTCGGGTCTCGGCCCCTACGCGGAATCCCCCGACCGCGCCACGCGGCATGACGCCGAACAGGCGCGCTGGAGCTTCTTCGCCGAGAACGCGGCGGAGCTCGACCAGCTCTTCGACGCGCTGGTGCGCGTGCGCCATCGCATGGCCCGCACCCTCGGCCTGCCGGACTACACGCCGCTCGGCTACCGCCGGCTGCGCCGCGTCGATTACGGCCCCGCGGACGTCGCCCGCTACCGCGCCCAGGTGCAGGCCCATGTCGTGCCGCTGGTCGCGCGAGAGCTGGAGGCGCGCCGCGCCATCCATGGCTGGGACCGGCTGCGCTTCTGGGACGAGGCGCTGATCGACCCCGCCGGCAACCCGGCGCCGATCGGCGGACATGACGAACTCGTCGCCGCCGCCCAGACCATGTTCGACCGGCTCCACCCGGCGCTCGGACGCTTCTACGCGATGATGCGGGACGGCGGGCTCCTCGACCTGAAGAACCGGCCCGGCAAAGCGGGCGGCGGCTTCTGCACCTCGTTCCCGAGTGCGGGCGTGCCGTTCATCTTCGCCAACTTCAACGGCACCCAGGCCGACGTCGGCGTGTTCACCCACGAGATGGGCCACGCGTTCCAGAACTGGGAAAGCCGCCACCAGCCCAATGTCGACTATCTCTGGCCGACCATGGAATCGGCCGAGATCCACTCCATGAGCCTGGAGTTCCTCACCTATCCCGAGATCGGCCTGCTGGTGGGGGACGCGGCGGCGGAGCGTTTCCGCCGCATGCACCTGATCGGCGACCTCGCCTTCCTGCCCTACGGCGTCTGCGTCGACCATTTCCAGCACGCGGTCTATGCCGCGCCGGACGCGACGCCGGCCGATCGGCACCGGATGTGGCAGACGCTCGAGCGGCAATACATGCCATGGACCGATTACGGTGACCTCGCCTATCCGGCCATGGGCGGGCGCTGGCAGGCCAAGCCGCACATCTACGGCTCGCCGTTCTACTACATCGACTACACGCTGGCCCTGTGCTGCGCGATGCAGTTCTGGGTGCGCGCGCGCCGCGACCCCTCGGCCGCGATGGAGACGTATGTCGCCCTGTGCGCCCGCGGCGGGTCGGCCCCGTTCCAGGACCTGGTGCGGAGCGCGGGCCTCGTCTCCCCGTTCGCCGACGGCGCACTCGCCGACGTGGTCACCGAAGCCGCCGCCGTGCTCGGGATCTGATCCCGCCCGATCGCGGCGGGATGACCCGCTCGTCCGTCACTTGCCACGTTACCAATTTTTGGTATACTTGAGCCAGGAGAGGCACATGGCGAGCAAGAACACCTTGGCGAGCAAGAACACATCGGTCAGCTTGGGCGAGTACTTTACGCGCTTCGTGGACCGCCAAGTGAGCGAAGGACGCTACGGCACCGCGAGCGACGTCATGCGCGCCGGTCTGCGTCTGCTCGAGGAGCATGAAGCCAGGCTCGCGGTCCTGCGGGCAGCGTTGGCAGAGGGCGAGCGGAGTGGGATCAGCACGCGAAGCGTCGCCGATATCTGGGCCGAGGTGAAGGAAGGGCAGCCCGCCACGCCGCATGGGTGACTACCGACTGACCGTTGCAGCGGAGAACGACATCAGGGCGATCGCCCGCGACTCATTGCAGCGCTGGGGCATCCCTCGTGCGGAAGCCTATGTGCTCGGCCTCCACGAGACGTTCGGTCGGCTCGCGGCCTTTCCCGGACTCGGCCGCTCCGCCGACGATCTCCGGCCCGGCTATTTCCGCCTCGAGAGCGGGCGTCACGTCGTCTTCTTCGTCAAGCAGACGTCAGGTGTGCTGATCGTTCGTGTACTGCACGAGCGGATGGACTTCGCGCGGCATCTGTAGCTTACGGCCACCGGGGGCACCGGCGCGCGCCGCTACGGCGACGCACCGGCTTCCTCTCCCGACTTGCCTTCGCGGTCCGATCTAGCTGTTCGGGCCGCGTTCCATCGACACCGGCTGCCAGCGCTGCAGCTTGCTGTTCATCAGCACCGCCGGGTTGACGCAGCTCATCGGCCACTTGCCGCGCAGCACCAGCGACAGTTCCCGCCCGACATGCCGCTTGCGCGCCGGATCGAAGCGGGCAGAGGCGCTGGCGGTGTGCGCGCTCAGCGTCACGTTGTTCATCTTCAGGATCGGGTTGTTGTCGCCCGGCGGCTCGATCTCCAGCACGTCGAGGCCGGCATGGGCGATCCAGCCTTCCTCCAGCGCCTTGATCAGCGCGGCTTCCTGCACGGTGGGGCCGCGGCCGGTGTTGATGAAGATCGCCGTCTTCTTCATCAGCCGGAAGTGCTTCTCCATCAGCATGCCTTCCGCCTCGGGCGTGGCCGGCGCGTGCATGGAGACAAAGTCGGACTGGCTCAGCACCTCTTCCAGCGTGGCGGGCAGCACGCCGTGTTCGATCATGACCAGTTCCTCGATGAACGGGTCATAGGCGATCACGCGCAGGCCGAACGGCTTGGCGCGCTTCGCCACCGCGCGGGCGACGTGGCCGAACGCGATGAGGCCGAGCGTCTGGCCCATCAGGCGGGGGATTCCGAGCAGGGCGGGGCGGCCTTCGCGCCAGCGGTGTTCGCGGACCATGCGGTCCTGCTCGATGGTGCGGCGATGCGCCGACAGCAGCAGCATCATCGCGTGGTCGGCGACTTCCTCGATGAACGTATCGGGGCAGTTGGTCACCGGAATGCCGCGCGCGGTGGCGGCGACGACGTCCACGCTGTCCACGCCGACGCTGCCCAGGATGATTGCGCGGCACCGCTCCGGCAGGCCGTCGATCACCTTCTTGGTGAAGCGCATGCCCTTCGCGTAGATCGCATCCGCGTCCTGGGCGAACTTGATGAACCCGTCTTCGTCGGTCGGGCCTTCGACGATCTCGCAGTCGATGCCTTCCAGCGGCTCCATTTCGTAGTCGTAGCCGCCGCCGGCGACGGTGAAGCTCGCGCCCGCGGGCGTGGCGATCTTGAACTTGGCCAAGTGTGGTCTCCTCTTTGGCAGAACTCTCGCGATCGGTCGGATCAGGACTTCGGCGGCCGCGCGCGCACGGCGCGTTCGTTCACGTCGATGCCCCAGCCGGGACCGCTGGGCAGGACGAACTGGCCCTCCTCGATGGCCGGCACCACCGTGTAGAATTCGTCGCGCCACGGGGCGCTGTCGATGTCGATTTCCATGACGCGGAAGTTGGGCACCAGCGCGCAGAACGTCGCCGAGATGGCGCTGCACAGATGGCCGTAGAAATTGTGCGGCGCCACGTTCACCTCGTGCACGTCGGCCATGGCGGCGACCTTCAGCGATTCCACCAGCCCGTTCCAGATCACGTCGACGATCGCGACGTCCATCGCATAGGCGTCGAGGAACGGCTTGAACTCACGGCGGCCGTGCAGCGTCTCGCAGGAGGCGATCGGGCAGGGGGCGCCGCGCTTGATCTCGGCGAGCGCGGGTGCGTCGTGGGTATCGATCTCGAGCCAGGTGAGGTTCACCGGCGCGACCGCATCGGCGATCCGCTTGAACCCTTCGGTCTTGAAGTTGAAGTTGATGTCGAGATGGATGCCCATCTCCGGCCCGACCGCGTCGCGGATCGCCTGGAGCTGCGCGGCGGTGCCGTGCAGCAGCTTGTTGTCCCAGTTCAGTTCGGGCCAGCCGGGCGTGCGGCCGAAGCCGGGGATGTAGGAAGTGAGGCGGCCGTCGGCGATCGGCATGATGTTGGTCTTGAGCGCGCGGAAGCCCTGTTTCTGCACCTCCTGCGCATGGCGCGCGAGGTCGTCGTAGCTGCGCAGCTCCGCGACACCCATCAGCGCTGCGCTGCGAGCGCGGTAGGTGCCGAAATGCGACCAGTAGACCGGGATGCGGTCGCGGATGGGGCCGCCGAACAGCGCGTAGACCGGCACGCCGTAGGCCTTGCCGGCGACGTCGAGCAGCGCGTTCTCGATCGCCGCGATGGCCTGCTGGTTCAGGCCGCCGCGCGATTGGCGCGTCAGCACGTGCAGGTGCTGCGTGACCTGCTCGAACCGGCGTGGGTCGCGGCCGATCAGCACCGGCGACAGACCGCGGATCACGTCGGACAGGCCGGTGCTGCCGAAGCTCTCGCTGAACTCGGACCAGCCGACGATGCCGTCATCGGTGGTCACCTTGAGGAAGGAGAACATCCGCCAGCCGGCATCGGCCTGCAGTGTCTCCACCGACGCGATTTTCATGTTTCCTCCCGCGGGGCGTGATCACGCTACCAGCGGGGTGGAGCCAAGCATGCCAGCCTCGATGGAGCAAGGCGCGGCATCGGATGATCGGTGGTGGCGTGAGGCGATGGTGCCAGCGCCGGGGCGTCATCGGCAGTGGCATCATCGTCGGAGGCGTGAGGCGCGCGATCGGGCGGGAGCGGCTCAGCGCTCCCCGGACGCGCAGCTCTCCGGCGGCACGCGCACCAGCAGGTGGTGGGCGGTCTCGAAAGTGGGCGGCAGCAGTGGCGTGTGGCCGCGCGGCAGCAGCAGCCAGGCATCGGCGCCGGGGGCCGCGGCGCGGTGCAGCGCGCAGAGGGCGTCCGGCGTGCCGGTCAGGGCGGCGCGCCGGCGCGCTTCCTGCGGCGGCCAGGGCAGGTAGGGGTTGCTGTGCACCGCGGGCGGCGCGACCAGCCGGCGGCCGGCGGCGAACACGGTGCCGACGGTGGGGCCGAGGCTGTCGGCGGCGGCGGGCAGCGGCGTCGCGAACAGGTCCTCGGGCGTGGTGTGGCGCAGGATCCATTCATACGCGGCGCGATCGAGCACGCGGTCGGGCGCGTCCAGCGCCGAGCGGCGGCGATCGAGGTCGGGCGCGAACTGGAACATGCCAAC
>JAFKLG010000141.1 GCA_017304945.1 Rhodospirillales bacterium
GGGTGAGCGACGACGCCAGGGGACGCGGGTGCGTGCCCCTGGCGCCAGGGGCACTCAGGCGGACTTGGCCAGGTTCAGGGCGCGCCAGATCCGCTCCGGCGTCGCCGGCATGTCGATGTGGCGGATGCCCTCCCCGGTGAGCGCGTCGAGGATCGCGTTGATCACCGCCGGCGGGCTGCCGACCGCACCGGCTTCCCCGGCGCCCTTCACCCCCAGCGGGTTGGAGGCGCAGGGGACTTCCAGCAGTTCCACCTCGATGTCCGGCAGTTCGTTCGCGCGGGGCAGCGCGTAGTCCATGAAGCTCCCGGACAGGAGCTGCCCCGAGTCCGGATCGTAGACGGTGCGCTCCAGCACCGCCTGGCCGTAGCCCTGGGCCACGCCGCCGGCGACCTGGCCGCGGACGATCAGCGGGTTGATCGCCTTGCCCACGTCGTCGCACACGACGTAGCGCACCAGTTCGGCGACACCGGTTTCGGGATCGACCTCGACCTCCGCCATGTGGCAGCCGTTCGGGAAGGTGTGCGCATCGATCGCCGCGATCTCCGCGGCATCCAGCGTCACCGCCGCCTCGCCGCGCGCCGCCTTCTGCCGCTGGGTGGCGGCCAGGGCGATGATGTCGATCCCGCGGTCGGTGCCGACGATGGAGAAGCGGCCATCGGCGAAGGCGATGTCGGCGGGCGACGCTTCCAGCACGTCGGCCGCCGCCTGCTTGCCCTTGGTGATCACGGACTCGCTCGTCAGCAGGATCGCCTGCCCCTCGGAATACAGGCTGCGGGCGCCGCCGGTGCCGCCGCCAACCGGGATCGTGTCGGTGTCGCCCTGGCGAATGCGGATCTTGTCGCCGTCGATCCCGAGCTGGTTGGCGGTCAACTGGACGTAGGCCGTTTCGTGGCCCTGGCCGGTCGACTGCGTGCCGACGAAGACATCGACGAAGCCGTCATCGGCGAAGCGGATCTCGGCGCGTTCGGTGGGATCGCCGCCGGTGGCCTCCAGGTAGTAGGCGAGGCCGAGGCCGAGATGCTTGCCGCGGGCCTGGGCGGCGCTGCGGCGGGCGGCGAAGCCGGCATAGTCGATCTTGTCGGTGGCGGCATCCAGCAGGATCCGGAAGTCGCCGCTGTCGTAGGTCTTGCCGACCGGCGTGGAGTGCGGCATGGCGCTGGGCGGCACCATGTTGCGGCGGCGCAGCTCGACCCGGTCGATGCCCAGTTCGCGCGCCGCGCCGTCGACCAGGCGCTCCACCAGGTAGTTGCTCTCGGGCCGCCCGGCGCCGCGATAGGCGTCGACCGGCACCGTGTTGGTGAACACGCCGAGGACGTTCGCGTAGATCGCCTTGAAGCCGTAGACGCTCGAGAGCACGCCGGTGCCGGCATAGGTCGGGATGTACGGCGCGAAGGTCGACAGATAGGCGCCCATGTTGGCGACGTTGCGGGTCCTGAGCGCCAGGAACTTGCCGTCGGCGTCGATCGCGAGCTCGCCCAGCGTGACGTTGTCACGGCCCTGCGTGTCGCAGACGAACGCCTCGCCCCGTTCGGCGGCCCACTTCACCGGCTGGCCCAGCTTGCGGGCGGCGAAGCAGGTGAGGACGTGTTCGGCGTACAGGAACAGCTTCATGCCGAACCCGCCGCCCACGTCGGGCGTCACGACGCGGAAGCGGTCGGGCGCGACGCCGAACAGCGGCCCGATCAGGTTCTTCACCAACCAGCCGCCCTGGGTGTTCGCGTACAGCGTCCACCGCTCCGAGGCGGCATCGTAGTCCGCAACCGCAGCGCGCGCCTCCATCGAGGACACCACGATACGGTTGTTGACGATGGTCAAGCGGGTCACGTGCGCCGCCTGTGCGAACTGCGCCTCGGTCGCGGCCTTGTCGCCGATCTCCCAGTCGAACACGAGGTTGTTCTTCACCTCGGGCCAGACCTGGGTGGCGCCCGCTTCCATCGAGGCGATTGGATCGATCGTGGCCGGCAGGATGTCGTAGTCGACCATGATCGCCTCGGCGGCGTCGCGCGCGGCCTTCACCGTGTCGGCGACGATAAAGGCGACCGGATCGCCGACATGGCGCACCGCGCCGTCCGCGAGCACGGGGTGCGGCGGGCTGGCCATGGCGGAGCCATCCCGGTTGGTCACCGGGGCGGCGCAGGGCAACGGGCCCAGCCCGTCGGCGTTCAGGTCGGCAGCGGTATAGACGCCGCGCACGCCGGGCAGGCCGGCTGCGGCAGTGGTGTCGATCCCGGTGATCCTGGCCGCGGCATGCGGGCTGCGCAGGACCACGCCGTGCAGCATGCCGGGCAGCACGATGTCGTCCGTGTAGCGCCCGTCACCCTTCAGCAGCCGCGGATCTTCCACGCGGCGGACAGGCTGGGCGAGGCCGAACTTGGTGGTCATAGATCAATGTCTCCGCAGCGGATCTTTTGATAGGGGAGCATGTACGCTCTGCCAGTGGAAGGCCAAGAGGCATGACCCGCACCGACACGACCTCGACCTCACCGCGTCATCTCTGCGTCATGAATGCCGGATCCTCGAGCCTCAAGTTCGGCGTCTATCTGCCCGACGAGGGCCTGAAGCTGCGGATGTCCGGCGCCGTCGAGGGCATTGGCGGCGCGGCGCGGCTGCGCATCGTGGCCGCCGGCGGGCAGGAGACGCATACCGGTCAACACACCGTGCCGGATCACGCCGCGGCGCTGCGCGTGCTGGAAGGCCTGGAGGACGGGCCGCTGGCGCGCGGCAGCCTGATGGCGTTCGGGCACCGGGTGGTGCATGGCGGGGCGGAGCACGACGCCCCCGTGCGGGTGGACGAGGAGGCGCTGCGGCGCATCGAGGCCCTCTCGTCCCTGGCGCCGCTGCACAACCCGCCCGCGGTGGCGGTGATCCGCGAATTGATGCGGCTGTTCCCGGACATTCCGCAGGTGGCGTGTTTCGACACCGCGTTCCATCGCAGCCACCCGGCGGTGGCGGACCGCTTCGCCATTCCGGATGCGCTGTATCAAGAAGGCGTGCGCCGCTACGGCTTCCATGGCCTGTCCTATGAGTTCATCGCCGGCGCGCTGGGCGAGGACGCCCCCGAGATCGCCCTGGGCCGGGTCGTCGTGGCGCATCTCGGCTCCGGTGCCTCGATGTGCGCGCTGGCCGGGGGGCGGAGCGTCGACTCCTCGATGGGATTCACGGCGCTCGACGGATTGCCGATGGGCACGCGGTCCGGCTCGCTGGATGCGGGCGTCATCCTGTGGCTGCAGCAGCAGAAGCACTGGTCGGTCGACCAGGTGGAGGAGTTCCTCTACCAGGATTGCGGGTTGAAGGGCCTGTCGGGCGTGTCCAACGACATGCGGGAGCTGCTCGCCAGCACCGCCCCGCTCGCCCATCTGGCGGTGGAGTATTTCGTCTACCACGTGGCGCGCATGGCCGGCGCGCTGGCTGCGAGCATGGGCGGGATCGACGGCTTCGTGTTCACCGCCGGGATCGGCGAGCGCAGTCCCGAAATCCGCGCCCGTGTGCTGCGCCGGCTGAGTTGGCTGGGCTTCTCGATCGACGAGGCCGCCAACCGCAACGGCGGGCCCAAGTTGACGCGACCGGATTCCCGCCTGCCGGCCTATGTGATCCCGACCGACGAGGAACTGGTCATCGCGCGCCACACCCAGGCGCTGGTGCAGCCACGGCCGGCGACGGCGCTGGTCTGATACCGGCCCGCCGCATCGCTCCAGTCGCGCGGCGCCGGTTCGCAGGTCGCCGTGGAGCGAGCTACCCGATCGCGCCGCGGGCGCGCAGCGCCTCGATCTCGGCGCCGGAATAGCCGGCTTCGCGCAGCACCTCGGCACTGTGCTGTCCGATGCGCGGGGCCCGACGCGGCGGCACCTGCGCCGCCCCGTCGAGCACGAACGGCGTCGCCACCGTCAGGCCGGCGCCATCCGCGAACGGCACCAGCGCGCCGCAGGCGCGCATCTGCGCATCGTCGCTCACCTCGTTCACCGTCCCGACGATCCCGAAGGTGATGCCGACCCCGTCCAGGATGCGGCGCCATTCGGCCAGATCCCGGCTGGCGAACACCTCATCCAGCACCTGCACCAGGGCGTGGGCATTCTGCTTGCGGGCGTCATCCGTGGCGAAGCGGGGATCGTCGGTCAGGTCCTCCCGGCCGATCGCCGCCAGCAGGCCGCGCAACTGCCGCTGCTCGTTGAACAGCGCCATGATGAACCAACGGCCGTCCCGCGTGCGGTAGTGGTTGGCGAGCGCGTTCGGCGCCGCTTCCCGCAGCGGACGATGCGGCACATCCTCCCCGAACAGGCGGGTCTGCACCGCGCATCCATTGGCCCAGAGCCCGTTCTGCAGCAGCGAGGAGCGGACGACGCCGCCCTCACCGGTGCGTTCCCGCCGGTAAAGCGCCGTCACGATCGCCGCATACAGCGCCGTTGCGCTCGGATGGTCCCCCATGCCCGGCATGGAGCGCGCCGGCGGGGTGTCCGGCGTCGCGCGCACCATGTCCATCAGCCCGGTGCGCGCCCAGTAGGCGGTGGAGTCGAACCCGGTCTTGGCCGCCTCGTCGCCGGTTTCGCCATAGGCGGTGAAGGAGGCATAGATCAGCCGCCTGTTGCGCGGCATCAGATGCTCCGGACCGAGCTGCAGCCGTTCGCGCACCGGGAGCGGGAAGTTGGTGATGAACACGTCGGCCCCGTCGACCAGGCGGTACAGCGCCGCGCGTCCGTCCGCGTGCTTGAGGTCGAGCGCCAGGCTGCGCTTGTTGCGGGAGGTGAGCTGCCAATAGTAGTCGACCGGCTTGCCGGGGATCGGCGTCGGAGCGCGCCACGGATCGCCGCTGCCGGGCGGCTCGATCTTGATCACATCGGCGCCGAAGTCGGACAGGATCGTCGCCGCGGCCGGACCGGCGATCCAGCTCGCGCAGTCGATCACCCGCAGCCCGGAGAACAGGGAGTCGGTCATGGATCGGGTCCTCCGTTCGGGGCGCGTCTGCCGGCGCCTGCCGGACATTCGGCCCCGCGGACCCGCCAGCGTCAAGTTCGGGAGGAGGCGATCCGCTGCACGAGCGCCGCCGCGAAGTCCTGTGTCGAGCTGGATCCGCCGAGATCGCCGGTGCGGACATTGTCCTCGATCAGCACGGCGTCGATGCCGCGGCGGAGCGCGGTCGCCTGCTGCGTCAGCCCGACATGATCGAGCATCAGGCCGGCCGCCAGCAACAGCGCGGTGGGGTTGGCGATGCCCTTGCCGGCGATGTCGGGGGCGGAGCCGTGCACGGCTTCGAAGATCGCCGCTTTCTCCCCGATATTCGCCCCCGGCGCGGCGCCGAGACCGCCGACCAGTCCGGCGATCAGGTCGGAGAGGATGTCGCCGAACAGGTTGGTCGTGACGATCACGTCGAACTGCCACGGGTTCAGCACGAGTTGCATGGCGCAGGCATCGACGATGCGTTCGTCACAGGCGATACGACCTTCGTACGCGCGCGCGACTTCCCGCCCGGCTTCGAGGAACACGCCGGTGAGCGCCTTCAGCACGTTCGCCTTGTGCACCAGCGTGACCTTGCGGCGGCCATGCGCGACGGCGTACTCGAACGCGTAGCGGACGATACGGCGCGCGCCTTCGCGCGTGTTGACGCCGGACGAGATGGCGACGGCGTGCGGATCGTCACCCACCGGGATGTAGTGCTCGAAGGCGACGTAGAGGCCTTCGAGATTCTCCCGCACCAGCACGAGGTCGATGTTCTCGAACCGGCCGCCGGGCACGAGGGTGCGCGCCGGGCGCAGATTGGCATAGAGCTGGAATTCTTCCCGCAGCCGCACGTTGACCGAGCGGAAACCGCCGCCGACCGGGGTGGTGAGCGGGCCTTTGAGGGCGAGTTTGTTCTTGCGGATGCTGTCCAGCGTGACGCCGGGCAATGGGTCCCCGGCGGCCTCGATGCCGGCGAGCCCGCCTTGCTGGACGTCCCATGCGAATGGGGCGCCCAAGGCGGCGAGCACCTGCGTGACGGCGTCGACGATCTCGGGGCCGATCCCGTCGCCGGGGATCAGGGTGGCGGGGATCTGATTGCTGCCAGGGGCCGAGATCGTCATGCGAGCCGATGCTCCAAGGATTACGTGCGGTGTCCTATACCGTGAACGCGAGGGCGTTGACACAGATCAACCGCGAGCGCGGTGAGGGGAGGTATGAGGCGTGGCCCGGCCTGCATGAGCCTCCCGAGCGACAGGTCTCTTGCCCCGGAGCGACCCGCGATCGAGCACTGGGGGGTGGTTAGCCCGGACCAGGATGAAGACTGGAACCGAACGCATCGCTCCCGAGTGTGTGATTCTTGTGCAGGGCAACTGGTTGATTGATTCACGTGCGAAGTTTCCGCTTCGCGGGCCTTCGTCCCCAAGCTTATCCACAGCGCCGGCGGAAGTTGCAGACGCGGCTCGGTCGGCGGGGTCGAGAACTTAATCTAGTAGAATCCTGAGGTTCTTGCGCCGCTGTTTGCATCCTGGAAGAGAATTTCGGCGGATCCGAGCGACTATTTTTTGTGCATCCGCGATTTTGCTCACACCTCCCGTGGAATTGCGGGCCGGGACTAGGCGGCGCTGGGATGACGAGGGCGGCGGATCGGAGGGGTACCGCCCCGTCACTCCCGTTTCGGTGTCCGCCGCGCCGGCGTGCTGCCCCGGATTCAGGCCCGCCGGACCACGCGGCTGGTCGGAAAGCCGTGCAGGCCGTTGCTGCCGAAGACGATCGCGTTCGACCGGTAGGGATCACCCGACACCACGAGCAGGATCTGATCGGGGCTCTCGACGATGGGCACGCTCCGTTCGGGATCGTCCGACAGCGCGAATTGGCCCGAGGCCAGACCGTCGGTATGCAGCGCGTTCAGCGTCCGGCGGCCGGGTACCAGGTTGGTGAAGGCGCCGATGAATTCCTCCATCTTCCGCGCTGGCATCCTCGCGTGCTTGAACAGGAGCTCCTGTAGCCCGGCGCGATCGACGCCGGCCTTGGCCAGCGTCTTCGCGATCATCGGGCTGATCACCACCAGCGGCCGATGCGTGCCGGGCGCCAGGCCCACGGTAAAGACCAGCTCCCACCCCGACTGGCGGACCAGCCCGTCGGCGAGATAGCGCGCGATTCCCTCCGGATCGCGGCCATAGACCGAACCGACCACCGTGTCGCCGGTGAAGCGCCCGATGGTCACGAGGTTCGTGCCGGCCGCGAACCCGCGCTGTTCGGCGAAACTGGGCCAGCCGAGTTTCGCAACTTCCTCCTCGTGTTCGGCCAGGGCGATCCGCGCCGGGTGGCCGAAGGTGCATTTGTCGGCACCGCCGGGGCGCAACCCGCCGACGTTGCGCAGCAGAAGCCGCAGGAAGCGGCCGACGGTGCTGTTCGCGCGGGCGCCGTCCCGCATCGCCCCGTTCCCGCAATTGAACTCCAACGCGCGCAGCATCGGGCCGTTGAGGATGATCAGCGCATCGCCGCCCGTGGTGTCGCCGCTATGCTCGACCCCGTAGGCGGGATCGCCGAGCACTTCGGCGATGGCGACGAGGATCGGCATCGTGTCGGGTCGGCAGCCCGCCATGACCCCATTCACCGCCACGTTCCACACCGTCACCGCCGCGCCCGAGGGCTGCAGGACTCCGATCTGCCGGTCGGGCCGGTCCTGTGCGTGGGCGAGGAACACATCGACCGCCGCGCGGGTCGGCGGAACGATCGGCAGGCCGTCCGACCAACCCTTCGCATCGTAGAAGCGGTCGATCTCCTCGAAGGACCCGCGCGCCACGATCTCGGTTGGAGCGAAGCTCTCCGCTTCCGCGCCTTGTGCCACCGGCGCCTCGGTCAGACAGCGGATCACCGCGGGCAGGGTATGTTCCAGGACCGAGGCGCGCAGCTCCTCGTGCGACAGACTGTCGACATGGCCCCGTAGCATCGCCACCGGCAGCGCCGCACAGCCCTGCCCGGGCGCGATCGCATGGGCCTGGCCCACGAAGCCGTCGCAGACCAGCGAGGCGGTGGGAATGCCCGCCCGCTCGATGGCCGCGCTGGCGCGGATCACCGCGGGCGTGCAGGCCCCGCAGCAGCCCACGCCCGAG
>JAFKLG010000029.1 GCA_017304945.1 Rhodospirillales bacterium
CTGGGCAACTACGCTAGACTGAAACCGCATGGCTCTAGCTCCCTTCGAGCTTCGATTCGGACAGGTCGTCGCAAAACCCATTCGAATCAGAGCCATGCACCGCGTCCAGAGCTTTTCATCCCGGACAGCAGTGGGCTCGACCCGGCCATGACGGTTGGCTGGTGGCGCGTGCCACCGACCCCCACCGTCATGGCCGGCCATCGAGCCGGCCATCCCCATCCGCACGGTGCCGGGCCTTCCTCGCCTCACCCGACCACGCCGTTCTGGCGCAGCGTGCCGATCTCGCCCTCGGGCAGGTTCAGCCAGTGGGCCAGGACATCGGCCGTGTGCTCACCGAGCAGCGGCGCGGGCGCCACCGGGGGCGGGCTGCCGGAATGTCGCACCGGCCAGGCCACCATCTTGAAGCGCCCGGCCTTCGGATGATCGATCACCGGCATGATGCCGCGCTGCTCGAAGCTGGGGTCGGTCGACAGCTCCATCGTGTCGAGCACGGCGCCGGCCGGGATGCCCGCGGCGCCGATGATCTCCATCGCCTCATGCTTGGTGTGCTGGCGCGTCCAGGCGGCGATCATCTCGTTCACCTCCGCCTCCCGTTCGGCGCGCGCGGCGGGGCTGTCGTAGCGCGCGTCGCCGATCAGATCCTCGCGGCCGATCACCTTCAGCAGGCGCCGCCAATGATCGGGGTTCGCGCGAGAGGTGTAGACGTACACATAATCGTTCAGCCCGCCGCCCTTGCAGGGGAAGGTGCCCATCGGCGGGTTGGCGCCGCTGACGGAGCTGTCGGCCGCGCGCCCGGCGGCCTGGCCGGTGCGGGCCTGGGCCGCGAAGGCGATGCGGATGTAATGCAGCATCGCGTCCTGCATCGCGACCTGCAGGTGGTCACCCTGTCCCGTCTCCTTGCGGCGATACAGCGCGCCAAGGATGGAGATCGCCAGCAGCATGCCGGTCCCGGTGTCGCCCAGCGAGGGCCCGGGCTTCAGCGGCCGGCCATCGCGCTCGCCGGTGATCGACATGGTGCCGCCGCAGGCCTGCGCGATCATGTCGAACGCCAGGTTCTTCTCGTGCTTGCTGCCTTCGCCGAAGCCCTTCACCTGGCAGTAGATGATCGAGGGATTCAGCGCGCGCACCACGTCCGGCCCGAGGCCGAGGCGCTCGATCGCGCCGGGCGCGAAGTTCTCCACGAACACGTCGGCCTGCTTCGCGAGATCCTTGACCAGCGCGAGGCCCTTCGGGTCCTTCAGGTTGACCGTCAGCGATTTCTTGTTCGCGTTGAACAGCAGGAAATACGGATCGTCGACGCCCGGCTTGCCGCCGAGCGAGCGTCCGGGATCGCCGCTGTTCGGGTTCTCCACCTTCACGACCTCGGCGCCGAGCCAGGCGAGGGCTTCGGTGCAGGACGGCCCGGCCTCGAATTGCGTGAGGTCCAGGATGCGGACGCCGGCCAGGCAGGACTCCCCGCCGTTTCTTGCGTTCATCGCGTGTTTCCTCCGTCTTGGGATCCGCGCCAGGTGGTCCCTGGGAGCGGTCCAGGGGAAACGCTAACCCGAAGCCGGGCGGGGTGTAAGTCCCACGCGTTGACAGGGCGCTCGGCCAGGCGGAACGATCGGTGCGGTGATCGACAAACTCGAGATGCTCCTCGCCTTGGCGCAGGAGCAGCATTTCGGCCGCGCGGCGGAGGTGTGTGGCATCACGCAGCCGACGCTCTCGGCCGGTCTGCGCCAGCTCGAGGACACGCTGGGCGTGCTGCTGGTGCAGCGCCAGTCGCGATTCATCGGCTTCACGCCGGAGGGTTTGCGCGTGCTCGACTGGGCGCGGCGAATCGTCGCGGACTCGCGGGCGATGCGGCAGGAGATCCGCGCGCTGAAGCAGGGACTCGCGGGACATCTGCGGCTTGCGGCGGTGCCGACCGCGCTGCCGATCGTCGCCGCGCTGACCACCCCGCTGCATGTGGGCCATAAGGAGGTGGGGTTCACGATCCTCTCGCGCACCTCGATCGAGATCCTGGGGATGATCGAGAACCTGGAGGTGGAGGCGGGCCTCTCCTACGTCGACAACGAGCCGCTCGGGCGCGTGCGCGCCATTCCGCTGTATCAGGAGCGCTATCGGCTGCTGACCTCGGATGCCTCGCCGCTGGGGCGGCGGCGGTCGGTGACCTGGCGGGAAGTGGCGCAGATCCCGCTCTGCCTGCTGACGCCGGACATGCAGAACCGCCGGATCCTGGATCGCAAGCTGCAGGCCGCCGGCGCCGACGCCGCGCCCACCCTGCAGTCCAACTCGATGGTGGTGCTCTTCTCGCATGTGCGAACGGGGCGCTGGTCCAGCATCATGCCGGCGGTGCTGGCCGAGACGATGGGGTTGTCGGCGCCGATCCGCGTGGTGCCGATCGAGGATGAGGAGCCGCCGCCGACGATCGGCCTCGTCTATCCGGTGCGGGAGCCTCTGCCACCTTTGACCGCGGCGCTCGTCACCGAGGCGCGCCGGCTCGGGCGGCGCTGGGCCGATCCGGCGGTGGAGCCTCGATAGAGAATCGCTATCGCGTCATGGAACCACCGGCTTGCATTCGCGGCGGTCCGCTCGGACTCTCATTGGCAATGCCCAGCGACGGTGGAGGAGATCTTGCCGAGCTACGAGGCGTGGAACGAGGCGCGCGCGCGGGAGATCATCGCGCGCGAGCGGGACGGCGAGGGCACGACGCTGCCGATCCTGCACGCGCTGCAGGCGGTGTTCGGGTGCGTGCCCGCCCAGGCGGTGCCGCTCATGGCGGAGGCGCTGAACCTCTCGCGCGCCGAACTGCATGGGATCGTCAGCTTCTATCATGAGTTCCGTCGCGTGCCGCCGGGCCGCCACGTGCTGCGCCTCTGTCGCGCGGAGGCATGCCAGTCGGTGGGCGCGGACGCGCTGGGCGCGCATGCGCGGGCGCGGCTGGACGTGGATTGGCACGGCACCAGCGCGGATGGCGCGGTGACTCTGGAGCCGGTGTTCTGCCTCGGCCTGTGTGCCTGTGGCCCTGCGGCGCTGCTGGACGGGCAGCCGCTGGCGCGGCTCGACCCGGCGAAGCTGGATGCGGCGCTGGAGGCGGCAGGGTGAGCGCGGCCAGGCACGTATGTCCCCCCTCCCCTCGCGGGAGGGGGATAGGGGGAGGGGACAACCGGGGCGTTCGCACGATGGCTGCGGTCGCCCCGGTCGCCCCCTCCCCCCAACCCTCCCCCGCGAGGGGGGAGGGGGATCCTGACCGCGTTCGCCTGGTTGGGGTCCTGCCATGACGCGCGTCTTCGTCCCGCGCGATGCGGCGGCCCTGGCGCTCGGCGCCGATGCGGTCGCGGCGGCGCTGGCCCCGCATGCGACGGTGGTGCGCACCGGCTCGCGCGGGCTGTTCTGGCTCGAGCCGATGATCGAGGTGGAGACGCCGCAGGGCCGCACCGCCTACGGACCGGTGGAAGCCGCCGACATCCCCGCCCTGCTCACCTCCGGCGTGCTGACCGGCGGCGCGCATCCGAAGCGCCTCGGCCGGCCGGAGGAGATTCCCTTCCTGGCGCGGCAGACCCGCCTGACCTTCGCGCGCTGCGGCGTCGTCGATCCGCTGTCCCCCGGCGACTACGAAGCCCAGGGCGGATGGGCCGGCCTGCGCCGCGCGCTCGAGATCGGGCCGGCGGCGACGCTGGCCGAGGTGACCGCGTCCGGCCTGCGCGGCCGCGGCGGCGCGGGATTTCCCACCGGGATCAAGTGGAAGACCACCGCGGACGCGGCCGGCGCGCGCAAATACGTCGTCTGCAACGCGGACGAGGGTGATTCCGGCACCTATGCCGACCGCATGCTGCTGGAAGGCGACCCGTTCGCGCTGATCGAAGGCATGGCGATCGCCGCCTATGCCGTCGGCGCCTCCGCAGGCTACGTCTACACGCGGTCGGAGTATCCGCACGCGATCGCGACATTCGACGCCGCGCTCCGCATCGCCCGCGACGCCGGCCTGCTCGGCCGCGACGTCCTCGGCGCCGGGTTCGCGTTCGACATCACGCAGCGGGTTGGCGCCGGCGCCTATATCTGCGGCGAGGAAACCTCCCTGCTGGAAAGCCTGGAAGGCCGCCGTGGACAGGTGCGCGCCAAGCCGCCGCTGCCGGCGCACAAGGGCCTGTTCGGCATGCCCACCGTGGTCAACAACCTGATCACGCTCGCGACGGTGCCGACCATCCTCGCCAGCGGCGCGCAAGCCTACCACGATCTGGGCATGGGCCGGTCGCGCGGGACGATGCCGATCCAGCTCGCCGGCAACCTGCGCTTCGCCGGGCTGTTCGAGGCCGGGTTCGGCCTCACACTCGGTGAGCTCGTGCACGACATCGGCGGCGGCACCCGCTCCGGCCGCCCCGTCCGCGCCGTCCAGGTCGGCGGTCCGCTCGGCGCCTATTTCCCGCCCGCCCTGTTCGACACGCGGTTCGACTACGAGAGTTTCGCCGCGCGGGATGGCATGATCGGCCATGGCGGCGTCGTGGTGTTCGACGACACGGTCGACCTCGCGCGCCAGGCGCGCTTCGCCATGGAATTCTGCGCCGCGGAATCCTGCGGCAAGTGCACGCCCTGCCGCATCGGCTCCGTGCGCGGGCAGGAAGTGATCGACCGGGTCCTGGCGGGCACCGAGGTCGATGCCAATCTCGAGCTGTTGCGCGACCTGTGCGAGACGATGCGGTTCGGCTCGCTCTGCGCCCTGGGCGGGTTCATCCCGTACCCGGTGCTGAGCGCGATGAACCACTTCCCGGAAGATTTCCGCCCGTCCGCCCGCGCGGCGGCGGCCTGAAGCGAGGTGCGAGCATGGGCCTGATCCAGGAGATCGATTACGGCACGCCGGCGGTCGGCTCCGACCAGCAGGTGACGCTGACGATCGACGGCGCGGCGGTAACCGTGCCCGCCGGCACCTCGGTGATGCGCGCCGCGATGGAGGCCGGCATCAAGGTGCCGAAGCTCTGCGCGACCGACATGCTGAACAGTTTCGGCAGTTGCCGCCTGTGCCTGGTGGAAATCGAGGGCCGCAACGGTACGCCGGCCTCCTGCACCACCCCGGTCGCGCCGGGAATGGTGGTGCGCACCGCCACCGATCGCATCCGCAAGCTGCGGCGCGGCGTGATGGAGCTGTACATCTCCGACCACCCGCTGGATTGCCTGACCTGCTCCGCCAACGGCAATTGCGAGCTGCAGGACGCGGCGGGCGAGGTCGGACTGCGGCAGGTGCGCTACGGGTATGAGGGCGCCAACCATCTCGATGCGCCGACCGACGGCTCCAACCCGTATTTCCAGTTTGAGGCCTCCAAGTGCATCGTCTGCTCGCGCTGCGTGCGGGCCTGTGAGGAGGTGCAGGGCACCTTCGCGCTGACCATCGAGGGGCGGGGCTTCGCCTCCAAGGTGGCGGCCGGCATGGACGAGCCGTTCCTGTCCAGCGAATGCGTCTCCTGCGGCGCCTGCGTGCAGGCGTGCCCAACCGCGACGCTGATCGAGAAATCGGTGGTGGAGCTGGGCCAGCCCGAACATTCGGTGGTGACCACCTGCGCCTATTGCGGCGTCGGCTGCAACTTCAAGGCGGAGATGCGCGGCGACACCGTGGTGCGCATGGTGCCCTGGAAGGACGGTAAAGCGAATCACGGGCATTCCTGCGTCAAGGGCCGCTTCGCCTGGGGCTACGCGACGCATCCCGACCGCATCCTGAAACCCATGCTGCGCGAGAAGATCACCGATCCCTGGCGCGAGGTGAGCTGGGAGGAGGCGATCGGCCACGTGGCGACGCAGTTCAAGCGGCTGCAGGCGGAACACGGGAAGGGGGCGGTTGGCGTGATCACCTCCTCCCGCTGCACCAACGAGGAAACCTACCTCGTGCAGAAGCTCGCGCGCGCGGCGTTCGGCAACAACAACACCGATACCTGCGCGCGGGTGTGCCATTCGCCCACTGGCTACGGGTTGAAGACGACGTTCGGCACCTCGGCCGGCACGCAGGATTTCGACAGCGTCGAGCAGGCCGACGTGGTGATGGTGATCGGCGCCAATCCGACCGACGGGCACCCGGTGTTCGCCTCGCGGCTGAAGAAGCGGCTGCGCGAAGGGGCGAAGCTGATCGTGGTCGATCCACGACGCATTGACCTGGTGCGCACGCCGCATGTCGAGGCCGCCTACCACCTGCCGCTGCGCCCCGGCACCAACGTGGCGGTGCTGACCGCGATGGCGCATGTGATCGTGACCGAGGGGCTGGTGGACGACGCCTTCGTCCAGGCGCGCTGCGAGGCCGACGCCTTCGCCGACTGGGCCGAATTCGTCGCCGACCCGCGCAACAGCCCCGAGGCGATGGAGCCGGTCTCCGGCGTTCCCGCCGCGCTGGTGCGCGGAGCGGCCCGCCTCTACGCCACCGGCGGCAACGGCGCGATCTATTACGGGCTCGGCGTCACCGAACACAGCCAGGGCAGCACGACGGTGATGGCGATCGCCAATCTCGCGATGGCGACCGGCAATATCGGCCGGCCGGGCGTCGGAGTGAACCCGCTGCGTGGCCAGAACAACGTGCAGGGCAGTTGCGACATGGGCAGCTTCCCGCACGAGCTGCCCGGCTATCGCCACGTCGCCGACCCGGCGGTGCGCGCGATCTACGAGGCGGAATGGGGCGTGCCGCTGGATCCGGAGCCGGGGCTGCGCATCCCCAACATGCTGGACGCGGCGGTGCACGGCAGCTTCCGCGGCCTCTATGTGCAGGGCGAGGACATCGTGCAGTCCGACCCCGACACGCAGCACGTCACCGCTGGCCTCGCCGCGATGGAGTGCGTGGTCGTCCACGACCTGTTCCTGAACGAGACGGCGAACTACGCACACGTGTTCCTGCCGGGCGCGACCTTCCTCGAAAAGGACGGCACGTTCATCAACGCCGAACGGCGGATCAACCGCGTGCGCAAGGTGATGGCGCCGCGTGCCGGACTGGCCGATTGGGAGGTGACGCAGGCGATCTCCAACGCGATGGGCTACGCGATGGACTACAGCCACCCGTCGCAGATCATGGACGAGATCGCCCGCACCACGCCCAGCTTCGCCGGCGTGTCCTATGCGCGGCTCGAGCAGGAGTCGCTGCAGTGGCCCTGCAACGACGCGGCGCCGCACGGCACGCCCATCATGCATGCGGCGGGCTTCGTACGCGGCAAGGGGCATTTCGTGATCACCGAATACCTCGCGACCGACGAGAAGCCGGGTCCGCGCTTCCCGCTGCTGCTGACCACTGGCCGCATCCTGTCCCAGTACAACGTGGGGGCGCAGACACGCCGGACCGCGAACGTGGTGTGGCACGCGGAGGACGTGCTGGAGATCCATCCGCACGACGCGGAGCAGCGCGGGGTGCGGGACGGGGACTGGATCAGGCTGGCCTCCCGCGCCGGGGAGACGACCTTGCGGGCGAAGGTGACGGAACGGATGGCGCCGGGCGTGGTGTACACGACGTTCCACCACCCGATCACGCAGGCGAACGTCGTGACGACCGACTTCTCCGACTGGGCGACCAACTGCCCCGAATACAAGGTGACGGCGGTGCAGGTGTCGCCGTCCAACGGGCCGAGCGCATGGCAGGATCGGTATCAGGCGCAGTCCGCGGCGGCGCGGCGGATCGAGACGGTGCCCGCCAAGTGAGCGGGACGCAGGCTTCGGACGGCCGCGACGCACGGCTCTACCCCTCCCCGTGCGAGAGGGGGCTGGGGGGAGGGGGCGCTGCGGGTTCGGGTGCTTCTGCCCCGATCGCCC
>JAFKLG010000078.1 GCA_017304945.1 Rhodospirillales bacterium
AGCGGGCGCGACTGGTCCGAGGCCCAGGCGCCGAGCCGCGACACCCGCGCCCGCGTCGCGTAATAGGCATCCGCCTCGGCGTCGCTGGCGTGCTCGATGGCGCCCTCGATGCGGATTTGCCGCCCCAGCGTCTTCCAGTGGAACAGCAGCGCCGCGCGGGGGTTGGCGGCGAGCTCGCCCCCCTTGCGGCTCTCCCGGTTGGTGAAGAACACGAATCCCCGTCGTGCGGTGCCCGCCGGGTCGATCCCCTTGAGCAGCACGATGCGCGCCGAGGGCACACCGTCCGCCGTCGCGGTCGCCACCGTCATGGCGTTGGGATCGTTCGGCTCCGATTGCTCGGCCGCCGCCATCCATTCGTGGAACTTCGCGAACGGGTCGGGCTCTGGCATGGTCGGGCTCCTTTGGGCGGCAATCTGCCGTCCAACCGGCGTCAAGGCCAGAGCGTCGGCCCTTGCCCCCCGCCGCGCGCCTGTGCCACCACCCTCCGCTCCGCTCGCCACCAAGGATCGATCCCATGCCGAACAGTGCAACCCAGCCCACCGGCACCCTGATGGCCGGCAAGCGGGGCCTCATCATGGGGGTGGCGAACGATCGTTCCATCGCCTGGGGCATCGCCGCCGCCTGCGCCGCCCAGGGCGCGGAGCTCGCCTTCACCTTCCAGGGCGAGGCGCTGGAGAAGCGGGTTCGTCCGCTGGCGGCGAGCGTCGGCTCCGATCTCGTCGTGCCCTGCGACGTGGGCGACGAGGCTGGGATCGATGCCGCCTTCGCCGCCGTTGCCAAGCAATGGGACCGGCTGGACTTCCTGGTCCACGCCATCGGCTTCGCCGACAAGCAGTATCTGCGCGGCCGCTACCTCGACACCCCGCGCGCCGCCTTCCTGCAGGCGATGGATATTTCCGCCTATTCCTTCACCGCCGTCTGCCAGCGCGCCGTACCGATGATGAGTGCCGGCGGCTCGCTGCTCACCCTCACCTATCTCGGCGCCGAGCGGTGGATGCCGCACTATAACGTCATGGGTGTCGCGAAAGCCGCGCTGGAAGCCTCGGTGCGCTACCTGGCCGCCGATCTCGGCGTCAACAACATCCGGGTGAACGGGATCTCCGCCGGCCCGATCAAGACCCTCGCCGCCAGCGGCATCGGCGACTTCCGCTACATCCTGCGCTGGAACCAGCTCAACTCGCCGATGCAGCGCAACGTGACCACCGACGAGGTGGGCGGCGCCGGCGTCTACCTGCTCTCCGATCTCTCGACGGGCGTGACGGGGGAGGTTCACCACGTCGATTGCGGCTACCATCTGGTGGGCATGAAGAACCCCGCCGCGCCCGACATCGCCATCGTCGAGAGCGGCGGCGAGGGCTGAGAGCGGGCGGCGCATGTCGCACAACAGTTTCGGCCATCTGTTCCGCGTCACCACCTGGGGCGAGAGCCACGGGCCGGCGATCGGCTGCGTCGTCGACGGCTGCCCACCGCGCCTCGCGCTCTCGGAGGCCGACATCCAGCCCTGGCTCGACCGCCGCCGCCCCGGCCAGTCGAAATTCACCACCCAGCGCCAGGAGCCCGACCAGGTCCGCATCCTCTCGGGCGTGTTCGAGGGCCTGACCACCGGCACGCCGATCGCGCTGCAGATCGAGAACGTCGACCAGCGCTCGAAAGATTACGGCGAGATCGCCCAGCGCTTCCGCCCGGGCCACGCCGACCTGACCTACGAGCTCAAATACGGCATCCGCGACTATCGCGGCGGCGGCCGGTCCTCGGCGCGGGAGACCGCGATGCGGGTCGCCGCCGGCGCCATCGCCCGCAAGGTGCTCGGCCCGGAGGTGCGCATCCGAGGCGCCCTGGTGCAGATCGGCCCGCATCGCATCGACCGCGCACGTTGGGATTGGGCGGAGGTGGACAAGAACCCCTTCTTCTGCCCCGACCCGATCGTCGCCGCAGAGTGGGAAAAATATCTCGGCGAGGTGCGCAAGGCCGGCTCCTCGGCCGGCGCGGTGATCGAGGTGGTGGCGGATGGCGTGGCGCCGGGTTTGGGCGCGCCGATCTACGCCAAACTCGACGCCGATCTCGCGGGCGCGCTCATGTCGATCAATGCGGTGAAGGGCGTCGAGATCGGCGAGGGCTTCGCCGCTGCCGCGCTCTCCGGCGAGGCCAATGCCGACGAGATGGCGATGGACGAGGGCGCCATTGCTTTCGCCTCCAACCACGCCGGCGGCATCCTGGGCGGCATCTCCACCGGCCAGCCGATCGTCGCGCGGTTCGCGGTGAAGCCGACCAGCTCCATCCTGACGCCACGCCATTCCGTGGATCGCCTGGGCCACGACATCGAGGTCATGACCAAGGGCCGCCACGATCCGTGCGTCGGCATCCGCGCCGTGCCGGTGGGCGAGGCGATGCTGGCCTGCGTGCTCGCCGACCACCTGCTGCGTCATCGCGCGCAGAATCCCGACGCGCCCATGACGGCACGGCTGCCGCGCAACTGACGCCGGCCGGCCAGAGTGCGGCGTCCGCGCCGATCGCGACGATCATGCGCACCGCATTAAGCAAACGATAATCCCGCTCCGTCACAGTCTCGGCCCAAGCGCGCCGGTCCCGGAGCTGCGTGGGGTGTCATCGGTCCGCGCCCGCGTGGCCGCGACCGGCGCGCCCATGCCGGTCCGTGCGGCGATGATCGTTTCGAGGGAAACCAATCCGTGAATCTCGTTCGGCATCTGACGAGCCTGACGATCCGCACGAAGCTCATGTGCGGGTTCGGTGTGGTGCTGGTCCTGTTCGCCATCGTGGGCGGGGCGAGCCTGCGCGTATTCGGGCATGTCGATGAGGCTGACCACGTGTCCGCCCAGCGCCGCCAGGTCCTGCTCGCCGTCGGCGCGATCGGGCGTGAGTTCGAGCCGGCGCGGCGCCTGGTCCGCCGCTTCGCCGAGATCGGGGGCGTCACCGCGGCCGAGGAGGCCAATGCCCAGTTGGCGCGTGCCGCCGCGGCCGGAGCGGCGGCCATCGCGACGATCCGGAATCCGGACCGTCTGGCGAAGGCGCGGGAGATCGCTGCGACCATCGCCGACTACACGCAGCAGTTCGGCCGGCTGCAGGAGGTGCTCGCCGCGGCACGTCGCGTGCGCGATGCCGAACTCGATCCGGCGGGCGCGAGCCTGACCGAGGAATTCGAGACGATGATGGCGGCGGTTGCCGCAACGCAGGATGCCGAGTTGCAGGCGCTCGCCTTTCAGAGCTTCGAGGCGATGATGGTGCTGCGGGTGGACGCCAACCGCGCGCTGGGGCGCCACCAGGAGGCGGAAACCGCGCGGGCCGACGCCTCCTTCGCGCGGCTGCAGGCATCCTTGGCGAAACTCACCGAGGCGACGCGGGATCCGGCGATCGAACACTTCCTCGCCAGCCTCGGCAAGACGGCATCGGCCTACGGCACGGCCTTCCACCGTCTGCTCGCCGCCACCGGCGAAATCAACCGCATGGTGAATGGAAGCATGGCCGCGGACGGCCAGCGCATCACCGAGGCGATCCTCCTCATCGAAAAGAGCGCGCTCGCGGATGCGACCGAGGCGGATCGGGACATCACGGAGACGATTGCCGCCGGCACCACCCTGATCGCGATCCTGGGAATCGCGGGGTTGGCGATCGGGGTGCTGTTCGCCTGGATGATCGGCACCGCGATCGCGCGGCCCGTGGCGGGGATGACCGGCGCCATGATCCGCCTGGCCGACTCGGATGCGACCGTCGAGGTACCGGGCATCGGACGCAAGGACGAGATCGGCCGCATGGCCCAGGCCGTGCAGGTGTTCAAGGACAACATGCTGCGCGCCGTGGCCCTCGAGCAGACGCAGCAGGAGGAGCGGGTGCGCAAGGACCGTCGCCAGGCGGCGATGGACCAGCACACAAAGGATTTCGGCAGCACGGTGTCGCACGTGCTGTCCGAACTGCAGGAGGCGGCGGTGACCATGCGGCAGACCGCCGAGGTGGTGAGCGCCGACGCGCGGAAGACCCGCGACGCGACCTCGATGACGGTGAATGCGGCGTCCGGTTCCGCCCAGGACCTCGGCTCCGTCGCCAGTGCCGCCGAGGAGATGTCGGCCAGCATCTCCGAAATCAGTAACCAGATCGCCCGTGTGACGACGACGGTGCAAGAAGCGGTGCAGCGGTCGAACAGCACGAACGCGACCATGGGCGGGCTGGCCGAGGCCGCCGACCGGATCGGGGAGGTCGCGCACCTGATCAGCACGATTGCCAGCCAGACCAACCTGCTGGCGCTGAATGCCACGATCGAGGCGGCGCGCGCCGGGGATGCCGGGAAGGGCTTCGCCGTGGTTGCCGGCGAGGTGAAGGCGCTCGCGGGCCAGACCGCGCGGGCGACCGAACAGATCGGCGCGCAGATCACCGCCATTCGCAACGCCACCGACGGCGCGATCCAGGCGGTGCACGAGGTGGGCGCGGCGATCCAGGACGTCGAGACGGTGGCGGCCGCGATCGCAACGGCCGTCGAGCAGCAGGCGGGGGCGACGCGCGAGATCACCGGCCGCGTCCATGCGGTGAGCGGCGCCACCAACGAGGCGACCGCCGCCATGCGCAGCGTGCTGTCGATCGCGGAGGGCACGGAAAGCAGCAGCTCCGTCGTCCGCGAGGCTGCGGCAAGCGTGGGGCGGACCGCGGAGACGCTGCAGCGGGAGGTGCGCGGCTTCCTGGAGCAGATGAAGCGCACCGAGGATGAGCGGCGCCAGTTCGAGCGGCTGTCCGGGAATGGTCACACGGCGGAGCTGACGCTCGCCGACGGGCGGCGGACGCGCGGAACGATCGTCAACATCTCGATCGGCGGCGCGCTGGTCCGCATGGACCTCGCCGTGGATCCGGGGGCGGAGCTGCAAGTGAGCTTGCCGGGTGCGCCGAGGGCCGTGTCCGCCCGCGTCGTGCGCAGCACCGCCGATGGTGTGGCCCTGTTCGTCGGTACGGATCCCGCGACCGGCAAGATCATGGAAGCCGTCCTGGCAGAGATCCACCCGACATCGGATACGCAGCGCGCCGGGGACCGTCAGGCGGCCTGATCCGGCGGGGGACTTGCAGGTGCAAGCAACCGGCGGCGCCGGCCAGCGGATGCTGCCGGCTGGGTCCGTGTCCCGATCCAGCCAGCGCCCGTCCGGCCGGCGCGTGCGATCAGCGCAAGGT
Organism: Rhodospirillales bacterium; assembly: GCA_017304945.1. Classification (GTDB taxonomy): domain Bacteria; phylum Pseudomonadota; class Alphaproteobacteria; order Acetobacterales; family Acetobacteraceae; genus Rhodopila. The sequence continues at coordinate 5,167 of JAFKLG010000078.1, forward strand.
AGCGCCGGTCGCCTTGGCCACGGCGGCGACCACCTTCTGTGCCGCCGCCTCGATCTCCGCATCCGTCAGCGTGCGTTCCCGCGGCTGGAACACCACCTCGATCCCGATCGAGGTCTTGCCCTCGGGCAGCCGGTCCCCGCTGTAGACGTCGAACAGCGACACCCCTGCGATCAAGGTCCGTTCGGCACCGCGCGCGGCGCGGACCACGGCATCCGCGGCGACGGTGCTGTCCACCAGGAAGGCGAAATCGCGCCGCAGCGGCTGGAACGCAGGCAGGTCTGGCGGTCCCTTCCTGCGTCGCTTGGGATCGGCGACCGCATCGAGGTTCAGCACGAAGGCGACCAGCGGGCCTGGGATGTCCAGCGCCGCCAGCACCCGCGGATGCAGCTCTCCGAACGCCCCGAGCACGGTGCGCGGACCCTGGCGGACGAGGCCGGAGCGGCCGGGGTGGAAGAAGCCGGGGGCCTCGGCCACGACCTGGAGCGCGTCCAGCGGCACGCCGATCGCGCTCATGACGGCCCAGAGATCGCCCTTCGCATCCATCGCATCGACCGGCCGGGCGGGCGCCAGCCAGCTTCGCGGCGTCTGCCCGGCGCGCAGCCCGGCGGCGACCAGCCACTGCCCATCCGGTGCATCGAGCGAGAACTCCGGCCCGACCTCGAACAGCCCGACATCGGGGTAGCCGCGTGCGGCGTTTCGCTTGGCGGCGAGGGCCAGGCTGGCCACCGCGGTGGGCCGCAACTGGTCGAGATCGGCCGCAATCGGGTTGCTGAGCCGCAGCAGGTCGGGCGTGGGACCGAACAGCGCCGCCTCCGCCTGCGCCATGAAGCTGAACGTGACGCACTCGGCGAGGCCCTGGGCGGCCAGGGTCCGGCGGGCCAGCGCGGCGCGGGTCTGGCGCGGCGTCAGCGTGGCGCCCGGCACCGGGGCGGCGCGCGGCAGCGACACGGGCGGCACGGAATCGAGCCCGCGCAGGCGCAGCACTTCCTCGATCAGGTCGCATTCCGGCTCGATTGCGGCACAGCCTTCGGCCGCCTTGGCGGCGACCGCCGGATCGAGCGTCGGCGACTGGTCGAGCGCGAGCGGCGCCGCGACGTCGTTGCGCCAGGACGGCACCGCGACCGTGACGGACTCGGCATCGCGCGCCTGCATGGTGAAGCCGAGACGCTCGAGGGAGTCCACGGCCTCCTCGGCAGGGATGTCGGCGCCGCCGAGGCCGGCGAGACGGGAGAAGCGCAGTGCCGCCGTGCGTTGCCAGGCCGGTTCGGCGCCCGCCGCGGTGACGGGGCCGGGCTCGCCGCCGCACAGCTCCAGGATCATCGCGGTCGCCGCCTCCACCGCGTCCGGCAGCAAGGCCGGATCGAGCCCGCGCTCGAAGCGCTGCCGCGCGTCGGAGACGATCTGGTGCCGCCGCCCGGTCAACGCGATCCGCACCGGGTCGAACAGCGCGCATTCCAGGAACACCGAACTGGTGCCCTCATCGCAGCCGGTCGCCTCGCCGCCGATCACGCCGGCCAGCGACTGCACGCCGGCATCGTCGCAGATCACGCAATCCTCGGAGGAGACGGTGTAGTCCTTGCCGTTCAGCGCGCGCAGCGTCTCGCCGGCACCGCGGCGCAGCACCAGCCGCGTGCCGGTCAGCTTGTCCACGTCGAACACGTGCAACGGGCGGCCGAGGTCGAAGGTGAAGAAGTTGGTGATGTCGACGAGCGCGTTGATCGGCCGCAAGCCGATCGAGACCAGGCGCTCCTGCAGCCATTTGGGGCTGGGCGAATTCTTCACGCCGCGCACGGTGCGGCCGAGGATCCAGGGGCACGCCTCGGGGAATTCGATCTGCCAGGTCGGGCCGCCCTGGAAGGCGGGCGGGATCGGCATCGGCTGGAACGGCGTCAGCGTGCCGATACCGGCGGCGGCGAGGTCGCGCGCGACGCCGCGCACCGAGAAGCAATCGCCGCGATTCGGTGTCACGCCGATCTCGATCACCGGGTCGTCGAGGCCGGCCCAGGTCGCGTAGGGCGTGCCGACGGGTGCGTCTTCCGGCAGGTCGACGATGCCCGCGTGGTCGTCGCCGAGACCCATTTCCCGCGCGGAGAGCAGCATGCCGGCGCTCTGCACGCCACGGATCTCGCCCACTTTCAGCGTGATGCCGGTGCCGGGGATGAAGCTGCCGGGCGGCGCGAACACGGCCTTCATGCCGGTGCGTGCGTTGGGCGCGCCGCACACGACCGAGACGATGCCGTCCCCGGTGTCGACCTTGCAGGCGCGCAGCCGGTCGGCGTTCGGGTGCTGCACGGCCTCCACCACATGGGCGATGCGGAAGGGGGCCAGCGTGGCGCCGCGATCCTCGATGCCTTCGAGTTCGAGGCCGATGCGGGTCAGCGTGTCGGCGATGGTGGTGACCGGGGCGTCGGTGACGAGGTGCGTCTTGAGCCAGGAGAGGGAGAACTTCATCACACGCCCTCGTGCAGCATGGTCGGCGCGAGCGGGTTGAACCCGTAATGCCGCAGCCAGCGGATGTCGGATTCGTAGAACGGGCGGAGGTCGGCCATGCCGTGCTTCAGCATGGTCACGCGTTCGACGCCCATGCCGAAGGCGAAGCCCTGCCACTCCCGCGGGTCGATGCCGCAATTGGCCAGCACGCGCGGGTGGACCATGCCGGAGCCCAGGATCTCGAGCCAGTCGGCGCCGCGCCCGAGTTCCCCGGATTTCCGGTCCCAGCCGATATCGACCTCCATGGAGGGTTCGGTGAACGGGAAGTAGGAGGAGCGGAACCGCACGGGCAGGTCGGCGATGCCGAAGAAGGCGCGCAGGAAGTCGGTCAGGCAGCCCTTGAGATGACCCAGCGTGATATCGCGATCGATCACCAGGCCTTCGCATTGGTGGAACATCGGCGAATGCGTGGCGTCGTGATCGGCGCGGTAGGTGCGGCCGATGACGATGGTGCGGATGGGCGGCGGCTGGGTCAGCATGGTGCGGATCTGCACCGGGGAGGTGTGGGTGCGCAGGACGGGCGGCGCCTGGTTGTCGCGCGGCGGCAGGTAGAACGTGTCGTGGTCGGCACGGGCCGGATGGTGTGGCGGGATGTTCAGCGCGCCGAAGTTGAGCCAGTCGCTCTCCACGTCCGGTCCGTCGGAGACGGTGCACCCCATGGCGCCGAAGATGGCGGCGATCTCTTCCATGGTGCGGGCGATCGGGTGGATCAGGCCGGTCTCGCGCGGGCGCGGCGGCAGGGTCGGGTCGATGCGTTCCGAGGCCAGCCGCGCCTCCAGCGCCGCGTCCTCGAGTTCGGCCTTGCGGGCGTCGATCGCCTCGGTCAGCGCCTCCTTCAGCCGGTTCAGCGCGGCCCCACGCTCCCGCCGTTCCTCGGGCGGCGTCTTGCCGAGGTCGCGCAGCAGGGCGGTGAGCTTGCCGTTGCGCCCGAGCACGGCGACGCGAATGGCGTCCCAGGCGCGGAGGTCGGTGGCGGCGGCCAGCGCCGCGTCGGTCTCGGTCTTCAGGGCCTGCAGGTCGTCGGTCATGTTCCTCGCCTCGGCGGGTGCCTCGTCCAGGGGGCGTTCGGGCGGGGCCTCGGCGGGGCCGTTGCGCATCGGTCCCGCGTCATGGCCCCTTGGATCGGCCCCGCGCCGCCGCCTGTCGGCGCGCGCCATAGCGGAAAAACCGCGCAAACGGAAAGGGCCGCCCTGGTCAGGCGGCCCCGGTTCCTTCGTCGCGGCTGACTTGTCGCGTCAGCCCAGGGCGGCCTGGACCTTCTTGACGATGGCCGCAAACGACTCCGCGTCGTCATAGGCGATCGCCGCCAGCACCTTGCGATCCATCTCGATCCCGGCCTTCTTCAGACCGTCGATGAACCGGCTGTAGGTCAGGCCGTGCTCGCGCACGGCGGCGTTGATGCGCTGGATCCACAGGCCGCGGAACTCGCGCTTCTTCACCCGGCGATCGCGATACGCGTATTGCAGCGACTTCTCGAGCCGCTCGCGCGCGATGCGATAATTCGTGGAGGAGCGGCCGACGAACCCCTTCGACTGCTCCAGGACCTTCTTGTGGCGGGCGTGGGTGGTCGTGCCCCGCTTGACGCGTGCCATGGTGCTCTCCCTTCCTCAGCCCAGACCGTACGGCGCCCACTGCTTGACGGTCAGCCCGTCAGCATGGGTCAGCGTCTGGCTGCCGCGATTGGTCCGCTTCGCCTTCTGGCTGCGGGCGGAGAGGTTGTGGCGCTTCTTGCCGGGTCCGGCGAGCACCTTGCCGGTCGCGGTGATCTTGAACCGCTTCTTGACCGACGACTTGGTCTTCATCTTGGGCATTTGAGTCTCCTTCTCACAGGACCTGCGTGGCGCCGAAGGGCGAGACGCAAGCGGTCGCGGCCGGGCATGCCCATTCCAGGCCCGGACTCGCAGACAGGGGCGGGGGTATAGCGGCGCCCCGCCCCCCATGCAAGGAGATCCCCGCCGGACCCGCGATGCCGCAACCTCGCGGCGCCCTCGGGCGGCCACGTCCCGCCACCCGCGCCGTCGCCGCGCTGGTGTCTGGACGCTCGTTCGGGCCGTGGCTTGCGCTGCTGCCGCCCGATGGCGGCCCGCCTGAGCGGGCACGCCGGCGTCGCGTGTTGACGGCGCGGCGCGTGGCTCGTCAAGATTGCTTTTCCGTCATCTCAAGGACGCCCGCATGGCCCTGAGCCGTTCCACCCGGGTCAACATCCTGATCGGCAACGGGCACTTCCTCTCGCATTTCTACATGCTGTGCCTGCCGCCGATGTTCCTGACCTGGCAGGACGCGTTCCACGCGAGCTTCGCCGAACTCGGCCTGGTGGTCGCCCTGATGTCGGGCACGACCGCGCTGCTGCAGACGCCGGTCGGCTTCCTGGTCGACCGCCACGGCGCCCGCCGCTTCCTGATCGGCGGGGCGCTGCTGATGTCGCTCGCCGTCGCCGCGATGGGGCTCGCGACGGCGTATTGGCAGATCCTGTTGCTCGCGGTCGCATCGGGGATCGGCAATTCGGTGTTCCACCCGGCCGATTACGCGATCCTGTCCGGCTCCATCGAGAAGGAGCGCATGGGACGCGCCTTCGCCCTGCATACGTTCAGCGGCAATCTGGGCTTCTCCGCGGGGCCGCCGGTCAGCGCCCTGCTGATGGTCTTGATCGGCTGGCGCGAGACGCTGGTGCTGCTGGGGCTCCTCGGCGTCCCGGTGGTGATCTCGCTGCTGCTGCAGAGTCGCATCCTGAACGACCAGACCCGGCTCGAGCCCAAGCATGCCGGCGCGGCGCTGCGCGGGCGCGACCTGCTGACCAGCCGTACCATGATCCTGTTCCTGCTGTTCTTCATGCTGGGCGCGATGGCCGGCGGCGGGGTGCAGTCCTGGATCGTCACCGTGCTGCACGCGGTGAAGGGCATGAGCCTGGAGGCGGCCTCGCTCGCGCTGACCGCCTACATGGCGGGCTCCACCGTGGGCGTGCTGGTGGGCGGCTGGGTGGCGGACAACCTCAAGCGCGCGGTCGTGCCGGCGGTGTTCGGGCTGACCATCGCCTCCGCCCTGCTGATCCTGGTGGTGAACTGGCTGGCCCTGCCCGACCTCCTCGTCACCGCCCTCACCTTCTTCTCCGGCCTCGCGCTCGGCGCCAGCCGGACGCCGCGCGACATCATGGTCAAGGACGCGGCGCCACCGGGCCAGATCGGCAAGGTGTTCGGCTTCGTCAGCGCCGGGCTGCCGCTGGGCAGCGCGATCACGCCGGTGCCGTTCGGGTTCCTGATCGACCGGGGCTACCCGGAACTCGTGCTCGTGCTGGTGGCGACCATCCTGCTGCTGAGCCTGTTCTGCGCCGGGTCCGCCCGCGCGAGCGGCGGCGGCGTGCCGGCCGTCGTGCCCGCGGAGTAGCACCGCCCCGAGGGCATCCGAACCAGCGTCCGGGTCGCGCCCGCCCCGGTCATGCAAGCGTCACGGCACTTGCATCGGCGCGTCACAGGACCGCCGTATTGCCCCTCGACCGCTGATCGGCCGCATCAGGCGGTCGGGTCGGGTGGTGGAGCGGGAGGATGACGATGCGACGAGCCGTGGTGCTGATCCTGGACGGGCTGCGGCGGGACTTCGTCACGCCGGAGCTGATGCCGCATCTCGCGAGCTTCCGCGCCGGGGCGAGCTGGTTCGAGGCGCATCGGTCGGTGTTTCCCTCGGTGACCCGCTGCGTTTCCGCCTGCTTCGCGACCGGCTGCCTGCCGGCGCGGCACGGGCTGCAGGCAAACACGATGGTACTCCAAGAGCCGCACGGCCAGGTGCTGCACGATGCGGGGGAGCCGGGTTTCCTCGATCATCGCCGGCGGGTGACGGGGCGCAGCCTGGACGTGCCGACCCTGGCCGAACGGCTGGCCGGGCAGGGCGGATCGGTCATCATGGGGAATGTGTCGCCGGGCGCGACCTACACCCAGGATCCGGATCGGTTCGGCTTCCTGCATCACCGGGTCGGCAGCTTCGGTCCGGGCGGGGCGGCTCTGGCGGATGGGCTCGACTCGCTGCGGCCGGACCTGGCCGGCGACGCCGCCATGGTGGACCGGCTGATCACCGAGGTGCTGTTCGGCCGGCAGCCCGCCCTGGCCCAGCTCTGGACCGCCGAACCCGACCACGCCCAGCACGAGATGGTGCTGGGCTCGCCGGCCCATCTCGCGCTGTTGCGGCAGGTGGATGCACATGTCGGGCTGGTGATCGACGCGGTGGAGCGGCTGCGTGCGACGGGCGACGAGGTGCTGCTGCTGATCGGGTCGGATCACGGGCACCAGACGGTGGATGGGGTGGTGGACGTGATGGCGGCGCTCGCGGCCGCGGTGCCCGAGGCGGAGGAGGCGGTCACCGTCGCCGCGAACGGTTCGGCGGCGCTGGTCTATCTCGATCCGGCGCGCGCCGACCTGCTGCCGCGCTTGGAGGCCGCGCTGTGGCAGGCCGACTGGGTGGACCAGGTGATCGGTCCGGACGGGTTGGCGGCGATCGGCCATTCGACCGCGAATGGCCTGGCGTTCCTGATCGCGATGCGGTCGTCGGAGGAAGCCAATGCGCATGGCATTCCCGGCCTGAGCCTGGTCGCCAAGCCGCATGTCGGGAAGGCGGACCGCCTCGGCTTCGGCCAGCATGGCGGCCTCGGACTCTGGGCGCAGTCGCCCGTGCTCACGATCCAGGGGCCGGGTTTCGAGCCCGGCGCGGTGCGGCGGGACGCGACGTCGGTGATCGACGCGGCGCCGACGATCCTGCGGCACCTCGGCCTGCCGGCGGACGGGATGGACGGGCGCCCGCTGCAGGGGGAGTAGGGGCGGCGGCGCGACGCCGTGGATGGCCGCCCAGCGGCGGCCATGACACAGAGTGCGGCGCGCCGTGCGCCGTCAGTAGGCGGAGGCCTGTTCCTGCTGGGCGCGGTCCGCGGGCAGGCCGTCCAGCGTGCGATGCAGGAAGCTCGCGCGGGACTCGGCGCCGGCCATCAGGAAGTTGCCGTCCTGCCCGGACAGGATGAAGCGCGCCCCCATCTCGATGTACCGGGGCATGATCTTCTCGTTGTAGATGCCCGCCATGCCGGGCCACTTCCCCGCTTTCTCGCAGGCCGCGATCATCGTCGCGTAGCAGTCGCGCAGCTTGTCGCTGCCGAAATCGCCGGGGATGCCCATCTCGGCGCACAGGTCGTTCGAGCCGATCAGCAGCACGTCCACCCCCGGCACCGCCGCGATCTCGGCCGCGTTGGCGATCGCGATCGGCGTCTCCAGCATCACCACGGTCAGGTTCGCCTCGTTCAGGATGCGCGCGCCCTCGCCCACCGAACTGCTGCGCAACCCGTAATGCGGGCCCCATCCGCCGACCGAGCGATGGCCGATCGGGGGGTATTTCAGCTTGGACACGACTTCCCGCGCCTCGGCCGCCGTATCGACATGCGGCATGATGATGCCGAGGGCGCCGTTGTCGAGCGCGCGGGTGGCGATCGCGTATTCGCCGTTCGGCACGCGGGCGAGTGGGGCGATGCCGGCGTCCAGCGCGGCGGTCGCGATCTGGGCGCAGGATTCCAGCGACATGACCCCGTGCTCCATGTCCAGGAACAGCCAATCGAAGCCGGCGACCGCCATGGCCTTGGCGATCTCGACGCTGCGGGTCATGCGCACCCCGACGCCGAGGGACAGCTTGCCCTGTTCCAGTTTCTCGCGCGCGACGTTACGGACGGTCATGGCGACGATTCCCTTGTTGGTTATGTCAGCGTGTCGATGGCCGTGGCGACCAGCCGGTTCAGCGCGCCGAGGTCCATCTTGTGGTCGGTCTCGTTGGCCACCGCGACCACGAGCCGCGCGCGCCGCAGGATGAAGATCCGCTGGTCGGAGGCGCCGGAGGCCCAGGCGGTGTCCTCCGGCAGGTCCGGGAACAGCCGGTCCGCGTTGGTGCGGAAGCAGGCCGCGTAGCTCGTGCCGGTATGGGTGGCGGTGAGCGCGTAGTCCGCCCAACCCTCCGGCAGCAGTCGCTCGCCGTTCCAGACTCCGTCCTGCAGGTACAGGACACCGAGCTTGGCGTAGTCCCGCAAGGTGGCGAAGCCGGCGCCGGAGGCGATGAAGTTGCCGGCGATGTCCGCCGAGTGCTGGTAGGAGGCCATGCCCAGCCGATCGGCGAGCAGGGCGTAGACCGTCTCATGGTACGGCAGGCCGCGACGGGCGATCTGGTCGCGGATCACCGCCCCCAGCACGTTCACCCCGGCATTGATGTAGCGGAATACGCTGCCGGGCAGCGTTGCGACGAGGGAGCGCTGGGCCGTCTCGAACGCGTCCATGCCGTCCTGGTAGACCGCGCTGTTCTCGAACCCCAGGCTCACGCGCCCGTCCGGATGCTGCACCGGAAAACCGAGACCGGAGCGCATCCGCAGCAGGTGGTCCAGCGTGATCAGCCGGTGGATGCCACGCGGATCGGACCAGAGCGGCGCCGGCGCGGGGTCGTGCACCGATCCCAGCCAGCCGTCATGAATAAGCCGGCCGATCAGCGTGCAGGTGATCGGCTTGGTCATCGACCAGGAGGGCGTGGCGCGGTCGGCGGCGCCGAAGCTGCTGTAGCGTTCCGCCAGGACGCGGTCGGGTTGGGCGATCAGCACGCCATAGGCCCCCGAACTGCCGGCGAAGAACGCATCGAGCGCGGCGGCGAGGCCAGGGGGTGGCGGCGGCGGCTGCGCGACGTCCTCGCCCCGGGGCCAGGCCTGGCCGGCGCCGGCAAGCTGGCGGTGCAGCGGCTTGGGATCGAAGCGGGGAACGGCGTGTTCGCCCAGCAGGATGCCGCCGTAGCCGGCGCGCGCGATCGCACTGCCGACGACCGGGGCGGGGAAGGACGGGTCATTCCAGCAGACCGTCACGCGCTTGTCGGCGGGATCGGCCTGGACCGTCAGCCGGTTCGCCGCCACCGCCTCGCGCAGCTCCGCGCTGAGGTCCATACCCTCTGGCCGCGCATCCAGCCCGGCCGGGACCAGCGCCGCCCGCCAGCGGTGGTGGCGGTCGGCGGTCGCGCGGTCGAGGCCGGAGACGAACAGCATGTCGGCATAGCGCTTGGCCGCGAAGTTTACCGAACGCTGGCGCAGCGTGGCGGGCGAGGCGTCATACACCAGCGGGGTGACCGGCCCGTCGCCGAACGGGTGCGGGGTGCGGTCGAAGATCGGTTCGACGGGCGGACGGGTCACCGAACCACCTCCGCCATGCGGGGAGCCGCGAAGAAGCGGTTCTTCATGCCCTTCTGGTTCTCGTAGAGCGATCCCTGCCGCTGCGCGGGCGGCAGCGGCAGGCGCACCGGCACCTGCGCGAGCCGCGGCGGCTGCGGCTCGCCGGCCACCATCAGCGCGTCGAAGGCCTCCAGCCCGGCCGGGAAGCCCAGCAGCGGCCAGGCATCCGCCGCGCGGAACTGGAACAGCAGCAGCCGGCGGTCGCGATCGGACAGGTTGGGCGCTGATCCATGCACCGCGCGCACGTGGTGCACCGTGATCGACCCGGCCTTGCCGGTGAGCGGGATGGCAGACGCGTAGTCCACGTCGCGGTTGGCCGGATCCATCGCGCCGCAGAACACGCCATCCGCGTGGTGGTCGTAGACCGGTCCGCGATGGCTGTTCGGCACGATCATCAGCGGACCGTTCGCCATCTCCATGTCGTCGAACATCACGCCCACGGCGGCGAGGTCGTCGTTCGTGTGCGGGTAGAACGCCCAGTCCTGGTGCCACTCGACCGGCGCACCGAACCCCGCGCATTTCATGTTCAGCTTCGCCGTGTCGAACCGGATGTGCGGCCCCCAAAGGGCCTGCAGCACCGTGACGATGGCGGGGTGCCCGGTCAGCGCGGCATAGGCCGGGTGGTGCAGGTGGGCGGCCTTGATCCGGCGCACGCGCGGGGTCTCCGGCGTATGGCTGTCTTCCAGGTCGTAGATGTCCGTGTGGGTCGAGAGCCCGCGGGCCCGCTCCACGAACCCGTCGGTGACGGCGCGCAGCTCCTGCACTTCGGCCGGCGTCAGGACGTCTGGCACGACGATCGCGCCGACCTCGTTGTATTCGGCGATTTGGGCCTGGGTGAGCATCGGTTCCTCCCCGGATGCGGCGGCGAGCCTACACGCGGCTTCCGTTCCGGTCGAGCAGCACGGCCATTCCCATCGAGCAGCACGCCAAGCCCGAGCGAGCCGCACGCTCATCCTGGCCGCGCTGAGCGCTCGGCCCGATCGAGCCGCACGTCCGTCCCGGACGCGCTCGATCCGCCCGCCGACGGCCGCGCCGCTCTGCGATGGCGGGAGGGCAGGCATACCGTCGAGGGATGCAACGCGGCGGAAAAATCCTCCCGTGGCCCTCGCGAGGCGTGGGATTTTCTGCGACTGTCGCCGCACCATCGGCGGCGTCGCGGCCGCGGACCAACCGGGCGGCCGTCGTGACGGTTGCTGATCAATCGGCGGCCAGACGGCCGCGGTCGCGGGGCGCGAGCCGTCGCGGGGAAGTCGGGAGAGAGCTGCATGGCCACACCGCAGAACGTCGCGTCCACGGCCGCCGCACCCCGACAACCCTCCGCCCAGATGCGGCTGGCCGGCGGCGTGCTGCTGTGCCTGTTGATCGCGGTGGTGGCGGAATGGGCTTCCACCTACGCCCCGCTCGTCGGTGCGCCGCTGTTCGCGATCGCCATCGGCGTCGTAGTGACCAACACGCTGCGCGAGCCGCTGCGGCTGAAATCCCTCCGCATCTCCGAGGTCAGCAAGCTCGCGCTGAAGGGCGGCATCATCCTGCTGGGCGCCAGCCTCGATATCGGCGACATCCTGCGGACCGGCCTCGACTCGCTGCCGCTGCTGATCGTCACCATCGTGGTCGGGCTGGTCTGCGCCCTGGGCGTGGGCCGCGCGATGGGGGTGGACTGGCGCATGCGCTGCCTGATCGGCATCGGCACCACGATCTGCGGCGGCTCCGCCATCGCGGCGCTCGCCCCGGTGCTGCGCGCCAAGGCGGAGGAGATCGCCTACGCCATCTCCGTCATCTTCTTCTTCAACATGATCGCCGTCTTCGCCTTCCCGCCGCTCGGCCATCTGATCGGCCTGTCCGACACCGGGTTCGGCCTGTGGGCCGGCACCGCCGTCAACGACACCTCCGCGGTGGTGGCGGCCGGCTTCGCCTACAGCCACGACGCCGGGATCATGGCGACGATCGTGAAGCTGACCCGGACGACGCTGATCATCCCGCTGGTGATCGGGTTCGGCTTCGCCATGCCCTGGCTCGACCCGGAGGCGACCCGCAGCGAAACGTCGCTGGCGCAGCGCGTCTACAACGCCGTGCCGATGTTCATCCTGCTGTTCCTGGGGGCCGCGGTGCTGAACAGCCTCGGCCTGCTGGGCGGCTACGCGCCCGACATCCAGTTGCTCGGCCGCTGGGTGCTGGTGGTGGCGCTCGCCGCGGTCGGGCTGCAGGGCTACTGGAGCGCCTTCGTCGGCGCCGGCACGAAGCCGCTGCTGCTGGGGCTGGTGACCTGGATCGCGGTGGGCGCGTCGAGCCTGCTGATCCAGAGCTGGACCCACGCACTGTAGAAGAGTCCCCCTCCCGCAAGGGGAGGGGGATCAGTCACGGGTCAGCTCCGGCCTTCGAAGAAGGCGGCGACCTTGGCGAAGAAGCCCTCGTGGTCGGGGCTGCCCTTCTCGTGCTTCTGCGACTCCGCCTCGAACGACTCCAGCAGCTCGCGCTGCTTGGCGGTCAGGTTCTGCGGCGTCTCCACGGCGACCTGGATGAACATGTCGCCGCGCGCGGGGCTGCGCAGCACGGAGAAGCCCTTGCCGCGCAGCCGGAACTGATCGCCAGTCTGCGTGCCGGGCGGGATCTTCACCTTGGCCTTGCTGCCGTCGATCACCGGCACCTCGACCTCGCCGCCCAGGGCCGCCTGGGTCATGCGCAACGGCACCCGCAGCAGGATGTTGGCGGCGTCGCGCTGGAAGAACTCGTGCGGGCGGATCGCCACATGGACATAGAGGTCGCCGTTCGCGGCGCCCGGCCCGCCCGCCTCGCCCTCGCCGGCCAGGCGGATCCGCGTGCCATCCTCGACGCCCGCGGGCACCGCGACCTGCAGGCTGCGCTCCCGCTGCACCGTGCCGGCGCCGCGGCAGATCCGGCACGGATTGCGCACCACACGGCCGGAGCCACCGCAGGTGGGGCAGGTCCGCTCGATCAGGAAGAAGCCCTGCTGCGCGCGGACCTTGCCGGCGCCGTGGCAGGTGCCGCAGGTGTCGGCGCTGCGACTCTTGTCCTCGGACCCGGTGCCGCCACACGCCTCGCAGGTGACCCGCGTGGGCACACGCAGATTGACCTTGGTGCCGGCGAACGCCTCGGCGAGGTCGATCTCGACCGCCTGGCGAATATCGGCGCCGCTGCGTGGGCGGCCTGATCCGCCGCGTCGGCCGCCGCCCATGAAGTCGCCGAACATCTGGTCGAAGATATCGCCCAGGCCGCCGGCGCCCGAGAAGTCGAACCCGCCCGGTCCGCCGCCGCCCTGCTCGAACGCGGCATGGCCGAACCGGTCATAGGCGGCCCGTTTCTGCTCGTCCTTCAGGACGTCGTAAGCCTCGCTGACCTCCTTGAACTTCGCTTCCGCCTGCTTGTCCCCCGGGTTGCGATCCGGGTGGTACTGCATGGCGAGCTTGCGATAGGCTCGCTTGAGGTCTTCGGCACTTGCTTCGCGCGCCACACCCAGCGTGGCGTAGTAGTCCTGCTTGGCCATCTCAGCCCTTCATGGCAAGGCGCCGATGCGCCAGGCTCCACCGCCAGGGTCCAGGACCGTGGCGCGGAACGCAACCGGAAACGAGATCGCGCCCGGCTTCCCTCGAAGCTCGGGCGCGACCTTCACTCATCTGCCCGAAATCAGGCGGACTTCTTCTTCTTGTCGTCGACTTCCTCGAACTCGGCGTCGACCACCTTCTCGTCCGAGGCGCCGCCGCCGGCCTGCGGACCCGCGCCACCAGCCTGCTGCTGCGACGCGGCCTCGGCCTTGTACATCGCCTCGCCGATCTTCATCGCCGCCTGGCTCAGCCGTTCCGAGGACGACTTGATCGCGTCGAGATCCTGGCCTTCCAGCGCCGACTTCACCGCGGCCATCGCCGCCTCGGCCTCGCCCTTCTCCTGGGCGCCCAGCTTGTCGCCATGGTCCTTCAGGTTCTTCTCGACCTGATGCACCAGGCTTTCCGCGTGGTTGCGGGCCTCGACCGTCTCACGCCGCTTCTTGTCGGCCTCGGCGTTCGCCTCCGCCTCCTTCACCATGCGCTGGATGTCGGTCTCCGACAGGCCACCCGAGGCCTGGATGCGGATCTGCTGCTCCTTGCCGGTCGCCTTGTCCTTGGCCTGCACCGAGACGATGCCGTTGGCGTCGATGTCGAACGTCACCTCGATCTGCGGCACGCCACGCGGGGCCGGCGGGATGCCGGTCAGGTCGAAATTGCCCAGCAGCTTGTTGTCGGCGGCCATCTCGCGCTCGCCCTGGTAGACCTTGATGGTCACCGCCTGCTGGTTGTCGTCCGCCGTCGAGAACACCTGGCTCTTCTTGGTCGGGATGGTCGTGTTGCGGTCGATCAGCCGGGTGAACACGCCGCCCAGCGTCTCGATGCCCAGCGACAGCGGGGTCACGTCGAGGAGCAGCACGTCCTTGACGTCGCCCTTCAGCACGCCGCCCTGCACCGCGGCGCCGATCGCCACCACCTCGTCGGGGTTGACGTTGCGGGCCGGTTCCTTGCCGAAGAACTGCTTCACCGTGTCGATGACCTTCGGCATGCGGGTCATGCCGCCGACCAGGATCACCTCGGAGATCTCGCCCGCCGTCACGCCGGCATCCTTCAGCGCGGCGCGGCAAGGCTCCAGCGTCTTCTGGATCAGGTCGTCGACCAGGCTCTCGAGCTTCGCCCGCGACAGCTTCATCACCAGGTGCTTCGGCCCGGAGGCGTCGGCGGTGATGAAGGGCAGGTTGACCTCGGTCTCCTTGGAGGAGGACAGCTCGATCTTCGCTTTCTCGGCGGCTTCCTTCAGCCGCTGCAGCGCGAGCTTGTCCTTGCGCAGGTCGATGCCCTGCTCCTTGCGGAACTCCTCGGCCAGGTAGTCGATGACGCGGCTGTCGAAGTCCTCACCACCCAGGAAGGTGTCGCCGTTGGTCGACTTCACCTCGAACACGCCGTCACCGATCTCGAGCACCGAGATGTCGAACGTGCCGCCACCCAGGTCGTAGACCACGATCGTGCCGCTGGCCTTCTTGTCCATGCCATAGGCAAGAGCGGCCGCGGTCGGCTCGTTGATGATGCGCAGCACCTCGAGCCCGGCGATCCGACCGGCATCCTTGGTCGCCTGGCGCTGGCTGTCGTTGAAGTAGGCCGGGACGGTGATCACGGCCTGGCTGACCGGCTCACCCAGATAGGCCTCGGCCGTCTCCTTCATCTTGCCGAGGATGAAGGCGCTGATCTGGCTGGGAGAATACTTCTCGCCCTTCACCTCGACCCAGGCGTCGCCGTTGTCGCCGCGGGTGATCGCATACGGGACCAGGCCCTTGTCCTTGGTCACCATCGGATCGTCGTAGCGGCGGCCGATCAGACGCTTGATCGCATACAGGGTGTTGGACGGGTTGGTGACCGCCTGGCGCTTGGCCGACTGGCCGACCAGACGCTCCCCGCCATCGGTAAAGGCAACCATGCTGGGCGTGGTACGCGCGCCCTCGCTGTTCTCGATGACCCGGACGTCCTTGCCTTCCAGAATGGCGACGCAGGAGTTCGTGGTCCCGAGATCGATGCCGATGACTTTACTCATGAGTGGCTCCTTTCAGCGGAAATCGGCAGCCCGAAGCACCACCGATATCCCTATGGGTTGGTGGGGATGTAGTGAGGCGGGGTGGCCGGAAGCAAGGGCACGACAGGGTTTTTTCGTGCCATTCCGGCACTGTTTCATGCAGTGGTGTTCACAGTGCCGCGTGGCCCGCCGATCTCGCCCGCGGGGGCCTTTGCCACCACGACCATGGCCGGGCGCAGCAGCCGTCCGTTGAGGGTCCAGGCCGCGGTCCAGGCCTGCATCACGGTGCCGGGCTTGTGCGCCTCGCTCTCCTGTTCGGCCATGGCCTGGTGCAGGTTCGGATCGAATGTCTGGCCGACCGGGTCTTCCTTGCGGATCCCGTGCCGTTCCAGCACGCTGATGAAGCTGCGCTCCATGCTCTCCAGGCCTTCGCGGACCTTGGCCAGGATCTCGGGCTGGCCGGGCGCCGGGGCGGGCAGGGCATCCATGCCGCGCTTGAGGTTCTCCGCCGCCTCGACGATGTCGGACGCGAATTTCTGGACGGCGTATTGCCGCGTCTCGTCGACGTCGCGCTTGGCGCGCGCGCGGACGTTGGCGTTCTCGGCCTCCGCGCGCATCCAGCGCTCCTTCATCTCGGCGAGTTCTGCCTCCAGCGCCGCGATGCGGTCGGTCGCGGCCTGCATCACCTCGTCGGGGGAGAGCGGGGTCTGATCGGTGGCCTCGGCCCCGGTCGGTTCCGCCGGGGCGTCGGAGTTCTTTTCGGGTGCGTTGCTCATGGCGGGTTCAGTTAGGACGCGGGACCCGCCGCGGCAAGCGCCTTGCACGGTCCGGCGCCACCTCATCGCGCGGGGGTGTCGTCGATGTCGCTTCGCAACATCTTCTCCTGCAGGCCGAGGACCAGGACGAAGGCGACGCTCATGACCACCCCGCTGAGCAGGAAACAGCCGGTGAGGGCGGTGCGGTAGGCGGCGCTGATGCCCGCCTGCTGCGCCGGCGTGAGTTGCGCGAGCGCCTGGACCCCGTGTTCGGCCAGCGCCGACAGGTGCAGGTCGGACCCGCTCGCGGCGGCGGCCAGCCGCGCGGTCATGATCGTGCCGGAGGTTGCGACGCCCAGCGCGCCGCCGAGCGAGCGGACGAAGCTCATGGCGCCGGTGGCGGCGCCGAGCTCGCGATGGGCGACGGCGTTCTGCACGGTGGTGGTGAGGTTGGGCATGCCCATCCCCATGCCGATGCCCAGCGCGCCCATGGAGATCAGGAAGATCGCCGGCGGGGCGGCGATGAAGGCGAACACGGCGAGGCTGGCCAGCGCCGTCGCCTCCAGCCCGAGACCGGCGAGCAGGAACGGCTTGTTGCGGCCGATCCGGGTGACGGCACGGCCGCCCAGGATGGAGGAGAACACCATCCCGCAGACCTGCGGCAGCAGCATGAGCCCGGCAACCGCCGGGTCCATCCCGAACACGAGCTGGAAATACAGCGGCAGGAACACGGTGGAGCCCAGCATGGCGAAGGCCATCATGCCGCTGACGCTGACCCCTCGGGCGAAGATCGGATTGCGGAACAGCGGCAGCCGCACCAGCGGTTCGGGCGCGCGCAGCTCCTGCCGCGCGAACAGGCCGGCCAGCACGATCACGGCGGCGACCAGGCCCACGGTCGGCAAGGAGAGCCAGGCGAACTCGGTGCCGCCCCAGGCGAGCAGCAGGAGCAGCGCGGTGGTCGCGCCGGTGAGCAGCAGGGCGCCGGGATAGTCCACCGGCCGGGCCTGGCCGGAGGGCCGCTTGCGCAGGCCGATCGCGATCATCACGAGCGCGGCGGCGCCGACCGGGATGTTCACGTAGAACACCCAGCGCCAGGACAGGGCGGAGGTGATGAAGCCGCCCAGCAGCGGGCCGGCGACCGACGACAGGGCGAAGGTCCCGGTGAACCAGCCCTGGTATTTCGGCCGCTCGCGGGGCGAGACCACGTCGCCGATCGCCGCCTGGGCGAGGGTGAGCAGGCCGCCCGCGCCCAGCCCCTGCAGCGCGCGGAAGGCGATGATCTGGCCCATGTTCTGGGCGATGCCGCACAGCAGCGACCCGGCCAGGAACACCAGGATCGCGACGAAGAAGAGCTGCCGCCGGCCGTAGATGTCGGAGAGCTTGCCGTAGAGCGGGGTGGTCGTGGTGGAGGTCAGCATGAAGGCGGTGACCACCCAGGAGAGGTGGGCAAGCCCGCCCAGGTCGCCGGCCATGCGCGGCAGCGCGGTGTTGACGATGTTCTGGTCGAGCGCCGCCAGCACCATGGCGAGCAGCGCGCCGGTCAACACGATCCGCAACTGGCGGCGCGGCACGGTGGCGAGCCGCGGGGCGCTCGCGCCGGCAACGGCGGCGGTCGGGTCGGGGGGCGAGCCCTGCGGGGCCTGGACGGCGGAGGGGGCGGGCGCGTTCGTGGTCAACGACTCTCGCAGCACGGGCATGGCTTCCGACCGGGAATGGTCGCACACATGGGTCAATGGCGCGTGCCTGTCACCCGTCGTCTTTGCCGGACAGGGTTGAGCCGGGGCAGGTGGCCAATCCGCGCGTCGTACGTGCCGAGGCGATCGAGTTGCGGCAGGATGGGCCGCTCGTGGAGGAGGTAGACCCTATTTCGACCGGTGCTCCGGGCTGGATCAGCCTGTTCGACCTGTTCCGGGTGGGGATCGGCCCCTCCAGTTCCCATACCGTCGGGCCGATGATCGCGGCCGGCCGCTTCGTCGCGAGCCTGCCCGCGACGGGCGCCATCGCCGCGATCCGGGTGGAACTGTTCGGCTCCCTCGCGCTGACCGGGAAGGGGCACGGCACCGATATCGCGGTCATCCTCGGCCTGCTGGGCGAGACCCCGGACGGCGTCGATCCCGACGCGGTGCCGGCGCTGGTCGCCGCGGTCGCGGCGCGGCGCCGGGTCGCGCTGCCGAACGGGCGGGAGGCGGCATTCGATCCCGCCACCGACATCCGCTTCACCCGCGCCTTGCTGCCGCAGCATCCGAACGCGCTGCGCTTCACCGCGGAAACCGCGGCGGGACCGGTGGCGGAGACCTTCTACTCGGTCGGCGGCGGGTTCGTGATCACGGCGGCCGAGGACGACATGCCGGGGGCCGCGATGGCGCCGGATCCGGCACCGTATCCGTTCGCGACGTCCCGCGCCCTGCTGGAGCGGGCCGCGGCGGCGGAACTGACCATCGCGGCGCTGCAGCGCGCCAACGAGCGGACCCGCCGGACGGAGGCGGAGATCTCCGCCGGCATCGCGCGCCTGTGGGCGGTGATGCAGGCCTGTATCGCCCGCGGCCTGCGCGAGGGGGGCGAATTGCCGGGTGGCCTGCGGGTGCGCCGCCGCGCCCCCGCCCTGCACGCCCGCCTGCAGGAGGGCGCGGCGCGCAACAGCCTGGACGTGCTGCAGGGAATGGACTGGGTGAACCTGTTCGCGCTGGCGGTGAACGAGGAGAACGCCGCCGGCGGCCGGGTGGTCACCGCGCCGACCAACGGCGCGGCGGGCATCATCCCGGCCGTGCTGATGTACTACCAGCGCTTCGTGACCGGCGCCTCGGCGGAGGGGATCGAGACGTTCTTCCTCACCGCGGCGGCGATCGGATCGCTGATCAAGCGGAATGCCTCGATCTCCGGGGCGGAGGTCGGGTGCCAGGGGGAGGTGGGGTCCGCCTGCGCCATGGCCGCGGCCGGGCTGGCGGCGGCGCTGGGTGGCAGCAACGCGCAGGTCGAGAACGCGGCCGAGATCGGGCTCGAGCACAATCTGGGCCTCACCTGCGACCCGATCGGCGGACTCGTGCAGATCCCCTGCATCGAGCGGAACGCGCTCGCCTCGGTGAAGGCGATCAATGCCGCGCGGCTGGCGCTGCACGGCGACGGAACGCATTTCGTCAGCCTGGACCAGGTGATCCTGACCATGCGCGACACCGGCCGCGACATGCTGTCCAAGTACAAGGAGACGTCGGAAGGCGGGCTCGCGGTGAACGCCATCGAGTGCTGAGTGACGGGTCGCCTGCTTCAACAGGCGGGAAATCCGGTCCACCGTGCGGGCACAGGCGGACCTGGCCGCCGATGCAGCAGGGAGCCTGCGATGAGCCACGACGACATGCTGGAACGGGGCAAGGCGATCCGCGCCGAGGTGATCGGGGCGGAGCGTTCCGCCGCGGCGCTGGAGGCTGCGACGCCGTTCGACCGGCCGTTCCAGGAACTCGCCCTCCGCTACTGCTGGGGCGAGATCTGGGACCGGCCCGGGCTGGACCGGCGGATGCGCAGCGTGGTCAACCTCGCCTCGCTGGCGGCGATGGGCAAGCCGAACGAGCTGCGGATCCATGTCCGCGGCGCCCTCACCAACGGCGTCACCAAGGCCGAGATCCAGGAGATCTTCCTGCAGATCTGCATCTATTGCGGTGTCCCCACGGCGGGGGAGGCGTTCAAGGTCGCCCGCGAGGTGTTCGAGGAGCCGGAATTCGCCGACAAGCCATAGCGCGCGGCGGGCGTCATACGGGCCGGGGCTGCGCACCCCGTCCCTTCGTTCGTCCGGCAACGCGTGCCGTCGCGCGCCGGCCCTGCTCACGTGCGGCGGCGGACGTTCCAGAACTTGGGCACGCCGCCCAGCACGCCCTCGAGATCGGCCCGCCACGCCGCGGGCTGCAGCGTGATGCCGGCCGGCACCAGCGGCACGGTCGCCAGGCACTCCTGCTGCAGCGCCGCGTTCAGCCGCGCCTGCGTCGCCGCATCGGAGGCCACCAGCCATTCGTTGCGCAGCTCCTCATAGCGGGCACTGGTGTACCACCCGGATTCCTCGGAGCCGGTCCCGCGCAGGCGGGAGTTCACCAGCGGCGATGCCAGCGACAGCGAGGGCACGTTCAGCGCGTGGATGTGGAAGCCGGCGGTCTCCGGCGGGCCCTTGTTGATCACGCGCTGCGTCATCGAGGCCCAGTCCATCGAGATGTAGTCGAGATTGATCCCGATCCGCTTCAGCAGGTCGGCCAGCACCTCGTTGGCCGCCTTCACGTTGGGATAGTCGCCTGGCGAGATCTGCACGATCTTCTCGCCCTTGTAGCCCGCCGCCACCAGCGCCGCCTTGGCGGCCGCCTCGCTCAGGGGTGGGTGCAGGCTGGCGAGCCCGGCCTCCGTCGCGTCCGGCATGCCGATGGGGTAGAAGCCGGTTCCGGGCCGCTGCAGTTCGGGAATGCCGCCGCCGAGGGCGGCCGTGAACGCGGTCTGGTCCAGGGCGCGCAGGATCACCCGGCGCATCTCCGGCCGATCGAATGGCGGCTGCAGATGGTTGAAGCGCACGAAGGCCATGTTGCCCTCGGTCTCCAGCACCTCCCCGCGAAGCTTCGGGTCGCGGCGGATCAGCGGCAGCAGGTCCTGCGCGGCGTATTCCCACCAATCCTGCTCGCCGGTCTGCAACGCCGCGAGGGCGACGCCCTGGTCGGGCATCGTGGTCCAGACCACGCGCTCGAAATGGACGATCTTGGGGCCGGCGGCGCGGTCGGGCGTGCCGGTCGGACGTGGCACGTAGCGGTCGAACTTCGCGTAGACGTTGCGCACGCCCTGCAGCCGCTCCGCGGCGACGTAGCGGAACGGACCGCTGCCGATCACTTCCGGGATCTGCTTGTACGGATCGGTCTCCGCCAGGCGCTCCGGCATCATCGCGGGCATGTAGGCGCCTGGCTTGCCCAGCGCCTGCGGCAATCGCGGGAATGGCTGCTTGAACCGGAACACGATCGTCCGGTCGTCGGTCGCGACGATCTCGTCGCTGATCCGCAGCAGCTCGACCCCCAGCACGTCGCGGCGGCCCCAGCGTCGCAGGCTGGCGACGCAGTCGCGCGCGCGCACCTTCTCGCCGTCGTGGAACACCAGCCCCTCGCGCAGGGTCAGCGTCCAGCGCCGCCCGCCGTCTTCCATCACATGGCCTTCGACCATCTGCGGCTGGGCCTGCTGCTTCGAATCCGTGCCGTAGAGCTGGTCGAACACGAGCCCGGCGTGGTTTCGCGTGACGTTGGTCATGCTGTAGTGCGGATCGAGCGAGACGAGATCGACCTGCGGCATGAAGCGCAGCACGCGCTCGCTTTCACTGGCGGCGAGCGCCGGCGCGCACAGCGCGGCCATGGTCGCACCCGATCCGGCGAGCAGCCCTCGCCGTCCGATGGTGGGCATGAACGTCCTCCTGATTTTGCGGCCTTGATCGCCGATCAGGCGGAAGCTGTCCATGGCGGCGGGGAGGCTGTCGTCCCCCGTGCCGGGGGGGATCGCCGCCTATTCGCGGGCGTGGCCGAAATCCGACTGGATGCGTCCGGGGCCGGTGCGGGCGCCGCGCCGCAGGGCCGCCTGGACGCGGTCGATCAGCTCGCTCCGTTTCCACGGTTTGCCCAGCACCTCGAAGCCGCCTTGCGGGGCGTCCAGGGCCATTTCGTCGTTGTAGCCGGTGGTCAGGATGACCGGCAGGGCGGGTTCGCGCGCGCGCAACGCCTCCGCCAGCACGAGGCCGTTCATGCCGCCGGGCATCAGCACGTCGGAGAAGACCAGGTCGAACGACTGGCCGCTCGACCGTGCCTGCGCCACGGCCTCCAGCGCATCCTCCCCGCTATGGGCGACCGCGACACGGTAGCCGGTCTCGGCCAGGGCTTCCCGCGCGATGTCGGCGATCTCCCGGCTGTCATCGACGACCAGGATCATGGGGCTGCTGCCCGCGGGCTCGATCGGCCGCGTCTGGTAGCCGATAGGCGGGTCGCCGATGCCGGGCTCCGCCATGTTGGGGGACAGCGCCGGAAACAGCAGGCGGATCGTCGTGCCCTTGCCGGGCTCGCTGTCGATCTCGAGCCGTCCGCCCGATTGCTGGGCGAACCCGTCGGCCATGGCGAGCCCCAACCCGGTGCCTTGCCCCGGCTCCTTGGTCGTGAAGAACGGTTCGGTCGCCCGGGCTCGGATGTGTGGCGGCATGCCCGATCCCTGGTCCGAGACCGACAGCATCACGTAGTCGCCGGGCTTGAGATGGGGCGCGACCGCCGCGTCGAGGTGCACCGCCTTGGTGGCGACCGTGATCTCCCCGCCGTTCGGGGACGCGTCCCGCGCGTTCACCACCACGTTGAGCAGCGCCATCTCGAGGTAGTTCGGATCCACCCGGATCAGCGGCAGGCGGCGCTGCAGGTTGAGATGCAGGTCGGCCTTCTGCCCCACCGACGTCTCCAGCAGTTCGGCGAAGGAGTAGACGAGGTGGCTCAGGTCCACGCTCTTGGGCTCGAGGCGCATGCGGCGCGCGAAGGCGAGCAGTTGGTGCGTGAGCTTGGCGGCCCGCGTCGCCGCGGCCACCGCGGAGGCGTGATGCCGCTGGAACGCCTCCCCGTCCTGACGCTTGAGCTGCATGCGCTCCAGGCTGCTGTTCAGAACCTGCAGGAGGTTGTTGAAGTCGTGTGCCAGCCCGGCGGTGAGCTGGCCGATTGCCTCCATCTTCTGGGCCTGGCGCAGCGACTGCTCGCTTTCCCGCCGCTTGGTGACATCGAGCTGGCTGGCGAAGAAGTAGAGCAGCTCGCCGTCGCGGTCGAACACCGGCCCCATGAAGATCGCGTTCCAGAAGGGCGTGCCGTCGCGCCGGTAGTTGAGGATCTCGAGCGCGATCGGTCGCTGGTCCGCGATCGCCTCGCGCAGCAGCCGCACCGACTCGGGATCGGTGCCGGCGCCTTGCAGGAAGCGGCAATTGCGGCCGAGCACCTCGCGTTCCTCGTAGCCGGTGAGGTCGAAAAACGCATTGTTGGCGAAGGCGATCGGGCAATCGGGCTGGCGCGGATCGGCGAGGATCATCGGCATGCGGGTCATCTCGACCGCGGCGAAGAAGACGCTGCCGCGCTCCGTCAGCGACGGATCGGAGATCGTGGCTTGCTGCCAGTGACGCAGCCCGGGACGGCCGAGCGGCTCCAGCCCGCCATGGTCCATCGCGCCTTGCGCTGGGATGCCGGTGTCCGCCCCGTCGGACGCGGAGGGTTGTTGCTGATCCGAGCTTGTCGTCACGCTGATGCAACCTCACCACTGCGATCTGCAGGAGGTAGGATCGTGGACGAGCATGAAATAAGCAGAAGGCCGTGAGCCAGCACGGTGCTGGTACAAAGCCCGATGGTTACAGGTGGAAAAAGCCGCAAATCTGGGTTTTGGGCGAGAAACAGTGAGGTCTCGCGATGCCGAGATCATGTGACGTTCGGCGTGACGTGCCGGTTCGGTGGTTGTCGGGCCCTCGTGCGTCAGAATGCCGGACGTTCACTTTCGCTCGGGGCATCGTGAGGCGCGGCGAACTCACCTCTCGCCGCGCTGGCAGACCCGAGGGCTCATTCGGAAAGGGAGGGGTCGGTGGTGGGCGCACAAGGACTCGAACCTTGGACCCGCTGATTAAGAGTCAGCTGCTCTACCAACTGAGCTATGCGCCCCCAACGCGCCCAGGCATCCGCCTGGACCAGGGCCACCGAGGGGGCGCGCTATAGCAAGCCCTTCCCGGCTTGCAAACCCCCAAACGTCGGGCTCAGCCCTTCACCGCCGGATCGAGCGGTTCGGGCAGCCCATCCTCGGATGCTTCCGGCCCCCCGCGGTCCTCGCTTTCGGGGCCGACCGTGCGTGGCTGCTCCTTGCGGGGCGGCGCCTGCCCTTCCGAGGCGGGCGGGCCGTCCGGCAAGTCCTTCGGGCGAATGTCGTCCATGGCGGGTCCTCCTTCCCGCCCGGAACGCCCGCCCAGCCGCCGTGATCCTCAGGCGCCGGTCAGAATCGCGTCAGCCATCTTCTCGGCCGTCATCAGCACCGGGAAGTTGGTGTTGGCACAGGGCACCACCGGGAAGATCGAGGCATCCACCACCCGCAGCCCCTCCACCCCGCGCACCCGCCCGGCGGGGTCGGTGACCGCCATGGGGTCGTCGTCCGCGCCCATCCGGCAGGTGCAGGAGGCATGCCACACCCCGACCGCCGCCTTGCGCACGAACGCCTCCAGCTTCTCGTCGTCGGTCAGCACGTCCTGCAGCGTGGTCCCCTCCATCACCAGCGTGCGGATCAGGTAGGACCGCAGCGCCTCCGGCCCATCCAGCAGCTTCGCCATCGCGTCGGTGAGCCACTTGTTCTTCTTGCTCACCAGCCCGACCTGCCGGACCTTGTCGCTGTAGCTCGCGGGGAACGGGTCGCTCGTGACCTCCTGCATGATCGGCGTGAGGTACATCGCGCCGAACCGCCGCACCCCGTCCATCATGCGCTCGAGGTCGCGCTGGTCGGACAGCAGGTTGAAGTCGACCTTCGGCTCCTCCCGCCAGTCGGGCGAGGTCAGCACCACCGACCCGGTCTCGGAGTAGGTCTTGTAGACGGTGACGATGAACGACCCGATCTGCTCGCCCACCGCGTGCCAGGAGCTCTTGTTGGTCACCACGGTGAACATGTCGCCGGCCGGGATGCCGGGCAGGTCCGAGGAGTAGCGCAGCGCCGTGTAGATGTGCCGCCGCGTGTAGTCGTGGATGATGCGCGCATGCGGCTTGAGGAACGCCGCAACGGCCACCGCGGGGTGGTCCTGCAGCCGCTGGCCGACGCCCGGCAGCGCCACGCGCACGTCGATGCCCATGTCTCGCAAATGCCCGGCCGGCCCGATCCCCGCCCGCAGCAGATGCGCCGGAGAGTGGATGGCGCCGCAGGACAGGATCACCTCCCGCCCGCGGAACTCCTGCATCTGCCCATTCACCAAGGCCTTCACGCCGACGCAGCGATGCCCCTCGAACAGCAGCTCCGCGACCTGCGTGCCGGTGGAGATCGTCAGGTTCGGCCGCAGTCGCGTGCCGGGGTCGAGATAGCCGATCGCCGCCGAGACCCGCCGCTCATACGCGTTGGAGATGGTGATCGGGAAATACCCGTCCTCCCATTCCGCGTTCTGGTCCTGGATGAACTTCCAGCCCGCCGCCTCGAAGGCGCGGCCGACCGCCTTGGCGTGTTCGGGCCACAGGTCCGGGAAGATGCGGCGCACCGGGATGCGCCCGTCGCGCCCGTGCCACGGACCGTCGAAGTCCATGTCGCGCTCTACCTTCTTGAAGTAGGGCAGCACCGCGTCCCAGTTCCACCCGGTCGCGCCACGCGCCGCCCATTCGTCGTAGTCGCTCGGTGCGCCGCGATTGGCGAGCTGCCCGTTGATCGACGATCCGCCGCCCAGGACGCGCGCCTGCTCGTAGGTGCGGCGCGGCGGCGGGGGCGCGCCGGGGTCGTTGTGCGGGATCACCTCCGTGGTGACCTTGAGCTGGTTCCACGTGTAGGCCGGGTTCAGGTACGCCGTGCCGGGATAGGAATCCAGGATCGCCGCCGGCACCTTCCCGTGCGGCGTGTCCTGCCCGGCCTCCAGCAGCAGCACCTGGTTGCCGCTATGCGCGGACAGCCGGTTCGCGAGGACGGATCCCGCGGACCCGCCCCCGGCGATGACATAGTCGTAGGTCGTCATGTCTCGTCGTTCCCCCCCGCTCTTCTCGGCCCGACCGTGTTCGGTTCGGTGCCCCAGGCGCCGGTCTGCGTGACCGGGTCGTCGTGACCCCGCGGAGAGGTCAGTGCGTGTCGGTGTGGAAGGTCTTGGAGACGATCTTCCAACCCTCGGCCAGCTTCACGAAGGTCAGGTAGTCGGTGAAGTACCGGGGCGGGATCTGGCACTGCACCTTGGCGATCGCCGTTGTCGGGCCGGACTGGTCGATCGAGACGATCCAGTCGCGGCGCGGCAGATCCTGCGACTGTGCGGATTTGCGATTGCGGACCGCGTCGAACCAGGCCGCGCGCGGCAGGTCGTTGAGCTTGCCGTCGGTGATCGAGAACAGGTGCGCGACCTCGTGGAAGACGGCACCGAGCTTGCCGGTGTCGCCTTCATAGAGACCGTCGAAATACGTCTGCAGGGCGGCTTCGATCTGCTGCAGGTCGGATGGCATCGGTGTTCCCCCAAATCGAATCAAGGGAAGCATCGCGTTGCTGCCGGCCGCCGGCAAGTCCGCCGCGCCGTCCTGGCAATCCGGCGCGGCCGGCCGCGGTCAGACGCCGAGCTGTGTCGCCAGGTCCTCGATGTCCTTGGCCACGATGTCGAAGTCGTGCTCCGCGGCGTAGTCGCGCACCTGGTGCGGCCCGTATTCGGTAGGGCGCGGCCAGAACGCCGTCATCAGCCCGCATTTGCGCGCGGCCACCAGGTCGTTGTTGTGCGCGGCGGCCATCATCACCTGGCCAGGCTCCAGGCCCAGCAGCTTGGCCACGCCCAGATAGGTTTCCGGGTCAGGCTTGAAGTGTCCGAACAGGTCGGACCCGAAGATCATGTCCCACGGAATGCCCGCGTGCTTCGCCATGTTCAACAGCAGCGAGACGTTGCCGTTCGACAGCGGCCCGATGATGAAGCGGCGCTTCAGGCGGGTCAGGCCGGCGACCGAATCCGGCCACGGGGTCAGCCGGTGCCAGCCGCGGTTGATGTGCGCACGATCGGCCTCGGTCAGGCCCTCGATACCGAACTCCGCCACCAGCCGATCGAGCGAGGTGCGGTGCAGTTGGTCCAGGGTCTGCCATGGCACCTCTCCCACCCGCACCCGCTGCATGGAGGGCTGGTAGGCCCCGCGCCACGCATCGACCAGGGCGGCCCAGTCGGCGCGGATGCCGCGCTTGGCGCCGAATTCGGTGAGTTCGGTGATCAGGCTGCTGCGCCAGTCGACGACGCTGCCGAACGTGTCGAAGACGATGGCGACGGGGGGCTGCTGCATCGCACGCTTCCAATGGTCACGGCGGCAGCCAAGCCGGATTCCGGCCGTCCGGCAAGTCCGCCCGACCGATCAGCGCGCGCGCCCGAACAAGCGGCCGCGCGGGCCGGGTTCGGCCGCCTTGCGCGCGCGTTCCGCCTCCGCCTCGGTCAGCGCGGCCGACAGCCGCTCGATCTTCGGATCCGCCACTTCCAGGTAGGAGTGGACCTTGTGCATGTAGGCCCGCACCTCGTCGAGCGCCTGCCGGATCGGAACGAGCTCCTCGGCCACCACCGACCGCACCAGCGGCGCAAGCGGGCGGGCCGGCGCGGCGACGCGCCCAGGGGGCGGGACACTCGGCTCGCCATTCGGTCCCTTCGGCGGGCGGCCGCCTTCCGCCAGGTAGGCGTAGGCCGGCCGCTCGAGCAAGGCCGTGCGGAGGTCGCGCGGGGAATGCACCATCAGGGTGGCGGGATCGGCCTCGGCATAGGCCCCGTAGAACGCGGCGACGCGTTCCTCCAGATCGAGGAAGCGGCGGCCCAGCGCGTTGATCGTCCAGACCTGGGCGGTGCGGTAGGGGAGGTCGAAATAGACGGCCACCACGTCCTGCACCGGCCAGCGGTCATGCATGGCGAGCGGATCCGCCAGGAAGGCCGGATTCACCGCCTTGTAGGGGATCTCCGCCGCCTCGAGCACCTGCTCGAGATAGGCCGCCAGCAGCGCGATGCTGGGGTGGTTCATGGTCAGGAAGGCGGGCGCCTGCCGGCAGGCGTCCCGCATCAGCGCCAGGCATGGCACGTCCACCGCGCCATCGGCTTCCCGCGCCGCCATCTCGTCCAGGCTGGATTGCCACGCGTCGAACAGCCCCATCTCCGCGAAGGTTTCCTGCGTGAAGCGCGCCATCGCCTGCTGGATGTCGAAGCCGCGATGGAACGCGTCCAGGATCACCACGCTGTGCACCGAGGACGGCCGGTCGAACCGGTGCTCGAAGTCACCCACGTAGCAACTGTCGGGCTGCAGGCCGCGGAAGTAGAAATTGCCGATCGTCAGCAGGCGTCCCGGCAGGGTCGCGCGCAACTGCTCATCGTTGATCAGGTCGAAATTGGTCCGCTGCGCCACGATGATGTCGCAGGTGGCCGCATCCGCCAGGAAGGCGCGCTGCACCGTGGGATCGCGGCTGGCGGCTTCCGAGACGTCGAGCACCACCAAGTCGAGCGGCGCGTCCACCATGGCCGGCAGCAGGGCCCGATAGGTCTGAACCTGGCAGTTGCCCAGCAGGGCCATCTTGATACGCGGCACCCGATGCTCCTTCCTCGCGACGTCGGCGGGCCAGAGCGCGGCCCGGTTTGCCTCCACTCATCGGCACGCTTCCGCGGCCGGCAACGCGTCATTCGGATGTCTGATAGCGTGAGTGACGGCACCGCCGGAAACGCGGCGCCGGTCGCGCCCTGGCGCATGAGCGCCGGGGCGTGTTCGCGCGATCAAACAAGCTGTTGAGCCGGCCAGGCGTCTAATGCCAGTTGCGCGCCGCCAGTGCGCGGACGGCACCCTGCACCGCGGTCAGGTCGTTCGGCAGGACGGTGAACCGCTCCTCGCGCGTGAACAGGTCGGCGAGCCGCGGCGGCAAGGCCGGATGCAGGCCGGTCGCTCGCTCCATCGCCTCGGGGAACTTCGCCGGATGCGCCGTGCCCATCGCCACCGTGGTCACCGCCTGCTGCGGGGCGCGGGCCCGAGCGGCCGCGATGCCTACTGCGGTATGCGGATCGGCCAGGTAGCCGGTGGCGGCGTGCACCCGGCGGATCTCCGCCTCGATGCCCTCGTCGTCCAGCCGGAACCCATGGAACACCGTCCGCGCCCGCCGCCACACCGCATCCGGGACGCTCATGCGGCCGGTCTCCCGGAAGCCCCGCATGCTCGCCGAGGTGGCGACCGGATCGCGATCCAGCAGTTCGAACAGCGCCCGCTCGAAATTCGAGCTCACCTGGATGTCCATGCTCGGCGCCAGGCTGGGCAGCACCGTCGAGACCGACATGTCGTTCGAGTCGAGGAAGCGGGTCAGGATGTCGTTGCGGTTGGAGCCGACGATCAGCCGCGCGATCGGCAACCCCATGCGCCGCGCCGCCCACGCGGCCAGGACGTTGCCGAAATTCCCGGTGGGGACGGCGAACGCCGTCTCCCGGTCTGGCGCACCCAGCGCGAGCGCCGCGGCGACGTAGTACGGGATCTGGGCCGCGATGCGCGCCCAGTTGATCGAGTTCACCGCAGACAGCCGCATTTCCTGCCGGAACGGCGCATCGGCGAACATCGCCTTCACCAGATCCTGGCAATCGTCGAACGTGCCCTGGATCGCAATGTTGGCGACGTTCGGAGCGTTGACCGTGGTCATCTGCCGCCGCTGCACCAGGCTGGTGCGCTCATGCGGATGCAGGATCACGATGTCGATGCGGTCGCGGCCGGCACAGGCCTCCAGGGCCGCGGAGCCGGTATCGCCCGAGGTCGCGCCCACGATCGTGACCCGCTTGTCCTCGGCCTGCAGGACGTGGGCGAACAGGCGCCCCAGCACCTGCATCGCCATGTCCTTGAAGGCGAGGGTCGGGCCGTGGAACAGCTCCTGCACGAACAGCCCGGTGTCGAGCTGCACCAGCGGCACGACCGCCGGATGCCCGAAATCGCGATAGGCATCGGTGCAGATCCCGGTCAGCACGTCGAACGGGATCGAGTCGCTGACGAAGCGCTGCAGGATGCGTGCGGCCAGCCGGGGATACGGCAGCCCACGCAGCGCGCGCCAGTCGGCGGGCGACAGCACCGGCCAGGACTCCGGCACATACAGCCCGCCATCCTCGGCGAGCCCGGCGAGCAGGACCCCGGCAAAGTCGCGCGCGGGTGCCTGCCCGCGAGTGGAGATGTAGCGCATGGCGGCGCACACTAGGGCCGCCGGCCCCGCTCGCCCAGCGCGTTGATGAAGGTCAGCCCCGCGTCGCGGGGCTGACCTTCACGCTCGGATCAGTGGGTCGTGGTCGATGACGGGTTGCCCTGGGTCTGCGCCTGCTGCCGATCGTGCTTCGCCGCCTCATGGTGGCCGACCGCGCAACCGGCCGCGGCACCCAGCACCCCATGCCCGGCCATGTGGCCGGCGACCCCGCCGACCGCGGCGCCCTTCAGGCAACCCTTGGCCTCGGCGGCACCGGACAAGCCCGCCAGCAGGACGGCGACGGAAAACACGGGCAAGAGAATGCATCGCATGCGACCTCCAAGGGTGAGGCGCCCAGGCGCGCCGTCCCTGGAAACGTCTTCTTACCGTCGCGGTTGCGCGAGCGCGGCCGGCCGAGCGGCCACGGTCCGAGTCGTCACGCGATGTGGCTGATCAGGAGCCGCGCTTGGTCACCGTGAAGTGGAAGCCGCAGGTTCCGTCCGTGACGTCGCCCTCGATGCGATTGCCGGTGCGGCGCCCCTGCATCGAGATGCCCGGTCCCTGGCCGGTGACCAGGTCGTCCGGTCCCACCACGGCATCCAGCCAGATCTCGCGATTCCAGTGGTACTGGAACTTGTTGTCCCAGATGATCAGCGTGACCAGGCCGGGTCGCGGGCAGCTTCGGCTGTCCGCCTGGAAGCGGGTGGAGGTGCCGCGATACTCCCCGTCCACCAGGTCGGCCGGAGCGGCCGGTTTCGGGGCAGGCGCCGGTGGCGGGGGCGCGGCACAGGCGGCGAGGCACACGGGCGCGGCCAGCATCGCCGCGCGGAGCAGGTTCGTCGGGCGCAAGGCAGGACCTTCACAAGGCAGACGTCATCGCGGCCTCCTCATGCGGCGGCGCATCGGATTTGGCAACCGCCGGGGGGAACAGCGCGTCCGTCAGCGCATCGAGCAGGCGGTGACGGCCGACCGGCTTGGCGATGAAGCCGGTCATGCCCGCCTGCAGGCAGGCGTCCACATCCTCGGGGAACGCGTTGGCGGTCATCGCCAGGATCGGCGCGTCCCGCGACGGCCCGGCTTCGCCGCGGATTCGCCGCGTCGCCTCCAGCCCGTCCATCTCCGGCATCCGCATGTCCATGCAGATCAGGTCGAACGTTTCCTGATTGGCCAGGTCCAAGGCCTGGCGGCCGTTCTCGGTGATCGTCAGGGCGATCGGGAGGCCCTTGAGCATGCGCGCGAAGACGAACCGGTTGGTGGCGTCGTCCTCCGCCAGCAGCACGCGGACCGGACGCCCCAGCGGTGCAACGAGGGCCGCGAGACGTTCTGCGGCATGCACATGCGGCAGGATCGGCGAGGATGCGACCGCCGGTTCGGCGATCGGCAGCCGCAGCCAGAAGTTGAAACTGGCGCCATGGCCGGACCGGGACTCGGCGGTGATCCGTCCGTCCATCCGTTCCACCAACTGCCGGCTGATCGCGAGCCCGAGGCCGGAGCCGCCAAATCGCCGGGTGATCGAATTGTCGGCCTGCACGAACGGATCGAACAGGCAGCACATCTGGTCGGGCGCGATGCCGATCCCGGTGTCGGACACGGTCCAGCGCACCACCGCCTCCCCGGCGCCGATCGCCTGGCACTCGGCGCTGACCGTGACGAACCCCGCCTCGGTGAACTTCACCGCGTTGGAGACGAGGTTGTGCAGCACCTGGCGTATCCGGCCGGCATCGCCGGCGAGCCAGGGCGGGATCGCGGGATCTACGGTGGCCGTCATCGTCACGCCCTTCTCCGCCGCCCGTGGCGCAAAGACGCTCAACGCCCCCTGTGTCAGCGTCGCCGGAGAGAACGGCGCCGATTCCAGCGTCATCCGGCCGGCGTCCAGCTTGGAGAAATCCAGGATGTCGTTGAGCAGCCGCAGCAGCCCATCGCTCGATTCCCGGATCGCCCGCACCATCTCGCGCTGGTCGTCGTTCAGGTTCTCGTCGAGCAGGGTCGAGGCGAGGCCGATCACCGCGTTCATCGGCGTGCGGATCTCATGGCTCATCATGGCCAGGAACGCAGACTTGGCGCGGCTCGCCTGCTCGGCCGAGTCCCCCCGTGCCCGCGCCTGCTCAGCCTCGCGTTCGAGGTCCTGCACGCGCGCGCGGTCACGCACGGCCGCTTCCGCGGCCAGCCGCTCACGCATGTCGCGCACGGCCAGGACCTGCCTGCCCGACGCGCCATAGCCGATCGGTCGCGACAGGGTCTCCACGGGCACCGGCCCAGCCGCGGTCTGCAGCATGCAAGGCTGCGTGGACTCGCCATCGGCCGTGGGGCCGCCGGTCAGCATCCTGTCGAGCCGGCAGTTCAGCAGGGCCGAGAGCGGCCGGCCCATGAGGCCGCAGAACGCGGCGTTGGCATCCACCACGACGCCGCCGCAATGCACGACGAGGCCCTCGAACGTGCTCTCGCACAACTGGCGCAGCCGCTCGTTCTCACGCTGGGCGCGCGCGGCCGCCTGGCGGTCGACCACCAGGCCGAGGCCAGTGAGGGCGAGCACGACCAGCGCCTCCGACCCGAACACCACCGCGAGCGGCTGGCTGGCCAGCGTATCCGGCACCGGCGCGACCTCCCACTGCGCAAGCGGCAGGATCGAGGCCATCGAGACGATGTCGAGCACCGGCAAGGCGAGCCCTGCCAGGGCGAGCCAGGCGGCCCGCCGCCACCCCCGCCCGGCCGCGCCCCCGCGCAGGCCGAACCCGAACAGCGCCGCGGCCAGCACCATGGCGACCAGCACGCCGCGCAGGTCGTAGGCCAGCCGCATCGGCGAGGTGAGATCGCTGATCGTCACGAACAGCGTGCAGGACCCGATTGCGGACAGCAGCGAGGCCGCCAGCACCTGGTTGCGGGTCGTGCGCTCGATCAGCGCGAGGATCGTCGCGACGCCGAGGCCGCCCGCGACCCCCAGGATCAGCGAGACCTCGGACTCCGCCGCTGGACCCGGATCGTTCAGGTCCGGGAAGAAGCCGGCCAGCGACAGCTCGAAGCAGCCCCAGTTCGCCAGGGCGAGCAGCCCGCCCGCGAGGCCGATGCGGCCGGCGCGGTGCCAGCCACCCACGCGACCGTCCGCCGTCAGCACGCGCAGCGCTGCCGGGACCAGCACGAGGCCCAGCGCGACCGCGCCGATCAACCAGGCGGCCTCGAGCGTGGCGAGGTGGTCCCACAGGCGCATGGCCCGATCGGTACTCGGCAAGGATTAACCAAGTGCTACGCCGGTCGGCGGAGGGGCGATGCGTCCGCCTCCCCGGTGCCGCGTCACGCCGCCGCGCTGGCGATGCGGCCGTGCGCATGCGACCCCGCGCGGGGATCAGGCGGGCGCCCAGCCCGTCATGACGGCGATGCGCAGTGTCGCCGGGAACCGTCCCTGCTTCTGCGGCAAGGCGGCCAGCGCGGCGGGGAACAGCGCACGCGGCGGCGTCGCCTGGGCGCGCAGGCGCACGGCATTGCTCTCCCCCGCCGCCCGCAGATCCGCCAGCAGCGCAAACGGGTCGGCATACAGCAGCTCGAGTTCCTCCTGGTCCGCGACGGGCAGGTGGAACCCGGCGCGTTGCAGCAGGTGCGCGCAGTCGCGCAGTTCCGGAAACGGCGAGACGCGCGGGGAGGCGCCGCCGGTCAGCTCCGCCTCCGTCTCGGTCAGCGCCGCCCGCAGCTCTCCCAGCGTGCCGAGCGCAGGGAGGCTGGCGAGCAGCAGTCCTTCCGGCTTCAGCGCGTGGCGGAGCTGGATCAGCGCGCCGGGCAGGTCGTTGACCCAGTGCAGCGACAGGCTGGCGACCACCAGGTCGAAACTCGCCGGTGCGAAGGGCAGGACCTCCTCGTCGGCCGCGACGGCGGGGGCCGGGTTGCGCGCCGCCATGGCCGGGGAGAGGTCGCAGCTCACGGTGTCGATGCCGCGGGCGCGCAGCAGCGGCGCCACCACGCCGCGACCGCCGACGTCGAGCGCGCGGGTGAACGGCCGCGTCGTGTCGTCGAGCCGGTCGAGCAGGCGTTCGGCCGCGTCCTGCAGCAGGTCGGCCACCCGGTGCACCTGTGCGGCCGCGCGGTCGCGATGGCGCCGCACCGCCGCGCGGTCGAAGACGAGCATGGAGTCCATGGCCGCCATGTGCGCTGCCGCCGAAGCGGGCGCAAGCCGAGGTCGGCCCGCGCACCGGACCCGTCCGTGCGCGAGCGGCACCGCGCGGCCATCTTCCCAGCTTCGCTCTGGCATTCCCCGAACGGCGTCCTGTCACTTCGCCGGCTCCGCTTTGCCATCCCGCGTCGCCACGCCTAGGGTTGCCGGCCATTCCCCGACCGCACAATCCAGACGAGGCATGCATGCAGCTCATCGACGCCCCCACCCTGCGCGGCTGGATCGGCGACGGCGCCGAACTCGCATTGCTCGACGCCCGCGAGGATGGCGAGTTCGGCACCGGCCACTTGTTCTGGGCGGTTCCCTGTGGCCTCGCGCGCCGGGAAATCCGCGCCCGTGCCCTGCTGCCACGCCCCGGGGTGCGGGTCTGCTGCGTCGATGACGGGCGCGGGCTCGCGGAGCGGCTGGCGGAATGGCTCGAGAGCGTCGGCTACACCGACGTCTCCGTGCTACGGGGCGGCACCAAGGCCTGGGCGGAGGCCGGTTACGTTCTGTTCACCGGTGTGAACGTACCCTCGAAGGCGTTCGGCGAGTGGGTGGAGCACCACTACGGCACCGAGAGCGTGGATGCCCCCGAACTGAAGGCATGGATCGACAGCGGGCGCGACATGGTGGTGCTGGACAGCCGCACGCAGGAGGAATTCACCCGCATGTCGATCCCGACCGGGATCAGCGTGCCGGGGGGCGAGCTCGCCTACCGCATCGGCGACATCGCGCCCGACCCGAAGACGCTGGTGGTGGTGAACTGCGCCGGCCGCACCCGCTCCATCATGGGCGCGGAGAGCCTGCGTCGCGCCGGCATCCCCAACAAGGTCGTCGCGCTGCGCAATGGCACGATGGGCTGGGAACTCGCCGGCCTGCGCTGTGAGCGGGGCCGCACGGAGCGCTTCACGCCCGGCACGCCGAAGACCGCGGCGCAGGCGCTGCAGCGGGCGCAGGCCTTCGCCGAACAGTCGGGCGTCGGCGTGATCGGTCCGCTCGACCTCGACCGGTTCGAGGAGGATCCGGACCGCACGCTCTACGTGCTCGACGTGCGTGATCCCACCGAGTTCCGCGCCGGCCACCGGCCGGGCAGCCGCAACGCGCCGGGCGGGCAGCTCGTGCAGGCGACGGATGGGTGGATCGGCGTGCGGAATGCACGCATCGTGCTGGTCGACGACACCGGCGTGCGGGCCCGCATGAGCGCGGCCTGGCTGCGGCAGATGGGGCATCGCGACGTGTTCGTGGTGGACGGCGGGCTGGAGGCGATCCGCACCGGCGGAACGGCCCCCGTGCCGGTGCCGGAACTCGCGGCGCAGGTGGCCATGATCGACGTGCCCGGCCTGGTGGCCCTGCTCGACAGCGGCGCCGGCACCGTGATCGTCGACCTCGCGCGCAGCATCGACTTCCGCGACGGACACATCCCCGGCGCGCTATGGGGCGTCCGTTCACGGCTTGAGGCGCTGGCCACGCCGCTGACCGCCGCGCGCCACGTGGTGGTGACCTCGCCCGACGGCGTGCTCGCGCGGCTCGCGGTGCCGGAGCTGCAGGGGCTCACCAAGGCCGAAGTGCGAGTGCTCGAGGGTGGGACGGAGGCGTGGCATGCCTTCGGCCGCCCCCTGGTCAAGGACCGCACCACCCCGGCCGACGAGGACTGCATCGACTTCTATCTCCGCCCCTACGACCGCAACGACGGGATCGAGGAGGCGATGCACGCCTATCTCTCCTGGGAGATCGACCTGGTGCACGAGATCGTCCGCGACGGGACCGTGCAGTTCGGCGTGGGAGAGTCGCACGCGGCCTGACGGCGCCCCGCGCCGGGTCGCGGCCGTCCTGAGGCGGGGCGGCCAGGCGGCCCTCGATCTCCTGTTGCCCCCACGCTGCCTCGCCTGCGAGGCCCCGGTGCTGCGCCAGGGCATGCTCTGCGCCGACTGCTTCCGGGACACCGGCTTCATCGCCGCGCCGCTGTGCCTGCGCTGCGGCGTGCCGTTCGGCAGCGGCCCGAACCGGGTCTGCGGGGCCTGCCGCGCAAACCCGCCGGAGTACGACACCGCCCGCGCCGCGTTCCGCTACGACGCCGCCGGCCGTCGCCTCGTGCTGCCGCTGAAATACGCCGACCGGACCGAACTGGCGACGTTCCTCGCACCCCGGATGGCGCGGGCGGGCGCGGCGCTGCTCGACCGCGCGGACCTGCTGGTCCCGGTGCCGCTGCACCGGTGGCGGCTGTTCCGCCGCCGATACAACCAGGCCGCGCTGCTCGCCACGGCGCTGGCGCAGTGGAGCCATCGGCCCGCGCTCCTGGACGCGCTGCGCCGGACCCGCGCCACTCAACCGCTCGGCGACCTGTCACCCGCCGCCCGCCGCGCCGCGCTGGCCGATGCCTTCGCGGTCGCCCCCCGCCATCTCGGGTCCCTGGCGCACAAGCGGGTGCTGCTGGTGGACGACGTGATGACCTCGGGGGCCACGGCCGAGGCCTGCGCCGAGGCGCTGCGCCGCGCCGGCGTCGCCGCGGTCGACGTGCTGACCGCCGCGCGGGTGCCCGCGCCCGGCGCCGAAACCTGACCGCTCCGGCGACGACATCCGGCTGCGCGCTTTCGGCAATCCGTTGACCGGCTGTTAACCAGTTTCGCCCGATTGTACCTCCGGAACATACGTCCGTAGGGCAAGGTCGGGACCGCCGTGAACCACATCGACATGCTGAACACGGGCATCATCGCTCGCCAGGGAGAGGCCGCGGATCCAGATCGGACCGCGCCGCGCACCCTGATCGTCACCGGCATCGCACGCTCCGGCACCAGCATGGTCGCGGGCATCCTGAAGGATGCCGGCGTGTTCATGGGCGAGGTGCTGCACGAGGTCGTGGACGAGGACGCGACCATGCTCCAGCTCCTGCAGTCCCGCGACCTTTCGGCCCTGAAGCACCTGATCGCGGCACGCGATGCCGCGCGGCCCGTCTGGGGATTCAAGATCCCCAACCTGCACGCCTTCCTCCGCGCCGAGGAGGTCGGGCTGTTCCGCAACCCGCGCCTGGTCGTGATCTATCGCGACCCGGTGGCAGTCGCCGTGCGCAATGCGCTGTCGGAGCATTTCGCCGAGATGCAGGCGCTGGTGGCGGCGACCAACGCCGCCTTCGCCCTGGCCCGCTTCGTGGAATGCTCTGGCGTGCCGGTGCTGCTGCTCAGCTACGAGAAGGCGCTGAGCTTCCCGCATTTGACGATCGACCACCTGCTGTCGTTCTGCGGCCTCACCGTCGACCAGGCCACCCGCAACCGCCTGTTCCGGCGGGTGCAGCCAAACCGCGAGGAGTACCTGGACCGCGCGCGCCGCACCTATGCCGGGGCGATCGACGGCATGTTCGGCCAGGAGCTGCGGGGCTGGTGCGCCGAGGACGGGCGCGTGGCGCCCGTCGCGCTGGAGCTCTGGGCGGACGGGATCATGCTCGACCAGTTCGTCGCCGACTCCCCGCGCGAGGACCTCCAGCGGCTCGGCATCGGCAACGGCAATCACGGGTTCAGCTGCGACCTGCGCCGCTTCGGCTTGTCGCCCGAGGCGGTGATCAGCGTCCGGGTCGCGCGTCGCGTGCTGATGCTGCGCAACAGCGGGACGGCGTTGGGAGCGTTACCGGTCCTCGGCAAGTCGTAGCGTGCAGGGGCTCTCGCCCAGCGCCCGGCAGGGCGTCGTCTGCCCAGTGCCCGGCAGGGCTCAGCGCGCAGTCCCGCCATGACCGCCGGGGCGCGCCTTACCCCAGCGCGGCAAGTCGCCGCTGCAGCCGCGCGAGCAGGAACGCGATATCGGCGAGATCGTCCCGGGTCAGCCGCGCACCAGGCCGGCGTTGCGCCGCGCAGCTCAACGCCCCCCGCTCGGTCAGCACGTGCTTGCGCACCGCGAGCCCCAGGCCGGGCTGCTGCTCGTAGCGCACCAGCGGCAGGTAGGCGTCGAACACATCCGCCGCGCGCTCCACATCGCCGGCCTGGTGGGCGCGGATCACGTCCCGCATCATCTCGGGGAAGGCAAAGCCGGTCATCGCGCCATCGGCGCCGCGGCGCAGCTCGTCCGGCAGGAACAGCCCGCCATTGCCGGTGAGGATCGGCACCCGCCGCATTCCCTCGGCCTCGGCGGCGCGCAGCCAGGACAGCTTGTCGAGCCCCGGCCAGTCCTCATGCTTCAGCATCGCGCAGGACGGCAGGGTATCGATGATCCGGCGGATCACCTCGGGCGCCATGGTCACGCCGGTGCCTTGCGGATAGTCCTGCAGCACGAAGGGCGTGTCCCCCAGCAGCTCCGCCACGGCCGCGTAATGGCGCAGGACCGCCGCATCGCCGCGCAGCGTTCCGGGCGGCGCGACCATCACGCCGGCGGCGCCCGCGTCCATGACCGCGGCGGCCAGCGCCTGCATGGCGGCAAAACCCGAGGATGGAACGCCGAACACCACCGGCACCTGCCCGTTCACCGCCTCCAGCACCGCGTGGGCGACCTGCAGCGCCTCCGCCTCGGTCAGCTTGGACGCCTCGCCCATCATGCCGAGAACGGTCAGGCCCTGGACCTCGCGCGCCAGGAAGAAGTCCACCATGCGGGGAATGTCGTCGAGCGCGAGCGCCCCGTCCTCGCGGAACGGGGTGGGGGCGATGACGTAGACGCCGGCAGCGTCCGGGGTGAGGCGCATCGGGGCTCTCCGAGATCAGCGATGGGCGATCGACACCGGTTCGTGCACCGGATCGGCGGTGAGGAAGCCCAGCGTGTCGGCCTCCAGCACCAGGCAGGTCAATTGGCCGCCGAACACCGCGCCGGTGTCGATGGCGATGCGATTGTGGCGGATCACCGGCTGCTTCACCGGCGTGTGGCCATGCACGACGACGGCGCCGAAATCCGCCTCGGAATAGAGGAAGGGCTGGCGCATGCGCAGCATGTCGTCGCGCGCCTGGCCATCGAGCGGCACGCCCGGCCTGATCCCGGCATGCACGAAGGCGTAGCCGCCCTCCCGGTGCATGAGGCCGAGCCCGTGGAGGAAGGTGAGATGGGTGTCGGGGATGGCGGCGCGCCAGCCCTCACGGGGTGAGTCGGGATCGACGCCGTAGCTCTCCAGCGTCGGGCGGCCACCGGCGAACAGCCAGTCGGTGGCGGCGGCGCGTTCCCCGGCCAGCGCCTCCATCATCGTGTTCTCGTGGTTGCCGAGGAGGTTGACGGTGGGCACGCCGGGAATTGGCGGCCCGCCGACCAACCGCGCGATGACCCCCTGCGTGTCGGGACCGCGGTCGACGTAGTCGCCGATATGCAGCAGCAGCGGATCGGCGATCGGGCGCGCGGTGAGATCGGCGGCGATCGTGGCATGCAGGGCGGCGAGCTGGTCGGCGCAGCCATGCACGTCGCCGATCGCGTAGACCCGCCGGCCAGGCGGCAGGCTGGCCGGGGCAGGGGAAAGTTCAATCATCCGGCAAGGTTACGGGCTGCGATCGGGCTCTGGCTAGACACACACCGCCCGCTCGGCGCCCCGCTCGCCGCCTCCCGCCCGCTTGCCCCGGTCGCGTCGCCCCGGCATGCAGATGGCATGAGCGCGCCGCCCACCGTCCTGGTCTATCGCGACCGCATCGTGCCGCCCTCGGAGGCGCAGTTCATGCGGCGCCAGTATCTGGGGTTCACACGGCTCGCGCCGGTCTGGGTCGGCACCCGGACCGATCGTGGTCTGGAGGCTCTCGGCGTCCAGCCCGTGATCCTGGGCGGGCCCGTGGCGCGGGCGCTGTTCAAGCTGTGCGGCCGGGTGCCGGGCCTGGAGCGCCTGCGCGGCCTGAACCCGCGGATCGTGCATGCCCAATTCGGCCGCGGCGGAGCACTCGCGCTGCCGATCGCTCGCGCGTTGGGCGTGCCGCTGGTGGTCACCTTCCATGGCGGGGATGCGACCAAGCAGACGCATTACCGCCGCCGGCTGATCCCGACGCTATATCAGCGCCGCCTGCCCGCGCTGCAGCGGGAGGCGGCAGCCTTCGTCTGCGTCTCGGACTTCATCCGCGACACGCTGCTCGCGCGCGGCTTTCCGGCCGAGAAGCTGGTCGTGCTGCGCAACGGCGTGGATTTGCCGCCCGAGGACCCGGCATCGCCCGCGACGGAGGGGCCGCCTGGCGCGCATCCGGCGTCTGCCGACCGGCCGTCCGACGCCGCCTCGTCCGATCCGCCCTACCTCCTGTTCGTCGGACGGCTCGTGCCCAAGAAGGGGCTGGGGGACCTGCTTGCGGCGCTTGCGCGGTTGGGAGAGGCGGCGCCCGCCCTCATGGTGATCGGGGAAGGGCCCGAGGAGGCCACCCTGCGTGCCCAGGCGTCCGACCGGGTCCGCTTCCTGGGCTGGCAGGACAATCGGGCGGTGCGGCGCTGGATGCGCGGGGCGCTCGCCCTCTGCGTGCCCAGCGTGACCGCGGCCAGCGGCGATTCCGAGGGCCTGCCGACCGTGGCGATCGAAGCCATGAGCGAGGGCGTCCCGGTGATCGGCACCCGCCATGCCGGCATCGTGGAGGCGGTGGTGGACGGGGAGACCGGCCTGCTCGTGCCGCAGGCCGACCCGGCGGCTCTGGCGGCCGCGATCGCCACCCTGTGCGCCGATCCGGCCCGCCGACATGCCATGGGGGCGGCGGGGCGACGGCGCGTTCGTGCCGACTTCGACGCCATGACGCAGTCCCGCAAGCTCGAGGACCTGCTGCTCAGCCTGGCGCGCTGATCGGGTCGCTGGCCGCCAGTGGGCGCGCGTCGATCTTTTCGCGGCACCGCCTCCACTGCGGCGAGGCGGCCGGCGATCAGTGCCGGAAGTGGCGCATCCCCGTGAACACCATGGCGATGCCTGCTTCGTCCGCGGCGGCGATCACCTCGGCGTCGCGCATCGAGCCGCCCGGCTGGATCACCGCCGTGGCACCGGCCGCCACCGCCGCCTGCAGGCCATCCGCGAAGGGGAAGAACGCGTCGGAGGCGACGACGCTGCCCTCCGCCAGCCGACCCGGCAGGCCGGCGGCCTTGGCGGCCTCCTCGCTCTTCCAGGCGGCGATGCGGGCGCTGTCGACCCGGCTCATCTGGCCGGCGCCGATGCCGACCGTCGCACCGCCCTTCGCGTAGATGATCGCGTTCGACTTCACGTGCTTGCAGACGCGGAAGGCGAACAGCAGGTCGGCCAGCTCCGCCTCCGTGGGGGCGCGCTTCGTCACGCATTTCAGGTCGGACGCGGCGATCCGCCCGGCATCGCGGGTCTGTGCCAGGAAGCCGCCGGACACGCTGCGGAAGGTCAGCCCGGGGGCGGCCGGGTCGGGCAGGCCGCCGGTCAGCAGCAGGCGCAGGTTCTTCTTGCGCGACAGCGCCGCCTTCGCCGCGTCGTCGGCATCGGGGGCGATGATCACCTCGGAGAAGATCGCCGCGATCTTCTCGGCGGTGGCACCGTCCAGGGTGCGGTTCACCGCGATGATGCCGCCGAAGGCGGAGACCGGGTCGCAGCGCAGCGCGAGGTCCCAGGCCTCGGCCAGCGTCGCGGCGGAGGCGACGCCGCAGGGGTTGGCGTGCTTGATGATGGCGACGGTCGGCGCCTCGAACTCGGCGACGCACTCGAAGGCGGCGTCGGTGTCGTTGAGGTTGTTGTAGGACAGTTCCTTGCCCTGCACCTGGGTCGCCGTCGCGACGCCCTTGCGGTCCCCGGTGACGTAGAAGCCGGCGGCCTGGTGCGGGTTCTCGCCGTAGCGCAGGGTCTGGCGCAGCGTGCCGGCGACCGAGAGGCGCTGCGGGAACGTCTCCTGCCGCTGGTCGGCGAACCAGGTCGCGATCGCGCTGTCATAGGCCGCGGTGCGGGCATAGGCCTCACCGGCCAGCCGCCGGCGCAGCGCGAGCGTGGTGCCGCCATGCGCCTGGATCTCGGCCAGGGCCGTCTCGTACTGCGCGGGATCGGTCAGGATCGTCACGAAGTCATGGTTCTTGGCCGCGGCGCGGATCAGCGCGGGGCCGCCGATATCGATGTTCTCGATGCAATCCTCGGCGGGCGCACCCTTCGCGACGGTCGCCTCGAACGGGTAGAGGTTCACCGCGACCAGATCGATCGGCGCGATCGCATGACGCTCCATCTGCGCGACATGCGCGGGAAGGTCGCGGCGGCCGAGGATGCCGCCATGGATCTGCGGCACCAGGGTCTTCACGCGGCCGTCCAGGATTTCGGGGAAGCCGGTGTGGTCCGACACCTCGACCACCGGGATGCCGGCCTCGCGCAGGGCGCGCGCCGACCCGCCGGTGGACAGGATCTCCGCGCCATGCGCGACCAGCGCCTGCGCCAGCGGCAACAGTCCGCCCTTGTCGGAGACGGAGATCAGCGCGCGGCGGATGGGAACGATGTCGGTCATGGCAGCACCCAGGTGGCGATGCGGCGCGGCTTAGACCTAGAGCCCCAGCAGGTCCAGCGTTCGTGCCAACACCTTGGCTTCGTCATAGCAGTCGAGCGCACGGCGCCGCCCTGCCTCCCCCATGCGGGCGCGCAGCGCCGGGTCGGCGGCGAGCCGCCGCAGCGCCGTGGCCAGCGCGGCCGCGTCGTTCGGCGGCACCAGGAGGCCGGTCACCTCCGGCACGACCTGCTCCGCGGGTCCGCGCACGTCGGTGGCGACCACCGGCAGGCCGGTCAGCATCGCCTCGATCACCGACATCGGCAGGCCCTCGAACCGACTGGGCAGGGTGAAGACGTCGGCCGCCGCCATCAGCGCTGGC
This sequence comes from Rhodospirillales bacterium, assembly GCA_017304945.1. Classification (GTDB taxonomy): domain Bacteria; phylum Pseudomonadota; class Alphaproteobacteria; order Acetobacterales; family Acetobacteraceae; genus Rhodopila. The sequence goes on from JAFKLG010000078.1 coordinate 47,888, forward strand.
ACGTCCTCCCGGTAGCCGAGCAGCTTCAGGCGGTCGCCGAGGCCGGCGGCGCGCAGCAGCGCCGCCATGTCGGGGCCGCGATCGGAGTCGAGCCGCTCACCCACCACCCAGAGAGCGGCGTCGGGCACGTGCGGCATGGCCGCCGCGAGTTCGGGATAGCCCTTGTGCCAGACCAGTCGGGAGACGGCGAGGATCACCACGCGATCCGGCGGGACCCCGAGTTCGGCGCGGATGCGTCGGCGCGCGTCCGGATCGGGATGGAAGCGGGCCGGGTCGCGGCCGTTGCGGACGGCGACGGCGCCGCGATGGATCCACAGGCGGCGGGCGTCGCGCGCCTCGGCCTCGCTGACCGTGAGGAAGGTGCGGGTGACGCGGCCGGCGATCAGCTCCATCAGCAGGCCCACGGCCTGGCGCGGGCGGGAGCCGGGGAAGTTGAACCAGAACCCGTGGCCCGTGTAGGCGACATACGGGACGCCCACCCACCAGGCCGCCAGGCGCGCCAGGAAGCCGCTGATCGGCATATGGGCGTGCACCATGTCCGGCCGTTCCGCGCGGAACAGCCGCACCATCGCGCGGAACGCCCGCCAATGCGCGCGCAGCGACACCCGGCGCTCCAGCGGCAGGCCCACGATGCGGAACCCCTCGGCGCGGGCGGCCGCGAGCAGCGGGCCTTCGGCGCAGGCACCGATCACCTCGTGGCCGCGCGCCCGCATGGCGCGCATCAGCGGCAGCAGGAAATGCCGCAGCGAGAAGTCGACGTTGGTGATCTCGATGATCTTCATGCCGCCGCCAGAGTCCCCCTCCCCTCGCGGGAGGGGGGCAGGGGGAGGGAGGGGCGCGTGGGCGGGCACGTTCGTGCGTTCACCCCGGCCGCCCCCCCACCCCGACCCTCCCCCGCGAGGGGGGAGGGGGAACTTCGTCGACGATGCGTCCACCCCGGTCGCCGCCCATTTCGACCTTACTCGCGGAAGGGGAGGCGGCGCTCGAGGTCAGCCGACCTTGCTGATCGCCCACTTGACATGCTGGGGACCGTCCTGCGTGCCGGTCAGCACCACCTGTTCGGTGCGGCGTGGTTCGGGGCCGCCCAGATAGATGCTCTCTTCCAGCGACATCTGCGCGCCGTCCGCCCGCAGCCGCCAGCCGGCGCCGGAGCGCAGGCGCAGCAGCACCGCCTCCTTGTCCTGCTGCAGGCTGGCGGTGACGTCGGGGTGCAGGTGGAAGCGCAGCGTGAAGGGTTGCGGCGTCTCCGCCTCGATCACGTCCTCGCCGCGGATGTCTTCCCCGCTCTCGGCGACGTAGAGGCGGCGCAGGTGCACCGCGCCGAACAGGCGCCGCCAGCCGTCGTGATGGGCTTCCAGCCAGTGCGCGCCGTTCGCCTCCTGGCGCTGCACCTTCACCTCCTCGGGGCGGCGACCGAGGCCGTCGGGCTTGAGTTCGCTGCTGTTGACGTCGTTGACGGTGAGGGTGGAGTGGGCGGCGGTCGCGCGGGTCGCGTCCCGCCACTCGGGCGGGCCGGCGGGAAAGGCGCCGCAATTGACGACCAGCCGCTCGCGTCCGATCGACAGTTCCATCGACAGCGTGCCGGCATGCGCGTTGCGGTCCACGCCGGCGGGCGGAGGAACGCCGCAATCCACGATCAGCACGGAGCGGCCGGCCTGCAGCCGCTGGAACCCGCCATCGACCAGCGAGGAGGGGCCGCGTCCACCGCGGCCGGCCTGGGTCAGCACCAGGTCGATCACCGCGCCGCTCTCTTCCTTGCTGCCGTTGAACAGCGCGAGCCCGCCATCGCCGTGGCGCAGCACACGCAGCGCCGGGGCCATGCGCTCGATCGCGTTGTTCAGCGCCGGCGGCGGCTGGGTCTGCGACGCCTGCAGCAGGGCGCGGATTTCGGTGAGGTCCTGCAGGGCGGCGAGCTGGACCGCCGGGCTGCGTTCCACGTGGCAGCCGTCGGGCAGCACCTGACGGGTGATCTCCTGCGGCAGGAAGCGCAGGGCGCGGGTGAGGAACCCCGCATGTTCGGGCAGGGCCACGGCGGCGGCGATCAGGCCCTTCAGTGCGGTGAGGGCGCGGGCGTCGAGTTCCTCGGCCGGGAGCGCGGCGGAGAGGCTGCGCGCGTCGGAGACCAGTCGCCCCATCAGCTTCTGGCGGAAGGCATCGTCGGCGGTGGCGGCGAAGAAGTCGTAGTGGCCGAGCCAGGCGGTGAGGCGGGCGCCGACGACGTCGGGGCGGTGGGCGAGGGCGTCGTTGGGCGCGGTCGCGATCCAGTCGGCGACCAGGGCGCGGGCGCGCAGGCGGGCGGCGTCGGTGCCGAGGGCGCGCAGGTCGCGCAGCCAGGCGAAACCGTGCGCGGCGGCGCGCAGCAGGGTGGGGCCGGCGGGATCGCTCCACCCGCCGGGACGGAGCATGCGGACCGCGCCGCCCAGCTCCATTTCGCCCTTCAGCAGCCGTGCGCCGCGGCCGGGATCGCCCGGCCAGGGATCGCGGACCGGAAGCGCGGGGGCGTCCGGCACCCGCGTCATGCGCAGGCTGGGCAGGCGTGCGATGGCGCGGCGGGCGTCGCGCAGCCAGCGGCGGGGATCGCTACCGCTCATGCGCCGGCGGTCTTTGCCGGCTGAGGTCCGCGCAGGCCGCGAATCGCGGCGGCATAGTCGGGGGCACCGAACACCGAGGTGCCGGCGATCAGCGTGTCGGCCCCGGCGGCGATCGCGTGCGGGGCGGTCTCGGCGGTGATGCCGCCGTCCACGCCGAGTGCGATCGGGCGGTCGCCGGCGTCGATCATGCGCCGGAGTTCGGCGATCTTCGGCAGTTGCGAGGGCAGGAACTTCTGCCCGCCGAAGCCGGGGTTGACGGTCATCACCAGCACGCCGTCGAGCAGGTCGCGCACCCATTCGATGCTCTCGACCGGGGTGCCGGGATTGAGCACGACGCCGGCCTTCTTCCCATGCGCACGGATGCGCTGCAGCGAGCGGTGCAGATGCGGGCCAGCTTCGGGGTGGAGCAGGATGTGGTCGGCCCCGGCCTCGGCGAAGGCGTCGATGTAGGGGTCCACGGGGGCGATCATCAGGTGCACGTCGAACGGCAGTTTCGTGTGCTTGCGCAGCGCCGCCAAGACCAGCGGACCGAAACTGATGTTCGGCACGAAGTGCCCATCCATCACGTCGAGGTGAAGCCAGTCCGCGCCGGCGGCCTCGATCGCTGCCACTTCGTCCTGCAGACGAGCGAAGTCCGCGGCCAGCAGACTGGGGGCGATGGTGATCTGACGTTCGGGCGAGGGCATGGCCGGTTCTAGACAGGGCCTGCGAAGCCGCACAAGACCCGCGGCAAGCCCCGGGTTCACTCCCGGATCAGGCGCGCGGCGAAGAATCCGTCCATGCCGCCCCGATCGGGCCAGAGCCCGGGATGGGTGCGGAGATAACCCTCGGGCGTGCGTGCCTCGGGGAGGGACGCCAGCTCCTCCGGCGTGAACGGGTCGAGGCGGACGCCGCCCCGCGCGAGCGCGGCCTCGATGCGGGGGCTGCCTTCCTCCGGCTGCAGCGAGCAGACCGCGTAGACCAGCCGGCCGCCGGATCGCAGCATGCCGATGGCCGCGGCCAGCAGCGCGTCCTGCTGTTCGGTGAGCGCCCGCACGTCGCGGGGGCGCTTGAGGTGCAGGATGTCGGGGTGACGCCGGATCGTGCCGGTCGCGCTGCAGGGCGCGTCGAGCAGCACGGCATCGAGCGGGGCGGGCGGCGTCCAGGCGGTGGCGTCGGCTTCGACGAGGTCCGCGGAGAGGTGCCAGCGGCGGAGGTTCTCGGCCAGGCGCGCGAGGCGGGTGGGGTCGCGCTCGATCGCGGTGACCTGGGCGCCGGCGGCGGCGAGCTGGCCGGTCTTGCCGCCGGGGGCGGCGCAGAGATCGGCGATCCGTTCGCCGGGGCGGGGCGCGAGCAGGCGGGCTGGGAGGGCGGCGGCGGCGTCCTGCACCCAGAGGTGGCCGTCCTCGAACCCGGGGATGTCGGCGACGCGCGTGCCGGCCGGGAAGCGGACCGATCCGGTGGGCAGCAGGATCGCCTCGGCGGGCGGTTCGGTGCCGGGCGCCAGGGTGAGGTCGAGCGGCGCTTCCTGCTGGTGGGCGGTGGCGATGGCGCGGGCGGTGGGACCCCAGGAGGTCCAGAGCCAGGGCGGCGTATCGAGGCGCGGCGCGTCGAGCTCCGCCAGCGCGGCGGGGCCGGCGGCGGCGACCTTGCGCAGGACGGCGTTCACCAGGCCGGAGAATGGGTCGAGCCCGCGGCGGCGGGTCAGTCCGACCGCGGTTGCGACCGCCGCGTGGCTGGGCGTGTCGAGCAGCAGCAGGGCGGCGGCCCCGATGCGGAGGACCAGCCGGACGGGTTCGGGCGGCTCCTTGCGCAGATAGGGTTCGAGCACCGCGTCCAGCGTGCCGCAGCGGCGCAGCACGGTGGCGGCGAGCCGGTGCGCGGCGGCGCGGTCGCGCGGCTCGAGCGGCGGCAGGGCGCCCAGCGCCTCCTCGAGCGAGCGGCGGCGCAGCAGGACGGTGCTGAGCAGGTCGAAGGCGGCTTCGCGGGTCGGGTCGGACATGCGGGGGGTTCGGGACGCGGCGCTCAGGCGGCGCCGACCAGGCCGCGGGCGAAGTCGTCGGCGTCGAACGCCCGCAGGTCGGCGGCCTTCTCGCCCACGCCCACCGCATGCACCGGCAGGCCGAACGTCTCGGCCAGCGCGATGACGATGCCGCCGCGGGCACTGCCGTCGAGCTTGGTGACGATCAGGCCGGTGACGTCGACCATTTCCTTGAACACCTTCACCTGCTGCACGGCGTTCTGGCCGGTGGTGGCGTCCAGCACCAGCAGCACGGAGTGCGGCGCGGAGGGGTCGTGCTTGCGGAGCACGCGGATGATCTTGCGCAGCTCCTCCATCAGCGCGGCCTTGTTGTGCAGCCGGCCGGCGGTGTCGATCAGCAGCACGTCGGCGCCTTCGGCCTGCGCCTTGACCAGGGCATCGAAGGCGAGGCCCGCGGGATCGGCATTCTGGCCGCCCGCGACCACCGGCGTGCCGGTGCGCTGCCCCCAGACCTGCAGCTGTTCCACCGCGGCGGCGCGGAACGTGTCGCCCGCGACCATCACCGCGCGCTTGCCCTGCTCCTGGTATTGCTGGGCGAGCTTGCCGATCGTGGTGGTCTTGCCGGTGCCGTTCACGCCGACGACCAGCACCACGTGCGGGCGCCGTGCGGGATCGAGTTCCAGCGGCTTGGCGACCGGGGCGAGGATCGCCGCGACCTCCTCGGCGAGCGCCTGCTTGATCTCCTCGTCGGTGACTTCCTTGCCGAAGCGGGAGCGGCGGAAGGCGGCGATCACGCGCTGGGCCGCGTCGACGCCGAGATCGGCCGCGAGCAGCAGGTCCTCGAGTTCCTCCAGCGCCTCGTCGTCCAGCCGCCGCTTCTTGAACACGGCGGTGATGCCGCCGCCCAGTTTCTGGGTGGAGCGGGAGAGGCCTTCCTTCAGCCGGGAGAAGAAGCCGCCTAGCGCCATCGTCGTGTCCTTTCGCTCAGGCGGCGTCCGCCAGGAGGGCGTCCGCGGTCAGCCCCTCCGGGGTCGCGCCGGTGACGCGAGCGGGCAGCAAGCTGCCGGGAGAGGCGACGGACGAGAGCCGAACCGGCGCGAAATGTTCCGAATGGCCCGACAGATCCGCCTCGGTCAGCAGGGAGATGGTACGACCAACCTGGCTGGCGAAGAAGTCCCGCGCCGCTCGGGTCCCGGCCTCGCGCAGGCGGGCGGCGCGCTCGCGACGCAGCGGCTTCGGCACCGCGGGCATGCGGGCGGCCGGGGTGCCGGGCCGTTCACTGTAGGGGAAGACGTGCAGGTAAGGCAGCGCCGTGTCCGCGACGAAGCGCAGCGTCTCGTCGAACAGCGCGTCGGTCTCGGTCGGGAAGCCCGCGATCAGGTCCGCCCCGATCGCGATGCCGGGCCGGAGGGCGCGGGCGCGGGCGATCGCGGCCGCGGCATCGGCGCGGCTATGGCGGCGCTTCATCCGCTTCAGGATCAGGTCGCTGGCCGCCTGCAGCGAAAGGTGGAGATGCGGCATCAGCCGCGGCTCATCGGCGATCAGGCGCCACAGGTCGGGATCGATGGCGGCGGGGTCGATGGAGGACAGCCGCAGCCGCGGCAGCTCCGGCACCAGCGCCAGCAGCCGCCGCGCGAGCTGGCCGAGGCTGGGCGTGCCGGGCAGGTCGCCGCCGTAGGAGGCGATGTCGACGCCGGTCAGCACGATCTCGCGGAACCCGGCCGCGACCAGGGCCCGCACCTGCGTCACCACCGCGCCGATCGGGACGGAGCGGTTGGGGCCGCGGCCGAACGGGATGATGCAGAAGGTGCAGCGATGGTCGCAGCCCTGCTGCACCTGGACGAAGGCGCGGGCGCGCCCGGCGAACTCGGTCACCAGATGCGGCGCGGTCTCGCGCGCGGCCATGATGTCGGAGACGGCGCTGCCGGAGTCCGGCGCCCAGCTCTCGGGCTTCAGCTTGTCCTCGTTGCCGAGGACGCGGGTGACGTTGGGCAGCGCCTGCCAGGCGGCCGGGTCGAGCTGGGCGGCGCAGCCGGTCACCACGATGCGCGCCTCCGGCTTCTCCCGCGCGAGGCGGCGGATCGCCTGGCGGGCCTGTCGTTCGGCCTCGGCGGTGACGGCGCAGGTGTTGACGATCACCGTGTCGGTCAACGCGGCGGCGTGGCCGCGCATCACCTCGCTCTCATAGGCGTTGAGGCGGCAGCCGAAGGTGAGGATTTCGATACTCATCGCGCGTGGGACTCGACGCTCATGGCGGGTAGGTCTCGAGGTCGACCTCGCCCGTGAAGGCGGTGGCGACCGGGCCGGTCATCAGGACGTGCCCGTCGTCCCGCCATTCGATCGTCACGGTGCCGCCGTCCATGGTGACCGCCGCACGCCGGGTGGCGAGGCCGCGGCGATGCGCGTTCACCAGCGCCGCGCAGGCGCCGGAGCCACAGGCGCGGGTGAGCCCTGCCCCGCGCTCCCACACGCGCAGGCGCAAGTGGTCGGGGGCGAGCACCTGCACGAAGCCGATATTGGCACGCTGCGGGAACAGCGGATCATGCTCCAGGCCGGGACCAATCTGCGCGATCGGCACGGCCGCGAGGTCAGGGACGAAGAAGGTGGCGTGCGGGTTGCCCATGCTGCAGGCGGCCGGGTCGGCGACGCTTCCCCGCGCGAGGTCGAGCCGGACGGTGTCCATCGGCCGCGCGAGGGGCACGTCGGTCCAGTCCAGCCGCGCCGGCCCCATGTCGACGGTGACCGACCCGTCTGGGTGGGTCGTCGCGGGGAGCAAGCCGGAGATGGTGCGGATGGCAAGGCGCTGCTGGCCGGTCTCGGCGGCGACCAGGTGGACGACGCAGCGGGTGGCGTTGCCGCAGGCCCCGGCCTCCGACCCGTCCGGGTTGTGGATGCGCATGAACGCATCGGCACCCTCCGTCCCGGGCTCGATGGTGATGAACTGGTCGCAGCCGATGCCGGTGCGGCGATCGGAGAGCGCGGCAATCCGGGTCGGGGAGAAGGGGAGGGCGTGCCGGCGCGCGTCGAACACGACGAAGTCGTTGCCGCAGCCGTGCATCTTGAGGAAAGGCGTGCCCATGTCGGCCGATATAGAGAGACTCGGCTTCCGGCGCCATGCATGGGCTGCATGCGCCAACGGGGGAGGTCCGGGGGAGCGGGAGGGAGCAGCCTTACCCCGTCCATCCGTGCTGCTCGGCGGGTCGGGAGTCGCGTTGGTCTCGCAACGTCCGTGCTGCTCGGCGGGTCGGGAGTCGCGTTGATCTCGTAACGTCCGTGCTGCTTGCGATAGTTGTGATTCAACACAGAGTTTAAGGCGAGTGAGGCGAGACACAGAGGATTCTTCAAGCTGATCCTGCGTGCGCCGCCTTATGCGCGAGCCATCCGGCTTTTGCGGGGAGGGCACGTCAGCGGTCCACAATGGACAGCAGAAATCCTTCTCTGTGCCTCGTCTCACTCGCCTTAAACTCTGTGTTGAATCGCGGCTGCCACACGCCGCACGGGCACGGCCGGCGATCGCACCTCCCGCGGCGATCGCACCTCCCGCGGCGATCGCACCTCCCGCGGCGCTCGCACCTCCCGCGGCGCTCGCACCGCCCACCGGTAAGCACATCTCCCGCCCGGCGCTCCCACCTCCCGAACCCCCGCTTGTGGGAAGGCACAAGCGGGGGAAGGACAGGACCTCTCGCCGAAGCTCAGGCTTTCTCCAAGCTCAGGCTTTCTTCACGTTCCAGAAGATCGGGAAGCCGTTGAGGATGTCGGTCAGCGACTTGCGGAAGGCGAAGGGCTGCATCCAGGCACCGGTCGGGATGTAGGGCACGTCCTGCCAGGCCTGGAGCTGGATGTCCCGGCAGATCCGCTTCTGGTCGTCCATGCTGGTCGCATCCAGGAACTCCCCGCGCAGCGCCTCGATCTTCTCCGAGGTCGGCCAGCCGAACGGACCCGCGCGGCCCATCCCGCGCAGGTAGGACTGGGTCGCCGGATTGATCGCGATCACGCCGGGGATGTAGTTGCACCACACGCTCCAGCCGCCCTTGTCCAGCCCCTCCTTGTTGGCGAGCCGCGGCAGCACCGTGCCCCAGTCCAGCGCCTGGTAGTCGAGGTTGACGCCCACCCGGCGGAACATGTCGGCGGCGATCTGGCTCATCGCATTCAGCGCCGGCAGGTCGGTGGGGACGACGAACACCACCTTCTCGCCCTTGTAGCCGGCGGCCTGCAGGTCGCGCTTCACCTTGTCCAGGTCACGCGGGCCGGTCATCACGTCGAGCCCGGCCTCGGTCGCGAACGGGCTCGCCGGCAGGAAGAAGCCGCAGCGGTCGTTCCACAGCGACTTGTCCTCGCCCATCACCGCGGTCATGTACTCGGTCTGGTCGACGCCGCCCAGGAAGGCACGGCGGATCGCCGGATTGTCGAACGGCGGCACCAGGCAGTTGAAGCGGATCATGCCCATCAGGCCGCCCTTCTCCTTCGCCTCCACCGCGATGTCGCGGTTCTTGCGCAGCAGCGGCAGCAGGTCGGGGGTGGGCTGCTCCCACCAGTCGATCTCGCCCTGCTGCAGCGCGCCGGCGGCGGTGGAGGCGTCGGGGATCGTGTGCCACTCGACCCGGTCGACATAGACGACCTTCGGGCCGGCGGCGAAGCTGGGCGTGCCGGACGGGCGGGGCACGTAGCCGGTGAACTTCTCGTAGACCGCCCGCGCGCCGGCCAGCCGCTCGCTGGCGATGAAGCGGAACGGGCCGCTGCCCACCATGTCGGTGATCTGCACGTTCACCGGCTGCGAGGCGAAGCGCTCCGGCATCACCGGGCAGAAGCTGGACGGCTTCGCCAGCGCCGTCGGCAGCAGCGGGAACGCCTTCTTCAGCTTGAACACGAAGGTCTTGTCGGAGGTGGCGGTCAGCTCGTTCGTCACCGCCATCAGGTTCTGGCCGAACGCGTCGATCTTGCCCCAGCGCTGGATGCTGGCGACCGCATCGCGCGCCAGCACCTTCTGCCCGTCATGGAACATCAGCCCGTCGCGCAGGGTGATGGTCCAGGTCTTGCCGCCATCGTCGACGACATGGCCGTCGACCATCTGCGGCTGCGGCTGGAAGCTGTCGTCCAGACCGTAGAGCTGGTCGTAGACCATCATCCCGTGATTGCGCGTGACCAGGCCGGTGGTGAACACCGGATCCAGCAGCGCGAGATCCGCCTGCGGCGTGAACTTGATGGTCTTGGCGGCATCGGCGGCGCGCACCGCGGGCGCGGCGAGCGTGGCGGCGCTGGCCGCGAGGAACTGACGGCGTTTCATCTGCGTGAACCCCTGTGGTCGGTGTGGTCAGGCGAGTGGTCGCAACGCCCATTCGGGCGCGTTGTTGGCGGGCATGCTGTGCCCGCATCGGTCCGGCTCGTGCGAGCTCATGGTGTTGGGCGCATCTGCCTCATGCCGACAGGCGCATCTGCGCTCATGCTGGCGCGCGCATTTGCGCTCATGCTGACGCGCGCATTTGCGCGACGGCGGCGAACCCGGTGTCCGCCGCGTCCAAGGCTGTCTGCACGTCGGCCTCCGTGTGCGCGGCACAGAGGAACATGTTGTGGCGCGGATGGAAGTAGGCGCCCCGGGTCAGCGCGGCGGCGCAGAACGTCTCGGCGCGGGCGAAGTCGGGATCGTCCTCGAACAGCACCATCGGCATCTGCACCGGGCCGGTCTGGCGCAGTGCCAGACCGTGCCGCGCCGCGCCCGCCGCAAGCCCGTCGCGCAGCGCCTGGCCGAGGCGCTCCATGGTCGGAATCGCCTCGCCTCGGCGCAGCTCACGCAAGGTGGCGACGCCCGCCGCCATCGCGATGGAGGAGCACCAGAAGGAGCCGGTGGTGAACACCTGCGTTGCCGCCTCGCGCCAGCGTTCGCTGCCGGTGACCGCGGCCAGCGCGTAGCCGTTGGCGATCGCCTTGCTCCAGGCCGAGAGGTCGGGGCGCACGCCCACCAGCTCCCACGAGCCGCCGAGATGCAGCCGGAATCCGGCGCGCACGTCGTCCAGGATCAGCGCGGCGCCGGTCGCGTCGCAGGCCGCCCGCGCGGCCTGGGCGAATTCCCGCGTCGGCATCTCCTGGTCCTGGCCGAGATCGTGGCGGAAGGCGCTCACCAGGATGCCGGCCAGATCCGACCCGGCCTGGTCCACCGCGTTCCGCAGGCTGGCGAGATCGTTGTACTCGTAGTGGATCAGGTGCGCCCGATCCTCGGCGGTGACGCCCGCGAGCGAGGGGGAGCACCAGGGCACCGCCCCGTGATACGCGCCGCGCGCCACCAGCAGCTTGCGGCGGCCCGTGCCGGCCCGTGCCAGCGTCACCGCGACGGTGGTCGCATCGGATCCGTTCTTCTCGAACTGCACCCAGTCGGCATGCGGGATCGTGTCGACCAGCAGTTCGGCGAGCTCCACCATCGCCTCGCCGGGTCCGTTCATGCAGTCGCCCCGCCCTTGCTGGCGCCGCACCGCCTCCTCCACTTCCGGCGCGTGGTGGCCGAGGATGATCGGCCCCCAACTGCACATGAAATCGGTGTAGGCGTTGCCGTCCACGTCCCAGATCCGCGTGCCGTCGGCGCGATCGAAGAACTGCGGATAGCCGGGCCCGATCCGCGCGACGTTCTGGTGCCCCCACATGCCGCCGGGCACCACGCGCCGCGCCCGCGCGCGCAATGCGCCGTCGATCGAATTCGGCAGGGTCATGCGCTGTCTCCGCGTTCGGCCCAGGGAATGGGCGTGGGATCCATGAAGCGCCGCAGCACGTTGCCCGTGATGCGGCTGACGTTGTTCTCGTAGCCGTTGTGCGAGAGGGAGCAGACCCAGGCGATCGAGCCGGTGGTGAACACGGCCCCGCCATTCGCGGTCGGGAACAGCGTCATGTCCGCCCGCACCCGCGCGTTCTGCTCGCCGGTCAGGCCGCGATGCGTGGTGCGGAACTCCTCCGGCGACGGCAACCCGCCATAGCCGATGCGATCCGCGGTCGCGAGCAGCAGCAGTGCGGGCGGCGATCCCAACGAGGCATCCGCGCGGTCGATCTCCAGCCCCGCGGCGCCGTTCCCACGCAGGCCGAAATCGCCGATGGTTTCATCCGCACCGATCCCCTCGAACACGAAGGCGGCGTTCGGGTCGTGGCTGTCGGGCAGCCGCCGATACGAGGCGGAACGGTCGAACACCTGCGCGTCGAACCCCACCCCCACCAGCCGCTGCGGCGCCCTTCCATTCGCCCGCCACAATCCGCTCGGTTCTCCCGTGAAGGACAACCCGTTCTCGCCGGGCTCGCCCTCCCAGGTGCGGGTACCCTGCATGCCGCGCCGGATCTCCATCGTGTGCGGGCGCGTGGGATGCCAGCCGATCCGCCAGTAGAAGCCGTTGCCGCCGAGATACATGTGCCGCCCACCCGCCTGCTGATAGGCGGCGAAGGCGTTGAGCATGCGTTCGGAGAAATACTCCGGATGCGACACCGTGATGACGCAGGCATAGGGCGACAGCACCTGCGCCCCGTGATGGTGGATGTCCTCGTCGGTGACGACGTCGTACTCGATGCCCTGCGCTTCCAGCCAGTCGAGCAGATGCGTGTCGTTGACGTAGTTGAACGTGTTGCCGCGTGGCCGCATGTTGAGGATCGGCCGTCCCGCCCCCGAGTAGCACCAGCCGCTGCCGTCGCTGTGCGTGTCGTAGGTCGACAGGCCCAGCTCCCGATGCTCCTGCAGGTAGACGTCGTCGAGCGAGAGGACCATCAGCCCTTCCAGCATGCTCTCCGCATGGGTCTGGTCGAGCCGCAGCGCCTGGTTGGCATAGGCGAGGAAGGTCGCCGTCGCGGCGACCACGGCCACGAGGGCGCGCGGCTTGCCGATCGGCGCCCGCACGAAGAACGGGACGTAGCTTTCCACCGCGACGCCGTCGGGCCGCGTCGCGCGCAGGCGGAGGGCGTGGAAGCCGGAGCGCCACTCGGCCGGGATGGTGGTCTGCAAGTCCGGCGACCAGCCGCAATCGAGCATGTCGTCGTCGTGGAACTGGAGCGCGCCGTATTGTTCCGGTGCCTCGGTCCAGCTCTGCGTGCGTCCGGTCCAGTTGGCGCCGGTCATCGCGCGGGTCGGCAGTTGCCGCAGCACGCCATGCAGCCCGTTCTGCGACCGGTCGTGGATCGTCTCCGTGTCCATGCCGATCGAGAAATCCCAGGCGGCGACGAGCAGCGGGTCGGCCAGGTCCGGCACCACTCGCTCGCACAGGAGCTGCAGCGCTTCGGGCGAGAGCGGCGCCGCATAGAGGCGTGGGCGGTCGACCTTGCCGTTGAAATGCGCGGTGGTGAGTCCGCTCGCGTCACGCAGATGCGCCGCGATGGTGAGCGGAAGCGCCGCCGTCCTCTCCGTCATGGCCGGGCCTGACCCGGCCATCCCTGCCATTCCCGCCGTCGCCGCCGTCCTCTCCGTCATGGCCGGGCTCGACCCGGCCATCCCCGCCATTGACGGTGCCGCGGGGGATGGCTGGGTCGAACCCGGCCGTGATGATGAGACGGCGGTCCCGGTCGGGGCCGTCACCGCGTCAGACCGGTCCCGCCCCGCC
>JAFKLG010000030.1 GCA_017304945.1 Rhodospirillales bacterium
ACTACGCTCGACTGAAACCGCATGGCTCTAGCTCCCTTCGAGCTTCGATTCGGACAGGTCGTCGCAAAACCCATTCGAATCAGAGCCATGCACCGCGTCCAGAGCTTTTCATCCCGGACAGCAGTGGGCTCGACCCGGCCATCCCCACCGGCACCACCGCCCCGAACCCAAGGACCCGAAAACCGCATGCAGATCGACCTCCCGACCCTGATCGGTTTCGCGGGTGCCGGCTTGCTGATGGTCGCGTATTTCGCCAGCCAGCAGGGCTGGCTGCGCGCCGACGACTGGCGCTTCCCGGCCGGCAACCTGGCGGGCTCCTCGCTGATCCTCGTCTCGCTGGCGAGCGCGTGGAACCTGCCCTCCGTCGTCATCGAAGGGTTCTGGGCAGCGATCAGCCTGTACGGCCTGGTCCGCAGCCTGCGCCGGCGGTCATCAGCCCGGCGACCGTCCGACACGTCCCCTGACGGGCCTCACGCCTGATCCGTCGCCGGCCGATGCGTCAGCGCCGCCGTCAGCCGGCGCAGCGCCGCCGCACCGCGCCGCGCCAGTCCCGCTCCGCGGGACGTCGGCTCCTCGGCCGCCGGCCGCGCCGCATGGGCAGAGTCCAACTCCGCGCAGAGCTGCGAGAACAGCAGCGCCCCGTCGAGACCGCGCGTCTCCTCCCAGATCTTGAGCCGGTCCACGATGTCGTACACGGCGCGCAGCACCGCGACGGCCGCCGGGTATCCGTCCGGCGCGTCGTCCTGACTGCGCGCCATCCAGTGGTCGATGCGGGCATGGGCGAATTCCGCCAGACCCTCACCCTCGTGTGGCACCCGCGCGCGGTCGGGCCGCGCGGTGTAGCGGTTGGTGCGCTCGATCCAGCCGGCGACGTCGGGATGCGACAGGTGGTGGATGCACACGCCGGAGATCGGCGGCACCTGCATCACCCAGTCCGACAGCACCTCCATCCCCGCATGCACCACCGGCACGAACCGGACCGCACCGCGGCGGAAGCAGCGAATCTGGTGCTCCGGCCAGTAGTACGCCCGCTCGTCATGCACGCCGAGGATGTAGTGCCGCAGCGGCAGCGCGTAGATGTCGGCCCGCGGCGCCTCGAGTTCCGCCTGCAGGAAATGCACCGCCTCGGGGCTCAGGCACTCGTCGTCGTCCAGGAACAGCACCCAGTCGTGCCGGCACTGCGATAGCGCGAAGGCGCGGGTCTCCTCCACGGTGGGCGACCAGGGCACGGTCAGCACGCGGTCGGCATGACGGGCGGCGACCGCGCGGGTGCCGTCCGACGACGACTTGTCCACCACGATCACCTCGTCCGCGAAGGACAGCGCGCGCAGGCAGGTGCCGATCAGTCCGGCACGGTTGTACGAGACGACGAAGGCGCTGAGTTTTGCGCGACTGGCTGGCATGGCCGAGATCCCATTCTGGGTCCGGCCCACCATCGGAGAGGAATGGTTAACGGCGCGTGAAGCGGCGGCCGACCGAGACAGGCGGGCCCGCGTCAGCCGAACAAATGGCGCCGCAGCCTCGGCAGATAGGCGCGCAGGAAGGTGCGCGCGGACCCGCGCACCTGCTCGAGTTCCCGCAGCGCGCTCGTGGTGTGGCCTTCCGCGGCGGTGCGTGCCGCCACACTGGCGCGGCACACGGCCTCCGCCTCCGCGCGGGTGCGCTCCATGCTCTCGAGCGCGGCCGCCTGCGCGCGCAGCGCGGCATGCGCCTGGTCCAGCGCCTCGCGGGCCTCCGCCTCCCGCGCCTGGGTTGCGGCGAGGGCGGCCTGCGTGTCGGCTAGCACCTCGCGGGTCTCGCGCACCACGGTCTCGGTCAGGGTCACCCGCCGCAGCAGGTCGGCGGTCCGGCCGCCGTCGTCGTCGAGATTGCTGCGCTCGATGTAGAGGCTGGACGGCAGCGGCGGCAGCGGCGCGTCGGAGGCGACCGCCACCAGGTAGGGCGCGCGCGGCAGGCCCTGGCACGCCTCGAAATGGGACTCGCCGCGCCGGTCGAACACCAGAGGCGGGGCAGGCGTTCCGGCATCGGCCAGCAGCGCCGACCCGACCAGCGGCCGCTGGCGCAGCATCGCGATGTGCGGGAACGCCGCCGCGAGCAGGGCGCGGAACTCCTCGCCGGTCAGCTCCCGCACGTGAAACCCGTTCGGCGGCGTGTTGGGCCCGGAATAGACGTCCCGGTCGGGGGTGCTGCAGATCACCAGCCCACCCGGCCGCAGCACCCGGCGGATCTCGGCGACGAACGCCTCCTGCCGGTCGAAATGCTCGATGGTTTCGAACGAAACCACAACGTCGACGCAGGCGTCGGGCAGCGGCAGGGCGCGGGCGTCGCCCTGGGCATAGCGAAGGCCGTCGCGCGCGAACTGCCGCTGCGCCGCGGCCACGGTCGCCGGGTCGTACTCGATGCCGACCACCGATCGCGCCACCTGGGAGAGCTGGGCGCTGCCGTAGCCTTCGCCGCTCGCGACGTCCAGCACGTCGCGCCCGGCGCAGAAGGCGCGGGCGAACAGGTAGCGGTGGTAGTGCTCGATCTCCACCTGGCCGCCGATCGCGCCGGTCAGGCGCTCGCCGGTGAAGGGGGCCGGGGTGGCCGCGGCTTCGCGGCGGAACAGGTCGCCCATGGCTCGCGTCCGATCTCGGTCAGTTCAGGCGGGTGCGCAATTCGTCCATGGCGCTGCGCACGCGCGCGGCCGCCTGGCTGTCGGGCGAGAGGTCCAGGAACCGTTGGAAATCCTGCAGCGCCGCCGCGACCTGGTCGAGCCGCTGATTCAGCAGCCCCGCCTGACGCCACAGCTCCGCCTGGTCCGGGGCAATGCGCAGCATGTCCTCGATCGCGGTGAGCGCGCCGTGCAGGTTGCCCGACTGCAGCCGGCGGCTGACGATGTTGTTCTGCAGCCGCAGCAGCACCGCGCGCGTGCCCATGGGGCGCAGCAGGCCGGGGCGCAGTTCCGCCGTGTCGCCCTCGATGCGCTTCAGCAGCTCCCGCAGTTCGGGTGCGTCCATCGGCTGGCCGCCATGGAACACGTCCAGCACCGCCTGGGTGGTCTTGCCCTTCAGCGCGACCAGGAAATGCGCCGGGAAGTCGACCCCATGCGCCGCCCAGCCCGCCGCCCGCGCGGCGTGCAGCCAGATGACGCCGAGCGCCACCGGCAGGCCGCGGCGCCGCTCGATCACGCGGATCAGGTTCGCGTTGGCCAGGTCGTCGTAGTGCTCCGTGTCGCCGGAGTAGCCGTAGCGGCTGGACAGCAGGTTGATCAGCGACTCGGCCCGCTCCGCGAGCGTCTCCCCGGGAAGCTGCACCGCCTCCCGTGCGAGCTCCGAGAGATGGGCGCGCGCGGCTTCCCAGTTCGCATCCGGCGCATCCACCCGCGCGAGATGCAGGGCGGCATCGGCGACGTCGATCTCGACGTCCGGCAACTGTCCGATCGCGTCCAGGGCGCGGCGAGGATCGCTCATGCCGTCTCTCGTGCCTCCAATCCAACTTATGGGTATCGACCTTTTGCCCCCTTCCGCGCAAGTCGCAGAGCGGGCCGACAAGGTCGCCGGACCACGGCGTGATCCGGGTTCGGCCGAAGCCGCCATCCGAGCCGGGGGCGCCGGGTCCGCCGGCCGACCCGGCAGGCCACCGGCGCAGCGCACACGACGGCGGGGCGCCTCCGGCAACCGGGATCGCCGCCCGACCGCGCGAACGGGGAACATAGGGTGTCCGGACGCCCAAGGAAGGGCTGTGGCCGAACCGCGTGCTCAGCGGCGGTAGGGCACCGGCAGCAGGGTGCGGATCGGCAGCTTCACCAGGCCCGTCGGCGCCATCAGGATGATCCCGGCCACGGGCGCGTGGTCCATGATCATCTCGCGGCAGGCGCCGCACGGTGAGACGACGGCCAGTTCGCGATCGACCTCCTCCGGTTTCGGATGGCGGACCGCGACCGCGGTTTCGATCGTGCCGTCGCCCTCCAGCACGGCGCGGCCGAATGCCACGGCCTCGGCGCAGACGGCCAGGCGGCCGACGGTGGTGCCGATGTGGATGCCGGTCCAGATCCGCCCGTCCTTGCTGCGGATGGCGGCGGCCACGGTGTGCCAGAACGTGCGGTAATGGCGTGCGAGGGTGTCATTGGCCGCGGCGATCAGCGCGTGATCGAGGTCCGTCAGCGGCAGCGCGCCGGGCAGCGCGTCCGTCGGCGGCGCGGTGGCGGCCTGCGTCAGGTCATCGGAAAGGATCGGTTTCACCTCGGATGATGCCTTCGTCGTGGCAGTTCGGGCCTGCGCCGAGGCGCTGCTACATACGCCCCGCCCGCCGCCGTCGCATGGGGCCTGGTCGGATCAAGGCGCATCATGCCGGCGATTTGGCACGAGAAGCCATCATGCGCCAAGGCCGCCCCCACGTGTCGCTGCCCTGCGTCGCGCTGCGTGTTTCCCTCGGGGGCGGGTCTGGCAGTCCCTTCGCCACGACATGGCGCGCGGTGGGCACTGCTGGCAATCATTGCCGTTGCGGCTTATTTCGGCTACCGCTCGCGCAAGGCCGGGTGACCGCGGGCGTGCCCTTCCCTGCGAAAGGGCACGCCGCGCTGACGGGCTACTCCGCCGCGGTCTCGGGCAGGTAGATCTGCTCGCCCTTGGCCGCGAACTCGCGGCTCTTCTCCTCCATGCCGGCCATCCGCTCCGCCTCGACGCGCAGGTCCTGCGTGATCTTCATCGAGCAGAACTTGGGCCCGCACATCGAGCAGAAATGCGCGACCTTGTGCGCCTCCTTCGGCAGCGTCTCGTCATGGAAGCTGCGCGCGGTATCCGGGTCGAGCGAGAGATTGAACTGGTCCTCCCAGCGGAACTCGAACCGAGCGCGGCTGATCGCGTCGTCGCGCAGCTTGGCGGCCGGATGGCCCTTCGCCAGGTCCGCCGCATGCGCCGCGATCCGGTAGGTGATCACGCCGGTCTTCACGTCGTCCCGGTTGGGCAGGCCGAGATGCTCCTTCGGCGTCACGTAGCAGAGCATCGCGGTGCCGAACCAGCCGATCATCGCCGCCCCGATCGCGCTGGTGATGTGGTCGTAGCCGGGCGCGATATCGGTCGTCAGCGGGCCCAGCGTGTAGAACGGCGCTTCGCCGCACTCGCGGAGCTGCTTGTCCATGTTGATCTTGATCTTGTGCATCGGCACGTGGCCGGGGCCCTCGATCATCACCTGGCAGCCCTTGTCCCAGGCCACCTTGGTCAGCTCGCCCAGCGTCTCCAGCTCGCCGAACTGCGCCGCGTCGTTGGCATCGGCGTTCGAGCCGGGGCGCAGCCCGTCACCCAGCGAGAACGACACGTCATACTTGCGCATGATGTCGCAGATCTCGTCGAACCGCTCGTAAAGGAACGATTCCTTGTGCTTCGACAGGCACCACTTGGCCATGATCGAGCCGCCGCGCGAGACGATGCCGGTGATGCGCTTGGCCGTCAGCGGCACGTATTGCAGCCGCACGCCAGCATGGATGGTGAAGTAGTCGACGCCCTGTTCGGCCTGCTCGATCAGCGTGTCCTTGAACACCTCCCAGTCGAGCTTGGTCGGGTCGCCGTCCACCTTCTCCAGCGCCTGGTAGATCGGCACGGTGCCGATCGGCACCGGCGAGTTCCGCATGATCCAGCCGCGGATGTTGTGGATGTTGCGGCCGGTGGACAGGTCCATGACCGTGTCGGCGCCCCAGCGGATCGCCCAGACCAGCTTCTCCACTTCCTCGGCGACGCCGGAGGTCACGGCGGAGTTGCCGATATTGGCGTTGATCTTCACCAGGAAGTTGCGGCCGATGATGACCGGCTCGAGTTCCGGGTGATTGATGTTGGCCGGGATGATGGCGCGGCCGCGGGCGATCTCGGAGCGGACGAATTCCGGGGTGATGAAGGGCGGGATCTCGGCGCCGAAGCTCTCACCGTCGGCGACGCGGTCCGCGGCGCCCTCGATCATCGCCTGGCGGCCCATGTTCTCGCGGTGCGCGACATAGATCATCTCCTCGGTGATGATCCCGGCGCGGGCATATTCGAACTGGGTGACGTGCTGGCCAGGCTTGCCGCCGTAGACGGGATGGTCGGCGGGACAGGCGGGCACCAGCTTGTCGGCGCCGACATGGCCGTTGTCCTCGGGCTTCACCGCGCGGGCGGCGACCCGGTCGAAGCCGCGCTTGGCGAGCCACTCGCGGCGCACCGGCGGCAGGCCGGCGGCGAGATCGATCGTCGCGGACGGGTCGGTGTAGATGCCGGAGCAGTCATAGGCACGATACGGCTCTTCCCGCGCCGAGGGATCCAGCGCGATCTCGCGGAACGGCACCCGGATATCCGGGCGGCCCTCCGGGCTCGTGTAGATCTTGCGCGAGCCCGCGATCGGGCCGGTGGTCACCGAACTTGGTGCGGCTTTGGACTGGACCGTCATGGACTCTCTCCTGCGACGCCGTTGGGGTCTGGGAGGCATGGGGAGCGAGTCTGATGCATGATCCCCGTCCCTCCGCCGGCATGACCCGGTTCAGGTTCAAGGGTCACCGCGCCGCCGGCCGGATCACGCCCTGAGGTCTGGCCTCGGGCTGTCGGCGCGGGTTCGCGGTATCTCAGCCCCGGATACGGCGGGGCCCCCCTCGGTGGTCGGATCAGGATGGGGGAGGCGCTTGACCGTGTCAAATGCAGGACACGCCGCCCGGCACACGCTGTTTGGCGTCGTGGAAGGCCTGCCCGGCGCGCCCGACCGGGGCTCCGTGCGAACGCCTCAGGCGGCATCCGCGAGCACGAGGCGGCGGCGCGGCACCGGCGCCACCGGCATCGCCGCATACACGTCCTTGACCGCCTCGGTGATGGTGACCCCGGCCAGGCCCGGCATCAGCCGCCGGCCGAACCGCTCGAACAGCGGGGCGGCGCGCAGCACCAGCCGACGCTGCGACGGCGGCATCCACAAAGCGAGGTCCCGCCGCTCCACCCGGAACATCGCCCCGGCCAGCAGGCGGCCGATCTGGCCCGCCGAATAGGGCTGGCCATGCCCGAACGGCGTACTCTCCCAATAGGCCCACATGCCGCTGCGGTTCGGCGCCACCACCAGCAGCGTGCCGTCGTCCTTCAGCACCCGCCACGCCTCCCGCAGCAGGCGGCGGGCATTCTCCGCCGCCTCCAGGCCGTGGATCAGCAACACGCGATCGAAGCTGAGGTCGGGGAAGGGCAGCGCATCCTCCTCGGCCGTGCAGGACAGGCCGGGCGCGCCGGCCGGCCAGCGCGTGGCGCCCATCTGCGCCGGGGTCAGCGCGATGCACCGCCGCGCCTCCTCCCGCCACAGGCGCAGGTAGGGCGCGGCGAAGCCGATCCCCAGCACGGATTCCCCCGTCAGGTCGGGCCACAGCGCGGACAGGCGCTCACGCAGCAACCGCGCCGTCACCCCGCCACGGGCCGTGCCATAGAAGTCCGCCGCCGCATGCGCGTCCGCCGCCATGCCGCGACTGTATCACACGTCCTCCGGTTTCCGCCCGCGCGAGGCGATGCTAGGCTCGGTGCATGACAGTCACAGCAACCCCCGTTCCGATCCTGTCGGACAACTACGCCTGGCGGCTGGTCGACAGCGAGACCGGTGCCGTGGCCATCGTCGATCCGGCCGATGCCAAGCCCATCATCGCCGCGCTGGAGCAGGCGGGGAAGGAGGGTGACACGGTCGCGCTCGGCAACGCCCGCGCGCAGGTGATCGAGACG
>JAFKLG010000079.1 GCA_017304945.1 Rhodospirillales bacterium
CCCACCGGCCCCCTGAAGGGCCTGCGCGTTTTCGACCTGACCCGTGTGCTGGCGGGTCCGACCTGCGCGCAGATGCTGGCCGATCTCGGCGCCGACGTGATCAAGATCGAGCGTCCCGGCGCCGGCGACGACACCCGCGGCTTCGCGCCTC
Source organism: Rhodospirillales bacterium (assembly GCA_017304945.1). GTDB lineage: Bacteria > Pseudomonadota > Alphaproteobacteria > Acetobacterales > Acetobacteraceae > Rhodopila. Next base: position 152 of record JAFKLG010000079.1, read on the forward strand.
CCTACATGCCGGGCACGCAGGAGAGCGCCTATTTCGTCGGGGTGAACCGCAACAAGAAGTCGGTCACGCTCGACATCGCCCAGAAGGAGGGCCAGGACATCGCGCGGAAGCTGATCGCCGACTGCGACATCCTGGTCGAGAACTTCAAGGTCGGCGCGCTCGCCAAGTATGGCCTCGGCTACGAGCAGCTCCATGCGACATTCCCGCGCCTGATCTACTGCTCGATCACCGGCTTCGGCCAGACCGGCCCCTACGCGCCCCGCCCCGGCTACGACAGCCTGATCCAGGGCATGGGCGGCGTCATGAGCCTGACCGGCGAGCCCGAGGGCCTGCCGCAGAAGGTCGGCGTGCCGGTCGCCGACCTGTTCGCCGGCCTCTACGGCTGCATCGGCATCCTCAGCGCGCTGCGCCATCGCGACCTGACCGGCCAGGGCCAGCAGATCGATATCGGCATGCTGGACACCCACGTGGCGTGGCTCGCCAACCAGGGCATGAACTACCTCGCCACCGGCGAGAACCCGCCGCGGCTCGGCAACCAGCACCCGAACATCGTGCCGTACCAGGTGTTCCCGACCGCGGACGGGCACATGGTGCTCTCGGTCGGCAACGACCCCACGTTCAAGCGCTTCTGCGAGGCGTTCGACCTGACCCACCTGCTGGAGAACCCGCGCTTCGCCACCAACGCGGCGCGCGTGCAGAACCGCCAGCTCGTGACCGACACGCTGACCCCGGTGATGCAGCAGCATCCGACCGGCTGGTGGGTGGAGCGGCTGGAGGCGCTGAAGATCGGCTGCGGCCCGATCAACACGCTGTCCCAGGTGTTCGCCGATCCGCACGTGGTCGCGCGCAACATGGTGGTCGAGATGGCGCATGCCTCCGGCCAGACCGTGAAGGTGATCGCCAATCCGGTGAAGCTCTCCGAGACCCCCGCCGACTATCGCTCCGCCGCCCCGCTGCTCGGCCAGCACACCGAGGAGGTGCTGGGTGAACGCCTCGGCCTCGATGCCGCGGCGGTCGCGGCGCTACGGGAGAAGGGCGTGGTCTGAACGCGATGACCGGCGTGCCCTTCCCGATCGAGATCGTGGTGGAAGGGACGCCGGTGTCATGAGCTTGTCGCCTCTCTACGGGAGCGGCCGGTCCTCGCACGGTTGCGGGAGCGCTTCGAGCGCGAAGCCTATGCCTTCGTCGCCGCACCACCTCCCAGACTGAAGCGCTCCCGCGCTTCGTTTCGTTCATGTCGAATCCGAGCTGAGCAGATTCGCAGCGGGCAGCGCCCTGGCCGAAGCCGATAGGGGCCTGGCGTCCGCGGAGGGCGTATCGAAGTGAGCGCCTTACTCCGCGGCCGCCCGTTCGGGCTCCGACTTCCACGCCTTCACCACCGGCAGCACCTCTTTGGCGAACAGCTTCATGCTCCGTTCCGAGACCTCGAGCGGCGTGCCGCCAAAGCGGAATGCGACGTTGAGTTCGAAATTGCCGAGCAATCTGCGCCGGTCTTCGAGACCTTGCAGGATCTTGTCCGGCGTGCCCCAGCTTGCGGCCTTCATGAAACCTTCGATCGCGCCAGTGAGCCCTGCCTGACGGGCGATCTCTGCCTTCTGCTGGTATGAATCGTAGCCCTTCACGCTCTTGAAGTGCTCGCCCAGGAATTCATAGTGGTGGAAATTGCTCTCGACGAACTTCCCCTGATATTGCCGCGCCTCTTCCTCTGTCTTCGAGAGGTCGTCGCCGCAGACGCAGAATTCGGTCAACATGACATGCGGCGGCTCCGTGCCATGAAACTGTCGGTGCAACGCACGGCCGCGCTCGATCACCGGCAGGCGCATTTCCCAGGGCCGGTCAGCGAACATGACGATGTGTGCGCCGAGCTTCGCCGCCGACACGACCGAGTCTTCAGAGGAGGCGACAGCGTAGATGCGGCCATCGAACGCGTAGGCTGGGCGCGGCCGGATTTCGACACGGGGCTGCTTGTAGAACGGCCCGTCCCCCTCGATGAAGCCAGTCTTCAACGCGTTGACTATCATCGGCGCAGCTTCGTCGAACCTGCCACGCGACTCATCCATGTTGAGGCGGAACGCGTGGAACTCACGCCGCGCCAGGCCGCGCCCCATGCCAAAGCGGAACTTGCCCTTGCAGAGCATGTCCAGCACCGCCGCCTGCTCGGCGACGCGCAGCGGGTCGTGCCACGGCAGGATCACCGCCGCCGTGCCGAACGACATGCCCGGCAGCACCCCCGCAAGGTAGGACATGAGCTGGATGTTGTCGGGGACGAACGAGTAGTCGGCGAAGTGATGTTCGGCCGACCAGATGCAGTCGAAACCGAGATCGGCGGCAAGCCTTGCGAGATGGATTTCCTCCTCCCACGCACGCTGGTCGGTGCAGTTCTCCCACCCGTAGGTGGAGAACACCATCATCATGCCGACGTCCATGGTACGTTCCCGTGCATTTTTCTACTGGAGAGTAGTAGTGACACGGAGGTCGCCGCGGCTCAACCCTCGGCCTGTTCCCGCCTGAGCGGACTTCCGTAGGGTTTACGCGAGCGTTCAAGCTGATTGCGTCGAGCCGGATGGCGGCCACCGGTCAAGCGGATTGCACGACCAGTTTGGATGATCGCCTGGACGGACGAAAGGCACGCTGTCGCTTAGGTGACGGTTCGACGAGGCGCCACCACCATTCTCCGACCGCCGGTCGGATCACCGCAGCGATTTCACGAAGCGCTGCTCGGTCACCGTCGCGCCCCACTGGGCGCCCGGCCGTTCCTCGACGCAGGCGAAGCCGGCGGCCTCGTAGAGGTGACGTGCCGCGTCGAGCCCGGCGAAGGTCCAGAGATGGATCTCCGGGAACCCCCGCGCCGCGCCGAACCCGATCGCGGCCGAGAGCAGCCGGCGACCGATCCCTCGCCCTCGCTGCCCGTCCGCGACGATGAACCAGCGCAGATGGGCGATGTCCGGCCCCAGATCCTCCCCGTCGATCGTGATCGAGCCCAGGACCGTGTCGTCCTCCAGCGCCGCCCAGATCGCGTTGGCCGGATTGTCCAACCGCTCGCAGAACGCGGCGAGCCCGCTCGCGACGATCGACTCGAACTCCTGGCCGAACCCGGCTGCCGCAGCATAGTGATGCGCATGCAGTTCGGTGACGCGGGCGATCAGCCCGGTGCGGTAGCCACGCTCGATCCGCACCGGGCGCGGCGCGACGGGCGCTTCCCGCACCAGCGCATCGGCGTAGAGCCGCAGACCGTCGAGGACGGTGTCGTGCTGCGCGGGTGACAGCCGCGCCAATGCCGCCTGCACCTGCTTGCGGGCGAAGGCATGGATGTCGGCCGCCAGTTGATGCCCGGCCGGGGTAAGGCCGAGTGCCTTGGTGCGCGCGTCGTGGGTGCCGGGGCGTTCGGCGACGACGCCAGCCACGATGAGCTTGCGCAGCATACGAGAGACGCTGGATTTCTCGAGCCGCAGACGGTCGGCGAGATCGGTGGCGGTGATGCCGTCCCGCGCGGCGATCTCGATCACCGCGTGGACCGAGGAGGCCGGCAAGTCGGTGCCCGCCAGGGTCGCCTGCATGAACCCCAGCTCGCGCACGAGCCGGCGCGAAGCATCGCGGATGTCCTCGATGGTGCGCGGGCGGGGGGCCATGTCGGTCCAAATGGTTGCTTCATACAACCATATGGATATTTCGGGGCTCCGGCAAGTGCGCCGGGCGCCGCCATCGGGGCGTCGACGGGGCGCCACGCGCCGTCGCCGGTGGCCGTTTGATCCTCAGTGTTGCCCTGGCGGTGACTTCATGGTCCGCTTGTCCGCGACGGGCGCTCCCGCCCTCGACTCGCCGCAGGCCGTCCCGATGCCCGATTCCAGCACCGAAGGTGTCTTCCGCAGGGTTCCGCCCCTGCCCGACGAGGCGATCCATCTCTCCTTCGAGCCCGGCCCGTATCGGATGGCGATGGGTCTCGTCACCGTGCCCGAAGCCGCCTGGTTCGAGATCGACGCCAACTACCCGGCCGAGATGGCGGAGCGTCGCGACCTGCTCGCCACCCGCCATGCCGAGGTGTTCGGGGCGCTGCCCGAGTCCGACGCCGCGCGGCACGAGACGCTCGCCATGGTCGCGGCGCATCTGCCGCGCGCGCATCCCGGCTGGTTCGAGCGCGAGGGTGACCGCCTGATCAACTGCCTCACGGACGAGACCTGGGATCTCGCCGATCTGCCCTGCGATCCGCTCGAGCTCGCCGGTCGGCTGGTGCAGGAAGATTTGTGCGTGATCCAGCATGGCCCCGAGGGCCCGCGCTTCACCGCGGCGGTCCTGTGCTTCCCCAGCCGCTGGCGCCTGCATGAGAAGCTGGGCAAGCCGCTCGCCGCGGTGCATGGGTCGGTGCCGATCTATCCGGACCGGCTGGCGAACCCGGTCGATCGGTTCATGCGCGCGCTGAAGCCGGACCGGATCGCGAGCCGCGTCAACTGGTCGCTGCCCGACGATTCGGCGCTGTTCCAGCCCACCGGCAAGTGGCGCAGCGATGCGGACGCGACCATCACGCCGGAGAATGCCGCCGACCGGCTGTTCGTGCGCGTGGAGCGGCAGACGCTGCGGCGGCTGCCGGAATCGGACGCGGTGCTGTTCGGGATCCGCGTGCACAGCTACCCGCTGCCGCGCATCGCCGGCTCGCCCGAGATCGCGGCGCGGCTCGCCGACGCGGTGCGGGCCCTGCCGCATGAGATGATGCACTACAAGAGCATGCTGCCGTTCCGCGACGCGCTGCTTGCCTGGCTGGACGCGCGCGTCGTCGCCTGACGCGGGTTTACCGTCTGTTCACAGGATGGGGTCCATGGTGTCCGCAAGCTCGAGGGCACGCGCATGGAACCGACCCGAGCCGGGGCTGCTGGCCGGACTGCGCGGGTCGGTGTGCCCTGGCTGCTTTACGCGTATGTTGTCCTGATCGTCGCAGTGATCGCGGCCGCCGAGGCAGGCATCCTGCTCGCCTTCCGCGACATCACGCTGCACCAGGCGACCAGCCAGCTCGATGCATTCAGCCGCGCCTTCGCCGAGGAAGTGGATCGGTCCCTGCTCGCGCTCGACCGCACGCTGGGCGACATCGCCGACCGGATGGAGGCCGAGGCTGGCAGCGACCCCGCTGCCCTCGGCGCGCTGATCGGAGATGTCGGGTCGGAGCAGGATGTCCAGCAGCGGCTGTCGGCGCTCCCGCATGTCCTGACGATCGGGCTGCTCGATTCCAGCGGACGCGTGGTGAGCGGATCGCGGAGCTGGCTCTCCCCCGGAGGTGCGACGTCGGAGCGCGACTATGTGCGCGCGCTGCGCGATGCCCCGCTGCGGCAGACTGCGATCGGGGCGTCGTTTCCCAACCGTGATGGCGGCGGCTGGGGCTTGCCGGTCGCACATCGCATCCGCACGGGTGAGAACGGCTGGGGCGGCATCGTGGTCGGCATCGTGGACCTGCGATGGTTCGAGAGCTTGTTCCATGCGATGGCGCCGCCGGCCGCGATGCGGCTGAGCCTGCAGCGCGATGACGGCGCGACGTTGCTGCGCCAGTCCGGCGGTGTCGAGGATCCGGTTGCGACGGGACCCGCGGGCATTGCCCAGCGGCCGGTGGCGCCGGCGGCGCCCGATCGGGTGATCGCGGTGCGGCGGCCGTTGCCGGACTTCCCCCTCTCGGTCACGGTCAGCGAGAGCCGATCCGCCGCGCTCCAGCCGTGGCGGGCGGCGCTGCCGACACTGCTGCTGGGTGGCGGCGGGATCGGCCTCCTGCTGGGCGGTGTGATCCTGGCGATCGGGTGGCACTGGCAGGCCAGGCAGACCGCGATGCTGCGCCGCGCCGAAACCGCCGAGGCGGAGCGGGAGGCGGCGATCGAAGCGGCTGGCGAAGCCTGTCGCCGCGAGCGCGCGGCCGAGGCGGTGAGCCGGCAGCGGTCGGGCCTGCTTGCCATGATGAGTCACGAGATACGCACGCCGATGAACGCGGTGCTCGGGTTGGCGGGCACGCTGCTAGACGCGCCGCTGGCGCCGCAGCAGCGATCGGTCGTCAGCGCGATCCGTGAGTCCGGGGACAGCCTGCTGCGGCTGCTCAACGACATCCTGGATTTCTCGAAGCTCGATGCCGGCCGGATGACGCTGGAGGCGGCGCCGTTCTCGCCGCAACTCGTCACCCATAACCCGGTCAGCATCCTGGGGCCGCGCGCCGCCGCGAAGGGGCTCACCATCGATGCGACGTGCGCGGAGGAGGTCCCGCCGGCACTGTTGGGCGACGCGGGACGGATCCGGCAGGTGCTGCTGAACCTGGTTTCGAACGCGGTGAAATTCACCACCCGGGGCGGCGTGCGGATCGAGGCGTGCTGCCCGGCGCGCACCGAGACGCAGGCGACCGTGACCTGGACCGTCAGCGACACCGGGATCGGCATCCCGGCTGATCGTGTCGACCGGCTGTTCGACGACTTCGTCCAGACGGACAGCACCATCGCGCGCCGCTTCGGCGGAACCGGTCTGGGGCTTGCGATCAGCAAGCGGCTGGTCGATCGGATGGGCGGGACGATCGCCGTCAGCTCCACGCCGGGGAAGGGCACGAGCGTCGCGGTCACACTGACCTTGCCGCTGGCGACGCTGACACCGGCGTCCGGGCCGGTGAGCACGGATGCGGCGCGGCTCTTCCTCGAGCAGATCGGCGCCCTCGGCCGGCCGCTGCGGATCCTGTTCGCCGAGGACAATCCCACCGACCAGCTCGTGGCCTTGCATCTGCTCAAGGGCCTGCCGGTGCAGGTCGACGTGGTGGCGGATGGGCTGGAGGCGATCGATGCCGCCGGCACCTTCCTCTACGACGTGATCTGCATGGACGTGCGCATGCCGGAGATGGATGGGCTGCAGGCGACGCGGCTCATCCGTCGCCGCGGCGGCCGCCTCGCGGATGTGCCCATCATCGCCCTGACCGCCGATGCCTTCCCCGAGGATGTGAGGGATTGCTTCGATGCGGGCATGACGGGGTTCGTCTCCAAGCCGGTCATGCGGGACGCTTTTCTCACCGCCGCCGTTCAGGCGATGGCCGGGTCCAAGGCGTTGCGGCGGGGCTGGGGGACCGGCATGACCGGGCTCGACCCGCTCGCGCCTCGGCCGACCATTGGTGACGCGCCCACGCCGGCCGGTGCCGGCCCGTCAGGCACCAGCGGGCGGGGCGATCCAGGCGGCGACGCTTTGCACCAGGACGGCGAACCTGCGGCCCGTGCGCCAGGCCTCGCAGCACTTGCCGGCATCGGCACTGGCGCAAGCGCCACGGCGGAGGCTTGCGACACGCCCGCGCAGGCAACGGTGCCGGGCGCCGCGGTGCTGGACCTCGACCCGGTCGCGGCGGCAAGGCTGGCCCAGGACGTGGGAGAGGACGGGCGGGCAGAAATGTTCGCCCTCTTCACCGCCGAAACCGAAGCGCGGCTCGGGCGCCTGGCGAGCGGACGCCTCGAACCCGCGACCCTGCTGCGGGAGGTCCATAGCCTGAAAGGGGCCGGCGCCACGGTATGTGCGTCACGGCTGAGCCGCCGCGCCGCAGATCTCGAGGCACGGCTGCGCGGCAACGGGACCATCGAGCCGGCGGACATCGCCGGGCTGTCCGCTGATTTCGCCGCCAGGCGGGAGGCGGGAAAGCAGTTTCTGACCGCCGCTGTCCGCGCCCTCTGACGGCCCCGCCGTCGGACGCAGGCGGGAGGCGCGGCCGCCGGAACGCGTCCGCGCCCCCGCGCCCCCAGCCCTCGCGCCACTCGGCGTCCGTGTCCCGCGCGCTCAGCCCGCGGCGTCGTCCATCGGCGACTTGCCGGTGTGCAGCTTCAGCCGCATGTGGTCCGGCACGTCCTGACCGGCATCGGTGAACGCCTTGCGCAGCGCGCCCATCGCCGGACCGAAAATGCCGCTCCGGTTCTCGCTGCACCATTCGCGCGAGCCGATCGTCGTCGCCAGACTGCCCTGGAAGCGCGGCATCACCCAGCGCGCGAACAGCTCGTAGCTCCGCAGCGTCTGCTCGCGGTTCGCCCACTCGTGGCTGCGGAACAGGATCGCCCCGGCGCCGCCGTCGGTGTGCGCCAGCATGCGCTCGATCCCGGCCGCGATCGTGTCCGGGGAGCCGACCAGCGTCGTGCCGGCCGCCAGACCGTCCCGCAGCGGATCCTCGCTGCGCATCGGCGGGCGCCCCAGCGTCTCGGAGAAGTAGGTCACCGTTTCCAGCCGCTCACCCAGGCGCACTTCGCGCATCGCCTGCTCGTCGTCCTCGGCGCAATGCATGTTGAGCACGAGCCGCCAGTTGGCGCGATCCATCGTCTTGCCGTGCTTGGCGGCCTCGGCCTCGGCGCCGCGCCAGCTCTCCGCCAGCTTCTGCGGGCCGCCCGGCAGCCCGGCGCCCAGGGACAGCAGCCCGACGCCGTATTTCCCCGCGGTCAGCGCGCCCGAGGGGGTGGTGGCGGAGGCGACCGCGATCGGGAACCCGCCCTTGGTGTAGGGCTTCAGGTGCAGCCGCGCCTCGTTCAGCTCGAACCAGTCGGTCTTCATCGTGACCGGGTCCTTGCACTCGAGCAGACGGGTGATGGCCCCGAGGGACTCGTCCATCATCCGGCGCTGGTCCTCGGCCTTGATGCCCATCATGTAGGCATCCGACACCAGCGCCCCCGGACCACAGCCCAGCATGGCGCGGCCGCGCGTCATGTGATCGAGCTGCACGAAGCGCTGCGCCACCATCAGCGGATGGTGGTACGGCAGCGACGTCACGCCCGAACCCAACATGATGTGGCGCGTGCGTTCGGCCGCGATGCCGATCACGATTTCCGGGGAGGCGATGATCTCCCACCCCGCGGAATGATGCTCGCCGATCCAGGCCTCGTCATAGCCCAGCGTGTCCAGCCACTGGATCAGCTCGACGTCACGCCCGAGGGCCAGGGTGGGATTGTCGCCGACGCGGTGAAAAGGGGCGAGGAAAATGCCGAAGCGCAAACCTTCATGGACGGCCATCATGTATCTCCTGATGTCCCCGGGACTGTGACACAGGGCGGCGCGGACGCGGAGTCCCGCGCCATTGCGCCCCTGGCAAGCGGGCCGCGGAGCAGGCAGAGTCGCGGGAACCGCGCGCCGCCCCGCCGGTTTCGGCGACAGCCGGCCCGTCGGCGCCCGCGGCGGACGCCCCACAAGTGATGAGGACTCCATGAGTTCAAAGGCCGATCTGCAAGCCCTGCGCACCCGTCTCGAAACGGCCCTGGAGGCGCGGCAGCGGGATCTCGGCCCGGATCATCCCGACCTCGCCTCCGACCTGCGGGAACTGGGGCGGGTGGCGCACGAGCTGGGCGACTTCCCCGACGCCCAGGCGCTGCTGCGCCGCGCCATGGCGCTGCACACCGAGGGGCTGGGCGCCGAACACCCGGAAACCGCGACCGACATCAACCATCTGGGGATGGTGCTGCACGATCTGGGCGATCTCGACGGCGCCCAGGCGGCGTTCGAGCGGGCGCTGGCGATCGACGAAACCGCGCTGGGCAAGAATCATCCGAGTGTCGGCCGCGACGCCAACAATCTGGGCGGCGTGCTGAAGGACATGGGCGATCGGCTCTCCGCCCGCGCCGCGCTGGAATGGTCGCTCGCCATCTACACCGCCGCGCTCGGCACCGATCACCCGACGACGAAGACGGTGGCGCGCAACCTCTCCCGGATCGTGTGACTGCGGTGTGAGTCTGGACGTTTCGGGATGCGGGTTGGACGTCCCGCGATGGCGGGTTGGACGTCCCGCGATGGCGGGTTGGACGTCCCGGGATGCAGGTTCGCATGTCGGGACGTCCGTCGTTTTCACGGCTTCGCCTCCAGCCGCGCCCTCCTGCACCGTCATCCGCGGACTTGATCCGCGGACCCCACCGGCACGAGGCTGCGTGCGCCGGCGGGCGGGATCCCCGGGTCGATGCCCGGGGATGACGATGAACGGGACAGGATGGTGGGGATGACGACGAAGTGCCGAGGGCACCATCGAGGCGCCCGGGCATGACGACGGCGCCGTTGCCGCCCCCCGCCCCTCGCACGCAACCCTGCACCGCCGCACCGCCGCTTCCGGCCGGGGCGCGCGTGGTGTAGAGCCCCGCGCAGCATGGACCGGACCCGCGCATGACCGCCCCCTTCCCGACCGCCGCCCTGGAGCCGGAGAGCGACGCGCCCCTGATCCTGGCGCTGCCGAAGGGGCGCATCCTCTCGGAATGCGGCCAGTTGCTGGCCCGCGCCGGCGTGAACCCGGCCCCCGACTACGCCGATGAGGACAGCCGCCGCCTGCGCTTTCCCACCGACGATCCCACCCTCGACGTGGTGCGGGTGCGCCCGTTCGACGTCGCCACCTTCGTCGCCTTCGGCGCGGCGCAGATCGGCATCTGCGGCGCCGACGTGCTGATGGAGTTCGACTACCCCGAGGTCTATGCCCCTCTCGACCTCGGGATCGGCCGCTGCCGCGTCTCCGTCGCCGAACCGAAGGCGACCGCCGACAGCGACGACCCGTCGCGCTGGTCGCGGGTGCGGGTGGCCACGAAGTATCCGAACATCGCACGGCGTCATTACGCCAGCCGTGGCGTGCACGCCGACGTCGTGCACCTGAACGGCGCGATGGAACTCGCCCCCGGTCTCGGCCTCTCCCGGCTGATCGTCGACCTGGTGCAGACCGGCTCCACCCTGAAGGCAAACGGCCTGGTGGAGACGGAGGTGATCGCGCACGTCACCTCCCGCCTGATCGTCAACCGCACCGCGCTCAAGACCCAGCCGGAGGCGATCGGCGCCTGGATCGCCCGCTTCCGCACCGCTCTCGCGCACGCCTGAGATGATCCGGCTTTCCACCGGCGACGCGGATTTCGCCGCGCGCTTCACCACTTTGCTCGATCAGGCGCGCGAGACCACCGAACGCGTGGATGAGGCGGTCGCCGCCATCATCGCCGACGTGCGCGCCCGCGGCGACGCCGCCCTGCTCGACTACACCGCGCGCTTCGACCGGCTGACGCTCACGCCCGCGACGCTGCGAGTCGAGCCGGCCGAGATCGACGCCGCCGTTGCCTCCATCCCCGCCGAACTCGCCGCTGCGCTCGACCTCGCGGCCCGCCGCATCGACGCCTTCCACCGCGCCCAGCTCCCCGCCGATCTCCGCATGACCGATGCCGACGGCCTCACGCTCGGAATGCGATGGAATGCGCTGGATGCGGTGGGCCTCTATGTGCCGGGTGGCAAGGCGGCCTATCCGTCCTCGGTGCTGATGAACGCGCTGCCGGCGCGGGCGGCCGGGGTGGCGCGCATCGCCATGTGCGTGCCCACGCCAGATGGGGTGATGAACCCGCTGGTGCTGGCCGCTGCGCGGCGGGCCGGCGTCACCGAGATCTACCGGATCGGCGGCGCCCAGGCGGTGGCGGCGCTTGCCTGGGGCACCGCGACCATCGCCCCGGTCGATCGCATCGTCGGTCCCGGCAACGCCTATGTCGCCGAGGCGAAACGCCAGGTGTTCGGCCGCGTGGGCATCGACAGCATCGCCGGTCCCTCCGAGGTCGTGGTGCTGGCCGACGCCGGCAACGACCCGCGGCGGGTGGCGGTGGACCTGCTCGCCCAGGCCGAACATGACGAGGCCGCCCAGGCCATCCTGATCACCGACGATGCCGGCTTCGCCGACGCCGTGGCCGCCGCCGTCGCGGCCGAACTGCCCACCCTCCCCCGCGCCGCCATCGCCGGTGCGAGCTGGGACGCCCATGGCGCCATCATCCTGGTGCGCGACTGGGACGAGGCCGCGCGGCTGGTGGACCGGCTCGCGCCCGAACACCTCGAGCTGCTGCTGCCCGATCCCGCCGCGGTCTTCGCCAAGGTGCGGCATGCGGGCGCAGCCTTCCTGGGCGGGTTCTGCCCCGAGGCGGTCGGCGACTACGTGGCAGGTCCCAACCACGTGCTGCCGACCGGGCGCACCGCCCGATTCGCCTCCGGCCTGTCGGTGTTCGACTTCCTCAAGCGCACGACCTGGGTCGCCGCCGATGCCGACGCGCTGGCACGGGTCGGGCCGGCCGGGGTCGCGCTGGCCGAAGCGGAAGGGTTGCAGGCCCACGCACGCAGCATCGCCCTGCGGCTCGGACAGACGGGTGCGTCCCCCGCGGACGCGGCGCGCGACGACGCCGCCGGAGCGGCAACCAACTGAGTGCGGCTGCCGCACTCAACTTGACCTTGACAGCCGCGAACATCATGTTCCGCGGCGCATCAACAATGTGACGAGGGCTGATGTCGAAAGAAGACATGATCGAGTTCAGCGGTACGGTGGTGGAACTGCTGCCGAACGCAATGTTCCGGGTGAAGCTCGACAACGAGCATTCGATCCTGGCGCATACCAGCGGCAAGATGCGCAAGAACCGCATCCGCGTGCTGGCCGGCGATCGGGTGAACGTCGAGATGACCCCCTACGACCTGACCAAGGGCCGAATCACCTTTCGGTTCAAGTGATCTGCGCGACCGGCCCCTGCGCGACCGGTGGGGGTGCCCTGCGTGGCCGCCACGACTGAGCGGACCCGCCCCGAGGACCCTTCGCGCCGTCCTGATCCCGGACGTGACCGTCCGACCCCGACCAAGATGCCGCCAGCCCCGCTGATCCTCGCCTCGGCCAGTCCGCGGCGCCTCGATCTGCTGGCCCAGATCGGCCTGACCCCCGACCGGGTGATCGCCCCCGATATCGACGAGACCCCGCTGCGTGGGGAGCTGCCGCGCCTGCATGCGCAGCGGCTGGCCCGCGCCAAGGCCGCCGCCATCGCGGTGCCGGAGGCCTTCGTGCTGGCCGCCGACACGGTGGTGGGCGCCGGCCGGCGGATCCTGCCCAAGGCGACCACCGAGGCGGAGGCACGCACGTGCCTCGCTCTGCTGTCCGGCCGCCGCCACCGCGTGACCACGGCGGTGGTGCTGCGGCGTCCGGATGGTGGCGCGACCGAACGGGTGGTGGAGAGCATCGTCACCTTCGCGCGCCTGACCCCGGCGCAGCTCGACGCCTATGTCGCCAGCGGCGAATGGGCGGGCAAGGCCGGCGGCTACGCGATCCAGGGCCGCGCCGCCGCCTTCATCCGCTTCCTCTCCGGCAGCCACTCCAACGTGGTCGGCCTGCCGTTGTACGAGACGGCGCAGTTGCTGCGCGGGGCCGGCTGGACGCTGCCGTGAGCCTGAGCCTGCGCGTCGCCTGCAGCCCGGGAGAGCGGCGGGTCGCCCTGCTGGAGGGCGAGATATTGCTCGACTACGCGCTCGAGCGCCCGAGCGCCCCGGATGGGGTGGGGGATTTGCATCGAGGGCGGATTGCGGCGGTGGTGCCGGCGATGGCGGGTGCCTTCGTGGCGCTCGAGGGCGGGATCCAGGGCTTCCTGCCCGATTCCGAGGGGGCACGCGGCCGCGCCGAAGGCGAGACGGTCGGGGTGCGCGTCACCCGCGCGGCACAGGGCGGCAAGGGTCCGCGCCTGACCGCCCGCCTCGACGATGCAAATGCCGCCCGCGTGGGTAGCGGCGCGCCCGCTCTGCTCACGCGCGGCCCCGATGCGGTGGTCCGGCTGGCCACCCGCCACCCCACGGCGGAAATCCTGGTGGACGATGCCGCCGTCCTCGCCGGGTTGCGGCGGGACCCGGCGCTGGCCGCGCGCAGCCGCGCCGTGCCGCGTGCCTTCGATGCGGATCTCGAGGCCACCGTGGAGGCGCTGGGGGAGGCGGAGGTCGCGCTGCCCTCGGGCGGGCGCCTGTCCATCCATCCGACCCCGGCCCTGGTCGCGATCGACGTGGATGCCGGCAGCGGCATTGCCGCGCGTGACGGCAAGACCGCGCAGCATGTCGCGCTGAACCGCGCCGTGCTGCCGCCCCTCGCCGCCCAGATCCGGCTGCGCAACCTCTCCGGCGCGATTCTGGTCGACCTCGCCGGCCTCTCCGCCAAGCGGCGCGCCGCGTTTGCCGGGGCGCTGACCGAGGCGCTCGCCGCGGACCCGCTGCGCCCCCGCCTGCTGGGCTTCACCGCCCTCGGCCTCGCCGAGATCGTGCGGCCACGCATCCACCCGCCGCTGCACGAGTTGCTGGCCGGTCCCCACGCCGCCGGGCTGCGGGCGCTGCGCATGATCGCCGCGGAGATCCCGGCCGATCCGCGCCGCCTACCCGCGCTGCGCGCCGCCCCTGCGGTCGTGACCGCGTTGCAGCAGGACAGCGTGGCGTTGGAGGAAATGGCGCATCGCGCTGGACGGCGGTTGACCCTGCGGTCGGACCCGTCACTTCCTGCCACTGCCTGGATCCTGGAGGCCGATCATGGCTGAACCCCGGACACCACCCGGCCGCCCCGCGCGCTGCCCGATCTGCGGCAAGCCGGTGCACCCGTCGCATCGCCCGTTCTGCAGTCCGCGCTGCGCCGAGGTCGATCTCGGCCGCTGGCTCACCGGCCAGTATCGCGTCCCCGGCCCGCCGGCAGAGCTGGAGGATGATCCACCCCCGTCGGAATGAGGCGAAAACCTCGCCGGGTGGGTTGATCGGTGCGTCGGCATGGGCTATCTCCCGCGCCTCCAACGCGCCTGAGATGCCCAGGTAGCTCAGTTGGTAGAGCATGCGACTGAAAATCGCAGTGTCGGTGGTTCGATTCCGCCCCTGGGCACCATCTCCTCCCCGCCCCCGCCCCCGCCCCCGCCCGACCCGCTATGGATCGATCACCGGCACCCGGTGCGGCGTCGCGTCGACGCGGTCGGTGAAGATGCTGTGGATGTGGGTGCCCTGATCCGACAGCGCCGTCACCCACAGCGACTGGTCGTTCATCGCGCCTCGCATCGCCACCACGAGCTTGCCGTTCAGCAGGGCGATTCCCGGCCCCGCATTGCTGGAGAGGCGCGGGATCGAGACCTGGCCTGACCACCCGTCGGTGCGCAGCGGGGCCGCCCAGCAATTGAAGTCGCCTGGGATGCCCTTCCACACCATCATCAGCTCCCCGTTCCAGGCCGCGACGGCGGGGCCTTCGCTCGTGCCGACCTCGAGATCGGCGGCAGAAACACCGCTGCCATCCACGTTCGGGTATCCGACCTTCTGCTGCGGCGACCACGCGGCGCCATTGAACGTGGCGGTCCAGATGTTGCGGTCGTCGCCGGCGCCCTTCCAGACCATCCGCAGCTTGTCACCATCCTGCACGAGCGCCGGTCCGTGCGAGCTCGCCACGCCCGGGACGAGCTGCTGCGGTGTCCAGGTCCTGCCGTCGAAGCGCGACCACCACAGGCTCTGGTCGGCGTCCATCCCGCGCCATGCGGCGATCAGCGACGCAGCGGTTGGGCCGAACGCGATCAGCGCCGGCCGGTGCGCCGACCAGCCGACCGGGGCGGCTGCGCCGCGCCACCCTGCGCCGCCCGGGTTGATCGCGAAGTGCAGCGCCTGGTCATCGCCGGGGCCGCGATACAGCATCGCAAGGTTCTCGCGATCATACGCGCACAAGGCCGGCCCGTGCGCCGAGCGGGCGAAGCCGATCGACTCCTGGGGCGACCAGGTGATGCCGTCCGACGAGGACGCGTACCAGAGACCCTCGTCCCCCGTCACACCCTTCCATGCCATGTGCAGCGTGTAGGTCGAGCTGGTGAAGTTGGCGAACCAGGTGGTGGCCAGTGCAGGCCCATCGGACGAGGCACGATCCGGCAACTGGACGGGCTCCCTCCAGCCGTAGAGCAGCTTGATCGCGCGGAGCGTCTCGGCATCCAGCGGATTGAGACCCGAAAGCGTGGGCACCGTATGGTTCATGGTGGATGCCGCCGCGTCCGAATGGGCGAGGCCGAGCCCGTGGCCAACTTCGTGGAGCAGGACGTCGTGAAGGACTCTGCGGGTCCAGCTCCTGACCGAACTCAGCGCGACGTTGCCGGGGAAGGAGCCGGCACCGTCCCAGTTGTCGGTGACCGCCCCGAAATGCGGGTTCAGCGAACTGTCCCCGAACTGGACATGGATGTCGCCCGAGCTGCCGGCAGGGGCCTTGCTGAAGCGGAAGAACCCTGGGACCGCGGCCTGCCAGGTCTTCATGACGGTGTCCATGATGCCTGCGATCTCGCCGGACACGTCGGCCGGTACCGGGGATTCGCCGTTCAGGTTGGCTCCCGTGGTGTCGATGCTGTAGGTCAGGTTGCCGTGGTCGAACCGGTTGCCGGGTGCGCCGAAGCGGCGGACCATCAATCCGCCGGGGTGGTCCGGTACGCCGCAGATGCCGATCGCCGGCGCCCAAGCGGTGGCACGGATGTGTGGCTCGAGCTCCACGCGATCGCCGAAATGCCCATGTCCCGACATGACGTGTCCCCGGTGTTCTGTGTTGTTGCCGTCAGTCTAGGAAGTGGATCGGCAACGTTCGCACGACACACGTCCTTGTGAATCGGGCGACCTGACGACGGGGCAACCGGTGCGCGATGCGGCGCACACGGCAGCGGCCTGGTTGAACGGAGCCCGGCGGCCCGGGCATGATGGGCGCAACGACCAATCAGGGAGGCCGTCATGTCCGCTGCGCCGCTCAGCTACGTCCATGGCGCCAGCGAGATTCCCCTCCTCGGGGAAACCGTGGGCGAGAACTTCGCGCGCACCGTCGCGCGGTTCGGCGATCGGCTGGGCCTCGTCGTGCGGCAGCAGGGCATCCGCTGGACCTATCGCGAGCTGGCCGAGAAGGTGGATGCCTTCGCCGCCGGCCTGCTGGCCCTCGGGCTGCGCCCCGGCGACCGGGTCGGCATCTGGTCCCCGAACAACGCCGAATGGGTGGTGACGCAGTTCGCCACCGCCGCGGCCGGCCTCGTGCTGGTCAACATCAACCCGGCCTATCGGCTGCACGAGCTCGACTACGCGCTCAACAAGGTCGGCTGCCGCGCGCTGATCACCGCGACACGGTTCAAGACGTCCGACTATGTCGGGATGGTCAATACGCTCGCGCCGGAACTGCGCACCTCGGAGGCCGGACGGCTGCGGGCCGCCAAGCTGCCGGCGCTGGAGATGGTGATCCAGATCGGGCCGGAGACCGTGCCGGGCGCGATCGCCTTCGACGCGGTGCATGCCATGGGCGGCGACGCGCAGCGGGCGGAACTCGCCGCCCTGCGCACCACGCTGCAGTTCGACGACCCGATCAACATCCAGTTCACCTCCGGCACCACCGGCGCGCCGAAAGGCGCCACGCTGACCCACCACAACATCCTGAACAACGGGTTCTTCATCGGCGAGGCGATGAAGCTCACCGAACAGGACCGGCTGTGCATTCCGGTGCCGCTCTACCACTGCTTCGGCATGGTGCTGGGCAACCTCGCCTGCACGACCCATGGCACGGCGATGATCTACCCCGGCGAGGGGTTCGACCCGCTGGCGACGCTCAGCACCGTGGCGGAGGAGCGCTGCACCGGCCTGCATGGCGTGCCCACCATGTTCATCGCGCAGCTCGAACACCCGGAGTTCGGCCGCTTCGACCTGTCCTCGCTGCGCACGGGCATCATGGCCGGCGCCCCCTGCCCGATCGAGATCATGCGCCGCGCCATGGCGCAGATGCACCTGACCGAGATCACCATCGCCTACGGCATGACGGAAACGAGCCCGGTCAGCACCCAGACCACGACGGACGACCCGGTGGAGCGGCGCGTCAGCACGGTCGGGCGTGTGCACCCGCATATCGAGGTCAAGATCGTCGACGGCGAAGGCCGGATCGTGCCGCGCGGCGTCCCGGGCGAATTGTGCACCCGCGGCTACTCGGTGATGCGGGGCTACTGGGGCGAACCGGCACTGACCGCCGACGCGATCGACGCCGCGCGCTGGATGCACACCGGCGACCTCGCGACCATGGACACCGAGGGCTATTGCCGGATCGTCGGCCGGATCAAGGACATGGTGATCCGCGGCGGCGAGAACATCTATCCGCGCGAGATCGAGGAGTTCCTCTACGGCCATCCCGCCATCCAGGAGGTCCAGGTCTTCGGGGTGCCCGACGAGAAGTTCGGCGAGGAACTCTGCGCCTGGATCAAGCTGCGCGCCGGCGAGAGCCTGACGGAGGACGGCGTGCGCAGCTTCTGCAAGGACCAGATCGCCCACTACAAGGTGCCGCGCCACATCCGCTTCGTGGACGACTTCCCGATGACCGTCACCGGCAAGATGCAGAAGTTCATCATGCGCGCCGAAATGCAGCGGCAGCTCGGCGTGCGCGAGGCGGAGACGGCCTGAGCGGACCCGTACCGGACCCCAGGATCGGCGGCGCGCGGACCACGCGGTGCGGGAGACCGGCGCGCGGGGCGGCCCCGCGCGGCAGCACCGTTCCCCCCATGGGAAAAACCTTCTAGGTTGCCGCCCGATGCTGACCGACCTGCCGAACGTCCTGACGCTGTCGCGCATCGCGGCCATTCCGCTGCTGGTCGCGCTGGTGGCTCTGCATGACCCGCGGGCGGACTTCGCGGCATGCCTCGTCTTCGCCGCCGCCGCGATCACGGACTACTTCGACGGCCGGCTCGCGCGGTCCCGCCGCCAGCAATCCGACCTCGGCCGCATGCTGGACCCGATCGCCGACAAGCTGCTGGTGGGCGCGGCGCTGATGATGCTGGTCGGGCAGGAGCGGCTGTCGACCCTGGGCCTCTACCCGGCAATCGTGATCATGCTGCGGGAGATCCTGGTCAGCGGCCTGCGCGAGTATCTGGCGGGCATCCGCATCGGCCTGCCGGTCACCCGCCTCGCCAAGTGGAAGACCGGCTTTCAGATGGGCGCGCTGGGCACGCTGCTGGCAGGCGACACCTCGGCCAAGCTGCTGCATCTGAGCTTCATCCCCGTGTCCACGATCGGCGAGGCGATGCTGTGGGTCGCCGCCGGGCTGACGCTGATCACCGGCTGGGACTACCTGACCGCCGGGCTGCGCCATGCCGCCGCCCCCTCCGGCGGCCCCGGCCCGCACGACGTATTGCCCAAGCAGCCGGGATGAAGCCCGCCGTGTTCCGAGCCGGCACCGCGTGGACCCGTCATCCATGAAGGTGCTGGGCGTCGTCGGCTGGTCCGGCAGCGGCAAGACCACGCTGCTGGAGGCGGTGATCCCGCTGCTCTGCGCGGCCGGGCGGTCGGTCTCCACCGTGAAGCACGCGCATCATGGGTTCGACATGGACCGCCCCGGCAAGGACACGTTCCGTCACCGGGAGGCCGGCGCCCGCGAGGTGCTGGTCGCGACCGCGTCCCGCTGGGCCCTGTTGCACGAGGTCACCGGACCCGAACCCGCCCTGCCGGACTTGCTGACGCGGCTGCAACCCGTCGACCTGGTGCTGGTGGAGGGCTTCAAGTCCCACCCGTTCCCCAAGCTCGAAGTGCATCGGCCGGCCCTCGGCAAACCGCCGATCTGGCCGTCCGATCCAGACATCGTCGCGATCGCGAGCGATGTGGCGCTGGAAACGGGAAACCGGACCTGGCTGGCCCTGAATCGTCCGGCCGAAGTGGCGGACTGGATCATGGGTCTGCTAAATGGCCCGGACATCACCCATCCTTGAGCCCGAGTCGGGCCAAGGGCCGAGTACGTTGTCGACCAGGCATGCCCGGAGCCCGGTCGAAGTCCATCCGGTGCAACCTTCTCCCGTGGGGAGCCTATCTGCATGCGGCGTTTTGACTCGCTCCGCCTCACTCTGACGCTGAGCACCCTGGTTCTGGGCGCGCTCCCCCTCGCCGGGTGCGGCTACCAGACATGGTCGGAGCCGCCGTTCACGACCGGCACCAACCCGAACCAGCCCGAAGGTTCCAGCGAGAACATGCAGCGCGTGATGGGCAAGCCGGTACAGACCAGCGCGCTCACCACCGAACCCGGCGATATCTGGCCGGGCCCGCTGCCCCCGACCCTGACCCTGCAGGACCTGGAGAGGAACGGCTCGCTGACGCCGGGGGTCGAGCAGCCGGTTCCGGGCTCCCCCGACGCGCGCGGCATGTCCTTCCAGCACTCCGTCCCGGCCCAGCAGCCGGCGCCCGCCCGCGGCAGTTCGACGCCGCCCGGATCGACGCAGCCGGGCCTGAACACGCCCGCAGTTCCGCCCACCGGCGCACCGAGCGCGACGGTCAATCCGCCCGCGACCGGCGGCGGACCCGGGCAGGTTTACCAGACGCCGCGCGGCGCAGCCGTGACCACCGGCGGCGGCCCCGGCTACCAGACCACCGTCACGCCTGGCGGCGGATCGGCCATCGTGGTCCCGAACGGCAACGGCACCAGCACGGTCATCTACTCGGACGGGCGCATCGAGACGGTGACGACGCCGAAGTAACTCCCTATCTCCTCGACATGAGCGCACGCGTCACCGTCCTGTATTTCGCCTGGCTGCGGGAGCGGGTTGGCCTGTCGGAGGAACAGGTCGACCTGCCAGCCGATGGCGTCACGGTCGGCGACCTCGCCGGGCTGCTCGCCGCCCGCAGTGCGGGCCACGCGGCGGCGTTCCAGAACCGCCGCACCCTGCGCTGCGCCGTGAACCAGGAGTTCGCCGACCCCGCCGCGATCGTGCGCGGCGGCGACGAGGTCGCGTTCTTCCCGCCGGTGACGGGCGGCTGATGGCGACGATCCGGGTCCAGACGGCACCGTTCGATGTCGGCGCCGAGATCGCCGCCCTCACCGCCGGCCGGCATGATATCGGCGGCATCGGCTGCTTCCTGGGTGTCGTGCGGGACGATGCGGTCGCGGCCGGGGGCGCGCCTTCGCTCGCCGCCCTGACGCTCGAGCATTATCCGGGCATGACCGAACGCGCCATCGCCCGCATCGCCGCGGAGGCGGAGCGGCGGTGGTCGCTCTCCGGCTGCACCGTCATCCACCGCGTCGGGCGGCTCACGCCCAACGAACCCATCGTGCTGGTGGTGGCGTGCAGCGCGCATCGCCAAGCCGCGCTGGATGCGACCGCCTTCCTGATCGACTGGCTGAAAACCCGCGCGCCGTTCTGGAAGCGGGAAGAGTTCGTCGACGGGCGTGCCACCTGGGTGGATGCCCGTGAGAGCGACGACGCGGCCGCCGCGCGCTGGGGCGGCGACACCGCGGCCTGATCCGCCGCTTCGGTCGAACGCAAGCCCCGCCCGCACTGTTCTCCTCGCGACCCATAGCGCGAGGAAATGCCGCATGCCCGCTCCCACCTCTCTCAAGGATCTCTATGTCGACGAGCTCCGGGATCTCTGGTCGGCGAACGACCAGATGGCCGGGATCGTGCAGGAGATGCGCCAGAAGGCCAGCGATGACGGCCTGCGAAACACGCTCGAGCATGCCGAAACCGGGATCGACGCGCATACCTCCACCCTCCGTGGCCTGCTCGAGGCGCAGGGCGGCGCGGTCGGGCCGGAGCGGTGCCGCGGCATGGAAGGCCTGGTCCGCGAGGCGCGGGCACATGCGCTTGCGGCCACGCCCCAGGACCCGAAGCTGGGTGACCTCGCAATCATCGCGCAGTACCAGCGCATGTCCCACTACGGCGTCGCCGCCTTCGGCACCGCCGCAGCCTATGCCCACGCGCTCGGCCTCACCCAGGACGAGCAGACGCTGAAATCGGTGGTGAGCGACATCTACAAGGGCGACGCGATCGCGACCCATCTGGCCGAACGGCTGGAAGCGGCCGCCTGATCCTGCCTCCCTCGCCCTGCCTGATCAGGCGCCCGCGCGAGCCCGCGGGGGCGCCGCACCGGTGCCGCCCCCCGCGTCCCGGTGCCGGTGTCAGGCGGCGCGCTTCCTTCGGCGGGGGCGCGTGCCCTCGGCGCCGATCGGGGTCGGCGCCTCGGCCGCGTCGCGCAGCCGGCGGCTGAGGAAGGCGGTCACCGCCGCCTCCTCGGCCTTCAGCCCGTCCGGCGGATCGGCCAGCGCAGCCTCGGCCCGCTGCTTCAGCGCATCGGCCAGGCTGCCATCGAGGTAGCCGTCGAAGATGGCCGGATGGATGTAGCACTTGCGGCAGATCGCCGGGGTGTTGCCCAGCATCTTCGACACCGCCTCCACCGCGCGCAGCACGTTCTTCTTCGCCTTGGCCTCGGTGTCGTACTGCTCCAGCTCCTGCAGCGCGAGCGCCGCGAGGTTCGTCGCCGCCCAGGTGCGGAAATCCTTGGCGGTGATCTCCTCCCCGGTGATCGCCTTCAGGTATTCGTTCACGTCGTCGGAATCGATGCCGCGCGGCGTGCCATCCTCATCCAGGTACTGGAACAGCTCCTGCCCCGGCAGGTCCTGGCAGCGCTTCACCACCGCGGCGAGGCGGCGGCTGCGCAGGTCGATGTGATGGTCCAACCCGTGCTTGCCGCGGAAGTCGAAGCGCAGGCGGTTGGAGCCATCGACCTTCACGTGCCGGTTGCGCAGCGTGGTCAGGCCGAAGCTCTTGTTGGTCTTCGCGTATTCCTCGTTGCCCACGCGCATCAGCGTGGTCTCGAGCAGGCGCACGATCGCCGCCAGCACCTTCTCCCGCGGCAGGCCACGATGCGACAGATCCTGCTCCACCCGCGCGCGGATCAAGGGCAACACGCGGCCGAAGACCAGCATCTTGCCGTATTTCGCCTCGTCCCGAACGGCACGCCAGCGCGGGTGATAGCGATACTGCTTGCGGCCGCGGGCATCCCGCCCGCTCGCCTGCAGATGCCCGTTCGGATCGGGGCAGATCCACACCTGCTCATAGGCGGGCGGGATCGCGAGCTTGCGGATGCGGGCGAGCGTCCCCTCCTCGGTGATCGTGCGCCCGTCAGGGCCCCGATACACGAAGCCCTCCGCGCCGCGGATCCGCGTGATGCCCGGCTTCGTATCGGTGACGTAGCGCAGCTTGGCGGCCTTGGCGGCGGCCTTCAGGTCCTCGATCGAGGTGCCCGACAGCGGCTGTTCCAGCGGCAGGGGTTGCGGTTTCGACATGGACCCTCCGGCACCCCAACGCGCGTCAGTCGTCCGGGTTCGCGCGCGTTTCCTGGTTCAGCCGGACGTCGAGCGTGTTGACCACCCCCTCCAGCGGTGTCTCGCGGGAGAGTTCGGCGGCGGCCACCGCACCTCGTTCCACCTGCAACTGTTCGGCGATGCGTTCAGTCAGCTGCAGCAGCGTCGTCACCTCCCGCTCGGTCAGCAAGTTGATCTGCAGATCGACATGCGCGCGCCGGTCGGAGAGGTAGCCCATGCGGTTCTGCTTGATCAGCACGAAGGTGGAGAGCAGCACCCCCTCCATCGAGACGATCATGCAGAGGAGCTGGAACGGGTACGGGTCGAACGGACGCACCAGCGGCAGCACGCCAGTGTTGATCGTCGCCCAGAGCGCGAACCACAGCAGGTGCAGGGCGACGAACGACACCGTGCCGACGAAACCCGCGATGCCGTCCGCCAGCCGGTCCGCAAGGCTGCGGCGACGCATCGCCGCAGCCTCCAGGCGCAGAACCGTCTCGATGTTCTGCGCGACGGTGTCTGGCGTTTCGGACATCGCCTACCTCGACAGGGCTCGCTCCGCCTCCGGCCCCGTCTCGGGGTTGGCGACCGGGATCGGCTGTTCGGCCATCTGGCGGAACCTCTCCTGCACGCGGCGCAGGCCGACCGAACGCTGGCTCTCCGGCTCCAGCACGAACAGCACGACGGAGCGGCCGGTGACGAGGTACTCGTCCCCGGTCTCGAACGCTTCCCGGCCTTCGTCTTCCGGCATGTTGGTGTCGAGCAGGCAGCGCCACGCATTGCCGCCCACCACCTCAGGCAGCGTGAACGAGACCACGTCGTGATGCGCGTTCAGCACCAGCAGCGCGGTCGCATCCATGGCCGGACGCTTGATCCCGCTCGCCTGGGCGCGTCCATCCATCAGCATGCCGAAGCAACGGGCATTCGGGTCGCCCCACTGCTCCTCCTCCATGTCGGTCGCCGACGGCGTCAGCCAGCGCACGTCCTTCACGTCGAGATCGGCGTTGTACTCGCCGGTCAGGAACCGGGAGCGGCGCAGGATGGGAAAGGACTGCCGCAGCGCGATCACCTTGCGGACGAACTCCGCCAGCGCGACCTCGCGTTCGCCGAAATCCCAGTTCACCCAGGAAATCTCGTTGTCCTGGCAATAGGCGTTGTTGTTGCCCTGCTGCGTGCGTCCGGACTCGTCACCCGCCAGCACCATGGGTGTGCCCTGCGACAGCAGCAGCGTCGCCAGCAAGTTGCGCTTCTGGCGTTCACGCAGCCCGAGGATCTCCGGATCGTCGGTCGGCCCCTCCACCCCATGATTCCACGAGATGTTGTCCGAGTGCCCGTCCCGGTTGTCTTCCCCGTTCGCCTCGTTGTGCTTGTCGTTGTAAGAGACGAGGTCGTGCAGGGTGAAACCATCATGTGCGGTGATGAAGTTCACGCTCGCCCAAGGCTTGCGGCCGCGCTTGTTGAAGCAGTCGGCGGAGGCCGCCATGCGCGTCGCGAGTTCGGGGAGCTTGCCCTCGTCGCCCTTCCAATAGGCCCGCACGGTGTCGCGGAACTTGTCGTTCCACTCCGCCCAGCCGGGCGGGAAGCCACCCACCTGATATCCGCCGGGGCCGATGTCCCATGGTTCCGCGATCAGCTTCACCTTGGACAGCACGGGATCCTGCAGGCACGAATCCAGGAAGCCGTGGCCCTCGTCGAAGCCGTAATGCTCGCGGGCGAGGATGGTGCCGAGGTCGAAGCGGAACCCATCGACATGCATCTCGCAGACCCAGTAGCGCAGGCTGTCGGTCACCATCTGCAGCACGCGCGGGTGGCTCATGTTGAGCGTGTTCCCGGTGCCGGTGTCGTTGATGTAGTAGCGTTGCTGCTCCGGCATCAGCCGGTAGTAGGAGGCGTTGTCGATCCCCTTGAACGACAGGGTCGGGCCGCGCTCATTGCCTTCGGCGGTATGATTGTAGACGACGTCCAGGATCACCTCGAGCCCGGCATCGTGCAGGCGGGCGATCATTTCCTTGAACTCGGAAAACACGAAGTCGGGCACGGCGGAATAGCGCGGATCCGGGGCGAAGAAGCCGATCGTGTTGTAGCCCCAGTAGTTCGTCAGCCCCTTGTCGAGCAGATAGCTGTCGTTGACGAAGGAATGAATGGGCAGCAGCTCGACGGAGGTGACGCCCAGCGACTTGACGTAGTCCACGATCTCCTTGCGGCCGAGCCCCGAGAACGTGCCGCGCATGTGTTCGGGGACCAGCGGGTGCAGCTTGGTGAAACCGCGGACATGGGTTTCGTAGACAATGGTGCGGTCCCACGGAACCGACGGCGGGCGTTCGCGGCCCCAGGTGAACGCGGGATCGATGACGCGGCCCTTCGGCATGAACGGGGCGCTGTCGCGCTCGTCGAAGGTCAGGTCGTCGCCTTCGGCTCCGATCGTGTAGCCGAAGCAGGCATGATCCCATGTCAGCTTGCCGACATGCGCCTTGGCGTAGGGATCGAGCACCAGCTTGTTCGGATTGAAACGATGCCCGGCTTCGGGGTCGTAGGGACCATGCACCCGATAGCCATAAACGGTGCCGGGGCGCGCGTCCGGCAGATATCCGTGCCAGACTTCGTTGGTGTACTCAGGGAGCTCGATGCGTTCGAGTTCGGTCTCGCCGGCATCGTCGAACAGACAGAGCTCGACCTTCGTTGCATTGGCGGAAAACAGGGCGAAGTTGACGCCAAGCCCATCCCAGGTGGCCCCGAGCGGGCCAGGAGAGCCTTCGATGATGCGAGTACGGGGGGCGGCAGTCGGCATGCGGGGCTCCGGTCGGGTGCGGGAAGATGAGATGCGAAGGGGGGCCTTCGCCCCCCTCCGACCCGCTACGCCGTGAGGCGCCCGAGGATGTAGCCGAGACCGAGGGCCACGGCGATCGAGGCGACGGGCTGCGACTTCACCATGTCGCCGAACTGTCCCATCGCCTGTTGGGCCTGCCCAGCGGCCTGGTTGTACATCCCCTCGGCCTGCGTCTTCGTGTCGCCGGCGAGATTGCCGACGGTCTCCTGCACACGACCACCCAGGTCGCGCGCCGTTCCTTGCAAACGATCGCTCATTCGAGGTTCTCCTGCTGCCTGCACCAGACGGGCTTGGGAGAACGCGACAGCACCCCGAAAGTTCCGGTTCATCAACCGAAATTGAGCCTCAGGCCCGGCGTTGGCCAACGCATGACACCGAGGCGGCCCGTGTCGGAAAGGGTGATGTACGCGGTCCGCAGATCCGGCCCGCCGAAGCAGATGTTGGTGGGGTACATGTCGGGCATCTTGACCGCGCGCACCACCTCACCGCCGGGTGAGATTTCCGTGATGAAGCCGGTGGTCAGCGTGGCGACCGCGATGTTGCCGTTCGCCAGCACGGCGAGGCTGTCGAACCGGGCGTTGCCGGGCAGGCCGCAGATGACGCGGCCGCTATGCGGATGATGCGGTGCCGGCGGCTTCAGCACGCCGGGCGCCTCGATCTCGAACGCCCAGAGCCGTGCGCCTTCGGTGTCGGCCACGTAGATCGTCTTTCCGTCCGGTGACAGGCCACACCCGTTCGGGCTGAGGATCGGAAACGCGATCTCGCTGACGCGGGAGCCGTCCGGCAGCGCGTAGTACAGCCCGCCATGGTCGCGATGCCGCGCATAGCGCTTGCCGAGGTCGGTGAAATAGAACCCGCCCTGCGTGTCGAACACGAGATCGTTCGGCGCCGACAGCTTGTGGCCGTTCACCTCCTTGTAGAGCAGCGTCGCCTCGCCGGTCTTCGGATCGATGCGCTGGATCGAGCCGGACACGTAGTCCGGGTGCGGGCCGACGCCCATCGAGTGGCCCTCGACGTAGCGGCTGCCGCCATTGTTGCACAGGTAGAAGGCGCCGTCCGGCCCGATCGCCAGTCCGTTCGGTCCACCGCCGGTCGCGGAGAACAGCGAGACGCTGCCGTCCGGTGCCACTTTCGAGCAGCGGTTGTTGCGGATCTCGGTCAGCACGACCGAGCCGTCCGGCAGCGCGACCGGGCCCTCGGGAAAGCCGAGACCGGTCGCCAGGATCTTCACGTCGTCGCTCATGTCGTTGCCTCCCTCACCGCCGCGCCGGGGCGACGCCGCCGGCACCCGCGCGCCCCCCGTCGATCACCAGTTGCGTGCCGGTCACGTTCCCCGAAAGGTCGGAGCACAAATAGAGGACCGCGCCGGCGACTTCCTCCGGCAACGAGTAGCGGCCGGAAGGTGCGCTTGCGGCGTAGGCCTTGTGCACGGCATCGGGGTCGTGCGGATTCCGCTGGCTCTCCAGCGACCGCATCATGCGCGTTTCGACCGGGCCCGGGCAGACCGCGTTGATCCGCACGCCACGACCCGCGAGGTCGGACGAAGCGACCTTGGTCAATCCGATCACGCCATGCTTGGAGGCGACATAGGCCGCCATGCCCGGCCCGCCGAACAGGCCGGCAACGGATGCGGTGTTGACGATCGCGCCGCCGCCCTGCGCCAGCATCACCGGCGTCACGTGCTTGAGGCCGAGGAACACGCCCTTCAGGTTCACCGCGATCACGCGGTCGAACATGTCCTCCTCATACGTCTCGATCGAGGTGACGGTGCCCTCGATGCCGGCGTTGTTGAAGAAGCAGTCGATGCGGCCATAGGCATCCAGCGTCGCCTGCACGTAGTCGCGCACGGCGGCACCGCTGGTCACGTCGGCGACGTGCGCGCGCGCGTCGCCGCCTTGCTGCGCCACGACCTGCACGGTCGCCTCGGCCGCTTGGGCGTCATGATCGACCACCATGACCTTCGCGCCGCGCAGTGCGAAGCCCAGCGCGGTTGCGCGGCCGATGCCGCCGCCGCCGCCCGTGATCAGGGCGACCTTGCCGGTGAAGTCCATTCTCGTTCCCCCCTTCTTATGCCACCCCAGTGTATCGGCTCGCGTGGTCAGGACAAATCGCGCCGAGGGAATTCGCCGAACTGCTCGTTCTCGAACCGGATGCGTGGGAGGCACCGCGCACCAGCGTGCGAGCGTCGGCTGCGCCACGGGAGAGGAACCGTGCAGCCCGTGCAGATCGGGCGGCGCAACGTAAGTCATGCCTTGGCGAAGCGGCTCGCCATTGTC
This sequence comes from Rhodospirillales bacterium, assembly GCA_017304945.1. GTDB lineage: Bacteria > Pseudomonadota > Alphaproteobacteria > Acetobacterales > Acetobacteraceae > Rhodopila. The sequence goes on from JAFKLG010000079.1 coordinate 28,077, forward strand.
GGGATGTTTCGCCGGTAACGGGCCGGCACGGCTGAGCAGTTGTGGCAGCACGCTGCGCGACGACGGGCTCAGATGTTGCGCAACCAGCACCGCTGCAGGAAGGCCCGCAGGCAGGCTTTTGCACAAGCGCATCAGCGTCTCGACCCCGCCGGCGGAGCTGCCGACGACGATCAAATCATGTCCCTCCATCGATCACCTCGGCGGACGCGGTGGACCGCTCGGTCGCGTGTCACATGCGCGTGTCATTGCAATCTGAGCGTGCATTCAAGGTGTTAGACTGGCATCTGCTCCCAAGGGCACGTCCGAGCCGCGAGCGACAGATGCGACAGGCTGACCAGAATTCGGCGACCGATTCGCAGACGACCCGGTCGGAGGAGTCTTCGCAGACGGCCTCGCCGGAGGAGACTGATCGCCTGGAAAACGAATTGGAGCAGACACGGGTCTCCTTGGAAGACTCCAATACGGTTCTTGCGAGATTGGTCGAGGACCGTGACGCGTTGCTGCGGTCCCTTGACCAGCAACGCGCGCTCGTTGCCGATTCCGAGCGCGCCGCTGCCGCGCTGCGGGCGGATCTTGCGCGCATGGTGCGGGACCGCAACAGCGAACGGGCCCTCTCATCCGGTGAGGCCAACGAAGAGCTTCGGGTGATGCTCGAAGAGAGCACCATGCTCGCCCAAGAACTGCATGCGGCAAATGAGGCGCTGGCCGAGGCCAATCGGGAGCTCGACCGCCGGGTCTCGGAACGAACCGCGCAGCTCGATGCGGCCCTGGTCGAACTCGAGCGGATGAATGCGGAGCTGAACCGGCGGGTGGAGGAGGAGAGCACGGCGCGGGCAGCTGCCCAGGCGGAGTTGTTCCAAGCACAGAAACTCGACGCGATCGGCCAGCTCACCGGCGGCATTGCGCACGACTTCAACAATCTCCTGACGGTGATCATCAACGGCATGCAGCTGCTGGGGCAGCCGAGGATGGATGACGAGCGGCGGGCGCGCCTGATCCGTCGGACCGAAGAGGCCGCCTGGCGCGGCGCCGACCTGACGCGACAGTTGCTGACCTTCGCGCGGCGGCAGCCGCTGCACCCCGAGCGGATCGACCTCGCTCGGCAGTTCGAGAGCCTGTACGACTTGCTGGTGCACAGCCTGCGCGACGACATCACCGTGCAGACCGAGTTTCCACCCGAGCTGTGGCCGGTTGAAGCGGATCTCGGCGCGCTCGAACTGGCCGTCCTGAATCTCGCCGTCAATGCGCGGGACGCCATGCCCTCGGGGGGCACGATCACGCTGTCGGCGTGCAACCGCACGCTGACGGAGAGCTGGTCGGGGGCCCTGCCGGGCGACTATGTGGAACTCGTGGTGCGCGATACCGGCAGTGGCATGGCGCCCGACGTGCTCGCCCGCGCCTTCGAACCCTTCTTCACGACGAAAGGCCGCGGCGAGGGCACCGGCCTTGGCCTTGCCCAGGTCTACGGATTTGCGAAGCAGTCCAGCGGTTCGGCCTGGGTGGGAAACGCGGCGAACGGCGGCGCGGAGGTGCACATGGTGCTGCCGCGCTCGACCCGCCCGCCGCCCGGACAGAGCGCAGCGCGGGAGACCAACGATGGTCCCCAGGCGCCGCGCATTTCGATCCTGGTCGTCGAGGATGACGACGATCTCGGCGCCGCCGTTCTCGAGATGCTCGAGGAGCTGGGGCATGCGGGCACGCGTGTTCCAACCGTCGCGGCGGCGCTGGCGGCCTTGTCCGGGCAGACGCCGGTCGACCTCGTGTTCTCCGACGTGCTGCTGCCGGGAGGCAGCAGCGGCCTCGACCTCGCGCGCGAGATGCAGCGCGGCGGCATCCAGATCCCGATGATCCTGACCAGCGGCTATGGCGGCGACATGACGGAGGCGCTCGCCTCGGTCAACCTGCCGTTCCTGCGCAAGCCCTACCAGATCGAGGCGTTGCGGCGCGCCATCGACGAGGCGATCCGGACGCCCCCTGCCCTGTCCTGAGCCCATGCCTGTCCCAGGCGTGATGCGACCCCGCATCCGCGCACTGCGTTGGGGCCCCGGATGGGAACGGGGGTATGGCATGCCGCGAGGCGTGATCTTCGATATAGACGGGACGCTGATCGACTCTGTCGACGCTCATGCCGAAGCCTGGCAGCAGGCGTTCGCCCGCTACGGCTACGACATCGGTTTCACCGATCTGCGCCGTCAGATCGGCAAGGGCGGCGACCAGCTCCTGCCGATATTCCTGTCTCCCGAGGCGCTGAAGCGGGACGGTCACGCGATCGACCAGGCGCATGGTGAGATCTTCCGCCAGCACATGCTGCCGCACCTGAAGCCGTTCCCGGCGGTGCGGCCGCTGTTCCAGCATCTGCGCGCGCGCGGCCTGCGCCTCGCCCTCGCCTCCTCCGCCAAGGCCGACGAACTCGAAGCCTATGAGCGGCTGGCGGCGGTCGGCGACCTGATCGAGACCGCGACGTCCTCGGCGGATGCCGAGAAGTCGAAGCCCGAACCGGACATCTTCGCCGCCGCGATGGCACGGCTGCGCCTGCCCGCCGCCGACCTGATCGTGGTCGGTGACAGCCCGTTCGACGCCGAGGCGGCGGGCAAGATCGGGCTGCGCACGATCGGGTTGCTGTGCGGCGGTTTCCCCGAAGCCGAGCTGCGCGCCGCCGGCTGCATCGCGCTCTATGCCGATCCGGCGGACCTGCTGCGCCGCTGCGACGACTCGCCGCTGGCCGTCCCATGAGCGAAGCCGGGGCAGAGTCCCCCCATCTCGACGAGCGGCAGCAGGGACAAGCCGCCCGAGGCGCGCCGCTGGGTCCGCTCGTCATCCACGAGATCGTCCGCGAGCAGGGCGAGACCGAACTCGCGCGCAGCTTCAGCGGTCTGGCCTGGTCCGGGCTGGCGGCTGGGCTCTCGATCGGGTTTTCGTTTCTGGTGCAAGCGCATTTGCAGGCGGCGCTGCCGGAAACCGCCTGGGGCCACGCGGTGGCGAGCTTCGGCTACGGCATCGGCTTCCTGATCGTCATCCTCGGGCGGCAGCAACTGTTCACCGAGACGACGCTCACCGCGTTGATTCCGGCGCTCACCCGGCCGCGTCTCGCGATCTTCCTGGGGACGCTGCGGGTCTGGACGATCGTGCTGGCGGTGAACCTGATCGGCACCTGGGTGTTCGGCGGCCTGTCCGCCTGGCCGGGACTGTTCGAGCCGGAGGTCACCAAGGCGATGGGCACGCTGGCGGACCACACGATGTCCCGCCCCTTCTGGCACACGGTCTTCACGGCGGGATCCGCCGGCTGGGTCATCGGCCTGATGGTGTGGCTGCTGCCGGGCGCCGGGCCGGCGCGGCCACTGATCATCATCCTGCTGACCTGGGTGATCGCGCTGTGCCAGTTCCCGCACATCATCGCCGGATCCGTGGAGGCGGCCTATGGGGTGGTGAGCGGCCGCGCGGAGGTGGGCGATTACCTGTGGCGCTTCCTGGTCCCCACGCTGATCGGCAACGCTGCGGGCGGCACGATCCTGGCGGCGCTGCTGAACCACGCGCCGGTCGCGAAGGAGCTGGCGGAGAAGTAGCGTTGCGAGACGTCGTGGATGGCCGGGCTGCGCCGGCCATGACACGGGGGCGTGCGCGCGATGCCGCCCCAGCCCGCCCCCGCCGCGCGGTCGGATCGTTACGAGCGATACGACCCGTTGATGTCGATGTAGCCGTGGGTGAGGTCGCAGGTCCATACCGTGGACTTGCCGCGGCCGAGACCGAGGTCGATCGCGATCTCCACCTCGCGCCCCTTCATGTGCGCGACCACCGGCGCCTCGTCATAGCCGGGGACCACGCCGCCATCCTTCGCCATCCAGGTGCCGCCGACGCCGATCGAGATGAGGTCGCGATCCGCCGGTTCACCCGCCTTGCCGACCGCCATCACGATACGGCCCCAGTTCGCATCCTCGCCGGCAATCGCGGTCTTCACCAAGGGAGAGTTCGCCACCGCCATGGCGACCCGCTTCGCCGATCGCGCGTTCACCGCACCGGTGACGTCGATCTTGACGAGCTTCTGGGCTCCCTCCCCGTCGCGCACCACCTGCAGCGCGAGGTCGAGCAGCACCTCGTTCAGCTTGCGCGCGAAATCGGCGAGGAAGCGGGTGCGCGCGGCCGTCTCGCCGGCGGGCGGCAGGCGGGGGTGCTTGGCCTGCCCGGTCGCGATCAGCAGCACCGTGTCGGAGGTGGACGTGTCGCTGTCCACGGTGGTCGCGTTGAAGGTGGTTTCGACGTTCTTCGACAGCAGCGACTGCAGCACGTCGGCCGGGATCTTCGCATCGGTGAACACGAAGCACAGCATGGTCGCCATGTCGGGCGCGATCATGCCGCTGCCCTTGGCGATGCCGGTGATGCGCACCTCGGCGCCGCCGATCTCGGCCACCCGCGTCGCCGCCTTGGGGAAGGTGTCGGTGGTCATGATGCCGCGGGCGGCATCCTCCCACCCGTCTTCGCGCAAGCCCTCCTGCAAGCCAGGCAGGGCGGCCACCAGCTTCTCGTGCGGCAGCACCTCCCCGATCACGCCGGTGGAGGCGACGAAGACCTGCTTCGCCGGACAGTCCGCGAGCTTGGCGGCGGCGGCGGCCGTGGCGGCGCAGGCGTCGCGGCCGGCCTTGCCGGTGAAGACGTTGGCATTGCCCGCATTCACCACCACCATCCGCGCCTTGCCGCCCTTCAGCGCCGCGCGGCACCAATCCACCGGCGCGCCGGGGCACTTGTTGGTCGTGAACACGCCGGCGACCGTGCTGCCGGGCGCGACTTCCATCATCACGACGTCGGTGCGGCCCTTGTAACGGATACCGGCGGCGGCCGCGCTCAGGCGCACGCCGGCGAGCGGCGGCAGTTCCGGCAATGCAACGGCGAGCGGCGAGACGGGACCAGCCATGGCGATGTTTCCTTGCTCCCTCGATCAGATTTCAAGGCTTGGTGGACGGCGGCGGTTCGGCGCTGTCGGTCGCGCGCTTCTGCGAGCCGTCCAGGTTGAAGGTCTGCACCTTGACGTCGGCCCGCGCCTTGGCGACGACCTGCTTGACCGCGTCCTGGATCATCTGCTGACGCAGTTCGGCCTTGGCCTCGTCGAAGCTGGGCGGCGGCGACTGCCGGTGCTCCAGCGTCTGGATCACGTGCCAGCCGAACTGGGTGTGGACCGGCTCCGGCGAGATCTCACCGTCCTTCAGCGCGAAGGCGGCCTTGGCGAATTCCGGGACCATGTCCTCGCGCTTGAAGAAGCCGAGATCGCCGCCCTGCTGCGCGGCCCCCGGATCCTTGCTGTACTGCTTCGACAGCGCCGCGAAATCCCCACCCTTCTTGAGCTCCGCGATGATCTTCTTCGCGGTCGCCTCGTCGGGAACCAGGATGTGGCGCGCATGCACCTCCATCTCGCCCGGCTTGCCGGCAACGTCCTTCTCGTATTTGGCGCGCACCGCCTCCTCGGTGACCAGCGGCGCGACTTCCTTCTGCAGCAGCGCGGTCTGCAGCGCCTGGTCCTCGGCCGCCTTCACCTTGCGCTGGACGTCGGGCTGCTGGGCGAGCCCGTCCTTCTGCGCCTCGGCGACCAGCGCGCGACCATCGATCAACTGCTCGAGCAGCAGCGGATACAGAGTCTCCTTCGGCATCCCGCGGGCGGTGGGCGGCAGGGAGGCGGCGGCATCCTGCAGGTCGCGCAGCGTGATCGGCTGCCCGTTGACGGTCGCGACCACCGGGTCGGCCGCGGCCGCGCCGCCGGCTGCGGGCGCCGTTGCCGGGGCCGTGGTCGCCGGGGTGGCCGTGCCTTGCGCGTGGCCGGCGGACGGGAGCGCCAGCGGGGCGAGCGCGCACAGCGCCGCCAGACCGACCGCACCGCAGCGACGCGCCAGAACCCCCGACGGCTGCATGCCGACGGTCGAGACCGCAGATCTTGTCATGAATACCCCTGTCGAACGGGCCGGATCATGGCGGAAGGGCACTTTTCCCACAAGCACGGGCCCCACAAGCACGGCCCACAAGCACGGCCCCCACGAGCGCGGGGGTCATGCGGTCCAGGCGCGATACCAGGCGACGAAACGGGGGATGCCGACCGAGAGTGGGGTGCGCGGGGCGAAGCCGGTCAAGGCGGCGATCTCGTCGACCGCGGCGAAGGTCTCGGCCACGTCCGCGGCCGGGCGAGGTGCCTCGTGGATCACCGCCTGGCGCCCGAGCGCCTGTTCGAGCAGGGCGACCAGGGTGCGGACCTCCTCGGCGCGGTGATTGCCGATGTTCAGCACACGGGTGGGCGGATCGCTGGGTGGCCGGTCCAGCGCGCCCACGACGCCGGCCACGATGTCGTCCACATAGGTGAAGTCCCGCTTGAGCCGGCCGCCGTCGTAGAGGGTGATCGGCTCGCCGGCCATGATGGCGCGGGCGAAGCTGAAATACGCCATGTCCGGCCGGCCCCATGGGCCGTAGACGGTGAAGAAGCGCAGTCCGGTCTGCGGAAGCCCGAACAGATGGCCGTAGGCGTGGCTCATCAGCTCGTCGGCGCATTTGGTGGCGGCGTAGAGGGACACGGGCGTGTCGACCCGGTCGGTTTCCCGGAACGGCAGCGTGGTGTTGGCGCCGTAGACCGAGGACGTGCTGGCATAGACCAGATGGGCGAGCCGCGGCAGGCGCCGCGCGGCCTCCAGCACCACGAGGTGCCCCATGACGTTGGCGTGCACATAGGCGTAGGGGTCGACCATCGAATGCCGCACCCCGGCCTGGGCGGCCAGGTGCACGATCCGGTCGATCCCGGGATGCGCGTCGAGCAAGGCCGCCACTGCCGCGCGGTCGGCCACGTCGAGGCAGGTGAAGGAGAAGCCGCTGCGGGCCTGCAGCCGTTCGAGCCGCGCCACCTTGAGGCGCACGTCATAGTAGTCGTTCAGGCTGTCGAGCCCGACCACCTCTTCCCCGCGATCGAGCAGCGCGTGCGCGACATGCGATCCGATGAAGCCGGCCGCGCCGGTGACCAGCACGCTCATCGCCGGCCGTGGCCTTGCCCGCGCGCGGCCGGCCGCCTGCCCCGTCCCGCCTGCGACCGAGGAAGAGCGGGCCGAGGCATGGGCTTAGAGCGGCCTGGCGACCAGCCGGTCTTCCAGCAGCTCCAGCACCGCATGCCCGAGGGCGATGTGGCACTCCTGGATGCGCGCCGTCTCCGGGTCGGGTACCAGCAGCACGTGGTCGCACAGGGAACGCGCCGGCTCCCCCGCCCCGCCCAGCAGGCCGACGGTGACGATTCCCATCTCCCGTGCGGCCTCCAGCGCCCGCACCACGCTGGGCGAGCGGCCGGAGGTGGTGATGCCGAACAGCACGTCGCCCCGGCGGCCGATGCCGCGCAGCGGGCGCTCGAACACCCGCTCATACCCGTAATCGTTGCCGCATGCGGTCAACGCCGAGGCGTCGAGCGTCAGCGCGAGCGCCGCGATGGACGGGCGCTCGACCGACCCGCGCAGCCGGATCAGCATCTCGGTCGCGAGGTGCTGGCTGTCCGCCGCCGATCCGCCATTGCCACAGAACAGCAGCTTGCCGCCGCCGCGCAGGCTGGTCTCGCAGGCGCCGACCACGTCAACCACCGAAGCCGCCAGCTCCGTGGCGATCCGCCGCTTCAGGTCGGCGGACTTGTTCATCATTGCCGTGAAACGGGCGGTTTCCGTCATGTCAGCCTCGGCGGTCGATTGTATCGGGCGGCTGGTACTGCGCCGCCGGTCGAGCGTCCACCCTTATTGTGCGACCCAGCCGCCGTCGACGGACAGCGCGGCGCCGGTGATCGTCTTGGCATTGTCGGAGCACAGGAACACCGCGAGCGCGCCGATATCCTCCGGCGTGGAGAACTGCGCCATCGGCTGCTTCTCCGACAGGAAGGCCCGCTTGGCGGCGTCCACGCTGATCCCCTCGGCCTGGGCGCGCGCCTCGAGCTGGCGCTGCACCAGCGGCGTCAGCACCCAGCCGGGGCAGATCGCATTCGCCGTCACGCCGTGATTGGCGAGTTCGATCGCGGCGACCTTGGTCAGCCCGACCACCGCGTGCTTGGCGGCCACGTAGGCGGATTTCTGCCCGCTCGCGACCAGGCCATGGGCGGAGGCGATGTTGACGATCCGCCCCCAGCCGCGCGCCTTCATCCCCGGGATCGCGGCCTTGCTCGCGTGGAACACCGCCGAGAGATTGATCGCGATGATCGCGTCCCACTTCTCCTCGGGAAAGTCCTCGATGTTGGCGACATGCTGGATGCCGGCGTTGTTCACCAGGACGTCGACCGCTCCCAGCGCCGCTTGCGCCTCGGCCACCGTGGCGGCGATCGCGGCAGGCTTGCTCATGTCGGCGGCGCTGTAGCGGGCGCGGATGCCGAACTCGGTCTCCAGGCCGGACCGTAGCGCCTCGATCTGCGCCGCGTCGCCGAAGCCGTTCAGCACGAGATCGGAGCCAGCGCCGGCGAGGGCGCGGGCGATGCCGAGACCGATGCCGCTGGTCGACCCGGTGACCAGCGCGACTTTTCCCTTCAGGCTCATGGGGCGCGTTCCCATCCTCTCATGGTGCGGCGCGGTATAGGCCGAACGGCAGGCGCCGCCCAGAGCCTGTCACCCGGACGGGCAACCACGGGGGCAGGCCGACGCCCCGCCGCGCCAAAGGCGACGTTCGAAGGAGGCCGCATGCCGATCCCCCTCATCCTCGACTGCGATCCGGGCACGGACGACGCGCTGGCGCTGTTCCTCGCCTTTGCCTCGCCCGAACTGGACCTGCGCGCGATCACCGTGGCCGGCGGCAATGTCGGGCTGCCCCAGACGCTGCCGAACGCGCTGGCGCTGACCGCGCTCGCCCGCGCGCGCGTGCCCGTGCATGCCGGCGCCGACCGGCCCTTGCTGGGCGACTTCCGGTCCGCGCACGACATCCACGGCGCGGACGGGCTCGGCGGCATCGTGCTGCCGGCCGGCGGCCCCGCCGCCCCGGACCTCGCCGTGGACGCGATCCGCCGCATCCTGCGCGAGAGCGCCGACCCGGTGACGCTGGTGGGGATCGGACCGGCGACCAACCTCGCGCTGGCGCTGATGGCCGAACCGTCGCTCCGTGCCCGCGTCGCCGAGATCGTGCTGATGACCGGCGCCTGGGGGGAGGGCAACATCACGCCCGGCGCGGAATTCAACGCCTGGAGCGACCCGGAGGCATTGGCGGTGCTGCTCCGCACCGGCCGGCCGGTGACGCTGGTCACGCTCGACCTGACCGCGCAGGCGCTGGTGACCCCGGCGCATCTCGCCGCGTGGCGAACCCGCGGCGGGGGCACTTGTCTCCGCGCCGCCTGCGACATCCAGGCGACCGTCCCGGCGTCGGTCCGCTTCGATCGGCAAGGCGCCCCGCTGCACGACCCCTGCGCGGTGGCCTGGCTGCTGCGTCCCGACCTGTTCGGCGTGCAGGAATGCCATGTCGAGGTGGATCTCGGCCCCGGACCCAGCCGCGGCCGCACCGTGATCGACCGCTGGGGCCGGCGCGGCCTGCCGGCCAACGCGCGCGTGCTGACGACACTCGATGCCGACGTGTTCTTCACGCTGCTCGCGGACCGGCTGGCCTCCCTGCCCTGAGCGCCGGCAGCTGCGATGCGACCGGAGCGTGCGGCAACCGAGACGGCGTTGACAGGGCGGCGCGCCTGACGCTCAATCCGCGCAAGCTGTCATAGAGTGCAGACATCTTGTCCCTCGGCTCACCTTCCTCCCAGCCTGCCTGCGGCGCCTTGCGCCGCGCACCGGTTCCGCGCTCCCCGAACGCACAGGATCTCGCGCCATGACCTTCCGTCCCACGACGCGCCGCAGCACGCTTGCCGCCGGCGCCGCGGCCATTGCCGGCCTCGCCATGCCGACGGTGCTGCGGGCTGAGCCCGCCGCCATCAAGATCGGCCTGATCCATCCGGTGACCGGCCCGCTCGCCTTCTCCGGCAACCAGTGCCGCATCGGTGGGCAGATGGCGATCACCGACGTGAACGCGGCGGGCGGCATCAAGACGATGGGGGGTGCCAAGCTGGAGGCGCTGCTGGGGGACTCGCAGCTCAAGCCGGAACTGGCGGCGAGCCTGGTCGATCAGTTCGCCGAAGCCGGGGCGGCGGGATTCACCGGCTGCTACGCCTCCTCCCTCGGCCTCGCCGCGACGCAGGCGGCAGCGAAATACGGGCTGCCCTTCTCCATCGACAGCGGCGTGGCCGACAGCCTCACCACGCGCGGGCTCGCCAACACCTTCCGCCTGTTCCCCTCGGCCACGGTCTGCGTCAACGGGGCCGTGGACGAACTCGCGGGGCTGAACAAGGCCGCCGGCGGACCGGTGAAGACGGCCGTCCTGGTGCACGAGAACAGCGAGTTCGGCACCACCACCGCCGCGACCCTGAAGGAAAAGCTGCCCGCGATCGGCATCAAGGTGCTGGACGTGATGCCGCACGCGACACCGACGCGCGACTTCACCAACGTCGTGCTCCGCATCAAGGAGCAGAAGCCCGACCTGGTGATCATCTCCAACTACCTGAACGAATACGTGCTGCTGATCCGCACGCTCAAGCAGCAGCGGGTGCCGTCCGGCATCTTCTCGGTGTTCGGCGGCGGGTTCAGCCTGAAGTTCGCCAAGGAGCAGAACGACATCTCGGAGGACGTGCTCGACTTCAACAACTGGCAGAACCCGAAGGCGCCGACGACCGCCGCGTTCCGCAAGCGGCTCGACGCGGCCGGCGTCGCCACCACGTATGAGGTGTTCTTCGGCTACTATGCCGTGAAACTGCTCGCCGATGCGTTCGGGCGGGCAGGTACCGCGGACAAGGCGCAGGTCGTGCCCGCGCTCGGGGCCAGCACCTTCTACCCGGACATGCTTCCCTACAATCCGACCAAGTTCGTCAATGGCCAGAACCAGGGCGCGCAGGGCGTCGGGCTGCAGGTGCAGCATGCCGACGTGAAGGTCGTGTGGCCGGACCAGTTCGCGGACGCCAAGGCGATCTTTCCGCGGCCGAAGGGCTGAGCGTGGTGCTGCCGCCGCGCCGCGACTTGCCGCGGTGATCTCGCTCTCGATCCTGGAAGCGGGCCTGGTCAACGGCCTGCTGACCGGCGGCGTCTACGCGCTGATCGCACTCGGCCTCACGCTGATCTATGGCGTGCTGCACATCGTGAACTTCGCCCATGGCTCGTTGCTGATGGTGGCGATGTTCGGCGGCTGGATGCTGGTCGAATGGGCGCATCTCGATCCCTACGCGGCGCTGCCGCTGATGATCGTGGTGATGTTCGCGATCGGCTGGGGTTTGTACGCCGGGGTGATCGGGCGCATCTCGGGCGGCGACGACCGGCGCATCCTGCTCGCCACGTTGGGCGTCGCGATCGTGCTCGACAACCTCGCCCTCGTGCTGTTCACCGGCGACACCCGCACGATCGAGACGCCCTACCAGTTCGCGGTGATCGAAGCGGGTCCACTGCTCCTCTCCGTGCCGAAGCTCATCTCGTTTGGCGTGGCGATCGTGCTGGCCCTGCTGCTCTGGGCGTTCATGGCGCGCACCGACATGGGGCGGGCGATCCGCGCCGTCGCGCGCGAGCCGGACGGCGCGCGGCTGGTCGGCATCCGGCCGGGGCGCATCTTCGCGCTCGCCTACGGGATCGGCATCGCGTGCCTGGGCGCGGCCGCCTGCCTGCTGCTGCCGACCTTCTACGTGTCGCCGCAGGTGGGCAACGTGTTCGTGCTGACCGCCTTCACCATCGTGGTCCTGGGCGGCATGGGCAGCTTCCCCGGCGCCGTGGTGGGCGGGCTGCTGATCGGCGTCACCGAAAGCCTGGGCGGGCTGTTCCTCGGCGAGTCGCTGGGGCCGATCGGGATCTCACTGGTGTTCATCCTGGTGCTGCTGTTCCGCCCCACCGGTCTGTTCCGAGCGGCGCGATGAGAGGGCGTCGGGGGATGGGGCGGTCGGTGAAACCGCAGATGAACACGGATGAACACAGATGCGCCGAAGCTCGGCCATGGCCTGACGCGTCCGCCCCGCCGGCGGCGGAGCCCCGGCCGCTGCGCAGCGGCACGCGCCATCTGCGTTCATCCGCGTTCATCTGCGGTTCCAGCGATGCCGCACCCGGTTCCGGACCGTGGAGCCTTCCCGAACCCCGTCCAGCCCCGGAGCGCGTCCGGTGCTGAAATACTGGCCAGTCCTCCTCGTCGTGGCGGCTCTGCTGCCGTTGGCGTCGTCGTCGCAGTTCCTGGTGAACCTCGCGATGCTCACCGCCTTCTCGGCGCTGCTGGGCCAGGGTTGGAACATCGCCTGCGGCTTCGGCGGACTGACCAGCTTCGGACACGCCGTCTTCTTCGGCATCGGCGCCTACGCGGTCGCGATCATGCAGACGCGGTTCGGCATCAATCCCTGGTTCGGCCTGCCGGCCGCCGCGGTGCTGGGCGCCGCCGCCGGTGCCGTGCTGGGCGCGGCCGCGTTCCGCGCCGGGCTGCGCGGCAGCTACTTCGCCCTGGTGACGCTCGCCTTCGCCGAGGTGTTCCGCATCCTCGCCAACTCGCTCGAGATCACCAAGGGCGGCCTCGGCATCCTGATCCCGCTGCATCCCGCGCTGGCGAACTTTCAGTTCGACGATCGCCGCGAGGCCTATGCCCTGGTGCTGGCGGTGCTCGCGGTGGCGATGGGCGTCGCCGCCTGGCTGCGCCGGTCTCGCTTCGGCGCACGCCTCGTCGCCGTGCGCGAGAACGAGGACGCCGCCGCCGCACTCGGCATCCCGCTGGTGCGGACGAAGACCCAGGCATTGGCCCTGTCGGGCGCGGTCACCGCGACCGCCGGCGTGCTCTATGCGCAGATGTTCCTCTACGTCGACCCGTCCATCGCCTTCGGCGCCGACCGCAGCGTCGAGATGCTGCTGGTGGCCATGATCGGCGGCGCCGGCACGGTCTGGGGGCCGGTGCTGGGCGCGATCGTGCTGCACCTGATCCAGGACACCGCGCGGCTGCTGATCGACACGCCCGGCTTCGCGCCGATGCTGTACGGCGCCATCCTGCTGGTGATCATCGCCTTCATGCCGAACGGGATCGCCGGCCTGCGCCTTCCTGCCCTGCGACGCAATCGGGTGCGGGATGCTTGAGGTCCGGTCCCTCGCCAAGCGCTTCGGCGGGCTGCGCGCCGTCAAGGACGTGTCGCTCGACGTCCCGGCGGGGTCCATCACCGCGCTGATCGGGCCGAACGGCGCCGGCAAGACCACCACGTTCGCGATGATCGCGGGCTTCACCGTGCCGGATTCGGGGGCGGTGCGCTTCGCGGGCACGGAGATCACGCGCTGGCGGCCCGACCGGATCGCGGCGCTGGGGATGGTGCGGACGTTCCAGATCACCCAGCCCTTCGCCGGGCTGACGGTGGCCGAGAACATCCGCGTCGGCGCCTTCCTCCGCCATCACGACGTGACCGAGGCCACCGCCCGCGCACGCGCGGTCGGCACCCGGCTGGGCCTCGGCCCCATGCTGGACCGGCCGGCCGCGGCGCTGACGGTCGCCGGGCGCAAGCGGCTGGAGGTTGCCCGCGCCCTGGCGACGGAACCGCGCCTGCTGCTGCTGGACGAGGTGATGGCCGGGCTCAATCCGTCGGAGGTGAACGAGATCGTGGCGCTGATCCGCCAGGTCCGCGACGGCGGGGTCACGATCCTGCTGATCGAGCACATCATGCAGGCGGTCGCGGCGCTGGCCGAGACCGCCCACGTGCTGGCCGAGGGGGCCCTGATCGCCTCCGGCACGCCTCGGCAGAGCGCGGCGGACCCGGCGGTGGTCGAGGCCTATCTCGGCCACGGCGCCGCGGCACGGATGGCGCGGCATGAGTGACAGGCGCCAATCCCGTATGACGGCCGGCGGCGCCCCCCGTGTCATGGCCGCGCTTGTCGCGGCCATCTACGACTTTCCGTGCCCCTCGAAGTCGTGGATGGCCGGCACAAGGCCGGCCATGACACAGGGGGCGGAGCCCCGGGTCGCCATGATACGAGGAGTGCACCCCCGGCCGCCTCTGTGCCTCCCACCACCCATGACACGGTGGGCGTGCCCATGACCGAGCCGCTTCTGTCGGTCCGCGGCCTGCACGCCGGGTATGGACCGTTCCAGGTCCTGCACGGCATCGATCTCGACGTCCACCCCGGCGAAATCGTCGCCGTGCTCGGCGCCAACGGCGTCGGGAAGACCACGCTCAACCGCACGCTCTCCGGCCTGCTCGCGCCCTCGGCCGGCACCATCCGCTTCGACGGCGCCGATCTCACCCGCGCCGACCATGCGGCCATCGTCCGCGCCGGGCTGATCCACGTGCCGGAAGGCCGCCGCGTCTTCCCCAACCTCTCCGTCCGGGACAACCTCCTGCTCGGCGCCTACGCGCGCGGCCGCGCCGACCGCGGCGCCACGCTCGAGCGCGTGCTCACCATCTTCCCCCGGCTGCGCGAACGCCTCGCCCAGCATGCCGGCTCCATGAGCGGCGGCGAGCAGCAGATGCTCGCGATCGGCCGCGGCCTGATGGGCCAGCCGCGACTGCTGATCCTCGACGAACCCTCCCTCGGCCTGTCGCCCCGCCTCACCGAGGACCTGTTCTCCTTGATCGCCACCCTGCACCAGGACGGGCTTTCCATCCTCCTGGTCGAGCAGAACGTCGTGCAATCGCTCGCCATCGCCCGGCGCGCCTTTGTCATCGAGCACGGGCACGTGGCACTCTCCGCCGCGGCGGCGCAGCTCACGGAAGACCCGAGGCTGCGCGCCGCCTATCTCGGCCTGTAGCGAGGAACGTCCATGGACCCGAATGCCCTGCCCTTCGACGCCGACACGATGCTGGACGGGCTGCGGTCCTGGGTGGAGTGCGAAAGCCCGACCTTCGACGCCGCGGCGGTGAACCGCATGATGGACCTCGCCGCGCGCGACCTGGTGATCGCCGGCGCGCGGATCGAGCGCGTGGCCGGCCGCATGGGCTTCGGCGACTGCGTGCGCGCGACCTTCCCGCACAAGAAGGCGAACGAGCCCGGCATCCTGGTGATGGGCCATCTCGACACCGTCCACCCGATCGGCACGCTGCGCGACCTGCCGTTCCGGCGGGAAGGCAACAAGGCCTGGGGGCCCGGCATCCTGGACATGAAGGGCGGCAACTATCTCTCGCTGGAGGCGATCCGCCAGCTCGCCCGCACCGGCATCCAGACCAACCTCCCAATCACCGTGCTGTTCACCAGCGACGAGGAAGTCGGCAGCCCCTCCACTCGCGACCTGATCGAGGCCGAGGCGGCACGCCACCGCTACGTGCTGGTCCCGGAACCCGCCCGCCCCGACGGTGGCGTGGTCACCGGCCGCTACGCCATCGCCCGCTTCAACCTGGAATCCACCGGCCGCCCGAGCCATGCCGGCGCGCGCCTGTCCGAGGGCCGGTCCGCCATCAAGGAGATGGCCCGTAAGCTGATCGAGATCGAGGACATGACGACCGAGGACTGCACGTTCAGCGTCGGCGTCATCCAGGGCGGCCAGTGGGTGAACTGCGTCACCACCACCTGCCGCGGCGAAGCGCTGAGCATGGCCAAGCGGCAGGACGACCTCGATCGCGGCGTCGAGCGCATGCTCGCCCTGCGGGCCTCCGGCAACGACGTGCAGTTCAAGGTGACGCGCGGCGTGACGCGCCCGGTGTGGGAGCCGGACGGGCGCACGATGGCGCTGTACGACCACGCCCGCGGCCTCGCGCGCCGGATCGGCTACGACATTTCCTCCCAGAGTTCGGGCGGCGGGTCGGACGGCAACTTCACCGGCGCGATGGGCATCCCGACGCTGGACGGGCTGGGCGTCGGCGGCGCCAATGCGCATACGCTGGACGAGCACATCATGGTCGACAGCCTTGCCTATCGCGGCAAGCTGATGGCCGGGTTGCTGGCGACGCTGGAGTAGGTCGCGGCGGAGGGATGGGCGGCGCGGCGGGCTCGCCGCCACCCCTCGCCTCTAACTGTCATGGCCGAGCGCGCCGCCACCCTCACCGTCATGGCTGGGCGCGCCGCCACCCTCACCGACATGGCCGGGCGCGCCGTCACCCTCACCGTCATGGCCGGGCTCGACCCGGCCATCCCCGCCCCCCCTGCGCTACGGCCGAGTGTCAGCCGGGACTACGCGCGGCTGGGTGCCGATGGGGGTGGCCGGGTCAAGCCCGGCCATGACGTTCTGCTCCGGTCCACGTTGAGGTGCCGGCCATGACGTTGAGGTATCGGCCAGGACGTTCTGCTCCGGACCACGTTCTGCTCCGGTCCACGTCGAGGTGCCGGCCTTGAGGCCTCACACCACCACCGCCCTCCCCCATGCCGCCTGTGATCACGGCACCAGCACGGCCGCACCCTGCATCCGCCCTGCCCGCAGGTCGTCCAGCGCCGCGTTGGCCTGCTCGAGCGGGTAGCGGCGGGTGGCGATGCGCACCGGCACTTGGGGCGCCAGCGCCAGGAAGGCCTCCCCGTCCGCGCGGGTCAGGTTCGCCACCGACCGCACCACCCGCTCTCCCCACAGGATGTCGTAGGGGAAACTCGGGATCGGGCTCATGTGGATGCCGGCGCACACCACGGTGCCACCCCGCTCCACCGCCCGCAGCGCCGCGGGCACCAGCGCGCCGACCGGGGCGAAGATGATCGCGGCATCCAGCGGCTCCGGCGGCGACTGGTCGGACCCGCCGGCCCAGACCGCTCCCAGGGAGCGGGCGAAATCCTGTGCCTCGGTGTCGCCCGGGCTGGTGAAGGCGAACACAAGCCGGCCCTGCCAGCGCGCGACCTGGGCGATGATGTGCGCCGCGGCGCCGAACCCATACAGGCCGAGACGCTGCCCCTCATGCGGCCCCTCGCCCGCCATCACCAGCGCGCGGTAGCCGATCAGCCCGGCGCAGAGCAGCGGCGCGGCGTCCTGGTCGGAATACGCGTCCGACAAGGCGAAGCAGAAGCGCTGGTCGGCGACGGCGTATTCGCCGTAGCCGCCATCGATCTGGTAGCCGGTGAACTTCGCCTCGGCGCACAGATTCTCCCGCCCCGACAGGCAGAAGCGGCACCGCCCGCAGCTCCATCCCAGCCAGGGCACGCCGACACGGGTGCCCAGCGTGTAGCGGTCGGCCCCCGGACCGGCCGCGACGACCCGACCGACGATCTCATGCCCCGGCACCAGCGGGAGCTTCGGCTCCGTCAGCTCCCCGTCCACCACATGCAAGTCGGTGCGGCAGACCGCGCAGGCGGCGACCTGCAGCAGCACCTGGCCGGGGCCGGGCGTCGGCACCGCGATGGCACTCGGCACCAGAGGCCGCTTCGCCGCTTGCAGTACCATCGCCCGCATCGTCCATCTCCTATTTCGCCAGGGTCAACACCGCGTCCAGCAGGACCTGGGCGCCACGGGCAAGCTGCTCCTTGCTCGCGTATTCCGCCGGGTTGTGGGTGATCCCGCCCTTGCACGGCACGAACAGCATCGCGCTGGGGCAGAGCGGGTTGACCAGCACGGAGTCGTGCCCGGCCGCCGCCACCATGTCGCGCGTAGAAAGCTGTCGCGCCTCGGCCTTCTGCCGCAGCAGGCTGCAAAGCCCCGCATCGAACACGGTGGGGCCGAAGGTCGCGTACGGGTCGAGCTCGATCCGCACCTTGCGCCGCGTCGCGATCGCCTCCAGCGCCGCCTTCACCTCCGCCTCCATGCGGATGGCCGCCTCCGGATCCTCATGCCGCACATCGGCCGAGAGCCGCGTCAGGTTCGGCACGCTGCCGCGCGCGTTCGGCTCGTTCTCGATCCAGGAGGCGGCGGAGCGGCCGCGCGGTTCGGCGGCGATGCCGATGCGCTCGATCGCCAGGATCGCCTCCGCCACCGCGGCCAGCGCGTCGTGCCGGCGCTCCATCGCGGTGGCGCCGCCATGCGAGGGCTCGCCATGCACCGTGAGCTGCAGGTAGCGCGCATGCATCGTGCCGGTGACGACGCCGATATCGGTGCCGGTCGCCTCCATCACGGGCCCCTGCTCGATATGCAGCTCGAGCCAGGCCGACCAGCCGCGCGGCGAGGGCGCGAGCGGCCCCGCCTGCCCGGTTTCCTTCAGCGCCTGCTCCACGCTGATCCCGTCATTGTCGCGCACCGCCAGCGCGTCCTTCAGGCTCATGTCGGCAGCGAACACGCGGCTGCCCATCATGGCGGGGCGGAAGCGGCTGCCTTCCTCGTTCGTCCAGTTCACCAGCTCGAGCGGGCGGCGCGTCGTCACCCCCGCCTCGTGCAGCGCGCGCATCACCTCGAGCGCGCACAGCACGCCGGAAACGCCGTCGAAGCGTCCGCCCTCCGGCACCGTGTCCAGATGGCTGCCGAACGCGACGGCCCCTTCCGCCGGCGCGGTCCCCTCACGCCGGAAGAACATGTTGCCGATCGCATCCTGCGCGTAGGCAAGGCCGAGTGGCCGGGTCCAGTCGAGCAGGAGGGCGCGGGCGGCGGCGTCCTCGGGCGAAAGCGCGAGGCGGCGCGACCCACCGCCCGGAATGGGGCCGATCTCCGCCATCAGGCGATGGGCTTCCCACAGGCGGTCGGCATCGATTTCGGGCGTACGTGTCATCCGGCGGCGTCCTTCGTCAGTTCGGCGGGCGGTGGCGCCTCACCGGTCCGCCGATGGTAGTGGGTTTGCGCGGCTTGACCATCGCCGGCATGGTTCGGCCCCAGGGGGACACGCGCCATGATCGAGATCAAAACGCAGGAGGAATTCCTGCGTGGCTTGCCGAAGACCGAACTGCACATGCACCTGGAAGGCAGCCTCGAGCCGGAGACGCTGTTCATGCTGGCGCGGCGGAACGGCGTGGCGCTGCGCTGGGACACGCCGGAGGCGTTGCGCGCGGCCTATGCGTTCCGCGACCTGCCGGACTTCCTGGCGCTGTATTTCGAAGCCTGCGCGGTGCTCTGCATGGAGCGGGATTTTCACGACGCCACCGCCGCCTACCTGCGACGCGCGCGCGAGGACGGCGTACTCCATGCGGAGATCTTCTTCGGCCCGCAGAGCTTCACCGATCGCGGCATTCCGGTGGCGGCGATGATGGATGGCATCCTGGGTGCGATCGAGGCCGCGGAAGATGAGACGTTCTCCGCCGGCCTGCTGGTGAGCGTGCATCGCCACCGCAGCGAGGACGCGGCCTTCGAGGTGCTGCGCGCGATCCTGCCCTGGCGCGATCGGATCCTGGGCATCGGCATGGGCGGCGCCGAGATCGGCAACCCGCCCGACAAGTTCGCGCGCTTCTTCCGCGCGGCGCAGGAGGCGGGGTTCCCGACCATGGTGCATGCCGGGGAGGAAGGGCCGCCGGCCTATGTGCGGCAGGCGCTGGATCTCGGCGTGCAACGCATCGACCACGGCGTCGCGGCAGCGGCCGATCCGGCGCTGATGGCGGATCTCGCCGCGCAGGGTGTTCCGCTCACCGTCTGCCCGCTGTCGAATCTGCGGCTCAACGTGGTGGCGTCGCTCGCGGATCATCCGCTGGCGACCCTGCTGCGGGCGGGCGTGCGGGTGACGGTGAACTCCGACGACCCGCCCTATTTCGGCGGCTGGGTGACCGAGAACCTGCTGGCCTGCGCCGACGCGATGGACCTCTCGCGTGACGAGGTGATCCAGATCGTGCGCAACGGCTTCGACGCAGCCTTCGTCTCCGAGGCGCGGCGCGCGGACCTGCACGCGCGGCTCACGGCCTATCTGGCCGGCTGAGCCGCGCCCCCGCGCGCCACGTCGGTCACCCAACCGGCACGCTCTCAGGGCCAGACCGGCATGTCGTCCAGCCCAGCGGTTTCCGGCAGGCCGCAGATCAGGTTGGCATTCTGCACCGCCTGCCCCGCGGCGCCCTTGCCGAGGTTGTCGACCACGCCCATCGCGATCACCAGCTCGCGCGCCGGATCGGCCGCATAGCTGACGAAGGCGAGGTTCGAGCCGGTTGCCCATTTGGTCTGCGGCGGCGTCTCCGTCACCCGGACGAAGGCCCGCTCGGCGTAAAACCCGCGCGCCGCGTCCAGGCACTGCGCCGTGGTGGCGCGGCCCCGGCAGTAGATCGTGGCGACCACGCCGCGGGTCATCGGCACCAGATGCGGCGTGAACACCAGTCCGGCGGCGGGACCGCCGCCCAGCCGCTCGATTGTCCTGGCCATCTCCGGCATGTGGACATGCGTGAGCAGCCCGTAGGGCACCAGGTTCTCGTTGCTCTCGGCATAGCCGAACCGGTTGTCTCCGCCGCCGCGTCCGGCACCGGAGATCCCGGTCTTCGCGTCGACGATGATGCGCTCGGGTCCGACCAGTCTCGCGGCGAGCAGCGGCGCCAGCGCGGTCAGCACCGCCGCCGGGAAACAGCCGGGATTGGCGACGCGGCTGTGGCCCTGGATCTCGGCGGGCCAGACATCGGCGAGCCCATACGCCCATCCCTCGGCGTAGCGGTGATCGCCGCCGATATCGACGATCTTCACCTCTCGTGGGACACGCGCCAGCGCCGCGGCCGAGGCGCCGGTCGGCAGCGACGCGAACAGCACGTCGAGCGTCGGCAGCCGCGCCGGATCCCATTTCTCGATCACCCGCGCGCTCAGGCCGGCCGGCGCGCCGGGGAAGCGCTCGCCCAGCCGCGTGCCGGCGCTGCCCTCGCCGGCTGCGTAGACCAGTTCGAAGGACGGGTGGCGCGCGATGAGGCGCAGCGCCTCCCCGCCGCCGAAGCCGCTGATTCCGACGATGCCGACGCGGATGCTCATGCTGGTGTCCCGTTGCTGGCGTGAGGGCAAAGAAAAACCCCCGAAGCCGGGGGCTGCGGGGGTTCGGTGCTGCGGGCTGATGCCGCCTCTCGGGAGGAACCGCTATCGAGCGGGTCGCCTCGCCGAGGGGGCCTGTCTGCGCGCAGCCACGGACACCGCCGCGTGTGAGCAGCGACGGCGTCGGTTCGCGGTGCGGAGATGAAGGCCACGCATGGCGGGCACGTTAGTGATGCGCGGGGCCCGTCGTCAACGCGGCGGTGCGCCCTGCCCGCCTGGCCCCCCGGCCGCGGCGGTCCGACGCGAGGCCGGTCCGCGGCTCCCCGACCTCAGCCCGCCGGCTCCGGATGATGGCAGGCGAAACCATGCCCGTCCGGGTCGGTCCAGGCCGGGTATTCCTGGGTGCAGCGATCGGTCGCGCGCGGACAACGCGGATGGAAGTGGCACCCCGGCGGCGGCGCGGCGGCGGACGGGATCTCCCCCACCACGCGCGGCAGCACGCCGCGCTGCGACGGATCCGGGATGGGCGAAGCGTCGCGCAGCATCCGCGTGTACGGATGGCGCGGCCGCGCGAACACCTCCGCGACCGGTCCCTGTTCCACGATGCGGCCGAGATACATCACCGCGACCCGCGCGCAGAACCAGCGCACCACGCCGAGATCGTGGCTGACGAACACGAACGCCAGCCCGCGCCGCGACTGCAGCTCCCGCAGCAGCAGCAGCACCTGCGCCTGCACCGAGACGTCGAGCGCCGACACCGGCTCGTCCGCGACGATCAGCTCCGGCTGCAGGGCGAGCGCGCGGGCGATGCCGATGCGCTGGCGCTGACCGCCCGAGAACTCGTGCGGATAGCGGTCGAGCGCCGTCTCCGGCAGCCCCACCTCGGCGAGCAGCGCACCGGCCTGCTCCCGCGCCGCACGGCCGCGCGCGATGCCGTGCACGCTCAAGGGTTCGGCGAGCGTGCGGCCGATGGTGCGGCGCGGGTTGAGCGACGAGTACGGGTCCTGGAACACGATCTGCATCCGCCGCCGCAGCCGTCGCAGCGCGCCGCCGCGCGCGGCCAGCACGTCGGTGTCGCCGAAGCGGACGCTGCCGGCATCCGGCTCGATCAGCCGCAGCGCGGCGCGCGCCACGGTGGACTTGCCGCAGCCCGACTCGCCCACCAGCCCGAACGCCTCCGCCGGCTGCACCGCGAAGTCGACGCCGTCGACCGCGCGCACGATCGTGGTGACCGGCTTCGGGAAGCCCTTCGTGACGGTGAAGTGCTTCTTCAGCCCGGCGACCTGCAGCACGTGGCTCATCGGCGCCGCGGGTCCAGCGCGTCACGCAGCCCGTCGCCCACCAGGTTGAACGACAGCACCACCAGGAAGATCGCGAGGCCCGGGAAGATCGCGAGCCACGGCGCCTGCGACAGGAACCGCTGCGCCGCGTTCAGCATCGAGCCCCAGGACGGCGCCGGCGGCTGCTGGCCGAGGCCCAGGAAGGACAGTGACGCCTCGGCGATGATCGCCGCCGCGATGGCGAGCGTGCCCTGCACCAGCACCGGCGGCACGATGTTCGGCAGCACGTGGCGCAGCGCGACCCGCCAGGGCGGATTGCCGAGGGCGCGGGCGGCCTCGACATATTCGTTGCTGGCGGCATCGAGTGTGGCGGCACGCGCGACCCGCATGAAGCGCGGCGCGGTGGAGACGCCGATCGCGATCATCGCGTTGGTCAGGTCGGGGCCGAGGAAGGCGGCGAGCGCGATCGCCAGGATCAGGAACGGGCAGGCGAGCATCGCATCGACGATGCGACTGAGGATCGTGTCGGTCCAGCCGCCGGCGAACCCGGCGATCAGCCCGGCGGGGACGCCGATGCCGGCCGCGATCAGCACCGATACGACGCCCGCGAGCATGGACGCGCGCGCGCCGAAGATCACGCGGGACAGCACGTCGCGGCCGTTCTCGTCGGTGCCCATCCAGTGCGCGGCGGAGGGCGCCTTGCGGATCGCGCTCCAGGAGGTGGCGATCGGATCGTAGGGGGCGAGCAGCGGCGCCGCCACGGCGATGACGATGAAGGCGAGGATCACGACCAGGCCGGCCACCGCCACCGGCCGCCCGAGGAACCGCCGCACCGCGAGCTGGCGCGGGCTGCGGGTGCGCGGCGCGACGGACGCGGCGGGCGCGCCGGGAGTACTCGTGCTCGGAAGCGTCGCTGCGGTCATGCCTGCGGCTCCCGTGTCCGCACCGACTGCCACACGAACGGCACCCTCATGCCCCGCGCAGCCGCGGATTGATCACCACGTACAGCACGTCGGCGATCAGGTTCAGCAACACGTAGAGGAACGCCGTCACCAGCACGACGCCCTGCACCACCGGATAATCCCGGTTGAACACCGCATCCACGATCATCTTCCCGAACCCCGGGATCGAGAACACCTGCTCGGTCAGCACCGCCCCGGACAGCAGCGTGCCCAGCTCCAGCGCGCCCAGCGTCACCACCGGGATCAGCGCGTTGCGCAGCGCGTGCCGCAGCACCACCGTCCATTCGCGCAATCCCTTCGCCCGCGCCGTCCGCACATAGTCCTGGTCGAGCGCGGTCAGCATCGCGCTCCGCGTGTGCCGCATCAGGATCGCGGCGATCGCATTGCCCAGCACGAAGGCCGGCATGATCGTCGTCGCCAGCGACTGGCGCCAATCCTCGAACAACGGCACGTAGCCCGACGGCGGCAGCCATTGAAGCTGCACCGACACCAGCAGGATCAGCATGATCCCCAGCCAGAACGTCGGCGTGGACAATCCCGCCAACCCGATCGCATTCGCCAGGTAGTCCCAGAACCGGTTGCGGTACACCGCGGCCACGATCCCCGCCGGCACGCCGATCAGCACCGCGATCGCGAATGCCATCACCGCCAACTGCAGCGTCACCGGCAGCTTCTGCGCGATCAACTGCGACACCGGCTGGCGGATGCGCCACGAATACCCAAGGTTCCCGTGCAGCACCCCGTCCATCCAGTGCACATACTGCTCCGGCAGCGACCGATCGAGCCACAGTTCGGCGCGGATCTGCGCCAGCACCTGCGGATCGCCCCGCTCCTCGCCCGCCATGATCAGCGCGGGATCGCCCGGCATGAGCTGCTGCAGCCCGAACACCAGCACGCTCACCAGCAGCAGGGTCGGGATGATCTGCCCGATACGGGCGCCGAGCGAGCCGCTCACTGCGCGAGCGCCAGGCCCTGGAGGCGGATCATGCCGTCCGGCACCGGCCGGAACCCGGTCACCTTGGCCGACATGCCCATGATGTTGCGCGGGCTCCAGAGATAGGTGATCGGCAAATCCTGCCGCAGGATCGGCCACATCTGGCCATACAGCGCCTTGCGCTTCGCCAGGTCGATCGTGCCACGCGCGTCGTCGAGCAGCTTGTCCACCGCCGGGTTGGAATAGCCGCTCGCATTGCTCGATGCGCCGGAATGCAGGAAAGCGTAGGTGTTGCCGTCGATATCGGCGCGGCCCGACCAGCCGATCATGTAGGCCTGGTAGTCGCCGCGGGTGGAGGTCTGCAGCGAACTCGCGAACTCCATCGCCTGGATCTTCACGTCGATCCCCACCTCGGCGGCCATCGACTGGATCACCTCCGACGCCTGCAGGATGTCGGGGTCGTTGAAGGTGAGCAGTTCGAGCTTCACCGGCAGCGTCACGCCCGCCTGCTTCAGCAGCGCCTTCGCCTTCTCCACGTTGCGTTCAGGCACTTTCACGTTCGCATCGTAGAACGGCGAGCTCGACGGCACCGCCTGCACGTTCGGCGCGAACATGTCGGCGAACACGACGTTCACCAGCGCCTTGCGGTCGATCGCGAGATCCAGCGCCTGCCGCACCGCGGCGTTCTTGCCGTAGGCGTTGTCCGCGCGTGGCCCGTTCGCGAGGTTGTTGGTGATGCCGAAATACCCGAGCGCGTCGTAGGTCACGAGGCGCAGCTTCGGATCGGCCTTCACCGCCGGCGCGTCGGTCGGCAGCACGTATTCCACGATGTCGACCGTGCCGGCCTTGAGGTTCGCCAGCCGGACGGAGGATTCGCCCAGCACCTGATAGACGACCTTGTCGAAGTGGATCGCCTTCGCGTTCCAGTAGCCGGGGAACTTCTCGAGCGTGACATGGTCCTGCGGCACGCGCTCGACGAAGCGGAATGGACCGCTGCAGACCGGCGCCTTGCCGAAATCCTTGCCGGCCGCCTCGGTCGCCTTGGGCGGCAGGATCATGCCGGCGCGATCGGTGAGCTGCGCCAGGAACGCGCCCGAGGGCTGCTTCAGCGCGATCTTCACCGTGCCGGGATCCACCACCTCGACATGGTCGATCGCACTCAGCTCGCTGCGACGGAAACTGCCCGGCAGCGTCATGTGCCGCTCGAGCGAGTATTTCACCGCCGCCGCGTCCAGCTTCTCGCCGTTCTGGAACGTGACGTCAGGACGTAGTTTCAGCACCAACGTCTTGTCGTCCGCCCAGGTGTAGCTGGTGGCGAGCTGCGGCACGATTTGCAGTTTCTCGTCGAGGTCGAGCAGCTTGTCGCAGAGTCCGGCGAAGACGATGCGCCCGACATAGGTGGTGGCGAGCGTCGGGTCGAGCACGTCCAGGTCCTGGCGCAGCGCGATGCGCAAGGTCTGCGCGGCGGCTGGCGGGGCGGCAAGCGTGGTGCCGAGGGATACGCCAAGGGCGCACACCCCGGCCAGCAGGATGGCTCGCATCGATCAGGCTCCCTGGATTGATCCCCGGCCGCACGACCGGACGACGTTCGTTGACCCATCGTGGCCCGAGCGGCCCGCCGCCCGCAAGGCGGGTCGGGCGGCGCCGGCCTGGTGGATCGTGCGGCCGGCCGGGTCACGCGCCGCGACGCGGCCAGCCGTCACGCTCCACCGCGGCGTTGATCACGGTGCGGTCGAACACGCCGCACGGGCTGTCGGCGCCCGCAAGGAAGCGGCGGAAGATGGCGAAGCGCTCCTGCGCCACGGCATGCAGGCGGCGCAGCTCGCGCAGCGGGTCGGGATGGTCGTCGGTGCGGATGTCGAGGTCGGGATAGGGATCGCGCGTCGCGATCTTCAGCGCGGCCGACTGCTTGCCGCGCCGGTCGCCCCCCGCCGCCTCGCCCGCCTCCAGCGCGGTGAGCAGCCGGTCGGCCATCGTCCCGCTGGCGGCGGCGAAGGCGTCGAGCGTCGCCTGCACTACCGCCGGGCCGGCGAGCATGTTGCCGGCCACCGAGACCTCGGTGCCGTGCACCGATCCGCACCAGGCGACGCAGGCGGCGCCGGTATGCGCGGCGATGCGCCCCTGTGCGTCCAGCACATGGATCTGCCGATGGTCGCGGCCGGCGTCCTCGGCGAGCAGCCCGTCGATCACCGCCTGCGGCGCCTCGCCCGCGCGTAGCCGGGGCATGCCGTGCACCGCGTACATCGGGTTGATCAGCGCCTGGGTGGCGAGCGCGGCCACGCCACCCTCGACGTGGATGGCGAGCGCGCCGACCGCGAAGAATCGGGTGGCGACGGCGGCGCCGAGTGTGCCGGTGGCGGGGTCGCGGGCGAGGATGGACCAGGTCATGCGCCATTGTTGCCGTCGCGGTGCGGGCCGCAACCCCCACCCTGCGGTTCACGTCTGCGCGATCAGCGCAACGCAAGCGCGACGACTGACCGCGCGCAAGGCCTGAACTGCGCGCCATCCGAATTGCTTGCGCCCTCGTGTCGAGAGCGAACCATGGCCAGCCCCGCAACGGTCCGCGCGAGCGCCGCAGCATCTCCCCTTGCCCGCGCACGCCCCGCCGCCGCCAGTCCCCGCCCGCGGCGCGGCCATAATTGCTGTTCCGCAATGCTGCCGTGACCGCTCGATCGCATGGGTCCCGAACCCCGGTCGGAGGTTGGAGCCCAGCCGCAGCGGCGAACCAGCCCGCGCCGGCCGTAGCGGCGGCTTTGCGCCAGACTCGATCCTCATGTCATGAGATTCGCCACGCTTTCCTTTCCCTGCGTCTCGGAGCCAAGCCCCATGATGCGCAGCGCACTGTGCCTGGTTCTCCTGCTGTCCAGCCTCGGCGGACAGGCCGTGGCGGCGGAGAGCCGCTCGAAACAGCCATCACCGACGCATCACCGACACCGCCCCCACACACCGGCAAAGCCGCCGCCCAAGAAGGTAGCGCCCTCCCCGCCCGCCACGCCGCAAGCCGCCCCCGGCCCACCCGAGGCGCCGCAGCCACCGCCGATCGGCGAGCTCCGCACCGAGGTCGCCGCCATCGCGGACGCGCTCACCACCTTGCAGCAGGACGTCCGCGGACTGGTCGACCGCACCGCGTCCGACTCCACCCAGACCAAGCTCCAGGCCGCCGCGCAGCTCCGCCAGGCCACGCTGCTCGGAGCCCAGCTCGAGGCCCTCGCCAACCGCGTCGACGCGGTCGACCGCGACCGGCGCCTCGATCAGGGCGTGCTGGAGCGCCGCATCGGCGCCGAAGAGGCACGCAGCCAGGCGCAGGAGCAGCGGCTTGCCGCGCTCGCCGCCGAACGCACCAATGCCCCCGCGATGGTGGCCATGGGCCTCGGCCTGGTCGGGATCCTGATCGGCATCGCCGCCCTCGCGGTTGCCTTCCGCATCCGGTACGCGGCCCAGCGGGCGGCGGAACGCGCCTCCGATCGACTGTTCCGCGTCTACCGCCTCGAATTCGAGGCGGTCGCCGACCGTGCCGGCGCATTCGGCGGCGCGCCAGCGCATGCGCCCGGTCCCGCGGATGCCGATCCCCGCAAGGTCGAGCCGATCCGGCGTGAACCCAGCGCGTTCGACGCGCGTTTTCCCACCGCATGACGGGAGGGATCGGGATGAGGAAGCAGGATCGCCGCGACTACACGGATGTGGTCGTGGTGCTGACGATGGTCACCGCGCTGCTGGGCTGGATGGCGCTGCAGGCATTTCCGGACCCGCCCGCCTCGCCCTGATCACCGGCTCCCGAGATCCGCCAGGTCCCGATCACCGGCCGTGCCGACCGCCGATCGCCCCTCAGGCGCGGACGCCGAGCGCGCCGCTCAGCCGACCGTGACGTCGCCCCAGAAGCCGAAGCGGCCGCCGACAGCGGCCATCGCCGGGCGTGGCGCCTCGTAGCACCACGCAGCGCGCGGGAGGCGGCGGCCGTCCAGCAGCAGGTCGTAGAACCGCACGCCGTGCGGACAGGCCAGGTCGTCCGCCGTCTTCGGCGCCGGCTCGAGCCAGTCGCGCCGCACCGAGTCGGGCGGGAAATACGCATAGCCGCCGACTTCGACGATATCGTCGCTCTCGGCAATGACCTGACCGTCGATCGTGGCGCGCATGCCGCCACCATAGCGGGAGAGCGCGCATCTCGCGAGCGCCGCCGCCCAGCGCCCGCCCGGTCCGCGGGCACGATGCCGTGACGCGCGGTGCGCGGCAGCGGGCGATGACTTCCCACCGACTCCGCGCTTTCGCCTATACCCGCGCGGAACCCCGCAGAGGACCAGCCCCCGTCCATGCCGCTTGCCCGCGCCCCCGGGACGCTCGCGCCGTGATCGCCCAGCTCACCGGCCGGGTCGACGCGCTGGAGGACGGCCGCTGCGTGCTGGACGTGAACGGCGTGGGCTACCTGGTGCACGCCTCCACCCGCACGCTGGCCGCGCTGCCCACCCCACCGGCGGTGACGCGCCTGCTGGTGGAAACCCAGGTTCGGGAGGATGCGATCACCCTGTACGGCTTCGCCGATACCGCCGAACGCGACTGGTTCCGCCTGCTCACCACCGTGCAGGGCGTCGGCGCCAAGGTCGCGCTGTCGGTGCTTTCCGCGCTCTCGCCGCGCGACCTCGTGGCCGCGATCGCCGCCGGGGACCGCGGCAGCCTGACCCGCGCGTCCGGCGTCGGCCCCCGGCTCGCCGTGCGCCTCCTCTCGGAGTTGCGGGACAAGGCGGGCGCGATGCCGTCCGGCAGCGGCGCCGGCCTGCCCCCCGCGCCGGCGCCGTCCGGTGGGCCGGCGGAGGACGCGCTCTCCGCCCTGGTGAACCTCGGCTACCGCCGGCCGGAGGCGCAGGCCGCCATCGCCCGCGCGCTGGAACGGATCGGTCCCGACCAGCCGCTGGACGCGATCATCCGCAGCAGCCTGCGTGAGCTGGCGCCCGGATGAGCCGCCCACCCAAACGCGCGGCCGAACGCGTCCCGGAGTCCGCGCCCGAACGCGCGATTTCGGCGGCGCGGCAGGAGGACGACGCCGCCGAGGCGTCGCTGCGGCCGCAAACGCTCGACGACTTCGTCGGCCAGAAGGCCTCACGCGAGAACCTGGCGGTGTTCATCCAGGCGGCCCGCGCGCGTGGCGAGGCGCTCGACCACGTGCTGCTGCACGGGCCGCCCGGTCTCGGCAAAACCACGCTGGCGCAGATCGTCGCCCGCGAGCTCGGAGTCGGGTTCCGCGCGACCTCCGGGCCGGTGATCGACAAGGCCGGCTCGCTGGCCGCGATCCTGACCAACCTGCAGCCGGGCGACGTGCTGTTCATCGACGAGATCCACCGGCTGCAGCCGGCGATCGAGGAAATCCTCTATCCGGCGATGGAGGACTTTCAGCTCGACCTGATCATCGGCGAAGGGCCGGCCGCGCGGTCGGTGCGCATCGACCTGCCGCATTTCACCCTGGTCGGCGCCACCACCCGCGCCGGGCTGCTGGCGACGCCGCTGCGCGACCGATTCGGCATCCCGCTGCGGCTCGTCTTCTACACCGCCGAGGAGCTCGAGCTGATCGTCGCCCGCGCCGCGCGCAAGCTGGGCTTTGCGCTCACGCCGGAAGGCGCCGCCGAGATCGCCCGCCGCTCCCGCGGCACCCCGCGCATCGCCGGCCGGCTGCTGCGCCGCGTGCGCGACTTCGCGGTGGTGGCCGGCAGCGGGCCGGTCGACCGCGCCATGGCCGACGCGGCGCTCACCCGGCTCGAGGTCGACCGGCGCGGGCTGGACGCCATGGACCGTCGCTACCTGCGCCGCATCGCCGAACACCACGGCGGCGGCCCGGTCGGGGTGGAGACGCTGGCCGCCGCGCTCGCCGAAGCCCGGGACACGCTCGAGGACGTGGTAGAGCCGTTCCTGATCCAGGAAGGCCTGGTCCTGCGCACCAGCCGCGGCCGCATGCTGGGGGAGCCCGGCTGGCGGCATCTCGGCCTGAGTCCGCCGCGCGGCGCGACCGCCCAGCTCGATCTGCTGGGCGCGACCGATCCCGGGGGCGATGAATGATTGCTCATCCGCACGCAATGCCGCCGGACGGCCGCCATCGCTATGCCATGCGGGTCTACTACGAGGACACCGATGCGGGCGGGGTGGTCTACCACGCCAACTACCTGCGCTATGCGGAACGCGCGCGAACCGAAGCTTTGCGCACGGTGGGAATCCCACATGCCGAGATGGTGGAGCGGTTCGGTGTGATGTTCATGGTGCGGCGGGCCGAAGTGGATTATCTGCGTCCCGCGCGCCTGGACGATTCGCTGGTGGTCGAAACCGAGGTACTTGCACTCGGCGGTGCCACGGCGTCCCTCCGCCAGGCGGTCTACGGGCCCGACGGGCTGTGCGCCGACATCACGGTGCGGCTCGCCTGCGTTCGGATCGGCGCCGGGGATCACGCGGGCGCACGCGCCGGGATCGGGGGAAACAGGCCGGGACGTATCCCGCCACGCTGGCGGGAGACACTGGCGGCCATGCGGGATGCCGCGGGCCATACGGGCTGACGACACATGCCGTGGGGCACGCATGAGTCGGAATGGGCATGCGTCCTGAGCGGCCTCTGGCCGACAGGACACTGGGTTGAGGAGTAGCAGGTGGATCGGACAGTCGATGCGGTGAACCTGGCGGCGGCAGGGGGTGATCTGTCCCTCTGGGGCCTCTTCATGCAGGCCGACATCGTCGTCAAGCTGGTCATGATCGGCCTGCTCGGCGCCTCCGTCTGGGTCTGGGCGATCGTGTTCGAGAAATGGTCGAGCATCCGGCGGGTGAACCGCGACGCCGACGGGTTCGAGGACCGGTTCTGGTCCGGCGGCAGCCTGGACGACCTGTTCGAGGCGGAAGGCGGCAACCCGACCCATCCGATGGCCGCGGTGTTCGCCGCCGCCATGGGTGAGTGGCGCCGCTCGGTGCGCGTCGCCGGTGCCGATGTCAGCCATACCAGCGTGCGCGAGCGGATCGACCGCGCCATCACGGTGACCGTCGGCCGCGAGATGGAACGGCTGGAACGCTGGATGGTGTTCCTGGCCTCGGTCGGCGCGACCGCCCCGTTCATCGGCCTGTTCGGCACGGTGTGGGGCATCATGCACAGCTTCTCGGCCATCGCCGCCATGCACAACACCAACCTCGCGGTCGTGGCGCCGGGCATCGCCGAGGCGCTGTTCGCCACCGCGATCGGCCTGGTGGCCGCGATCCCGGCGGTGCTCGCCTACAACAAGGTCAGCACCGACCTGGCCCGCTTCGCCGGCCGGCTCGAGGCGTTCGGCAGCGAGTTCAGCGCCATCCTGTCGCGCCAGAGCGAAGAGCGGGGCTGAGCATGACCGCAGCGAACAAGGCCGGGATATCCGCAGCGAGGCGCGGCGCCGGCACGGCCGCACGTCCTCGCCTGCAGCGCCGGGGAGGCTGAGCGATGGCCTTCAGCATGAACACCGGTCGCGGCCGCGGGCGCTACCGTCCGCTCGCCGAGATCAACGTCACGCCGCTGGTCGACGTGATGCTGGTGCTGCTGATCATCTTCATGGTCACCGCGCCGCTGATGACCTCCGGCGTCCCGGTCGACCTGCCGAAGACCAACGCGCAGCCGGTGAACAACGACAGTGAGCCGCTGACCGTCTCGATCAACAGCGAGGGCAAGATCTACCTGCAGGAAGCGCAGGTGGAGCTGCCGGACCTGGTCACCAAGCTGCAGTCCCTCGCCAAGGACAACCCGGAACGCCGCATCTTCGTGCGCGGCGACAAGGACCTGGCCTACGGCCGGATCATGGAGGTGATGGGCACGATCACCCAGGGTGGCTTCACCAAGGTGGCGCTGCTCGCCGAACAGACCGGAGGCGCGCCGCCGGCCGCGGGCGGCGCGAACTCGCCCGCGGGTGCCAGCCCCGCCCCCGCCCGCACCGCGCCAGCCCCGACCGCACGGCCGAAGGCCGGCTGAAAGACGCGCCGTGCTGCAGCAGGTGTTGCGCGGAGCGGGGCGTGAGGCCGGCCCGGGAAACCGGCGCCGGACCGGCATGAACCCACGCATGCAGCGCGCCGTGGCGATCTCGGCGGGCCTGCACGTCGTGCTGCTCGCCGCGCTGGTGATCGGCATCCCCATCATCGTCCCGCCCGAACCCGAGGAACCGCCCGAGAGCGCGGTCGCCATGGTGTTCGAGGCGCCGGCCCAGACCAGCGCCAAGGCGCCCGCCCCGGCACAGACCCCGGCGCCCCCGGCGCAGGAGCCGACGCCGCCGACGCCGCCCGCGACGACGCCCCCCAAGCCCACCCCGACGGAGGAGGCGCCGCCCCCGCCCCCGCCGCCACCACCTCCGCCGCCGCAGACGGCGCCGACCCCACCGGCCCCCACCCCGCCCGCGCCCTCGCCGCCGCCCCCCGCGCCGACGCCGCCCACACCCGCGCCGACGGCACCCACCCCACCGCCGACGCCGGAA
>JAFKLG010000080.1 GCA_017304945.1 Rhodospirillales bacterium
ACTGATCAGTGCCACCCTGTTCCAGCGCAGGAGCATGAACGGACTGCTCCATCCGCCACCCCCAGACAAAGCACAGGTGGACCAACAGCTTAGCTTCAGCCTCGCTCATGCATAAGCCGGACAGCAGTGGCCTCGAGCCGGCCATGACGACAGGGGTACGCCCGGTCGTGACGGGAGGGGTGCCGCCGGTCATGACGGGAGGGGTGCCGCCGGCCACGACGGGAGGAGTGTGCCCGGCCACGACGGGAGGGGTGCGGCCGGCCACGACGGGAGGGGTGCCGCCGGCCATGACGGGAGGGGTGCCGCCGGCCACGACGGGAGGGGTGCGGCCGGCCATGACGGCGAACGAAGCGTCGGCGAACACGAGAGCGCTCATGGCGGGCCGACCAGATCGGCTTCCAGCGCCATCTGGATCGCGTGGCAGGGGCATTGCTCGAAACAGGTCGCGCAGCCGGTGCACAGCGTCGTGTCCAGCCGGTAGCCCAGGCCGGCGCCCAGCTTGGCGATCGCCTGCTCCGGACACGCGGCGAAGCAGTTGTCGCACTCGTAGCAGACGCCACAGGACAGACACCGCTTCGCCTCCCGCTGCGCCTCCTGCCGCGAGAACCCGGCCAGCACCTCCCCAAACCCGCTCAGCCGCTCATCCTCCGAGAGCCGTCGCTGGGCGCCAGGATCGACGTCGCTGAACACCGGCAGATGCAGCTTGGCAAAGTCCGCGCGCGCCGGCTGCGGCGGGGCGGCGTATTCCGTGCCACGCAACCAGGCGTCGATATGCCGCGCCGCGCGCTTGCCATGGCCCACCGCCACCGTCACCGTCCGCTCGCTCGGCACCATGTCGCCGCCGGCGAAAATCCCCGGATGGCCCGTCATCATGTGCCGATCCACGGTCACCGTCCCGTCCGGCTGCGGCGCGATACCGGGAACGTTGCGCAAGAAACCACTATCCGTCTGCTGACCCAGCGCCAGCACGACGCTGTCCGCCTCGAGCGTGTCGTATTCGCCCGTCGGCTCCGGCCGGCCGTTCGCGTCCAGCCGCATGCGCTCGACCGTCAAGGACGGCCCGACGATCTCCTTGATCGTCGTGAGCCAGCGGATCTTGACCCCTTCCTCGATCGCCTCGTCCGCCTCGAAAGCGTGAGCGGGCATGTGGTCGCGATCACGGCGATAGACGATCAGCGCCTCCTCGGCCCCGAGCCGGCGCGCGGTGCGGGCGGCGTCCATGGCGGTGTTGCCGCCACCGTAGACGACGACCCGCCGGCCGAGCTGCGGGCGCCCGCCGGTGCCGGCATCGCGCAGCATGTTCACGGCATCGAGCACGCGCGCCGCGTCCCGCGCCGGGATCGCCGCGTGTTGGGCGACATGCGCGCCGATCGCAACGAACACCGCGTCGAAGCCGCCGGCGGCCTGCTCGGCCAGCACGTCGCTCACCGCGTGGTTCAGGACGATACGCACGCCCAGCCGCTCGATCCGCGCGATCTCCGCCGCGAGTTCCGCACGCGGCAGGCGGTAGGCGGGGATGCCGAACTGCAGCATGCCCCCGGCGATCGGCCCGGCCTCATGGATTTCCACCGCGTGGCCCAGCCGCGCGAGATGATAGGCGCAGGAGAGGCCGGATGGGCCGGCGCCCACCACCAGCACCTTCTTGCCGCAGGACGCAGCGGGGGCGGGATAGTCCCACGCTTCCGCCTTCGCCATGTCGCCCAGGAACCGCTCCACCGCGTGGATCGTCACCGGCGCATCCATCTCGCCGCGATTGCAGGCGGATTCACACGGGTGATAGCAAACGCGGCCATGCGTCGCGGGCAGCGGGTTGTCGGCGACGAGCACCTCCCACGCGCGGCGGTAGTCGCCGGCCTGGGCCAAGGCGAGCCAGGCCTGGATGTCCTCCCCGGCGGGACAGGCGCCGTTGCAGGGCGGCAGCAGGTTCTCCCAGACCGGGCGCCGCACGCGGAACGGGCCGGTGCCGCCGTCGCGGGCGGGTGCGACGACCGGGGTGAGATCAGGGGCATGCGGCATGCGGGGCCCTCCTGCGCCGACGACGGCCGGCGATGCGGGTTGGATGCGCTCCGCCGAGTTCGTCCCGGGAGCCCCGCTGAACGAGGCGCAGTGAAGGGCCGCGCTGCGGCGACGGTCATTGATCCTGATCAATCGCCTTGTGCGGTTAAGTTTCTGTTGACGTGAATCAACGTAAGGAAACGCGTCTCATCGCATGCTGGATTCATGACGAACCGCATCATCACGCTCACCCTCAATCCCGCAATCGACCTCGCCTGCTCGGCGGCGGCTGTGCGTCCGACGCACAAGATCCGCACCGGGGAGGAGCACATCGATCCGGGCGGCGGCGGCATCAACGTCGCGCGCGTGCTGCATGCGCTGGGGGCCGACACGCTGGCGGTCATCCTGGCCGGGGGCGTCACCGGCGCGTTGATCGAGGACCTGCTGAACGAAGCCGGCGTGCCGCATCGGACGGTGCGGATGCGCGGGCGCACGCGCATCTCGTTCAACGTGTTCGATCGCTCCGCCGGGGTCGAATACCGCTTCGTGCCGGAGGGGCCGACGGCCGAACCGCATGACTGGCAGGCGACGCTGGATCTGCTGCACCGGCTGCAGGGCGATTGGGTGGTGGCGAGCGGCAGCCTGGAGCACGGCATGCCGCCCGACATCTACGCCCAGGTGGCGCGGCTCGCGCGCAGCCGTGGGCAGCGTGTGGCGGTGGACACCTCCGGTACGCCGCTCGCGCTCGCGCTCGAGGCCGGGCTCGACCTGATCAAACCGAGCCTGGGGGAGTTCGAGACGCTGGTGGGGCGAACGCTCGAGACGGAGGCGGCGCAGGAGACGGCCGCGCTCGACCTGATCCATACCGGGCGGGCGCATATGGTCGCGGTCAGCAAGGGCGAGGAGGGCGCGTTCCTCGCCTCCGCGCAGGGGGTGGTCCACATGCCGGCGGTCCCGGTGCCATTCCGCAGCGCGGTCGGCGCGGGGGACAGTTTCCTCGCCGCGATGGTGCTGTCGTTGGAGCAGGGCAAGTCGCCCCGCACCGCGCTCGCCTGGGCGGTCGCGGCCGGCACCGCGGCGGTGGTATGTGCCGGCACCGCCCGCGTGACCCGCGCGGAGGTGGAGACGCAGCTTCGCCGTCTCGCGGAACTTGCCGATATCGGCGAATGACGCCGCCCTTCGACTCCGCTGCCTATTGGGAGCAGCGCTATCGTACCGGCGGCAATTCCGGTACCGGCTCCTACGGTCGGCTGGCGCGGTTCAAGGCGGCGTTCGTCAATGCCTGCGTCCGCGCCAATGGCGTGGCCTCGGTGCTCGATCTCGGCTGTGGGGACGGCAACCAGGCCGCGCTGCTGGACGTGCCGGACTATCTCGGGGTGGACGTGTCCGTCAGCACCATCGCGCGCTGCCGGGCGCGCTTCGCCGGAGATGCGCGGCGCCGCTTCCAGCACGCCGACCTGCCGGCGCCGGCGGCGGAGCTCGCACTGTCGATGGACATCCTGTTCCACCTGGTCGAGGACACGGTGTTCGACGCCTATCTCGACCGGCTGTTCGGCATCGCCACGCGCTACGTGCTGGTCTATGCGAGCAACGTGGACCTCGCCTGGCCGGCCGCGCATGTGCGGCACCGCGCCTTCACGCCGGTGGTGGCGGCGCGACATCCGGATTGGCGGCTGGCCGCGCACATCCCCAACCTGTTCCCCTATGATCCCGCCCAGCCGGACGAGACGTCGTTCGCGGACTTCTTCGTCTATGCCCGGCCGGGGGAGCGCTGCATGCTGGAGATCCCGTCCGGCTGACGCTCCCCGCCCAGCAGGGGAGCGTGCATGACCCAGTTTCCGACCACCGGCGCCAGCCGCGATCCGCGCCCCGAACGCCTGCTGGGGCTGCTGCAGTTGCTGCGCCAGTATCGCCGCCCGGTCGCCGCCGACACGCTGGCGGAGCGGCTGTGCGTCAGCCGCCGCACGCTGTATCGCGACATCGCGGCGTTGCGCGGCCAGGGTGCCCCGATCGAGGGCGAGGCGGGGATCGGCTACCGGCTGCGTCCCGGCTTCCTGCTGCCGCCGCTGATGTTCTCCGAGGAGGAGGTGGAAGCGCTGGTGCTGGGCGCGCGCTGGGTGGGCCAGCAGGGTGATGCGCGCCTCGCCGCGGCGGCGCGCAGCGCGCAGGCGCGCATCGCGGCGGTGCTGCCCGATCGCCTGCGCGACACGGCCGAGGCGACCGCCTTGCTGGTGCCCCCGCGCGACGTGGAGCCCAGCCTGGCGTTGCCGACGCTGCGGGAGGCGATCCGCCGGGAACGCACCGTGGCGCTGCACTACCGGACGCTGGATGCCAGAGAGAGCCGCCGCACGGTCTGGCCCCTGGCCATCGGATTCTTCGAGGGCGTGCAACTCCTGGTCGCCTGGTGCGAGCTGCGCCGCGACTTCCGGCATTTTCGCATCGACCGGATCGTCGCGCTGGATGCCGGCGGGCGCATGCCGGAGCGCCGTGCGGCCCTCCTGCGACGATGGCGAACGGAGACCGGCGTGCCGGCCCCGGACGACTGCTGACAGGATCTGTCACGCCAGCCGGCCAGGCTGATCCCGTCTTTCAGTTCGGGAGAACCCCATGTCCGGTTTCGGCCACGTCCAACTCTACGTCCGCGATCCCGCCGCCTCCGCGCGCTTCTACGCCGGGTTGCTGCAGCGAGCGCCGATCGAAGCCTCCCCCACTTTCGCGCTGTTTGCCTCCCACACCGACGGCACTATGCTGGGCCTGTGGCAGCGCGATGGCGTCGAACCGCCGGCCGCACCGTCCACGGGCGCGGCCGGCGAGCTCGGATGGCGCGTCGGCAGCGCGGACGAGGTCGACGCGCTGCACGCCGCCTGGGTGTCGCACGGCGTGGCGATCGCGCAGGCGCCGACCGAGATGGATTTCGGCCGGACCTTCACCGGCCTCGATCCGGACGGAAACCGGCTGCGGGTCTTCGCGCTCCGCAGCTGACGCGCGTGCGGTGGGGCAGGCGGGTGCCCACCGCATCGGGGCGGGCGAGTGGCGTGCCTACGCGGCGCGCGCCTCGGTGCGGAAGCTCTCGAAGCTGCTGGGGATCTTCTGGATCGCCGCCACCGTGTCGCGCCGCACGGAGGCCGGGGTGCCGGGGGCGAAATCCACCGACACCGTGTCGACGATGCCGCCGTAGCGCTGCTCGATCGCCGCCGCGAGTCCCTCGTACGGCGCCCGCGCGACGAACAGGTCCAGCACGTCGTCGGGCACCTGCTTCGCCATCTCGCTCCACTTCCCCTGCTTCGACATCTCCGTCAGCTTCACCCCGAGATCGGTCACGCCGTGCAGGTCGAAGACGCCGCGATAGGCCGGGGTGGAGCCGTAGAACGCAACGCGGTAGCGCGCCGCCTCGGCCGCCTGCTTCACCGCGGCCTCGTCCGGACCGGTGGCGATGAAGCCGCCGCCGCTGATCTCGCATTGCGCGAAGCTCTTGCCGACGCTGCCGAGTTCCGCCTCGAGCTGCGGCCGCACCACCTGCTCGAGATAGGCGCGCGTGGCGAAGCTGTGCAGCCGCACGCCGTCGGCGACACGGGCCGCGGTCTTCAGCATCAGCGGCCCCACCGCGGCCATGGCGATCGGCGGCAGCGGCAGGCCCTGCTTCGGCGGGGAGAACTCGGGCGTCATCAGCGAGAGGGCGTAGTGCTTGCCCTGGTAGTTCAGCTTCTCGCCGTACTCCCAGCAGCGGAAGATCGCGCGCAGCGCCTCGACATACTCGCCCATCCGCGCGGCCGGCGCGATCCAGGGCACGCCGAAGCGGCGTTCATTGTGCGCCTTCACCTGGCTGCCGAGACCGAGGACGAAGCGGCCGCGCGAATGGGTGTGCAGGTCCCAGGCCTGTTGCGCGACCGTGGTCGGGCTGCGCGGGAAGGCGATCGCGACCGAGGTCACGAGCTGCACGCGTTCCGTCGCGAGCGCCGCGAAGGCGAGCGGCATGAACGGGTCGTGCTTCAGCTCATGGCTGGAGACGCTGTCGAACCCGTCCTCCTCCGCCTGGCGCGCCGCGGGCCCGCAGGCGGCCCAGTCTTCGCACGGCAGGCTCATCGAAACGCGCATTCGCTTCTCCCCCCTGGTGTTTTCGTCCCGGCAATTTGCGGTCGCATCGCAGGTCCCGTAAAGCGGCAGGAGGGTCCGTGGGAGGAAGCGCATGAGCAAGCTGGACGGCAAGACGATCCTCGTGACCGGCGCGAGCCGGGGCATCGGCGCGGCCGCCGCCGAGGCGCTTGCGCGTGAGGGCGCCCGCGTGGTGCTGACCGCGCGCGACGGCAAGCTGGCCGGCGAGGTGGCGCAGGCGATCACCCGGTCCGGCGGACGCGCCACGGCGCAGGCCTGCGACGTGTCGGACTATGCCGCGATTGAAGCGCTGGTCGCCGACACCGAACGGCAGTTCGGCCGCATCGACGCGCTGATCAACAATGCCGGGGTGATCGAGCCGATCGCGCGCATCGCCGACAGCGATCCCGCCGCCTGGGCGCGCAACATCCAGATCAACCTGGTTGGCGCCTATCACGCGATCCGCGCCGTGCTGCCGCGCATGACCGCGGCGGGCGGGGGGCGGATCGTCAACGTGTCTTCGGGTGCCGCGATCCGGCCGCTCGAGGGATGGAGCGCCTACTGCTCCGGCAAGGCCGGGCTGCACATGCTGACCCGTGCGATCGCGCTGGAAACGGCGGAGCAGGGCATCCGCGTGTTCGGCTTCCAGCCCGGCACCACCGACACCGACATGCAGGTGCAGATCCGCGCCTCCCGCATGAACCCGATCAGCCAGATCCCGCGCGGCGACCTGATCCCCGTCGCGCATCCCGCC
Source organism: Rhodospirillales bacterium (assembly GCA_017304945.1). Classification (GTDB taxonomy): domain Bacteria; phylum Pseudomonadota; class Alphaproteobacteria; order Acetobacterales; family Acetobacteraceae; genus Rhodopila. The sequence goes on from JAFKLG010000080.1 coordinate 6,842, forward strand.
CAGGCGATCGTCTACCTGTGCACGCAAGCGGCGGACGACCTCTCCGGCCAGGAGTTCAGCCTGCGTGACGAGGCATTCCGCGCACGCATCGGATTGGGAGGCGTGTGATGCCGGGGCCTCTCGCGGGGATCAAGGTGATCGAGGTCGGCCAGGCCTTGGCCGGCCCCTATGCCGGCGTGGTGCTCGCCGACATGGGCGCCGACGTGATCAAGGTGGAGAAGCCCGATGGCGGCGACGACGCACGCCTCTGGGGTCCTCCGTTCCATGAGGGCGACGCGGTCGGCTTCCACGCCAACAACCGCAACAAGCGGTCGGTCACGCTGGACATCAAGAACCCGGCCGACGTCGCGAAGCTGAAGGCGCTGGTGGCGACGGCGGACGTGCTGATCCAGAACCTGCGGCCCGGCATCGTGGACCAGTTCGGCATCGGCCCCGACGCGCTGCGGGCGGTGAACCCGCGGCTGATCTACTGCTCGATCTGGGCGTTCGGGCATTCCGGCCCGCTGAAGATGGCGCCGGGGTTCGATCCGCTGCTGCAGTGCTATGGCGCGGTGGTGACGCTGACCGGCCGGCCGGAGGATCCGCCGACCTTCTGCGCGCCGGCGATCAACGACTACGCCACCGGCATGTGGTGCGTGATCGGTGCCCTCGCCGCGCTGCAGCAGCGCGAACGCACCGGGCAGGGCTGCGTGGTGGATACCTCGCTGTTCGAAAGCGCGGTCGGCTGGGTGCAGACGCATCTGAACGCCTATCACGTGACGAAGACGGTGCCGGAACGGCACGGCGCGGCCAGCGCCACGCTCGCGCCCTACCAGATCTTCGAGACCGCCGATCGCCCGCTATGCATCGCCGCCGGCAACGACCGGCTGTTCGTGAAGCTGGCGCGCGCCATGGGGCACCCGGAGTGGCTCGACAACCCGCGCATGGCGGACGGCCGCAAGCGCGCCGCCAACCGGCAGGTGGTGGTGGACGCGATGCAGCCGGTGCTGCGCACCCGCACGCGGCAGGACTGGCTGGGCATCATCGGCGAGGCGGGCGTGCCCTGCGCGCCGGTCAACGACATCGCGGAGCTCGCCGCGAGCGAGCAGATGGCAGCGATGGACGTGATGCGCACCCTGCCCGGCAGCGGGTTGACGATCGTCGGCCTCCCGATCTCCTTCGATCGCGAGCGCCCCCATCCCGTCACCGACTCCCCCAAGCTCGGGCAGCACAACGCCGAGGTGTTCGGCAGCCTGCCGGCTGAATGAGCGATCCGAGCGGATCGCCGCTCGCGGACCTCCTGGGCGTCCGGCGCGGGGTGATCCTGCACGTCGACGACCTCGGGATGTGCCATGGCGGCAACCAGGCGTTCCTCCGGCTGGCTGCCGCGGGATTGGTGACCACCGGCTCGATCATGGTCCCCTGTCCCTGGTTCCGGGAGATCGCGGAAGCCGGCGCCGCGGATCCGACCCTGGACCTCGGCGTGCATCTGACGCTCACCAGCGAGTGGGCGCATTATCGCTGGGCGCCGATCTCGACGACCAGCCGCGCCTCCGGCCTGATCGACGATGACGGGTATTTCTGGCGCGACGTGGCATCCCTGCGCCGCCATCTCGTCGTCGAGGCTGCCGAGGCCGAACTGCGCGCGCAGATCGAGCGGGCCTGCGCCGCCGGCCTGCGGCCGACCCACTGCGATGCGCACATGGCGGCCGCGATGTTGCCCGAACTGCTGCCCTGCCATGTGCGGCTGGCCGAGGCGTATGGCCTGGTGCCCGTGCTGCCGCGCCGGATCGGGTTCGCGCCCGACCCGTCCGCCTATGCGGCGACGGTTGCGGCGCTGGAGCACCGGGGACTGCCCGACCATTTCCGCGGCACGCTCGCCGTTCCCGAAGCGGAAACGCGCGCCGGCTATGAGGCGCTGGTCGCGGGCCTGCCCGATGGGATCACGCACGTGGCGCTGCATTGCGCGATGCCGGGGGAGTTGGAGGCGATCTCGCCCTTGCACGCCCCGTGGCGCACCCGCGAATACGCGTTGCTGGCCGAAGGCGCCGTCGCGCGATGGTGCGACGCCGCCGGGGTTGCCACGATCGGATATCGGAATGTGCGACAAATCTGGGGTACGGTGGGGTCCACCGAGCGCCGCGAGGAATTGATGCGACAAATGCCGGATCAGCCCACCGCCGCACGAAGTTGTTATTGAATCGTTCAGGGGATTCCATTCCCATGGCCGCCGCCAATCAACGCCTGCGCAGCGGCGCTGGCGTAACCGGAGGTGACCATGACGGCGATGCGGAAGGAATCCGACAGTCTCGGCGAGGTGGAGGTTCCCTCCGACCGGCTATGGGGCGCCCAGACCCAGCGCTCGCTGGAGCATTTCAGCATCGGCCACGATCTGATTCCGCGGCAGATGATCACGGCCTATGCGATCCTGAAGCGCAGCGCCGCGATCGCCAATCACGACGGCAAGCGGCTGCCCGACCAGCAGCATGACCTGATCGTGCAGGTCTGCGACGAGATCATCGACGGCCAGCACCACGACATGTTTCCGCTGCATGTCTGGATGACCGGCAGCGGCACCCAGTTCAACATGAACGTCAACGAGGTGGTCTCGAACCGCGCCTGCCAGATCGCCGGCACCGACCTCGGCAGCAAGCATCCGGTGCATCCGAACGATCACGTCAACATGTCGCAGTCGTCGAACGATTCGTTCCCGACCGCGATGAACATGGCCGCGGCGATCGAGACGAAGCAGCGCCTGCTGCCCGCCGTCGCCGCGCTGCGCGACTCGATCGCCGCCAAGGCCGAGGCGTGGAAGGATATCGTCAAGATCGGCCGCACCCACATGCAGGATGCGACCCCGCTCACCCTCGGCCAGGAATGGTCCGGCTATGCCGAGATGCTGACCGAGAACCTCGAGCGCATCGATGACTCCCTCCGCCACGTCTACCGCCTCGCACTCGGTGGCACCGCGGTGGGCACCGGCATCAACGCCGCGCCCGGCTTCGCCGAGGCCGCGATCGCGGAGATCGCCCGCTACACGAAGCTGCCCTTCGAGCCGGCGCCGAACAAGTTCGCGGTGCAGGGTGCGCACGACGCGCTGGTGCAGCTCTCCGGCAGCCTGCGCACCCTCGCCGTGTCACTCTACAAGATCGCCAACGACATCCGGCTGCTGTCGTGCGGCCCCCGCGCCGGCTTCGCGGAGCTGATCGTGCCGGCGAACGAGCCCGGCTCGTCGATCATGCCCGGCAAGGTCAACCCGACCCAGGCCGAGGCGCTGACCATGATCGCCGTGCAGGTGATGGCCAACGATGTCGCCGTCGGATTCGGCGGCGCCGGCGGGTATCTCGAGATGAACGTCTACAAGCCGCTGATGATCTTCAACATCACGCACTCGCTGACGATCATGTCCGACGGCTGCACCAACTTCCGCAAATACATGATCGAGGGCACCGAACCCGATCGCAAGAAGATCGCACAGTACGTGGAGCGGTCGCTGATGCTGGTCACCGCACTGGCGCCGGTGATCGGCTACGACAAGGCCTCCCAGATCGCGCACCACGCCATGGATCACGACCAGACCCTGCGGGAAGCCGCACTCGAACTCGGCTATGTCAGCGCGGAGGAGTTCGACAAGATCGTCGACCCGTCGAAAATGATCTCCCCTCACGTGGCGACGGAGTGACGCGCATGAGCGACCAGGCGACCGGTTACGCGATCCTGCATGATGCGCGGCGCAACAAGGGCTCCAGCTTCTCCGCCGAGGAACGCCGCACACTCGGCCTCGAGGGCTTGCTGCCGCCCGGCATCGGCACGCTGGAAACCCAGGTGGCGCGCATCCATGCGGAACTCGCCACCCTCGACGACGATCTGCAGAAATACCTGCTGCTCTCGGATCTGCAGTCCCGCAACGAGACGCTGTTCTACGCCGTGCTGATGTCGGACCCGGCGACCTTCATGCCGCTGGTCTACACGCCCACGGTCGGTGAGGCCTGCCAGAAGTTCGACCATGTGTTCCGCGCCGCACGCGGCATCTACCTGCCGATCAGCGCGCGCGGCCGGTTGAAGGAGCTGCTGTCGCACTGGCCCGAACCGGACGTGCGCTTCATCGTCGTCACCGACGGGGAACGCATCCTGGGCCTGGGCGATCTCGGCGTCGGCGGCATGGGGATCCCGATCGGCAAGCTCTCGCTCTACACCGCCTGTGCCGGCGTGCCGCCGCAGCACTGCCTGCCGATCACGCTCGACGTCGGCACCAACAATCACGACCTGCTGGAAGACCCGCTGTATCTCGGCCTGCGCCAGCCCCGCGTGCGCGGCGCCGAGTACATGGCCTTCATCGACGAGTTCGTGCAGGCGGTGGAGAGCCTGTTCCCGCAATGCTGCCTGCAGTGGGAGGACTTCGCCAACATCAACGCCGTGCCGATCCTGGCGCGCTACCGCGACCGGATCTGCACCTACAACGACGACATCCAGGGCACCGCGGCGGTCGCGCTCGCCGGCATCTTCGGCGCGCTGCGGATCTCCGGCGGCAAGCTGACCGACCAGCGCTTCCTGTTCCTCGGCGGCGGGTCGGCCGCCACGGGCATCGCCGAACTGATCAGCCTCTCGATGGCGCAGGAGGGACTGCCGATCGAGCAGGCGCGGGCGCGCATCGCGCTCTACGACGTGAACGGGCTGATGACCACGGCGCGCACCGATCTCGCGGATTTCCAGAAGCCCTTCGCGATCGACCACGCGCCGGTGGCGAGCTTCGCCGAGGCGGTGAATGCGCTGCGGCCCACCGGCATCATCGGGGTCAGCACGGTGCCGAAGCTGTTCAACCAGGAGGTGATCGAGGCGATGGCCGCGATCAATCCCCGGCCGATCATCTTCCCCTACTCCAACCCGACCTCCCGCTCCGAATGCACGGCCGAGGAGGCGTATCGCTGGTCGGAAGGCCGCGCGATCTTCGCGTCGGGCAGCCCGTTCCCGCCGGTGCACCTGAACGACAAGACGTTCGTTCCCGGCCAGGGCAACAACGTCTACATCTTCCCGGCGATGGGCATGGCGGTGTTCGCCACCGGGAGCAAGCGCGTGACCGAGGAGATGTTCATCGTCGCGGCGAAAGGCGTGGCGGAGCAGGTCGGGCAGGCGGATCTCGACCAGGGCCTGATCTATCCCTCGCAGTCGCGGATCTTCACCGCCTCGCTGCACGTGGCGGAGAAGATCGCCACGTATATCTACGACCAGGACCTCGCGCGCACGAAGCGGCCGGACGACATCGGCGCGCACCTGCGGGAGCTCGCCTACAAGCCGGTCTATCGCTGAACGCCATGCCCCGGCGCACAGACTACCGCCATGGCCGGCCCCGACCCGGCCATCCCCACCCGCACACACCCGCCCGTCATGGCCGGGCGCGACCCGGCCATCCTCACCCGCACACACCCGCCCGTCATGGCCGGGATCGACCCGGCCATCCTCACCTGCACCGTGCCACGAGGGATGGCCGGCTCGATGGCCGGCCATGACGGGAGAGGCGACAGCCACGGCATCCGTTCTCCCGTCCGACCAGACCGAGGATGGCCTGGAAGACATCGCGCACCTCGTCCTGCGGTTCGGGCGCCTGCTGCTGGTCAATGGCGCGGACACCGAACGCGTGCACCACGTCGTCGCGGACGTCGCCGCGCGGTTCGGCTGCGAGGCGCACCTGTCCGTCACCTATGAGGCGCTGCTGCTCACCGTGTCGCGCGGCACGCGGTTCCGCACCCGGATCGGGGCGCACGTGCCGGCGCTGGGCGTCAATCTCGGCGCGATCGAACGGCTGAACGCGGTGCTGGATGCGCTGGCGGCCGGTGCGATCGACCGCGCCGGCGTCGCGGCGCGACTCGACGCGATCGAGGCGGGAACACCGAACTGGCCCCGCATGGCGATCGCACTCGCACTCGGCGTGACGGCGGCGAGCCTGGTGCGCTTGTTCGGCGGCGATTGGGCCGCCACGGCCGCCGCCCTGGTCGCGGGGGTGGTCGGCACCTGGGCGCGGCTCGCCATGGCCGGCCGGCACTGGAGCCCGCTGGTGGTCACCTTCCTGACCGCGTTGTTCAGCGGCGCGCTGGGCGCTGCCGGCGCGCGGCTGGGCGGCACCGCGACCCCGGCGCTGTGCCTGGTCGCGCCCGGCATGATCCTCGTGCCCGGCGTGCCGTTCATCAACGGCATCCGCGACGTGATCCGCAACCACATGACGTTCGGCCTGGCGCGGCTGGGCTTCGCCGGGCTGCTGACGTTGGCGATCGCGGTCGGGCTGGTGACCGTGACGCGGCTGAGCGGCGTCGCGATCCCGCTGGACGGCGCGCCGCAAGGCCCGCCGCTGCTCGAGGATGCGCTGTTCTCCGCCCTTGCCGCGATCGGCTACGCGCTGCTGTTCGGGGTACCGTCCCGGCTGCTCTGGGCCTGCATGCTGTGCGGCCTCGCCAGCCACGCCCTGCGCAGCGCACTCGGGTTGGCCGGCATCGGGCTGGTGCCCGGATCCCTCGTCGCGGCCGCCGTGGCGGGCGTGCTGGCCCAGCTCTGGGCGCGACGGTTCCGGGTGCCCCCGGTCGCATTCGTGTTTCCCGGCGTGGTCGCGATGATACCAGGGGCCTACGCATTCCGCGTGGTGGTCGGCGCGGTCGCGATCATGCAGGCGGGCGCCGCGGCCCCGGCCGCGCAGATCGCCGAGACACTCGGCCTGCTGGTGGAGACCGCGGGGATGGTGGTCGCGATCGGCATCGGCGTCGCGGTGCCGCTGGCGCTGCTGGACAACCGGCGGAACGGCTGACGCCTGCGCTCACGCTGAACGGCGCGGTGATCCCGGTTCGGGACGGTCGGGCCCTCAACCGGGATCGGCGTTGCGGACCCGCCAGCGTTCGATTTCGGTGATCGCGGTGGCGGCGTCGATGATGTCGGCATAGCGCCGCTCCACGTCGGCCAGGTTCTGCGCATGCGCCACCGGGTCGTGGTCGCCACAGCAATCGGCCGCGACCATCACGCGGAATCCGAGCGAGAACGCATCGACGATGCTGGCGCGGATGCATCCCGAGGTGATGCAGCCGGTGACGATCACCGTGTCCACCCGCTCCTTGGTCAGGATCGCCGCCGCGGGCGTGGCGAAGAAGATCGACGGCGCGGACTTCATCAGCGTCACGTCCGGACGCGCCGCGGCAATGCGGGGATCGAGTTCGACCGAGGGCGTGCCCGCCAGCAGGTCGTAGACCGGGGCGGCCTTCCAGTGCGGCACCGCGCGCGGGCCGTCATAGCCGTTGACGCAGGCGATCACCGGCAGGCCGGCGCGCCGCGCTGCCTCCATCACGGGCACCGTGGCGCACACCGCGGCATCCACCGCCGGGGCCCCGCCCATCGGAAAATGCGGGTCGGTGAAGCCGCGCTGGAAGTCCACGACCACCACCGCCGGCTTCGCGCCGAAGCCGAGGGGACGGGAGCCGTAGCCGCGCTCTGCATAGACGTCGGACATTCTGGAAGCTCCTGCCATGCCGGTCAGCTGCACAAGCAAGGTGCATGCCTCCCCTCCGACCGTGACAGCCCATCCGCACCGCCCGCTGGCGGCCCGTCCCGCCCGGTGGCATCCTCCCAAGCATCCGACCCGAGGAGCTCCGATGACCGACACTGCCCCCCTCGACCGCGCCCGCACCTACCAGGACGAGCTCGCCGCCATCCGCCGTGACATCCACCAGCACCCGGAACTCGGGCTGGAGGAGCATCGCACCGCGGAGCTGGTCGCGCGCAAGCTCGAGGAATGGGGCATCGAGGTGCATCGTGGCGTCGGCGTCACCGGCGTGGTCGGCGTGCTGCGCAACGGCAACGGCCAGGGGTCGGTGGGCCTGCGCGCCGACATGGACGCGCTGCCGATCAACGAGGCGACCGGCCTGCCGCATGCCAGCCACAACCCCGGCGTGATGCATGCCTGCGGCCATGACGGCCACACCACCATGCTGCTGGGCGCGGCGAAGTATCTGGCGGAGACGCGCAACTTCAACGGCACCGTCAACTTCATCTTTCAGCCGGCCGAGGAAGGCGTCGGCGGCGCGCTCGCCATGCTGAAGGACAAACTGTTCGAGCGCTTCCCCTGCGACGCCGTCTACGGCATGCACAACCGGCCCGGCCTGCCGGTCGGCCACTTCACCACCGGCAAGGGGCCGCGCGCGGCGGGCGGCGCCTTCTTCGACATCACCATCTCCGGCAAGGGCGCGCACGGGGCGCATCCGCACCAGAGCATCGACCCGGTGGTCGTCGCCTGCCATCTCGGCACCGCGCTGCAGACCGTGGTGGCGCGCAACGTGGCGCCGGCCGAGAGCGCCGTGCTGTCGATCACCCGGATCGTCGGCGGCGACGCCTACAACGTGATCCCGCAATCCGCGACGCTGGCCGGCACCGTGCGGGCGATGAAGCGGGAGGTGATGGAGCTGGTCGAGGCCAACATGAAGCGGCTCGCGACCTCGATCGCCGCCGGGTTCGGCGCCGAGGCCACGGTCGACTTCCGGCTGATCTTCGCGCCGATGGTCGCCGACGACGACGAGGCCCAGTTGCTGGGCGACGTGGCCGACGAGCTGGTGGGCGCCGACAAGGTGCGCCGCGACACGCCGCCCGGCATGGGATCGGAGGATTTCTCCTTCATGATGGAGCTGGTCCCCGGCGCGCACATCAACCTGGGCAACGGCGACAGCGCCGCGCTGCACAACCACCTCTACGACTTCAACGATGCGGCGATTCCGTACGGCGTCGCGCTCTACGCCGGGGTCGTCGAGCGCAAGCTCCCCAAGGGTTCGGTGGACTGATGCTGGCTCGCGCCGACCCGGGGCCGTTGCGCTTGACGTTCGACGGGCGGCCCATCGCGGCGCGGGAGGGTGACAGCGTCGCGTCGGCGCTGCTGGCCGCCGGCATCCAGGTCACCCGTCGCACCCCGCGCGGCGGCGTGGCGCGCGGCCCCTATTGCATGATGGGCGCCTGCTTCGAGTGCCTGGCCGAGGTCGACGGCGTGTCCAACGTGCAGACCTGCATGACCCCGGTGCGTGACGGGATGGTGGTCACTTCCCAGGTGGGCGCGCGCGCGCTGGTCCTCTCCCCCTCCCTCGCCGAGGGTGGCCAGGACGAGCGGGCTTCGCAGCAGGGTGCCGCGAGGGATGGCCGGGTCGAGCCCGGCCATGACGGCAAAGCGAGGCGCGGCGGCGGGGCGTGGCGTGGCGACGAAGGGCTCGGCGGCGGGCCGGACGTTCCGTGAGCCCCGACCTGCTGATCGTCGGCGCCGGGCCGGCGGGGCTGTCCGCCGCCGTCGAGGCCACCGCGCGCGGCCTGTCGGTCCTGCTGCTGGACGAGAATCCCGCGCCCGGCGGCCGGATCTGGCAGGCGCTCGAGGCGCGCGGCGCGTCCGACCGGGACGATGACCATGCCCTCGCATTGATCCAACAGGCGCGCAGCTGCGGCGCCGATCTCCGCTTCCGCGCCACGGTCTGGGCGATCGAGCCCGACGGCAGCGTCTTCTGGTCGCAGGCCGCCTCGGAGCCGTCCGCATCGGGGCCGGCCTCATCGGAGCCAGCCTCCTCCGAGCCGGGGAGACCGGCGCCAAGCATGGCGGGCACCGCCGCGGTGGCGCGGCCCCGGCGCATCCTGCTCGCCACCGGCACCACCGAACGCCCGCTGCCGATCCCCGGCTGGACCCTGCCCGGCGTCATGACGGTCGGCGCGGCGCAGATCGCGCTGAAGACCGGCGGGCTCGTGCCGGACGGCGGCACCTGGATCGCCGGCCAGGGACCGCTGCTGCTGCTCTACGCCGTGCAGGCGCTGAAGGCCGGCGGCGACATCGCCGGCATCATCGACCTCTCCGATCCCGCCCATCGCCTGTCGGCCGTCGCGCATCTGCCTTCCGCCCTGCTGGCCGCGCCCGACCTCGCCAAGGGCCTGCTGTGGCGGCGGCGCATCGCCAAGGGCGGCGTGCCCTGGCTACGCGCCAGCGCCCTGCGTGCCGAAGGCGACGGCCGCCTCGAGCGCATCGTCCTCACCGCCCACGGCCACACCCGCACCGAGGCGGCCGACACGCTGCTGCTGCATGACGGCGTGATCCCTTCCGTGCAGCTCTCCCGCGCCATCGGCTGCCGGCATGTCTGGAGCGCGGCACAGCGCTGCTGGCATCCCGATCTCGATGCCTGGGGTGCGACCTCGGTCGCCGGCATCCACGTCGCCGGCGATGGCGGCGGGATCGCTGGCGCGTGGGCCGCCACCTGCAGCGGCCGGCTCGCGGCCCTCGGCATCGCGCACGACCTCGGCCGCATCGATGCCGCCACGCGGGACGCCGCCGCGCGGCCCTGGCGCGCGCGCCGCCGCCGCCATTGCGCGCTGCGGCCGTTCCTGGACGCGCTCTACCCGCCACGGCCGCTGCAGCCCGACGATGCCACCGTGATCTGCCGTTGCGAGGAGGTCACCGCCCGCGACATCCGCCAGGCCGTCGCCTTCGGCTGCCTCGGGCCGAACCAGCTCAAGGCCTATACGCGCTGCGGCATGGGCCCCTGCCAGGGCCGCACCTGCGCGCCGATCGCGGCCGAGGTGATCGCCGCGGCGCGAGGGGTGTCGCCCGCGGATGTCGAGCCGCTGCGCCCCCGCTTCCCCACCAAGCCGCTGCGCCTCGAGGAGCTGGCCACCCTGCAGGAGACGTGAACGCGAGTTCATGGCCGGGAGAAAGCGTGGCAAGCCCGACCGCGCAGACTCCCGCGGTCACGTTTGCATTCGGGAGTGTTGCGATGTCCAGAACACCCGCCCTCGTGGCCATGTCGACCCTGGCGGCCCTTGCCGTTGCCCTGCCTGCCATGGCCCAGAGTCGCGTCTCCCCGCACGGCCCAGCGGTCGCCGCCGCGCAGCCAGGGCGCGGGCAGGTGATCGAGGTGCCGCCCGGCGCGACGGTGATCGTCCTGCCGGCCGGCGGCGCGACACTGCCGGCCGGGGTCCTGCCCGTCGCCGCCCCGGTGCCGCCCGACTTCCGGATGGTCCGGCAGATGATGGCGGACATGGACGCGCTGATGGCGATGCCGATGCCGGCTCCGCAGCAACTGATCGCGGCGGCGATGCGCCAGGGCGCCATGCCCGGCCTCGTCGGCGGCCCGATGCTGGTCGGCGATCCCGGCACCGTTCCGGCGCCCGGCAGCGTCTTCGTCACCACGATCGCAACCCCGGCCGGCACCTGCCAGCAGACCATCCGAACCGGGGCGCCGGGCCCCGACGGACGGCCCGTGACACAGGTCTCGCGCCAGGGCGGCGCCTGCGATGCGCTGATGCCGATGCCGGCCGGCGCGGCGCAGACCGCGCCGGCCGCGACCCCCACGCCGCTCGACACCACCCCCGCGCCGGCGCTGCGCCGGCCGGACCAGCCGCGGTTGTGGACCGTCTCGACCGACCCGCAGCCGATCCAGCCGGCGACGCAGCCCCGCACCTGAACGACACGGTTCGGCACCCCCCGCCGCACCGGGCGGGTGCCGTACCGCCGGCCACCGGCGCTGAAGCGATGGGCGCCGGTCCGCTGCCGCCGCACGCCGATCCGGCCACGACGATGACGTGAGGGGACGAGGCCCCGCCGTTGCAACCGGCCCCGCCCTCGAACGCTCATCCCGCATGGCAGACGCACGCGTGAGCACCGGCACCGCCGAGAAGCTGACCGACACCGCCGACCGCCGTACGGAACTCGCCGCCGACCGCACCGTGCTCGCGGCAGAGCGGACCTATGCCGCCTGGGTGCGCACCGGCCTCGCCGCGCTCGCCAGCGGCGTCGGGGCGAAGAAGGTCCTGGGCGGCGTGGTGCCCGACCTGATGATCTCCCTGATGGGGTCGGTGCTCGTGCTGTTCGCCGCCTTCTCGTTCGCCGCCGGCGTCTGGCGAGAGCTGCGGCCCGGCACACCGCCGCCGAAGCCCGACACGCGGCGGATCGCCCCGCCGCTGCTGATCGCGGTGAACGGCTTCCTCGCTTTGGTCGCGATCAGCGCGCTCTACGGCATCTGGTTCGGCCGCACCGGCGGCTGAGCCGCCGCCGCCAGCGCCTGCTCCAGGGCGACCACCGCGCCCAGGCTCGTGGCCATCTCGGTCGGGATCAGCACCGTGGCGCCGCGTTCCTTGTTCATCTCGTAGAGCAGGTTCATCTGCCGCAGCTTGAGCGCGTTCGGGTCGGTGCCGTACAGCCGCGCCGCCTGCAGCACCTGTTCCGCGATCTCCCGCTCCGCCGAGGCGAGCGTCACCCGCGCGTCCTTCTCCCGCTCCGCCTGGGCCTGGCGGCTCATCGCGTCCTGCAGCTCACGCGGGATCACCACGTCCTTGATCTCGACGCTGCGGGCCGTCACGCCCCAATCCGCCGTCTTCTGGGTGATGCTGCGACGGAGCGCCTCGTCCGCCGCCTGCCGGTCGGCGAGCAGGCGGGAGAGGTCGGTGCTGCCGATCATCTCGCGCAGGCTGGTCTGCGAGACGCGCTCGATCGCCTCCCGGTAGTTGGCGATCCGAATCGCGGCGGCCTGCGCATCCTCCACCTGCCAGAACACGATCGCATCGACGCCCACTGCCACCGTGTCGCGGGTCAGCGCCTGTTCGGCGGTGATGGTGGTGGTCTGGATTCGCAGGTCGAGCACCTGCGCGACCCGGTCGATCAGCGGCAGCAGCAGATACAGGCCGGGACCTTTCACGCGATGGAACCGACCCAGCCGCAACACCACGGATCGCTCCCACTCGGCGGCGATGCGGATGGAGCGGATCAGGACCAGCAGCACGGCCGCGGCAACGACGACGAGGGCGATGTCCATTCTCGGGCTCCCGCAATCCCCGAACCTAGCGCCTCCGGGTCAGGCGGGGGAAATCGGGGGGAGTGGACGGTCGTCGGCGTCGAACAGCCGCTCCGCCCCGCCGGTCCAGTCGAGCGCCACCGTCTCGCCGGCGGTCCGCAAGGGCGCGTGCGGCCCGCCCGCGGTGGGCTGACGCACCACCACGCTCGTGTCGCCGCCCAGCGTCACCGCATGCTCGAGCGTTGCGCCGAGATAGGTGCCGAGGGTGACGCGGGCCGGCGCGCCCGTCGCTCTCGATCGCGATGCGTTCCGGGCGCAGCGCCAGGGTGCAGCGGCCCGACCCCGCGTAGCGGTTGGCGAGCCGGACGGGCGTGCCGTCCTCCAGCACCAGCACCGATCCCTCTCGCAGCGTTCCGGTCAGCACGTTGCTGCGGCCGATGAAGCGGGCGACGAAGGGGGTCGCCGGACGCTCGTAGAGGTCCTCCTGCGTCCCGATCTGCTGCACGCCCCCGTCACGCATGACGACCAGCCGATCGGCCATCGCCATCGCCTCGTCCTGGTCATGCGTGACCATGATCGCGGTCAGCCCGCCGTCGCGCTGCAACAGGCGGATGTCGCGCGCGACGTCCTGGCGCAGCGCGGCGTCGAGGTTGGACAGCGGCTCGTCGAGCAGCAGCACGTTGGGCTGGATCGCCAGCGCCCGCGCCAGCGCCACGCGCTGCTGCTGGCCGCCCGAGAGCTGGCGGGGCAGCCGGTCGGCAAACGCCTCGAGCTTCACGAGCTGCAGCATCGCGGCCACGCGCGCGGCGATGGCGGCGCGCGGCTGGCGCCGCATCTCGAGCCCGAAGGCGACGTTGCGTGCGACCGAGAGATGGGGGAACAACGCGTAGGACTGGAACACGATGCCCATGTCGCGCCGATGCGGCGGCAGAGCGAGGATGCTGCGCCCGTCGACGCGGATGTCGCCGCCATCGGCCTGGATGAACCCGGCGATCAGGCGGAGCGTGGTGGTCTTGCCGCAGCCGGAGGGGCCGAGGAGCACGACCATCTCGCCGCGGCGGACGTCGAGGTCCAGCCCGGCGACGGCGGCATGTCCGTTGTAGAGCTTCCGCAGCCCGCGGAGTTCGAGGTGATGGCCGGCGTCGCTCACGTGCAGTTGGCAGGGAGGTGGGGAGGCGGGAGCACGCGGGTTCCTGTCGACTCTGGGCGGGAGGGGGAGAGTCGCCGGGAGGGTGCTTGGTCGTCAACCTCGGCTTGGAGGTTTGGAGGCGTGGTCCGATGCCTCTGGCGGCTCGGGGCGGGAGGCGCGGCGGCTCCGGGCCAGCGTCAAGGCGGCTCCGGGCCTGCGTCAGGGCGGCTCCGGGCCAGGGTCACGGCGGCTCCGGGCCTGCGCCAGGGCGGCTCCGTCCGTGCCGCTCGCGGGAGCTTTGATTCAGCACAGAGTTGAGGCGAGTTGAGGCGAGCCACAGAGGGGGGCCGGACCTTGGCGGGGGAGGAGCCATCCCTTGGAGGTCGGCGCGGGGCAGCCCGGGGGATGGCCGCGCCAGGCAGTGGAGGATCGATCGTCGGCACGCGCGGACGAGCCTCTCGTTTCATTATCATAAGGGCGCTTCGCGCGTCTCGGACGCGTCGACGGGGTCCCCCGACCAGCATGTTCCCGGTGCCGGCCGCCCGCCTCTCCCAGTGTGCGACGCCCGTGGGCACCGGCTCCTTCGGATCGCCGGCAGGACCCCAAGGCGGCGGCGCCGCTCCTGACCCCTCCGTGTCTCGCCTCGACTCGCCTCAACTCTGTGTTGAATCAAAGCTCCCGCCGCCAGCACAGACCAAGCGCAAGGGCGCACCTCCCGCCCCGACGGAGACCAAGCGCCAGGATGCACCTCCTCACGGAGACCGCCCTCCAGGGACGCACCTCCTCCTCTCGCCACCACCGCCCCACTCCCCCCGACCTCGTGTAAACTCCCACCGGAAGTAGGGGATCGTCCGGATGAGCCGATTCGTGCTGGCAATCGACCAGGGCACCACGTCGACCCGCTGCATCGTCTATGACGAGGCCGCCCAGCCCCGCGCCGTCGCGCGTCGCGAGTTCGCGCAGCACTATCCGCAGCCCGGCTGGGTGGAACACGACCCCGAGGATATCTGGCGCGACACCGTCGCCACCCTCCGCCAGGCCGTGACGGAGGGTGGCATCGCGGCGGCGGAGATCGCCGCGATCGGCATCACCAACCAGCGCGAGACCGTGGTGGTCTGGGATCGCGCCACCGGCCGGCCGATCCATCGCGCCATCGTCTGGCAGGACCGCCGCACCGCCGATGCCTGTGCGCAACTCCGAGCCGACGGCGCCGAGGCGCTGGTGCAATCCCTCACCGGGCTGCTGATCGACCCTTATTTCTCCGCCACCAAGCTCGCCTGGCTGCTCGACGCGGTGCCGGACGCCCGCGCTCGCGCCGACCGGGGCGAGCTCGCCTTCGGCACGATCGACAGCTTCCTGCTGTGGCGGCTCACCGGTGGGAAGGTGCACGCCACCGATGTGACCAACGCCGCCCGCACGCTGCTGATGGACATCCATCGCGGCGGCTGGGACACGGAGCTGCTGCGCCTGTTCCGCATCCCCGCCGCGCTGCTGCCCGAGATCCGCGACAACAGCACGCTGTTCGGCCACACCACGCCGGACCTGCTGGGCACGCCGATCCCGATCGCCGGCATGGCAGGCGACCAGCAGGCGGCACTGGTCGGCCAGGCGTGCTTCTCCCCCGGCATGGCGAAATCCACCTACGGCACCGGCTGCTTCATGCTGCTGAACACCGGGGCGGAGGCGGTGGCTTCGGACAGCCGCATGCTGACCACGCCGGCCTATCGGCTCGACGGGCGCACGACCTATGCGCTGGAAGGCGCGATCTTCGTCGCCGGCGCCGCGGTGAAATGGTTGCGCGACGGCATTGGGCTGATCACCCACGCCTCGCAGACCGACGACATGGCGACGCGCGTGGCCGACAACCACGGCGTCTACATGGTCCCGGCCTTCGTCGGCCTGGGCGCGCCGCACTGGCAGCCCGAGGCGCGCGGCCTGATCTGCGGCCTGACGCTCGACGCGACCGCCGCGCATCTCGCCCGTGCCGCGCTGGAGTCGGTCGCCTACCAGACGCACGACCTCGCCGAGGCGATGCGCGCCGACGGGGCCGGCCGCGCGCAGGCGATCCGCGTCGATGGCGGCATGGCGGCCAATGACTGGTTCTGCCAGTTCCTGGCCGACATGCTGCAGGCACCAGTGGAGCGGCCCGCCGACCTGGAGACCACCGCACGCGGCGCCGCCTTCCTGGCGGGGCTCGCGACCGGCGTCTGGCCGGGGCTCGACGCGCTGTCGGCCACCTGGAGCTGCGCGCGCAGCTTCACGCCGCAGATGGATGCCGCGCGACGGGGGCGCATGCTGGCCGGATGGCAGGACGCGGTGCGCCGCGCGTTGGTGTAGCGCGCGCCGCTACGCCGCCGCGCTCTGCTCCGCTTCCAGTTCGAGCTGCGCGTTCAACTCGGCGCCCAGCAGCACGGCGTAGGCGGAGACATAGAACCACAGCATGACGCCGACCGCCGCCGCCAGCGGTCCGTAGGTCGCCGAGAAGGACACCAGGCGCGAGACATAGATGCCGAGAAGTTCGGAGGCGACCAGCCAGAGCACCGTGGCGAGCGCGACGCCCGGGCTGATGCGCGGATCGGGCGGTGTCGGGCGCGACGGTCCGTAGCGGTAGAGCAGGCCGACGGCCACCGTGAACGACCCCACCAGCATCGCCAGGCCGGCCGCATGCACCAGGCGGCCGGCATACTGGGACAGGCCGAGATGCGCGATCACCGGTCCCATCAGCACCAGCACGGCGATCGCGATCGTCGCGCACATGACGCCGGCCAGGGTCATGGCGAGCCCGATCGCCTGGAACCGCAGGAAGGGCCGCTGCTCCGTCACGTCGTAGGCGACGTTCAACGCCGAGAGCACCGACTTCGCCCCGGTGGAGGCGCTCCAGAACGTCACCAGGAAACTGACCAGCAGGCTGGTGCTCAGGTTGCCGGCCGGCTGCGAGACGAGCTGGTGCACGCGGGCCTCGATCAGCGCATAGGCGGGTGGCGGCAGCAGGCCGGAGAGCAGCTCGAGCTGCGAGGCGACGGCGCCGCGATCGAACACGAGCCCATAGACCGAGATCAGCATGCTGATCGCCGGGAACAGGGCCATCGTGGCGTAGAAGGCGCAGCCGGCGGCGGCGAGCGACATGCGATCGGTGATACTGGCCTGGATGGCTGCGACGGTCACCGCGCGGGTATGGCGCCAGGAGAACATCCGCGCGCGGCGCCGCCGGATGGGCGGGCTGGGTGGGGTCTGCCGTTGGTGCACGCCGTGGCGGCTCCTCTGCCGTCTCCCTGTCTATGCCCGCACCGGGCACCGCAGCCAAGGCTCCGATTTTTCCGACGGCTGCGCATTTCCCTATTGCGTGGGGGGGTGGGGGGTCCTATGTGGCGCCCACGCAGCAACGCACGTGCCTCTGGCCCTCCGTGGTTACGCAACGACGTCAAGCGTTCTGGCAATCGTCTGGTCGCTGGTTCGTTCGACCGTTTCGTCAACTACGTCCATCGCCTTGATAGGTGGGCGTCCAACAGAGGGGGCCCGGTGCGATGACTCCGAAAATCGCCCGATTCCTTGCTGAGCAGCAGCCGGCGACGCCGTGCCTGGTGCTCGACGTGGACCGCGTGGAGGCCAACTTCCGCGCCCTGCAGGGCGCGCTGCCGCTGGCGCGCATCTACTACGCCGTGAAGGCCAACCCCGCCCGCCAGGTGCTGGAGCGGCTGGTCGGCCTTTCCAGCTTCTTCGACGCGGCGAGCTGGGAAGAAGTCTCTGCCTGCCTCGACGCCGGCGCGCGTCCCGAGGCGATCAGCTTCGGCAACACGATCAAGAAGGTGTCCGCGATTCGCCGCGCGCATGAGCGGGGCATCGACCTGTTCGCCTTCGACTCCGCCGAGGAGCTGGAGAAGCTCGCCCAGCACGCGCCGGGCGCACGCGTCTATTGCCGCCTGCTGGTGGAGAACGAAGGTGCCGACTGGCCGCTGTCGCGCAAGTTCGGCACCACGGTCGAGAACGCGCGCACGCTGATGCTGCGCGCCGGCGAGCTGGGCCTCGATCCGTACGGCCTGTCCTTCCATGTCGGCAGCCAGCAGACCTCGACGCGCGCCTATGAGCTCGCGATCGGCAAGGCGGCGATGCTGTTCACCGACCTGACCGAGGCCGGCGTCAACCTGCGCATGATGAACCTGGGCGGCGGCTTCCCCACCCGGTATCGCGACGACGTCCCCGAGATCGACACGTTCGGCAACGCCATCATGGGCGCGATGGTCGCGCATTTCGGCAACAACCTGCCGGAGATGCTGATCGAGCCGGGCCGCTTCGTCGTCGGCGACGCGGGCGTGGTCAGCGCCGAGGTGGTGCTGGTCAGCCGCAAGGATCCGGCCGACCCGGTGCGCTGGGTGTACCTGGACATCGGCCGCTTCGGCGGGCTGGCGGAGACCGAGGGCGAGGCGATCAAATACCGCATCGCCACGCCGCATGACGGCACGGCCATGGGGCCGGTGGCGATCGCGGGCCCGACCTGCGACGGCGCCGACATCCTGTACGAGAAGTCGAACTACCGGCTGCCGCTGAAACTGGCCTGTGGCGACCGGGTGGAACTGCTCTCCACGGGCGCGTATGTCACGACCTATGCCAGCCAGAAGTTCAACGGCTTCGCGCCGCTGCACGAACACTACCTTTGACCCTCTCCGTCCGGCGCTCACGCGCCGGACGGACCGCCTCGTCTGCCGCCATGTCGGCTGACCTCACTCCGCGGCGCCAGCACGACCCCGGCGGCAAGGTGCGGCTGCGGGTCGCCGCCGACACCATCTCCGACGCCGCCTTCTCCGCCGACGACCGCTATCGCTGGTGGCTCGAGCGCCGCTGGGACGGCACGCCCTTGGGCAGCGGCGGACTGCCGGTGCAGATCGGCATGAATCCCAGCACGGCCGATATCGACTGCAACGATCCGACCGTGGCCGGCTGCTGCGATCGGGCGCGGCGCTGGGGCTATGGCGGGCTGGTGATGCTCAACGCATTCGCGTACCGCGCCACCCGCAAGGAAGACCTGCTCACCGTCGACGACCCGGTCGGTGCCGAGAACGACGCGACGATCCGCCGCTTCGCCGCAGCGGCGCCGCTGGTGGTGGTGGGCTGGGGCCAGCCGCCTCAGGCATTGCGCGGCCGCGGCGCGGACATCGCCCGGCTGCTGGCCGAGATCGGCGTGCAGCCGATGTGCTTCGCGATCAACGCCGACGGCAGCCCGAAGCACCCGCTCTACGTACGCCGCGACGCGCCGCTGGTTCCGTGGACACCCCCAACCTGAACGACCGCAGCCCCGCGGGCTGAACGCGCCGCGGACGACGCGTGTCTCTGGCCGGCTGGCGATCGCCCGATCGCGGCCAGTTCGCGCTCACCTCCCTGAGCAGCCTCCCCAGTCACCGACCAGCGCGGCCACAGCCTCATGGCGTCCGTTCCGGATTGACGTCGATCATAGCCTGCTATAATTGTTCATAGCTTGCTATGACTAAGAGGTTCGCGATGTATCGCTTCCTGAAAACCCTCCATCTGCTCGGCCTCACCCTGTTTCTGGGCAGCGTGTTCGGCCACATCGTCGCCAGCCGCGTCGGCGGCGCCATCGGCGACGCTGCCTTCCTCACCGCCCGCGCGGATATCGAGGCGAGCACCAGCCTGCTCACCCTCCCCGGCCTCGGACTCGCCCTTCTGTCCGGGATCGCGCTGATCTGGCTTGCGCCGGCGCGGCGTGCCTGGATGGGGCTGCATGCCGGGCTGGCGACCGTGATCGCCCTTCTCACCCTGCTGGTCATCGCGCCCGCCGGGCGTCGGGTGCTGAGCGCGACGACGGCCTTGGCCCAAGGCCAGGGCACGATCGACGCCGTGCACGCGGCGCTGACGACCGAACACCTCGCCGGTGCGGTCAACGTGGTGCTGGCCCTCGCCGTGCTGGCACTCGGCGTCTGCAAGCCGGCGCTGCGTCGCCGATCCGCGCATCGCGCCCCGCCGGTGACGGGCGAACCGGCATGACCCGCGCGCCACGCCAACCCGGCACGCCGGCGTTCGAGCGCGCCACCAGCCTCGGCTACATGGTCAATCATCTGGCGCGCCTGTTCGGGCGGGCGCTCGAGACGCGGCTTGCCGTCCATCAGGTCACGCGCGGTCAGTTCCCGGTGCTGCTGATCCTCTGGGAGGAGGAAGGCGTCACGCAGAGCGAGATCGCGCGTCGGCTCGACATCGAGCAGCCGACCGTCGCCAACACCTTGCGACGCATGGACCGCGACGGGCTGGTCACGCTGGCCCCCGACCCGAACAACCGCCGCCACGTGCTGGTCGGGCTGACCGAACGAGGCCGCGCGTTGCAGGCGCCGTTGGTCGCGGAGGCCCAGGCGGTCAATGCCCGCGCCGCCGCCCACCTGACCGCTGGCGAACACACGGCCTTCCTTGCCCTGCTCGGCAAGATCGCCGGCGCGCTCCAGACGGATCCGCAGACCCAGGACGAGAGGAAGAGAGCGTGATGGACGTCCAACTCCTGATGCGCCTGCTGCATGTCCTCGGCGTGGTGGTGATGGGCGCCGGCCTGGTCGGCGTGTGGATGACCGACCTTCGCTCACGGCAACTGCAGGACCTGGCCTCGTTCGCCGAGGCGATCCGGACCATTGCCGTCTTCTACGACGGGCTCGTCGTGCCCGGCGCGCTCATGCTGATGGCGTCCGGCATCTGGTTCGTCGTCAGCGTCTATGGAGGCTGGAATGCGTTGGAGGTACCCTGGCTGGTGGGGATGGCGGGCCTGTTCGCCTTCGAGTTCGTCGAGGGCAACACCGTAACGCGGATGCATTTCATGCGGCTGCGCCGACTGAGCCGCGTGGCGCTCGCCCTCGGCGAGATCACGCCGGAGCTCGCGCGCAGGCGCGCCGACGTCACGCCGACCTTCACGCATTTCCTGGATCTCCCGATCCTGTTCCTCATCATCGCCCTGGGTGTGACCCGGCCAGACGACTGGGCCGTGTTCCTGGCGGGGTCGGCGACCGCCCTCGTCGTGGCGACCGCGCTGAGCGTGGCCGTCCCGCGCCTGTATCCGTGGCGAACGGAAATCGGCCGGCGTGTCGCCGCCTCGGCCGCGTCATAGGGCATGTCGGAGCGGCGTCCGCGCTCCACCCGTGTTCGGGCGCGTGACGCGGCTCCGGTGCGCACGCTTCCGGTGCGTGCGCCAGGTGCCGGAAGCGGCCTGGTCCGCTCTGCCGTGATCTGGTCTATCCTCCGGCCTCACCGGAGCGAGGGAGAGACAGCGATGGCGAGCATCACGATCCAGGCGAGCGACGGCAGCGGCAGCTTCTCGGCGTTCGTCGCGGAGCCCAAGGCGAAGCCGGCCGGCGTCGTCGTGCTGATCCAGGAGATCTTCGGCGTGAACCAGGCGATGCGCGACACCGCCGCCTGGGTGGCCGATCTCGGCTTCATCGCCGTCTGCCCCGACCTGTTCTGGCGGATCGAGCCCGGCATCGACATCACCGACAAGTCGGAAGCCGAGTGGAAGAAGGCCTTCGAGCTGTTCAACGCCTTCGATCAGGCGAAGGGCATCGAGGACCTGAAGGCGACGGTTGCCGCCGCGCGGGCGATGCCGGGCGCGAACGGCAAGGTGGGCACCATGGGCTACTGCCTGGGCGGGCGGCTGGCCTTCATGATGGCGGAGCAGTCCGACGCCGACGTGAACATCTCCTATTACGGGGTCGGGCTGGACGGACTGCTCGGCGACCTGGGCAAGATCACGCGCCCGCTGGTGGTGCACATCGCCGACCAGGACGAGTTCTTCCCGTCCGAGGGCCGCGCCAAGGTGGTCGAGGCCACCAAGGGGCACAAGCAGATCGCGACCCATGTCTACCCGAACGCCAACCACGCCTTCGCGCGGGTGAACGGCGTGCATTGGGACGGGCGGTCGGCGACGATCGCCAACGGCCGCAGCGCCGAGGCCTTGGTCGCGGCGCTGGGCTGATCCGAGCGGGCGGGCGACCCGCCGCGCTGCGCCGCGCACTGGCCGCGGCCGCGTGAGGGCCGTATGAACCGCAGATCGTGCTGCGGAGGGAGTGACAGCGCCGATGGATGGTTCGACGAAGCCGGCCGCGGCCGGCAAGGGGCTGGCCCGCACCGCGGGCGCGCTCGCCGGCATCAAGGTCGTGGATCTGACTCGCGTGTTGGGCGGTCCGTACTGCACCATGATCCTGTCCGATCACGGCGCCGACGTGATCAAGGTGGAGCCGCCGCAGGGCGACGAGGTGCGCGACTGGGGCCCGCCCTTCCACGAGGGCGACGCGAGCTACTTCATCGGCGTCAACCGCAACAAGCGCTCGCTCGGACTCGACATCAGCAAGCCGGAGGGCCGCGCGGTCCTGCTGCGCCTGCTCGAGGACGCGGACGTGCTGATCGAGAACTTCAAGCCGGGCTCGATGGAGAAATGGGGCATCGGCTACGACGTGCTGTCGGAGAAGTTCCCGGGCCTGATCCATTGCCGGATTTCCGGCTTCGGCGCGGACGGGCCGCTGGGCGGCTTGCCCGGCTACGATGCGATCCTCCAGGCGATGACCGGGCTGATGAGCATCAACGGCGACGCCTCCACCGGTCCGATGCGGCTGGGCACGGCGATCGTCGACATGGGCACCGGCCTCTATTCCGCCGTCGGCATCCTGATGGCGCTGCATGAGCGCGGCACGTCGGGGCGCGGCCAGTATCTCGACATGACGCTGTACGATTGCGGCATGGCGCTGCTGCATCCGCAGGCCGCCAACTTCTTCCTGAACGGGAAGCGCCCCGCGGGAACCGGCAATCCGCATCCGAACCTGGTGCCGTACGACAAGTACCCGACCCGTACCTGCGAGATCTTCATCGCCAGCGGCAACAACGGCCAGTTCCGCAAGCTGTGCGAGCTGATCGGCCGGCCGGAGCTGGCAGACGATCCGCGTTTCGGCAGCAACGGGGAGCGCAACGTCAACCGCGCCGCCCTGACCGAGGCGCTCGCCGCCGCCTTTGCCGACCAGGACGGCAACGAGCTGTCGCTGAGGCTGATCCGCAACGGCGTTCCGGCCGGGCCGGTGCTGCCGGTCGACGAGTCGACCGCGGCGCCGCACACCGCGCATCGGGAGATGGTGACGGAGCTCGACTGGTACCGCGGGATCGGCACGCCGATCAAGTTCAGCCGCACCCAGGGCGGCACGCGGCGGCCGCCGCCGAAATACGGCGAGCATGCGACCGACGTGCTGGAGCAGCACGGCTATTCCGAGGAGGAGATCGCCGCCCTGCAGCGGGACGGCGTGCTGCACGTCAAGCGGCGGGTCTAGTCACGGCGCCGGCGAGGCCCTCTCGCCGGCGCCGCGTCCATCGAACCTCAGGCGGCGACGTCGGTCGCCTCCGGCGGGGCCAGATAGGTGAGGCGACCCGCCGACCCGCGCACTTCCAGCATGATCACGCTCTCGACCGGCGGGAGGGGCAGGACGGCATCGCCGTTGGTCCAACGGCGCAGCGCGCTTCCATCCCGTTCGACCGCCCACCAGCCCTGGTCGAGCGCCGGATGATCGAGCGGAACCTCCTCCAGGCTTTCCGATCCGCGAACCACGATCCGTTCCACGTTGAAGCCGAGGGTGCGGCGATCGTCCAGCCAGGGACAGGCATCGGTGGGCGCGCTCGAGCGGGAGATCAGGCGAACCTCCGGCGTGCCCTTCGGCAGCGCGAAGATGTGCAGCCCGTCGCTCGCGTAGAGCGGCCGGATGTGTCGGCCCTTCAGCATCACCTTCAGATCCGGATCCCTCTCACCCGGCGCTTCGGAACGCTCGAACCCCATGGCGCGGGCGCGATCGGCCAGGGCCTGCCAGATCGGCCGGACGGAGGCTTCGTCCCACACGAACGGCGCGCACGAACCGGCGGCGCGATCCGGATTGTCCGCCTCGCCGGTCAGGTCCGGGCGCAGGGTCAGCGGCTGGTCTCCGTTCTGGAAGAAGCCGCGATTGCCCGTGTCGAGGTAGCTCTCCGTCGTCAGGCCCTCGGAGACGAGGATGTCGTGCGAGTCCAGCTCGACATGGAAATACTCGACCGAGTCCGAACTCAGGTCGGGGCGGATCGTGGTGCCGTTCACGAGTTGCCGCACGCAGATGAGCTTGCCGTCGACGAACACGGCATGGTCGGGAGACAGGAGCAGGTCCGCGGCCGGGACGGCTTCCGCGAATGCACCCTGCCGGATACGGATCGGGGCCGCGGCGTCGCGATGGCGGTACGCGCTGATCTGGATGCGGCGGTGGCCGATCCACTTCACCGGCCGCGCGCCGCTCAAGGTCGTCACGCGGTCACCCGGCTGCAGGTCTTCCACCCGACGATCGCCCTCCGGGGTCGCCAGACGCGTCCCCCGCACGAAGCAGGTGATGTAGCTGAACGTGTCGGCCGTGCTGCTGGCGAAATTGGTCGTCGTCCCACCCGTCGGATAGGTGATGGACGAGACGCGCACCGTCCGGTTTCCCGCCGTCAGGGCGGGGGTGATGCCGGCCAGATTGCTGTCGGTGGCGACCCAGGTGAAGCTGCCATTTCCGTTTCCGCTCGCGGTCTGAACCGTCGCCGTCAACTGCTGGGTTGCGCCGTTGGAGTAGGTCAATACAAGCGTGAACTGAGTTCCCACGGCGGGTTTCGCGCCGGATCCACCGTTCCAGTTCGCCTTACCATCGACGGAAAAAGATGTCCTTGCCTCATTTCCTGAGACCCAGTTGTCGTCTCCACCGAAATGGGTCACGGTTGGCTTCGATATGGATAAGGCCATGATTTCTCTCCTAAATCCGTGGATCGGGCCAGTCTGCAGGCCTGCGAGGCGGTTAGGGAGAGCATCAGCATTGATGGTTTATACACAATACGCAATCGTTACACTGACATAGATCATCCCGGGCTTGATAATTATCACGTGCAAAAATGTAGATTTCCTGTTCGAAAAGACGTATGACGTTGTCCATGGCATGCAACAACGCAGAGCAGTATCAAGCGAGAGCACTCAGACGTGCAGCAGTGTCACGCGCGGGATCCTGCCGCGGCACTGTATCCGTCGAGATGCCGCTCGAGTTGCCCATGTCCTGGAAAGTCGTTTCCGACTCGTTGCCGCGATCCGTCGTGGGCGAGCTCTGAGACGGCCAGATCGAATACCAAACCGTTTCGAACTCTCGAACTGATGGTGGCGCGTGATGCGGCCCGGCGTGGAAACCCTGACCGAACTCCCGATCCTTCGTGGCTTCCGCGAAAGCGAGATCCGTGACCTCAACGAACTGGGGGATCTCGCGCGTGTCGGCCCGGGTGAGGTCCTGTACCGAGAGGGAGAGCGTCTCGATGCGCTCCACGTTCTCGTGGACGGCTACGTGGCCGAGACCACCAGCAACTCCAAGGAGACGCCGATCACCGACGTGATCGCACCGGTCACGCCGATCGACTTGCCATCGATCATCCTCGACATCCCCACGGCCTCGGCAACCATGACCATCACGTCGACGCGCATCGTCCTCCTCCCAGCCAAACCGTTGCGGTCGATGCTCTCCGCCCATGCGGAGCTGGCCAATTCCGTGCTGTCGCAATCTCTCCGCGAGATGCGGGCGCAACGGGCGGAGGTCGCCAACCTGAAGCTGCTCTCCTCGGTGCAGCGGCTGGCAGGATTCATCCTGTCCTGCGTCACCGATCCGGACCAGTCGCCCGCACGCATCATCCTGCCGTATGAAAAGCGATTCCTCGCCGCGAAGATCGGATGCTCGCAGGAGAATCTCTCCCGCGCCTTTGCTGCCCTCCGGCCGTTCGGAGTCTACTCTGAAAGAGGGGTGGTGATCGTACGTGATCTGGACGTATTGAAGGCCTATCAGCGCAAGCGTTCCAGGATCCCTGCTTGAGGTTCGCCCCGGCATGTTGCTGTCTCCCGACGACCGGTCGCCCGTCCCCGCGGACAGAACGCCATGCCCCTGATCGACCTGCCGGCACGGGCGATGCTGAAGCTGGCGGGCGAGACACTGGTCCCCTGGGCGGTATTCGACCCTGACTGGTACCGCCGCACCTACCCCGAAGCCACCGCCGGCCTCGCGGACGCCTCGCCCGAGGCCGTGCTGGAATTCTACTTCTCGCAGGGCCAGGCACTCGGCCATTCCCCCAACGCGCTCTTCGACGAGGCGTGGCATCGCCGCACCTATCCCGGAGTCGCCGCCGGCATCGTCGAGGGCGCATACGCGTCGGCCTTCGATTCCTATTGCCGCGGCGGTGGCGATCGGTCCCCGCATTGGTTGTTCGAGGAGATGGCGTATCGCCGCAGGCATCCCGACCTGACGGACGAGACGCTGCACGGGGCCGGGTTCGCGAACGGCTACGACCACTTCCTGCGTGACGGCAGTCGGGAAGGACGCATCGGCCACGCCATGTTCGACTCGCGTCGCTACGTCGCGGCCATGCCGGAGGAGCAGCGGCCAGCGATCCTGGCGCGCGCGCCCTTCCGCCACTTCCTCGAACAGCTTCCGAGCCGGACGGTCCCGCAGGTTTCGGCGTATTTCGATCCCGAGTGGTATCTTGGGCGCTACCCTGAGATCGCCGCCGCGATCGACGCCGGCTTCTGGCTCTGCGCGCTGCATCATTACCTTTGCAACGACACGCCCCGTGACTTCGACCCACTCCCCGAGTTCTCGGAGGCGTACTATCTCGGCCGGTATCCGGAACTCGTCCCGGTCATCGACGCCGGGCAGTTCCGCAACGGTTACGCCCACTTCCTGCGTCATGGCGCGCTGGAACTGCGTGCCCCGCGAGAGGACATCGATCTCGCCTACTACATGACGCATGAGGAGGTGCGGGTGGACCTGCACCGCAGCCTCGCAGCCGATGCATTCGCGCATCTCCTCACGCTCGGCCGCCCAGCGGGGCTGTTGACCGCGGAACCGGTGCAACAGCGGATGGCGGAGCCGCAGACCAAGGCGCTGTTCCGGCGGAAGGCGGAGCTGCTGCTGCCGATCGTCGCCCGCTCGCCGCTGTCTTTCGCGACCACCGCCCCTCCGACCCTCGCCGTGGTGGTCGTGGTGCACGACAAGTTTCCGTTGACCATGATGGCGCTCGCATCGCTGCGGGCAAACCACGCCGGCCCGATACAGCTCATCCTCGTCGATTCCGGATCGACGGATCAGACCCAGTTCATCACGCGCTTCGTGCGCGGCGCGACCGTGCTGCGCTTCGAGCAGAATGTCGGGTTCCTGCGTGGCTGCAACGCCGCGTTCCAGGCCCTCGGTCCGACCATCGACAGCGTCCTGCTGCTCAACAACGACGTCGAGCTCGCGACGGATGCCGTCGACGCGGCGTTGCGCCGGCTGCACGGAGATCCGACGATCGGCGCGGTCGGCGGCAAGGTCGTGCGCACACACGGGTTGCTGCAGGAAGCGGGCAGCATCGTCTGGGCGGACGGCACCACCAGCGGCTACTTGCGTGATGCATCCCCACTCGCGCCGGAAGCAAATTTCGTTCGCGACGTGGATTTCTGCTCCGGCGTCTTCCTGTTGCTACGCGCCGACCTGCTCCGCGCACTGGACGGGTTCGACGACGCGTTCGCCCCCGCCTACTACGAAGACACCGATCTCTGCATGCGCGTCCACGCGGCGGGCCTCCGCGTCGTGTATGACCCGTCCGTCGTGATCCATCACCACGAATACGGCAGCGCGACCTCCACCCAGGCCGTCGACTCGGCAATCGCGGAGCGCCGTGCGCGGTTCGCTACCAGGCACGCCGCGGCGCTCGAGGGCCGCCGCCTTCCGGAGCCCGTTGCGATGCTGTGGGCACGCGATGCCGGTCCGCGCCGCCGCCGCATCCTGTTCGTCGAGGATCAGATCCCGCTGCGTGCGATCGGCTCCGGCTTCGTCCGGTCGAACGACATCCTGCGCGTGCTGGCCAGCCTCGATTGCGCGGTCACCGTCTATCCGCTGCTGCCGAACGGCTTCGACCTCGCCGCCGTGTTCGCCGACATGCCAGACACCGTCGAGGTCATGCACGACCGCTGGCTCGACCAGCTCGAAGCCTTCCTGCTGGCGCGCGCGGGCTACTACGACGCGATCTGGGTCGAGCGCACCCACAATGTCGGCCGCATCCGCCCGATGCTCGAACGTCTCGGCCGCGACGCCACCGTGCCTCCCGTCATCCTCGACACCGAGGCGCTGTTCGCCGTGCGCGAAGCCCAGCTCGCGACCCGCCGTGGCGAAACATTCGATCTGGACGCCGCGCTCGATCGGGAATTCTCACAGCTCGGCCGCTGCGCCCAGGTGATCGCCGTCAACGAAGCCGAGGCCGGCCTGCTCCGCGCCCTCGGCCTTCCCGATCCCGTCGTGCTCGGGCACATGCGCCCGCTGCACCCGACACCACGTCCCTTCAGCCGCCGCGCCGGCCTGCTCTTCCTGGGCGCCTTGCATCAGGAAGACAGCCCCAACTACGACAGCCTCACCTGGTTCGTTGAAGACGTCCTGCCGCTGATCGAGCAGAGCCTGGGGTGGGAGACGCGTCTCACCGTGGTGGGGTTCCAGGGACCCGAGGTCTCGCTCGCCCACTTCGCCGACCACCCACGCATCACGCTGCGCGGCGCGGTGGAAAACACGCAGCCCCTCTATGACGCGCATCGCATCTTCGTCGCCCCGACCCGGATCGCCGCCGGCATGCCTTACAAAGTGCACGAGGCGGCGAGTTTCGGCCTTCCGGTGGTCGCCACCGAACTGCTGCGGCAACAGGTCGGTTGGGAGTCGGGCCGCGATCTGCTCGCCGCGCCGCACAGCGATCCGGCGGCGTTCGCCGCGGCCGTGGTGCGGCTCTATCGCGACGAGGCGTTGTGGGGACATCTCCGCGACGGAGCGCTTGCGCGTCTCGAACAGGAAGCGAGTGAAAGCGCCTACGCCGCGGTGATCGGCGGTGTACTCGACCGGGTGATCGGACCCATCTGATCCGAGGCACCTCCTGCGCATCCGCGCGTCGGGGTTGCTGAAGAACCCGGCGTTGCCCGTGTCCGGGTAAATCTCGGCCGCCAGGTTCTCAGCGAGCAGGATGCCATGCGGGTCGAGTGCGACGTGGAAATACTCGACCGACGCCAGGCTGCAAGGCACCGACCGGAACCTCTCTGGTCGTCGTGGCGATGCGGGTTCCCGCGGCATGGCACACCGCGTTCGGATCCTTCTTGATGGCGGAGCTTGCGGAGGCGCCACCTTGATTGTCGGCTCAGCTGGACCGTCAGACGCCCAGCAGGGCTCGCCGGAACCGGTCACGCTCCACATGCGGGACGAGATTGCGCTTGATCTTGTGCGTCGGCCCCTCCTTCACGCGGAGCAGGATGAAGGCGAGGCCGCTCCCCTCGCGCAGCAGGCGGCGACCTTCCGCCAGGTCAGCTTCCGTGTTGATCGTGTGCACGACAGGGAAACCCGCACCCGCTGCGATCCGGTCCAGCGCGACTCCCAGGCCAGTGTGACTGTCCTGATTGCCCGTCTCGCCATAATGCCCGTTGTCGACGCAGATCACCGTCAGGTTGGGCGGATTCTGCAGCGCGATCGTCGCCAGCGCGCCCAGGTTCATCAGTAGCTCGCCATCCCCAGTGACGACCAGCACGCGGCGCTTCGGCTGGGCGAGCGCCAGACCCAGCCCCATCATCGGCGCGGCCCCCATCGCACCGCCGAGCCCGAACACGCCGGGCGATTCGTTCGTCATCGCCGAGAGCTCCTGCGCGGTGCCGGCCAGGCCGGCGACGATCAGGAAATCCTCCGGCCGTTCGATCAGTGCCGGCACCGCCTGGCGGCGATCGAGCACCGCGTCGGGCAGGGTCGCCACCTGCAGCTTGTTGAGCTTCGCCATCGCTCCCTCCCGCTCAGAATTTCTTCGCGCCGATCAGGCGCTGCGTCAGCAATACGGCGACCGCCTGACCGGACTGGAACGCCATGGTCAGGGCGGCCGCCACGGTCGTCGTCACCTCGGCCGCGGTTTCGGCGCGCAGCACGATCACGCCCATCGCCTCGAGCACCTTGGTCGTCGCCTGGCCCATCGGGAACTGCCAGGGATTGCCCTCACCGAACTCGCCGCGCATCGACACCAGCGTGAGCAGGGGGAAACGGCAGCCCGCCGTGAGCGACAGCAGATTGATGCAGTTGCCGACACCGGACGATTGCATCAGCAGCACGCCGCGGGCACCGCCGAGATCGGCGCCGGCCAGCATCGCAACGCCTTCCTCCTCCGTGGTCAGCGGGACGGCATGCACTTCCGGATCGCCCAGCGCTCGGTCGATCAGCACCTTGTGGCCGGCATCGGGAACGTAGGCGAACTGTGTGATCCCGGCGGCGCGCAACTGGTCGTAGAGCGCGTCGGGCCACGCCGTCGGTGCGGAAGCAGACATCGGTTTCCTCCGGTTCTATTGCGCGACCAGTCGGCATCCGCCCTTGTCGAGCGGACGGAACGCCTCGTCGCCGGGAATGGTCGCAAGACGCTCGTAGACGTCCCAGCGACTCCTGGATTGCGCGGGAGCCTTCACGCGGAAAGTGTACATGTCGTGGATCGCACGGCCATCCTTGCGCACGGTGACGGTGCCGAACAGCTTGTCGTGGATCGGCGCTTTCTGCATCTCGGCGACGACCTTCTCGCCTTCGATCGTGTTGGCCGCCTTCACCGCCTGCAGCCACGCCAGCACGGACGAATAGACACCGGCCTGATTGGCGGTGGGAACGCGGCCGAAGCGCTGCTCGAAGCGGCGGGCGAAGGCGCGGGTGTCGTCATTCAGGTCCCAGTAGAACGCTTCGGTCACCAGCAATCCCTGCGCGGCCTGCAGCCCGATGGAATCCACGTCCACGATCTGGGTGAACAGGCCTGCGAGGACCTGCTGGCGCGGGATGCCGAACTCGGCGGCCTGCTTCACCGCGTTGATCAGGTCGGTGCCGGTATCGGCGAGCCCGACCACCTTGGCGCCGGAATTCTGCGCCTGCACCAGGTAGGAGGAAAAATCGGTGGTGCCGAGGGGATGCTTCGCCGATCCGACGACCTTGCCGCCCAGCGCCAGGATCGTCGCCGTGGCATCGCGCTCGAGCGCGGCCCCGAGCGCATAATCGAAGGAGATGAAGTACCAGCTCGTGCCGCCCTGCTGCATGACCGCGCGGGCAATCGTGCTGCCGAACGCGTACGTGTCCATCGTCCACTGGACGGTGGTGGGCTGGCAGAACTTCCCGGTCAGGTCGGAGGTGCCGACATTGGTGGCGAGAAAGGTGCGATGCTTGTCCGCCATCACCTGGTTCACCGCGAGTCCGACCGCGGAGTTCACCGCATCGGTGATGGTGGCGACGCCTTCGCGATCGATCCATTCGCGGGCGATCTGGGCGCCGATATCGGGCTTGTTCTGATGGTCGGCGCTGAGGATCTGCACGCGGAATCCGCCGCCCTGCGCCGCGAAGTCCTCGGCGGCCAGTTGCGCCGCGACGACGGAACCGCGACCGGACTGATCGGCGAAGGGCCCGCTCATGTCGTTGAGCACGCCGATCTTCACGATCTCGGGGAGCTGCGCACGGGCGGTGGCCGCGGCCAGGAAGATCAGCGTGGCCGCGCCGAGGCATGCGAGCAGACGGCGTGGAGGGCGGGACATCGTGGCTTCCCCCTGGCTTGGTTGCCTCGCAGGATGCGGAGCCTGCCTGGCCTTGGCAACCTGACGCCGAATTGGCGCGCACGGGGGAACGTCGCGCCCTCGGTTATCCTATTCCGGCGGCGATCCCACCGGCGGCCGGCCACGCCGTCGCGTGACCGTCAGGGAAAGGAACGCGCCCAGCCACGAGCCCGCGGCCGCGAACAGCACGTAGACCCAGTTCTCGGTGTAGGAGATCACCGCAAAGGACGAGAGCGTGTACCAGGCCGCGCTCCAGTTCGCGGCGGAGAGGCGGCGGCGCGCCACCACGGCGCCGGTGAACTGCACGTACACGGCGTCCGTCGCCGCCGTCGCCAGCACCACCGCGCCGGCCGTCAGCGGGTCGATCGCCGGCCAGTCCGGCATTATGGCGACCGCGGCGGTGCGGCGCGGTGATCCGCCAGCGCGGGTGGTCGGCCACCGCGCGGCGGTGCGCGCCCGCTCATCCCAGCCAGACGCGTCGCAGCGCGCCGGCGGCTTCCGCCTCCGTCAGGTCGGCATGCCGCGCGATGGTGACCTCGGGCGGCGACGGGGCCTCCGCCGGCTGCGCCGCGAGCTGCTCCACCAGCGCCTCCAGCACGCGCACCCGTTCGAGCAACGGATGCGCATCCTCCTGCGCCGCGGCAAGCGGTGCGTCGCCTTCTTCCGGCGCGAAGGTCAGGCGAAGCATGCCGCGATCACCTGGGCGAAGGCGCGGGCGCGGTGGCTGACCGCGTGTTTCGCATCGGGCTCCATCTCACCGAACGTCGCGGTGCCGCCGATCGGCAGGAACATCGGGTCGTAGCCGAAGCCACGGTCCCCGCGCGGGGGCCACACCACGGTGCCGTCCACACGGCCGACGAACGTCTCCGTATGCCCGTCCGGCCAGCCGAGGCAGAGCGCGGCCACGAACCACGCCCGCCGGTCGGCAGCGTTGCCCATCCGGTCATGGACCTGGCGCATGGCGGCGGCGAAATCCTTGTCCGGCCCCGCCCACCGCGCGGACAGCACGCCCGGGTCGCCGCCCAGCGCGGCCACGCAGAAGCCGGAATCGTCCGACAAGGCCGGAAGCCCGCTCGCCAGCGCCGCGGCCAGCGCCTTGATCCGCGCGTTCCCGGCGAAGTCGGGCGCGTCTTCCTCCGGTTCGGGCAGCATCAGCTCGCCCGCCGACACCACGTCGGTTCCGAACGGGCGCAGCAGGTCGGCGATCTCGCGCAGCTTGCCCTTGTTGTGCGTGGCGAGCACCAGGCGCGCGCCGGCGGTCAGACGCCGCGCCATCAGTCGCCCACCGCCTCGCGCTGCGCGGCGAACAGCGCCGCGGTGCCGGTGCGGGCGAGGCGCAGCAGGTCGAGGAACTGCGCCTCGGAAAAGCTGCGCTTCTCCGCCGTGCCCTGGATCTCGACGATCCCGCCGCCATCGGTCAGCACGAAATTGGCGTCGGCATCCGCCGCGGAGTCCTCGTCGTAATCCAGATCGAGCACCGCGACCCCCTCGGCGATGCCGCATGAGACGGCCGCCACCTGGCCGGTCATCGGCACCGCCTTCAGCACGTTCATCTTCACGAGGTGGCGGAAGGCGAGCGACAGCGCCACCCAGGATCCGGTGATCGCGGCACAGCGCGTGCCCCCGTCGGCGTTCAGCACGTCGCAATCGAGCGTGATGGACATCTCGCCCATCGCGGCGCGGTCGACCACGGCGCGCAGGCTGCGACCGATCAGGCGCTGGATTTCCTGCGTGCGGCCCGACTGCTTGCCCCGGGCGGCTTCACGGTCACCGCGGGTGTGGGTCGCGCGCGGCAGCATCCCGTATTCGGCGGTGACCCAGCCCTGGCCGGAGCCACGCAGGAACGGGGGAACGCGCGTTTCGACGGAAGCGGCGCACAGCACTTCGGTGTTGCCCATGCGGATCAGGCAGGAGCCTTCGGCGTGGCGGGCAAAGCCGGTCTCGATGGAGACGGCGCGCAGCGCGTCGGGGGCGCGGCCGGAGGGGCGGGTCATGCGAAGGTCTCTGCTCTGCGAATGGAGCGACCGACCATACAGGTACTCGGAGTGTCGAACCATCCGGCGGTGTCGGGGCTGGCCCCCACGGTCCGGATCGCGCGCCGCCGCCCGCGCAGCCGCGGCGGTCAGAAGATCCCGAAGATCTCCCGCAGGAACCCGGGGGTCAGGGCGCTCAGCGGATTCACCGAGACGGCGGGATCGTCCAGCTTGCCGTGCAGCCCGTAGCTGGCCGCGAACACGCCGCCGCCTTTCTCCGGACTGAACAGCTTGCCGATCAGCGGAATGTTCCCCAGCAGCGAGTTGAAGAAATAGGCCGGGACGATCGTGCCCTCCATGTCCACCTGGTTGGCCGCGATATCCACGCGCCCCTTGGCGGTGAGCCCGATGGAGGCGCTGAACGCGCGCGCGTCGTTCAGCGTAAGCACGTCCTCTCCGTATTTGAACGGCGCGATCATCTTCGTGAACCCGATCCCCGGCCCACGCAGCACGTCGACCAGCCCGTACAGCGTCATCGCCTGGAGCAGCTTGCCCAGCGCGGGCAGGCCGTGGATGCGGAATCCGTCGATTTCCGCCGTTCCGGTCAGCAGGTGCGCGGAGGTGCGGTCGTCGTAGTTGCCACGCAGCGCCATCGTGCCACCCGCCATGCTGCGCAACACGTCGAGCCCGCCCAGCAGCGCCCCCGCGTCCGCCGCCGTGGCGGCGAGCCGCCGGCCATTCCCCTCCGGCGCGATGTCGAGCTGGAACGGGGCGTCGGCGGCGACCCGGCCCTCCGCATGCAGGCGGCGCATGATCCGGCCATCGTTCTCGGCCTGCGCGACCAGGCCGGTCGCCACCTGGTCGTTCGCCAGCAGCACCCGGTCGAAGCGCGCATCCAGGGTCCAGGCAGGCCCCGGCGGCGGCTCGCCCTTGGGCTTGTCGGATTTCGGGGTCTTGGCCGCGAGCTTCGCCCCGAGATCGAGGCTCGCCCCGCTCAGCTCCAGCCCGATCGGGCCGCCGGCCGGCAACCGCACCTCGCCCCGCAGGTCGCTGCGCCCGAACACGGCACGGTCCAGCCGCACCCCGGCGATCTTGCCGTTCGTCGCGGTCGCCGATCCGCGCAGCGACAGCCCGTCACCGTCGAGTACGATGCGGTCGACGGCGCGCAGCCGGTCGCGGTCCAGCAGCACCGTGGCGGAGCCCTTCGCCGGACTGCCGACCGGCTTGCGCCAGCCGGTCGGCGCCACGAGCGTGGCCGGCGTGAGATCCGCCTCCACCGCCAGGTCGGCATCCCCCGCGCGCCGCTGGGTGTAGACGGTACGCAGCCCGACTTCCCCGAACAGCGCGTCGCCAGTGCCGATCCCGGCCGCGGTGAGCTGCCCCGCGCCCGCCTTGCCGGTCGCCCGCACGCGCTGCACCACCTGGGAGGGCGGGCCGGCGCGGAAATCCATCATGCCGTCGAGCTGCGCCGGGATGCCGGCCAGGGCCGCCTTCCCTTTGACGGTCATGCCCTCCTGCGTCACGTCGAAGTCGAGGTCGCCCTGGTCCAGGTCGCGCCCGGCGACCAACCCGCCCAGATGCAACCCCGCCAGATGGCCATGGGCGTGGATCGCGACGTCCTCCATCGTGACGCTGTTGTCGAGCGGCAGGGTCACCGTCAGCGCCGCGGTCGCCTCCCCCGCCGGATCCCCGAGCGGCATCGGGTGCTTGTCCAGCAGTTCCAGCCGCGGCTCCTTCAGCAGCGCGATGGTGTCCGGCACCGATCCGGCCAGCTCGACCTGGATCGCGGCGAGCTGGTCGTGCTGGGACAGGCCGGTGATGCGCAGGCGGCCCGACTTCACGGCGAGTCCCGCCTTGCCGGCACGTTGCCGCGCGCCGGACATCACGATCTCCAGCGTGTCCGGATCGAGCAGCCGAAGCTGCGCCACGCCCTGCTCCAGCGGCGGCACCGGCCGGAGCCAATGGACGGTGAGATCCTGCCCGTCGAGCGTCCCGCTCAGCGCGGCGATCCGCATCTCGGAGAAATCGTCGGGCCCGACCAGTTGCGCGGCGACATGGCCGTTGCGCGCGACGCCGCTCGTGATGTTGGCGATGATCCAGGGCCGCGCGCCCCCGCCGGTCGCGGCCGGCCAGAGCCGTGGCAGGTCGGCGAAGGCCAGTTGGTCGAGCTCGAGCGTGGCGCTGGCCTGGAACTGCCCGTGCTCGCGCGTCAGGGTGCCGCCGGCGCGCAGCGTGGTGAGCGGGCCGCCCTCATGCCCCTGCACCTGCACCCGCGCGGTCTCCAGCCGCATCAGCGTGGGCGTGCCATCCACCACCAGGACCGCCGATTGCAGCGGGACGCGGTCGTCGCCGATCTGCACCGCGCCCGCGCCGACCGTCGCAGTCACGTGGAACTGGCTGGGCTGCAGCGCCGCATCCAGGTCGACCGCCGCCTCCAGCGTCACCGGCGCATCCACCATCGAGAGACGCGAGAGGCGGGGTGCGGCGCGGGCGAGCGCCGCCGGCGCCACCGGACTGAGTCGCACCCGCAGATGCGTGCGTTCCGCGCCCGTCTCCAGCACCGCGGTGGCGGTCAGCGTGGCGGTCTGGTCACCCAGCGCCAGCCGCAGCAATGCCGATCCGTCCACCCCCCCGGCTGGACGGCGCACCAGGTCGATCTCGGCTTCCGGCGCCCGCCACGTGGCGCCGAGCTGCCGGTCGATCACGATCACGGCCGCGTTGCGCACGAGCACGCGGCGCAACTGCGCAAACATCCCGCGCGCACCCGCCGAGGCGCGGTCGTTGGTGGGCGGCCGCACCAGTTCGCTGAGCAGTGCCGCGACCGGGGACGGGGTGGCGGGCGCGGCGGCCTCCGGTTCGGCGCTGTCCGTCGCCTCGTTCAGGGTGCCGAGATCGAGGCTGGTCTCGCCGTCCGGTCCGCGGCGGAGCGTGAGCCGCGCGCCGTCCACCTCGATGCCGCGCGGCTCGAACCGGCCCTGGATCAGCGCCCCCAGCGAGAGCGACACCTCGACACGCGGCAGGTCGATCTGGCGCCGGCCGGTCTGGTCGGTGACGCGGATATCGGTGAGCTGCAGGTCGAGCGGCCGGTCCACGCCGCGCGCAAACCCTTCCCAGGCCAGCGCCGAACTGCCGATCGAGACGGTGGTCGGCCCACCATCAGCGTTCAGCGCCGCTTCCAGACGATGGGTCAGCCAGTCGAGCCGCACCGGGCCCTGCGACAGGCGCCATGCCGCGGTGGCACCCAGCACCGCCACCAGCACCGTGAGCGTCAGTGCGATCGTCGCGAGCAGATGCAGCACGCGGGCGCAGCCGCGGGCGGCTTGACCGGGCAGGTGCCTCACCGCCAGCCTGCGCGGCGATGAGCGACGCCCGTTTCCGCCTGCCCGACACCTGGCCTGCCCCGCACGATGCGGCTGCCGGAGACCGGTTGCTCGAACGTTTCGCCGACCAGGGCAAGGCCGAGGCGCGGCTGGCGAAGCGCGCGGGCGTCGCGGCGCTGCTGCGCTGCCTGGGTGGCAACAGCCCCTATCTCGGCGATCTCGCGGTGCGCGAATCGGTCGCGCTGCAGCGGCTGGTGGCGGACGGGCCGGATGCGGTGGTGGACGCCGCGATGCGCAACCTCCACGCGCTCGAGCCGGAGGCCGATCGTGCCCGCACCACCGCGACGCTGCGCCAGGCCAAGCGCGTCATCGCACTGGCGGCGGCGGTGGCGGATATCGGCGGGCTCTGGCGTCTCGAGCAGGTGACCAGCGCGCTCTCCACCCTCGCGGAGACGGCACTGGCCTGCTCCGTCGCCCACCTGCTGCGGGCCGCGCATGACGCCGGGGAGCTCGACTTGCCGGATCCGGCAGCGCCGGCCGAAGGCGGCGGCTTCACCGTTCTCGGCATGGGCAAGCTGGGCGCGCGCGAACTGAACTTCTCCTCGGATGTCGACCTCGTCCTGCTGTATGACCCCGCCGCGCCAATCTATACCGAGCGTACCGCGGGCGACGCCATGGGTCGCTTCACGACGCGAATCGCACGAGGTCTCGTGGCGCTGATGGAGCAGCGGGACGCTGACGGCTACGTGTTCCGCACCGACCTGCGCCTACGTCCCGACCCGGCCGCGACACCGCCCGCGATCGCGCTGCCCGCCGCCATCACCTACTACGAGAGCATGGGGCAGAACTGGGAACGCGCGGCCATGATCAAGGCTCGCCCGGTCGCCGGCGACCTCGCCCTCGGCGCCGCCTTCCTGGGCGAGATCCGGCCCTTCGTCTGGCGGCGCGGCCTCGACTTCGCCGCGGTCGCCGACATCCACGCGATGAAGCGTCGCATCGACGAGCATCGGAAGACCGCGCTGACCGCCGCCGCCGATCCGGTGGCCCGCATCGCCGGCCACAACGTGAAGCTGGGCGAGGGCGGCATCCGCGAGATCGAGTTCCTGGTGCAGACGCTGCAGCTCGTCTGGGGCGGCCGCGACCCGGAAATGCGCATCCCGACCACGCTGGGCGCGCTGCACCGGCTGACCGAGGCCGGCCGGGTGCCCCGCGGTGCCGCGACCGAACTGGAGGAGGCGTATCGCTTCCTGCGCCAGGTCGAGCACAGGCTGCAGATGGTCGCCGACCGCCAGACCCACGAACTTCCCGAGAAACCGGACGAGCTGCACCGGATCGCGACCTTCCTCGGCTATGCCTGCACGCGGGATTTCGCCGAGGCGCTGCTGCACCGCCTGGACCGTGTTCGCCGCCGCTATGCCGAGGTGTTCGAAGCCGTGCCCGAGATCCCGAACGGTGGCCCGGTGGTCGGCGCCCTGGACTTCCGCGGCGACGATCCGCATCCGCCCGCGACCGAAGCCGCGCTCCGCAGCCTCGGCTTCGAGTCGCCCGACCGCATCGTCGCCGCGGTGCGCGGCTGGCAGGCGGGCCATGTCCGCGCGCTGCGGTCGCAGCGGGCGCGAGAGCTGATGGAGCAGATGCTGCCGGCGATCCTGGCCCGCCTCGCCGCCCAGCCCAACCCGGATGCGACGTTCAGCCGCTTCGACCGCTTCATCGCGGCGTTGCCGGCCGGGGTGCAGATCCTGTCGCTGTTCCAGCGCAACCCGACCCTGCTCGAACGCATCGCCGCCGTTCTCGGCGCCGCCCCGTCGCTCGCCGAGTATCTCGCCCGCTATCCGAGTGCGCTGGAGGGCCTGCTGTCGCCGGAGGAGGAAGGCGCCGCCATCCGCCTGCTCGATGCGCGGCTGGGGGACGCGACCCGGCTGGAAGACACGATCGAGATCACCCGCCGCGCCGTGAAGGAGGAGGATTTCTACCTCTCCGTCGCCACGCTCGACGGCCGGCTGGACGCCGATGCCGCGGGGGAGCGACGCAGCGCGATGGCGGACGCCGCGCTGGCCGCGTTGCTGCCCCCCGTGCTGGCCGACTTCGCCACCCGGTTCGGCAAGGTGCGCGGCGGCGCCATGGCCGTCGTGGCACTCGGCAAGGCGGGCAGCCACGAGATGATGGCCGGTTCCGATCTCGACCTGATGCTGATCTACGACCACCCGGAGGACGTGACGGAAAGCCGGGGCGCCCGCGCCCTGCCGGTGAGCCAGTGGTTCGTGCGGGCCGCGCACGCCTATGTCGCCGCCCTCACCGCGCCGGGTGCGGAAGGGGCGCTCTACGCCGTCGACATGCGCCTGCGCCCGTCCGGCAACAAGGGCCCGGTCGCCGTCTCGCTGAGCGCGTTCCGCCGCTATCACGCCGAGAGCGCCTGGACCTGGGAGCGGATGGCCCTGACCCGCGCCCGCGTGGTCGCCGGACCGCCCGCCCTGCGCCGCAAGGTGCAGGCCGCGATCGCCGAGGCCGTGGCGAGCGCCGGCGACCCCGCGCGGGTGCGCGCCGACGCGGCGACCATGCGCGCGCGGCTGCTGCGCGACCTGCCGCCGGACGGTCCGTGGGACGTCAAGCTGCGGCCCGGCGGCCAGATGGAAGTCGAGTTCGTCGCCCAGGTCCTGCAGCTCGTCCACGCCAAGGCCCATCCCAAGCTCTGCCACCCCACCACGCGCATCGCGCTCGCGCGGCTGGCCAAGGCGAAGCTGCTGCCGCAGGAGGATGCCGCGCTGCTGATCCGCGCCGATCACCTGTGGCGCACGGTTCAGGGCATGCTGCGCATCACCGTCGGCCGCGATGCCCGTGAGGTGCTGCCCGAGGCGAGCGCCCATGCCCTGCTGCGCGCCTGCGCCCGCGCCGGAGTCGACGCGATTGACACGGAAGCGTTGCGAGCCACTTTGGAGGCGCTGGCGCGCGAGGTGCGCGCCGTGTTCGTGCGACAGGTCGGGGAGATCGCGGGATGAGCGTGCAGGAAGGCGATGCAGCACCGGAATTCGAGCTGCCGGCAAGCGGCGAGCGCACCGTGAGTACCGCGGCGCTGCGCGGCAAGCCGTTCGTGCTGTATTTCTACCCGAAGGCCGACACGCCCGGCTGCACCAAGGAGGCCTGCGCCTTCCAGGAAGCGCTTCCGCAACTCGGCAGACTGGGCCTGGACGTGATCGGGATCTCGCCCGACAAGATGAAGCCGATCGAGAAGTTCGCGGAGAAGTACAACCTCGCCTTCCCGCTCGCCTCCGACGAGTCGCACGCGGTGGCGGAGAAGTACGGAACCTGGGTCGAGAAGTCGATGTACGGGCGCAAGTACATGGGGATGGAGCGCAGCACCTTCCTGATCGACAAGGACGGCAAGATCGCCAAGGTGTGGCGCAAGGTCAGCGTCACCGGCCACGCGGGGGCCGTGCTGAAGGCGGCGCAGGCGCTGGGGTGAGCCCTGGCCGGCCCACCGGCCGGAGCCGCCCGCCGCAGGTCAGCGGCCGCGCCGTTCGCCTTGCATGCGGCCCGGTCCGGCTCCGGCCTCGCTGAGCGCGGCGCCGCGCGGATCGGGAACCCACACGCGTTCGGGGGCGAACAGGCGCGTCGTCACGCGGCTCCCTGGATGGAGGCCAGGAACGCGTCCAGGGTGGGCATCGCCGGGTTCCAGGGCACGAGACGCCCGGCCGCTGCGTCGTTCTCGACCGCGTCCAGGAAGCGCTCCGGATCGGTGACCGGATAATCGTCCAGGTCCGGGGCGGCATACTGCCACCACCGCACGCGCAGGAACCGCTCGACGAGCGCGTCCGGGAAGCGGAACCGGATGATGCGTGCCGGCACTCCGCCCACGATCGCATAGGCCGGAACGTCCTTGGTCACCACGGCGCCGGCAGCCACCACCGCGCCATCGCCGATCGTCACGGCGCGCTTGATCAGCACGTCGTCGCCGATCCAGACGTCGTTGCCGATGATCGGCTGCGACAGATGCGCCGCGAACCGGTGCCGGGGTCGGGCCGGCCGTCCCCAGTCCTCGCGTGCCGCGTCGATTTCCTTGCTGGGCTGGTAGGTTGCCTGAGAGGTCGTTGCCCAGCGCCACGGATGTTCCGGCCCCATCGTGCGCACGGCCCAGGCGATCGAGCAGTACCGCCCGACCTGCATCATGTGATCCAGGCCGGAGCGCGTGTACGAGAACGACTGCATCGCAGGGATCTGCGTGCCGACCAGCGTGACGTAGCGGTGCAGCAGGGCGCTGCGCCGACCCAGCAGATCCATGTTGGGGCGCGCCTCGGGCAGGAAGACGCGATGCCGCGCCAGCGCTTCCCTCGTCGGCTCGTCCAGGGTGAAACGAACGTGCTGCTCGGTCTGCAGGACGATCATCGCGGCGTGTCCCTTCCGCTGACGATGCCGGTAGCCGCGGGAGGCGGCGCGAAGCGGCCCATCGGCGTCACACCGCCAGCGTATGCGGCAGACGCAGCTCCGCCGTCGTACCCTCGCCCGGTCGGCTCTTCAACAC
The DNA here is from genome assembly GCA_017304945.1 of Rhodospirillales bacterium. GTDB lineage: Bacteria > Pseudomonadota > Alphaproteobacteria > Acetobacterales > Acetobacteraceae > Rhodopila. Next base: position 48,143 of record JAFKLG010000080.1, read on the forward strand.
CAGGGAGCCGCCATGCCCCTGCACCAGCGCGCGCGCGACATACAACCCGATCCCCGCCCCCTGGAAGCGCCGCGCGTGGCTGCTCTCCACCTGCGTGAACGGCTCGAACACCCGCTCCAGCTCCGCCTCGGCGATCCCGATGCCGGTGTCGCGCACGGTGATCAGCAAGCCGCCATCGGCCTCGGTTTCCCCGCTCACCGTGATGCACCCGCCGGCATTGGTGAACTTCACCGCGTTCGACAGCAGGTGCGTCATCACCTGCTGCAGCCGCTGCTCGTCAGCCCGCAGCACCGGCAGGTCGTCGGCCACGGTCATCTCCAGCGTGATGTCGGCGGCCTGAGCGGCGGAGGTGATGCCACGCACGACATCGCGCAGCAGCGCCGCGGGATCGACCCGCTCCACCGTCAGGTCGAAGCGGCCGGCCTCGATGCGGGCGACGTCCAGCACGATGTTGATCAGCGCCAGCAACTGCCGGCCGGCGTCGTTGATCTGCTGCGCGAACTCCGTGACGCGGCCCGGCACCGGGGTGCGGCCTTCCCGCAGCAGCGCATCGGAGAAGCCGATCACCGCGTTCAGCGGCGTGCGCAGCTCGTGGCTCATGGTGGCGAGGAAGCGCGACTTGGCGCGGTTCGCATCCTCCGACGCATCGCGCGCCGCGCGCAGCTCCTGTTGCGCGCGCATCATGTCGGTCACGTCGCTGAAGGTGGTGATCCAGCCGCCGCCGGGCACCGGATCCGACCGCGCGTCCAGCACGCGTCCGGCCTTGGTCAGGAGGTGGCGGCGATAGGGAAGGGAGCGGTCGCGCCGGCGCAGTGCTTCGAGCTTCACGCGCGTCGCCTCGCCGCCTCCCCATTCCTCGCGCGCCAGCATGTGGTCCAGCACCTCGTCCTCCGCCCGGCCGGGAACGAGCAGCCCCGGCGGATGCCCCAGCAGTTCGGTCGCGAGGCGATTGCTGGCGATCAGGCGCCGGTCCGGGCCCCAATAGAGGACGGCGTGACGGGTATGGGTCAGCATCACGTCGATCTGCGCCGCGCGTTGCTCCGCCGCCGCCTCGGCCTCGGCCAGCGGCGTGATGTCGCCGATCACCAGGATCCGGCCGCCTTCGGGCAGCGGGTGGGCGTACATCTCCACCACCCGGCCGGTCGGGCGACGCACGACGAGGCGTTGCGGGCGGGACAGGTCAGCCTCGATGACCTCCGCGATGAGCGTCTCCGGATCGCCGGGACCGAGTTCCCCGGCAAAGGCCATGCGGCGGCCGATCTCGCCGCGCGTCTCCCCGATCCGGATGGGACAGCCGTCCATCACCGTATCCCAGGCGGGGTTCACCCGGGTCACGCGGTCGTCGGCATCGAACACGCAGACGGCCTGGGGCAGGGCGGCCAGGATCGCGTCCGGCAGGCCGGGGCGCGGGCAGGCCGGTTCGGCCAAGACGGTGCCGGTCACGGTCAGGCTCCAGCCGGCAGGCCGCAGCGGGTCCGCGCGCAGCGTCAGGATCTGCCCGCCCTCGCCGTGCAGCGTGGTCTCCGCCGGGGCGTCACGGCACAGGCCGGCGATCCAGGCCGCGGCGCGTTCGCGCTCCGCCGCACCGAGATTCGGTGAGGCCGCCAGCAAGGCCGCCGCCCTGCTCCCCGGGGTCACGTCGGATATGCCTAGCAGTCGCGGCAGCGATGCGGTGAAGGACAGGACGCCGTGCTGCTCATCCAGCACCGCGAGACCCACCAGCAGCGCGCCCGCCTCGCTCATTCCCGCGGCGCTCGGGTCCGCGTCACGGACGGGGCGCTCGGCGGACGCCGTGCAGCAGCACGAGCGCGGCGGTCAGCACCAGCGTGGCGCCGACCTGGTGCGCCGTGGCGAGACCCACCGGCACCACGTTCAGCAGCGTCGCGACGCCCAGCGCGTATTGCGCCGCGACCGCGCACCCCAGCACGGCGAGACGCGGACGCAGCGACGCCACGGCGCGGTCGGCGAAGCCGGCCACCAGCGTGCCGATCGCCGCGAGCGCGGTGAGCGTCGCGAGCAGCCGGTGGTCGAACTGCACGGCCGGGACGTTCTCGGTGAGGTTGCGCAGGAAGGGCGTGAGCCGCGCATAGCCCTCGGGCACCAGATGGCCGCCCATCAGCGGGAAGGTGTTGTAGTCGAGGCCGGCATGGATCCCGGCGACGAACCCGCCGGCGACGATGGTCAGCGACACCAGTCCGACGGTGAGGCCGGCGCCCAGGCGCAGGCGAGGCGGCACGTCGGTCAGCGCCGGTCGCGGCGCGAGCAGGCCGAGCGCCGTCCACAGGATGGCGGCATAGAGGGCCAGGGCGAGCACGAGATGCACGACCAGGCGATAGGCGGACACCGCGGTGGAATCAGGGAAGAACCCCGACGCGACCATGAACCAGCCGACCGCCCCCTGCAGCCCGCCCAGCAGGAACAGCAGGCCGAGCCGCGGGATCAGCCGCCGCTCGATGCGGCCGGTGGCCCAGAAGACGATCAGCGGCACCAGGAAGGCGAGCCCAATCAGCCGGCCCCACAGCCGGTGCGTCCACTCGAGCCAGAAGATCTGCTTGAAGCCGGCGAGTCCGAAGCCCTCGTTCACCAGCGCGTATTGTGGGATCTGTTGGTAGAGGGCGAACAGGCGCCGCCACTCCGCCTCGCTCATCGGCGGCAGCGCGCCGCTGAGCGGGGCCCATTCCATGATGGACAAGCCCGACCCGGTCAGGCGCGTGGCGCCGCCGAGGCCGATCATGACCAGGATCATGCCGGCAACCACCAGCAACCACGTGGCGACGAGGCGGCGGTTGCGGCGGCTGGCGGCGCGCTCGCCGGGCGGTGCGTCGTCGAAGTCCCTGACGTCGAATGGCATGGTCGGGGATTATAGGCGTATGGCGTAACAGTGCCACCTCATCCCGCGACCTCGGCATGGACGCGACCGACGAGCCAGCCCTGCGCCGGGACAGCCGGGTGATGCGGCCTGCCGGCCTCAGTCCTGATCCACGCCCAGGGCGATGATGGCGCGGCCGATGGCGACGGAACCGAAGGTGATGACGAAGCCGAAGGTCAGCAGCGCCCAGGCGATCCAGCCGCCTTCCGTTTGCATCCCCAGGTCGCGGATCGAGCCGACATTGGCGGCCACCAGCGCGATCGCGGCCACCGCCCCGGCAATACAGCCGGCGGCAAGATGCGGCAGGACGTAGCGGAGCACCTCCATCCAGCAAACCTGGCCTCGCGTGTGCTTGCCGTCATCTCACGAGTTCGCACATCACGCGCATGTCGGGGACATACCTTTCGGCCGGGGTCGTTCCCCGGTCTCGGCGTGCCCGCGGCGCTGGCGCCGGTGCTCGCGCCGCGGCTTGCCGGTCAGGCGCCCAGGTTGAAGGCGGCGTCCATCAGCGCGCGCGTGTAGGGTTCGCTGGGGCGCGCGAACACGTCCTCGGCGGCGCCCTGCTCCACGATCTTCCCGCCGCGCAGCACCACGACCCGATGCGCCAGGGCGCGCACCACCTTGAGGTCGTGGCTGATGAACAGATAGGCGAAGCCGTGGCGCTGCTGCAGGTCCCGTAGCAGCGCCACGATCTGCGCCTGCACCGAGACGTCGAGCGCGCTGGTCGGCTCGTCCAGCACCAGGAGGCGGGGTTGCAGCACCAGTGCGCGGGCGATCGCGATGCGCTGGCGCTGGCCGCCCGAGAACTCGTGCGGGAAGCGGTCCGCGGCATCGGCGGGCAGCCCGACCTCGGCCAGCGACGCCGCGACGCGTCGGGCGCGATCGGCGCGGGACAGGGCGGACTCGTGCACGCGCAGCCCCTCGGCCACGATGTCGCCCACCGGCAGGCGCGGCGAAAGGCTGCCATACGGGTCCTGGAACACGATCTGCATGCGCGACCGCAGCCCCCGCAGCGCGCGGCGGTCGAGGGTGGCGAGATCCTGGCCGGCCAGGACGATGCGGCCCTCGGACTTCTCCAGGCGCAGCGCGGCCAGGGCGAAGGTCGTCTTGCCGGAACCGGACTCGCCCACCAGCCCGACGGTTTCACCGGTGCGGACCGAGACGGACACGTCGTCCACCGCTCGTACCGCGCCGACCTGGCGGCGCAGGAACCCGCGGCGGATCGGGAAATGCACGCGGACATGCTCCGCCTCGAGCAGCGGCTGCGGCGCGGCGGGCAGCGGCGCCGGAGCGCCCTTCGGCACGGCCCCGAGCAACATACGTGTGTAGGGGTGTTGGGGGTCGGCGAAGACGGCGGCGACAGGGCCGCTCTCGACGATGCGGCCGTCCTTCATCACGCAGACACGGTCGGCCCAGCGACGCACGATCGCCAGATCGTGGGTGATCAGCAGCAGCGCGAGCTGGCGGTCGGCTTTCAGCTTGGCGAGCAGCGCCAGGATCTGCGCCTGGATGGTCACGTCGAGCGCGGTGGTGGGCTCGTCCGCGATCAGCAGGGCGGGGTCGTTGGCCAAGGCCATGGCGATCATCACGCGCTGGCGCTGCCCGCCCGAGAGCTGGTGCGGGAACGCCTCCAGCCGATGCGCCGCGTCGGCGAACCCGGCCTGCGACAGCACCTCGATCACCCGGGCCCGCAAGGCGGCGCGCGGCAGCGGGCGATGCAGCGTGATCGCCTCGGCCACCTGCCGCCCGATGCGGTGCAGCGGGTTCAGGCTGGTCATCGGCTCCTGGAACACGATCCCGGCGGTGTTGCCGCGGACACGCCGCAGCGTCCGTTCCGGCGCGTCGATCAGGGAGGTGCCGTCGAGCGTGACGCGGCCGGTCGGATTGGTTCCCCCATGCGGCAGGAGCTGCAGCAGCGACAAGGCGGTCAGCGACTTGCCGGAGCCGGACTCCCCGACCAGCGCCAGGGTTTCGCCGCGGTCGAGCGTGAAGGACACGTCCTCCACCACGCGCCTGGCGCCGAACGCGACGGAGAGGTTGGCGACTTCGACCAGGCTCATGGCGCGTGTCGAAGGTGAGTGGAGGCGGCAGGGGCTTTCTCCCCCCCTCCCGTTGCGGGAGGGGGTCGGGGGGAGGGGGTGGTGCGGCCTGGGGTATCGCGGTGCATCTTCCCCGAACGCCCCCTCACCCCGGCCCTCTCCCGCGAGGGGAGAGGGGGATTTGTGGTCCTCCTCATCCGCGCCTCGGGTCGAAGGCGTCGCGCACGGCCTCGCCGGCGAAGATCAGCAGGGTGAGCAGCCCGCCCAGCACGAAGAACGCGGTGAAACCCAGCCAGGGCGCGGTGAGGTTGGATTTGCCCTGGGCGACGAGTTCGCCGAGTGAGGGGGAGCCGGGGGGAAGACCGAATCCCAGGAAGTCGAGGCTCGCCAGGATGGTCACCGACCCGGAGAGGGTGAACGGCAGGAAGGTCAGCGTGGCGACCATGGCGTTGGGCAGGATGTGGCGCAGCATCAGGCCGGCGTCGGACACGCCCAGCGCGCGGGCGGCCCGCACGTAGTCGAGGTTGCGCCCGCGCAGGAACTCCGCCCGCACCACGCCGGTGAGGTTCATCCAGGAGAACAGCAGCAGGAAGATCAGCAGCACCCAGAACCCCGGCGCGATGATGCTGCCCAGGATGATCAGCAGATAGAGCTGCGGCATGCCGCTCCAGATCTCGATGAAGCGCTGGAACAGCAGGTCGGTGAGGCCGCCGTAGTAGCCTTGCACGGCGCCGGCGGCGATGCCGACGACCGAGGAGACGATGGTCAGCGCAAACCCGAACAGCACCGACAGGCGGAAGCCGTAGATCACGCGCGCCAGGACGTCGCGGGCCTGGTCGTCGGTGCCGAGCGGATTGCGCCAGGTGGGCGGGGAGGGGGCCGGGGAGGGCAGGTCCTTGACGATGGTGCCGTAGCTGTAGGGGATCAGCGGCCAGATCATCCAGCCGTGCTGGCGGATGGCGGCCTGCAGGTCGGGGTCGGTGTAGTCGGCCTCGAACGGCAGGAAGTCGGGGCCGAAGCGGTCGCCGGAATAGTCCTGCAGCACGGGAACCAGGAACTGGCCGTCGTAGCGGATCAGCAGCGGCCGGTCGTTGGCGATGAACTCCGCGAACAGCGAGAGCACGAACAGGACCAGGAAGATCCACATCGACCAGAAGCCGCGCCGGTTGGCGCGGAACACGGCCAAGCGCCGGCGGGTGAGCGGGGACAGAGTCATGCGACGTGGGGACCCGGCGCCACGGTCCCGAGCGGGGTTTCGCCGGCCGTCCCGCGTCTCCCGTTCTGCGGAAGTTGGGCACATCTGCGCGCGATGATGCGAGTCATCCCCGCGCCTCGAAGTCGATCCGGGGGTCGACCACCGTGTAGAGCATGTCGCCGACGATCTGCATCAGCAGCCCGAGCAGGGTGAAGATGTAGAGGGTGCCGAACATGACGGGGTAGTCGCGCTGGATCGCCGCCTGGAAGCCCAGCAGGCCGAGCCCGTCGAGGGAGAAGACGATCTCGACCAGCAGGGCGGAGGTGAACAGCACGCCGATGAAGGCCTGCGGGAAGCCGGCGACGATCAGCAGCATGGCGTTCCGGAACACGTGGCCGTAGAGGACGCGGCGCTCGCCGGCGCCCTTGGCGCGCGCGGTGACGGTGTACTGTTTGCGGATTTCCTCGAGGAAGCAGTTCTTGGTCAGCATGGTCAGGCTGGCGAACCCGCCGGCGACGACGGCCGTGATGGGGAGCACCATGTGCCAGGCGTAGTCGAGCACGCGGTCCCACCACGGCCACGACGACGCGCCTTCCGAGGTGAGGCCGCGCAGCGGGAACAGGTCGAGGAAGCTGCCGCCGGCGAACAACACCACCAGCATGATGGCGAACAGGAAGCCGGGGATCGCGTAGCCGACCAGGACCACGGCGGAGGAGGCGACGTCGAAGCGGCTGCCGTCCCGCACCGCCTTGGCGATGCCGAGGGGGATGGAGATGCCGTAGATCAGCAGGGTGGACCACAGGCCGAGGGAGATCGAGACGGGCATCTTCTGCAGCATGAGCTGCACGACGGTCTGGTCGCGGAAGAAGCTGCGGCCGAAATCGAAGCGGAGATAGCCGCCCACCATGTCGAGGAACCGGGTGAGTGGCGGCTTGTCGAAGCCGAACATCTTCTTGATGTCGGCGATGATGTGCGGATCGAGCCCGCTGGCGCCGCGATAGGTGCCGCCGGCATTGCCGATATCGCTGCTGGCGCCGCCCAGGCGGGAGGACATGGCGCCCTTGCCGCGCAGGTCGGCGATCATCTGCTCGACGGGTCCACCGGGGGCGAACTGGATGACGGCGAAATTGATCGCGATGATGCCGAACAGGGTGGGGATCACCAGCAGCAGCCGGCGGAGCAGGTAGCCGGTCATGCGGAGTGGTGGCCTGGCCGCGACGGATCGGCGGCGGGAGGCGTGCCAGTGCCATGGCCGTGCATGGCCGGCACCCCGGTGTCGTAGGCGGGGGTGGGTGGCGTCAGGCGGACCACGGTCCTTCCGTCATGGCCGGGGGCGGGGGGCGTCGGGCGGGCCACAGTCCTTCCGTCATGGCCGGGCTCGACCCGGCCATCCCTGGTGGCACCCTGCCAGCGAGATGATTGACGCCCCGCGGCGGGGTGCGGGTGGGGATGGCCGGCGCGGAGGCCGGCCATGACGGCGAGAGATGTGGCACCCTGCCAGCGAGATGATTGACGCCCCGCGGCGGGATGCGGGTGGGGATGGCCGGCGCGGGGGCCGGCCATGACGGCGAGAGATGTGGCACCCTGCCGGCGGGATGATTCACGCCCCGCGGCGGGGTACGGGTGGGGATGGCCGGCGCGGGGGCCGGCCATGACGGGGAGGGATCGGGGCGCGGACACCAACCCTCTCACGGCCGCTTCCCCCTCACTTCCGCTTCGCCGCGTCCGTCGCCGGCGCCTTGGCCGGATCCACCCACCACGTGTCGAAGTTCACGCCCTCGCGGATCGGCTTGTCCGGCCGGCCGAACCGGTCCCACCAGGCCACGCGGAAAACGCGCGAATCCCAGTTCGGCACCACATACCAGCGCCACAGCAGCACCCGGTCCAGCGCATGGGCGGCGGTCTCCAGCGTCTTGCGGTCCGGCGCGGTGACCACCTTCTCGATCAGCGCGTCCACCGCCGGGTCGCAGATGCCCGGCACGTTGTTGCTGCCCTGCGCCTTGGACGCCGCACAGCTCCAGTAGTCGCGCAGCTCGTTCCCCGGCACGTCGCCCTCGGGGTAGATCATCATGATCATGTCGAAGTCGAAGTCGTCGGTCAGGTGCTGGTACTGCGCCATGTCGACGGTGCGGACGTTCACCTCCATGCCCAGCTTCTGCAGGTTCTGCACATAGGGCAGCGCGACACGCTCATAGGACGGATCGTCGAGCAGGATCGTGAACCGCAGCGGCTGGCCCTGTGGCCCGACCAGCTTGCGGTCCTTCACCGTCCAGCCGGCCTGGCGCAGCAGGTCCAGCGCCTGGCGAAGCTGCTCGCGGTTGTTGCCCGACCCGTCGGTGACCGGCAGGGTGAACGGCTTGGTGAACAGGTCCGGCGGCAGTTCCGCGCGGAACGGCTCCAGCAGCTTCAGCTCGTCGCCTTCCGGCACGCCCGAGGACGCCAGCGGGCTGTTGCTGAAATAGCTCTTCGTGCGGGTATAGGCGCCGTAGAAGAGATTCTTGTTGGTCCATTCGAAGTCGAACACGGTGGCGACCGCCTGCCGCACCAGCGGATCGGCGAACACCGGCCGGCGGGTGTTCATCGCATAGCCCTGCAGCCCGGTCGGCAGCTTGTGGGGAAACTCGCCCTTGATCACCCTTCCGTCCCGCACCGCCGGGAAGTCATAGGCGGTCGCCCAGTTCTTGGCGATGTTCTCGCTGCGGATGTCACTCTGCCCGGCCTTGAACGCCTCGAGCGCCACGGTCGAGTCCCGATAGTACTCGATCCGCACCGTGTCGAAGTTGTTGGTGCCCTTGGCGGTCGGCAGGTTCGCCGCCCACCAGTCGGGCCGCCGCGTATAGGTGACGCTGCGACCGAACTCGAACGCCGAAACGCGATATGGGCCGGAGCCCACAGGCGGATCGGTCAGCGGCCGGGAAAAATCGCGGTCCTTGAAGAAGTGTTCGGGGAGCACCGGCAGGCTGCCGACCAGCAGCGGCATCTCCCGGTTCTCATTCGACTTGAAGTGGAACACGACACGGCGTTCCCCCTCCACCACCACATCCTTCACGTCGGCGAACTGGATGCGGAAGCTGGGGCGGCCTTGGGCGAGCAGGGTCTTGTAGGTCCAGGCCACGTCCTCGGCCGTCACCGGCGTACCGTCGGAGAACTTCGCCTCGGGCCGGATCTCGAACGCCACCCACATCCGGTCGGCCGGCAACTCGACGGTCTGCGCCAGATGGCCGTAGCCGGTCGCCGCCTCGTCGGCCGAGGCGGTCAGCAGGCTCTCCCACACATGCCCGACCGAGGCGCCGGAGCCGCTGCCGCCCGGCAGGATCACCCAGGAGCCGGCCAGGCCGAAGGCGGTGGTGCCGCGCAGGATGAACGGGTTGAAGTTGTCGAACGTGCCGATCACCGCGAGCGTCACCGACCCGCCCTTCGGCGCGTCCGGGTTCACATACGGGAAATACGGAAAATCCGGCGGCAGCGCCGGCTTGTCGAGCACGGCGATCGCGTTGCTGCGGGTGACCGGCCCATCGTCGGCGCGGGCCTGCGCGGTCGCCAGCCACGGCACGATCGCGAGCATCAGGGTCAGGCAGGCGGTCAGGCGCACGGGTCGGTCCCCTGGGACAGTGACGGCGCGCAGGGTGAGGCTGGGGTCAGCCCGACGCAACTGACGGTTGGTTAAGCAATGCCACCGCCGGCGCGACCAGCGCCGGGTCGCCGACCGAGAGCACGGACCCGTCGCTGCCGACGCGCAGCGGTTGGCCATGCCAGTCGGTGACACTGCCGCCGGCGCCCTCGATCACCGGCACCAGCGCCGCCCAGTCCCACAGCTTCATGTCGCACTCGGCGACGATGTCGATCTGGCCGATCGCGACCAGACCATGCGCGTAGCAATCGCTGCCCCAGTAGTTGCGCCGCACCGCCGCCTTGAGGGCGCGCCACGCCGTCTCGTGGCCCTCCAGCATTTCGGGGCTGGTGCAGGACAGTTCGGCCGCGTCGAGCGTGGCACACGGGCGGCATCCGGCGCGTCCACCGAATGCGGAGCGGAACACGGTGGCGCGGCCGGGGGCGCCGATCCAGCGCTCCCGCGTCACCGGTTGGTCGATCAGGCCGAGGATCGGGCGATCGCCGTCCAGCAGCCCGATCAGCGTGCCGAAGCTGGGCCGGCCGGTGATGAAGGCGCGGGTGCCGTCGATCGGATCGAGCACCCAGCGGAATCGGGCCTGCGCCCGATCGGTGCCGAATTCCTCGCCGATGATGCCGTGGTCGGGAAAGCGTTCGGACAGCACCGCGCGCATCGCCTGTTCGGCGGTACGGTCGGCGATGGTGACCGGCGAGCGATCGCCCTTCACGTCCGCGGTGAGCGGCTGGCGGAAGAACGGGCGCACCACCGCGGCGGCGACGTCGGCCGCGGCCTCGGCGGCCGCGACCAGCGCGTCGACCGAGACCGCCGCCGGGAGGTCCGGTGCAGGAGTGCCTGCCGCGGCGCCGCCGGGCTGCACGGCCAACCTGGCCTTACTGCTTGGGCGGCTGAGCGGCTGGCGCGGTCGGGGAGACGGCCTGGCTGCCCCCCGAGGCGCCGGTGCCCTGGGCGGCCGGAGTCGAGGCGGCGCCTGGCGCCTGCGCGTTCGGGGTCTGGGCCGCCGGACTCTGGGCGGCGGGCGCCTGCGCAGCGGGGGCGCCGGCTGCCGGCGCGGGCGCCGCATCCGCCGCCGGCAGCGGCAGCGGGTTCGGGGACAGCGTGCGCAGATAGTCGATCACGTCGGCGCGCTGCTGGTCGTTCTTGATGCCGGCGAAGGCCATCCGGGTGCCGGGCGCGTAGCTGGACGGCTGGTGCAGCCACTCGTTCAGTTCCGCGTAGTTCCACGGACCTTGCTTGCTCTTCAGCGCGGTCGAGTAGTTGAACCCCTCCATGTGGCCGTGCGGCTTGCCGATCACGTTGTACAGGTTCGGGCCGACGCCGGCCCTGCCGCCCTCGGTGAACGTATGGCAGGAGGTGCAGAGCTTCTTGGTGATCGCCTCGCCCTGGGCGGGGTCGGCCTTGGCCAGCAGTGGCGCGATCGGGGGCAGTGCCGCCGGGGCGGGCGCACCGCCGCCACCGGACGGCGCCTCGACGCCCTTGATCTCGATGGCCGGCTTCTCCGGCCGATGATTCCGCACCAGTTGGTCGCCGATCGTGCCCGTGATGAAGAAGGCGATGCCGGCGACCAGGATCGCGGCGACCCCCTTGTTGACCTCCATGCTGTCCATGCGGCGTGGCTTCCTCGGCGTTCGACGCGGCGACGGCGTCCGTCTGGTGGGTGGCGCGCACCGACCCGCGGCGTTGCACCGGGTTCGGCAGGTTCCTAAGTTGGCCGCACCATAGGGAAACGACCCTCCCCCATCAACCCACCCTCGGCCCTCTGGCCGACGAAACAAGCGGTTATCGTGAACCCCATCGTCCTGATCCCCTCCCGCATGGCGGCGACCCGACTCCCCGGCAAGCCACTCGCCGACATCCACGGCAAACCGATGATCGTGCATGTGCTCGACCGCGGGCGGGAGGCCGGGATCGGCCCCGTCGCGGTGGCTTGCGGCGACCCCGAGATCGTCACCGCCGTCGAGGCCGCGGGCGGCACGGCCGTGCTGACCGACCCCTCCCTGCCGCGTGGATCGGACCGGGTGCATGCCGCGCTCGCCGCGCTCGACCCGCAGGGCCGGCACGACGTGGTGGTCAACCTGCAAGGCGACCTGCCGACCATCCCGCCCGGCTACCTGCGCACGGTGCTCGCCCCACTCGCCGATCCCGGCTTCGACATCGCGACCCTGGTGGCGCCGATCGACACCGAGGAGGAAGCCGCGCTGCCCTCCGTCGTGAAGGCCGCCTGCGCCTTCGACCGCGGCCGCGCGGTGTCGCCCGCCCTCTATTTCTCCCGCGTGCCCATCCCCTGGGGCGAGGGCCCGCGCTGGCACCACATCGGCATCTACGCGTTCCGCCGCACCGCGCTCGCGCGGTTCGTCTCCCTGCCCGAGTCCCCGCTCGAACGGCGGGAAAGCCTCGAACAGCTCCGCGCCCTGGAAGCCGGCATGCGCATCGCCTGCGCGCGGGTCGAACACGCCCCGTTCGGCGTCGACACGGCGGCCGATCTCGACCGCGCGCGTGTCGCGCTCGCCCCACAAAGGACCCTGCAATGACCGGCCTGATCGCCTTCCAGGGCGTGCTCGGCGCGTATTCCGACCTGGCTTGCCGTACCGCGTATCCGACCATGCAGACACTGCCCTGCGAGTCGTTCGAGACCGCGATGGAGGCGGTGCGCGACGGCACCGCGCAACTCGCCATGCTGCCGTGCGAGAACAGCCTCGCCGGCCGCGTGCCCGATATCCACGCGCTGCTCCCCAGCTCCGGCCTGTTCGTCGTCGGCGAGCACTTCCAGCGCGTCGAGCACTGCCTGCTCGCGGTGAAGGGCGCGCGCATCGAGGACCTGAAGCGCGCCCATTCCCACACCGTCGCGCTGGGCCAGGTGCGCAAGATCCTGCGGCAACTCGGGCTGACGCCGGTCGTGGAGGCGGATACCGCCGGCAGCGCCCAACTCGTGGCGCAATGGGGCGACCCGGCCGAGGCCGCGATCGCATCCTCCCTCGCCGCCGAGATCTACGGGCTCGAGATCCTGCGCGCGAATGTCGAGGACGCGGCGCACAACACCACCCGTTTCTACGTCATGTCGAAGACGCCGACGGCACCCGATGCAAGCGGGTGCGACCTGATGACGACCTTCGTCTTCCGCGTCCGCAACGTGCCCGCGGCGCTCTACAAGGCGCTGGGCGGATTCGCCACCAACGGCGTGAACATGACGAAGCTCGAGAGCTACATGGTGAACGGCCAGTTCACCGCGACGCAGTTCCTGTGCGACGTCGACGGCCATCCCGAACAGCCCGCGCTGCGCCGCGCGCTCGAGGAACTGTCGTTCTTCTCGACCGAGGTCCGCGTGCTGGGCGTCTACCCCGCCGCCCCGTTCCGCCGCACCCAGGGCCAGGCGGAGTAACCCGGCGGCGGAGCGCGGCGGCCGCCCACCGCGGAGTGGCCCAGCGGAGTAGCGCCGCGGCCACCCACCCATGACAGCGGACGCGCCCACCTCTACTCTGGCTGCCTAGCCGCATCACGGCGGCCAAGAGACGAGGAACGCTCCATGATCCTGCCCCGCCGCACCCTGCTGGGTGCGTCCGCCGCCGCTCTCGCGGTGCCCCGCTTCGCCCGCGCCCAGACCCCGACGATCCGCATCGGCGTGCTGAACGACCAGTCCGGACCGTATCGCGACGACGGCGGCCCCACCGGCGTGGTCTGCGCCAAGCAGGCGCTTGAGGATTTCGGCGTCTCCGGCAAGGGATGGAACGTCGAGGTCCTGTCCGCCGACCACCAGAACAAGCCCGATGTCGGCGTCTCCATCGCGCGGCAGTGGTTCGACCGCGACGGGGTGGACGCGATCGTCGACGTGCCGACCTCCTCGGTCGGACTCGCCGTCAACACGGTCTGCCGCGAGAAGAACAAGGTGTACCTGAACTCGGGCACCGGCTCCTCCGACCTGACCGGGCCGCAATGCAGCCCGAACACCATCCATTGGACCTACGACACCTACATGCTGGGCCGGTCCACCGGCGGCGCGACGGTGAAGGAAGGCGGCGACACCTGGTTCTTCATCACCGCCGACTACGTGTTCGGCCAGACGCTGCAGCGCGACACGTCGGGCATCATCACCAAGATGGGCGGCAAGGTGCTGGGCAGCGTCGCCTATCCCTTCCCCGAGACGACCGACTTCTCCACCCATCTGATCCGCGCCCAGGCCTCGGGCGCGAAGGTTCTGGGGCTCGCGATGGCGGGCGCCGACACCGAGAACTGCATCAAGCAGGCGCATGAGTTCGGCATCACCAAGACGATGAAGCTCGCCGCGCTGCTGATCCAGGTTCGCGGCGTGCGTTCGCTTGGCCTCGATACCGCACAGGGCCTGCGCTGGAGCGAGTCCTACTACTGGAACCTGAACGACCGCACCCGCGCCTGGAACGACCGCGTGCGCACCAAGACACCGAACGAGGTGTGGCCGAACATGACGCAGGCCGGCGACTACGCCGCCACGCTGCACTATCTGAAGACGGTCGCCGACATGGGCGTCGCGGAGGCGAAGAAGGACGGCCGCGCCACGGTCGCGCGCATGAAGGCGATGCCGACCGACGACGACTGCTTCGGACCGGGCAAGATTCGCGAGGATGGCCGCGCACTGCACCCCGTGTACCTGCTCGAGGCGAAGAAGCCGTCGGAGAGCAAGCAGTCCTGGGACGTGGCGAAGGTGATCGCCACCACCTCGATGGAGGACGCGTGGCGGCCGCTGAACGAGGGCGGCTGCCCGCTGGTCAAGAGCTGAGCGACGGCTGCCGGGCGGATCGTCGGTGTGATCCGCTCGGACGGCATCCTCGCTCAGCCCTTCGCGTCGGCGCCCGCGCTGTTTCCGCCCGCGCGGCAGGCGGTCGCGCGACGCGCCGTCGTCAATCGACGCCGAGCGTGCCGCGCAGTTTGGAGAGGTCTTCGGCCAGCGCGGTGACGGCGCCCTTCATGGCGTTGCGGTCGTTCGCCGTGAGCTTGTCGTAGCTCTTGTAACCATCGCCGACCCGGTACTTCGCCAGCAGCTTGTCGACCTTGGCGAAGTTGCCGTCGATGCGGGTCGCCAACGCCTTGTCGCGGGTGATCACCAACGGGCGCAACAGCTCGAAGATCTTCTGCGCGCCATCCACGTTGGCCTGGAAGTCCCACAGGTCGGTATGGCTGTAGCGGTCTTCCTCACCGCTGATCTTGGTCGCCGCGACTTCCTCGATCAGGTCCGCCGCGCCGCCCACCATCGACTTGGCCGGGATCGGCAGGCTCCCAATGCGCGTATGCAGCTCCTCCACGTCGGCGAGCAGCTTGTCGGCCACCGGCGCCATGCCCTTGGTCGTCTTGTCCGCGAACAGCGCCTTCTCCAGCCGGTGGAACCCGCTCCAGGTCGGATCCTCCTCCTTCTTCTCGAAATCGTCGGCGCGCGCGTCGATCGCGGTGTCGAGGTCGCTGAACAACTCGGCCGCCGGCTCGATCCGCTCGTAATGCTGACGGGTCGGCGCATACAGGCGCTGCGCCTCGGCGAGATTGCCGGCCTTCACCGCCGCGGTGAAGCGGCGGGTTTCGGTCAGCAGCGCCTCGACCTCCGCGCTGACATAGCGCTTGTACTCGGTGATGGGTCCGACCAGATCGTAGGCGGAGGGCGCGGCATCCGCGGCGGTCAAATGCGCCATGCCGGGCACGGACCCCGTTCCGATCGGTGTGGCCATGCCGGCCATTGCGGCGGCACCGGGGATCAGGAACGCGGCGGCGGCGACGGCCGGGAGCCACGCCGCGCGGGTCCGGCAGGGGAATGGGAAGGGCATGGCGCGAGGGTCCTCGTGTTGGTCGCCGCGGAACGGCGCGGCGTGCGCCGGAGGTTTGTAGCGCACCAAGCTGCGAATGCAACTAACTCTCAGCTACGAGGATCTGCGGCCGCGGTCATGCCTGATCCGCAGTTGACACATCGATCCGAACGCCGTAGTCGCGAACTACTCGCATTATCACGTGAATTCGGGGGCGATTCCCTCGATTCTGCCGCCAAACGTCGCGGGCGCCTTGCCCTCTCCTCAGCCTCGTGGCTGAACTAGTATGTTATAACGTTGCCTCGGAGATATCCGTGCGTCGCCTCCTCCTCTCCACCATCCCTCTGCTGCCGCTCCTGTCCGCGCCGGCCCTCGCGCAGGACGCGACCAAGCCCGCCGCCGCCGAGGACAGCTCCATCTGGACGCGCGAGACCCTGACCGGCGACTGGGGCGGGCTGCGGACCACCCTCGAGGAACACGGCATCTCCTTCGAGATGAACGAGACCGACGAGGTGCTGGGCAACGTCTCCGGCGGGATCCGGCAGGGCGCCGCGTTCGACGGCAAGACCCAGGTCCAGATGACCCTCGACCTGGAGAAGCTCGTCGCCTGGCCAGGCGCCAAGATCGTCAGCAGCTTCTACCAGATCCATGGCCGCGACCTGAGCAGCGACAACATCGGCAACCTGCTCACCGTCAGCAACATCGCCGCGCCGCCCAGCACACGGCTCGGCGATCTCTACATCGAGCAGAGCCTGCTCGACGACGTCGTCAACATCCGTCTCGGCCAGTTCGCCGCCGACGAGGAGTTCCTGACCAGCGACGTGGCCGGCGTGTTCATCAACTCGACCTTCGGCTGGCCGGGGATCAACGCGAGCGACCTGCCGGGCGGCGGTCCCGCCTACCCCTACTCCACCCCCGGCGTGCGAGTCCGGGTCACGCCCGACCCCGCCTTCAGCGTCCAGGGCGCCGTGTTCAACGGCAATCCGCTGGGCAAGAACGGTGACTGGGGCGGCACCGAGTTCCCGCTCGAGGGCGTGTTCGCCATCCTCGAGGCGACCTACACGACCATGCCCGGCAAGGACGACCCAGGCCTCGGCGGCAACTTCAAGGTCGGCGCCTGGTACAGCTCGCTCCGCTTCGACGACTTGCACATGGATGACACCGGACTGTCGCTCGCCAATCCGGACAGCAGTGGCGTCCCGGCCAGCCATCCCCGGAATTTCAGCCTCTACGCCTCGGTGGATCACCAGCTCTGGCGCACGCCGGGTTCGGCCGATGGCGGCCTCTCCGGCTTCGTCCGCTTCGCCACCGCGCCGCAGCAGGACCGCAACCCCATCTACGTCTACGTCGATGCCGGGCTGACCTGGAAGGGCACCTTCCCCGACCGCGACGACGACATCGTCGGAATCGCCTTCGCCTGGGCCAATCTCAGCCACAGCCTGCGCTCGCTCGATGCCGACACGATCGCCTTCACGGGCGTGTCGCAGCCGATCCGCAGTTCGGAGATGGTGCTCGAACTGACCTACCAGGCGCCGATCACGCCCTGGCTCACCGTGCAGCCGGACTTCCAGTACGTGATCCGGCCGAGCGGCAACGTCCCGAACCCGATCGACCCGACCACGACGCTGGGAAACGCGGCGGTGCTTGGCCTGCGCACGTCGATCAAGTTCTGACGCGGCGGCGGCTCGCCCACGCGCATCGGTTGCGACGCGCGTGGGCGACGGGGTGCGGCTTTCGGCCGCGGGACGCGATCAGGCCGGACGGACGTTCCAGAACGTCGAGAACCCCTGCAGTACGCCCGTCACGTTCTTCCGGTATGCCGTCTTCTGCACGTACTGCCCGACCGGCATGCTGGGCACGTCCACCATGCATTGCAGCTGGATCTGCTCGCACACCGCCTTCTGCGCGGCGAGTGTCGGCGCGTCGAACCAGGCGTTGCGCAGCTCCTCCAGCTTCGCGCTGACGCACCAGCCGGGCCAGGCCGATGGGTCGTTGCCGTTGCCGCGGATCGCGTAGTGGTTCGACGGGTTCATCTGATCCACGCCTTCCCAGCCGGTCGCGAACAGGTTCCAGCCACCCTGGTCCATCGGCCCGCGGTTGTTGCGGCGCTGGAGCATCGTGCCCCAATCGGTGGCGACGTAATCCACGTTCATCCCGGCCTGGCTCATGCTGTCGGCCAGCACGTCGCAGATCGCCTTGAACTGCGTGTAGTCGGTGGCGACCAGCATCACCACCTTCTCGCCCGCATAGCCCGCGCGCTTCAGCAGCTCTTTCGCCTTCCCGTAGTCGCGCGGCCCGCGCAGCGGATCCAGCCCTGCCTCCGTGGCCATCGCCGTGTTGGGACAGAACACGCCGTGCGGCACGTGATACATCGCCGGATCGTTGCCGACGATCGCCTCCATCATCGCGCTCTGGTCGATCACCGAGAACATCGCCTGGCGCACCGCCGGCTTGTCGAACGGCGGCTGCAGATGGTTCGGCCGCACCATGTTGGTGGCGCCGGTCGGATTGGTCACGGCGACGGTGATCGCGCGATCCTTCGCGAGCAGGGGCAGCAGGTCGGCGGTCGGGTTCTCCCACCAGTCCTGCTCGCCCGCCTGCAGCGCGGCGACCTTGGTGCCGGCATCCGGCATGGTGGTCCACTCGACCCGCTCGTAGTACGCGACCTTCGGACCCGAGGTCCATGCCAGCGGCCCATCGGGCCGTGGCACGTATTTGTCGAACTTCGCATAGACGTTGCGGGCCCCCGGCACCCGTTCCTCGGCCAGGAAGCGGAACGGGCCGCTGCCCACCATCTCCGTCACCTGCTTGAACGGATCGGTATTGGCCAGCCGCTCCGGCATCATCAGCGGCGACGGGGTGGTCGGCTTGCTCAGCGCCGCCGGCAGCAGCGGGAACGGCTTGTTCAGCCGGAAGCGGATCGTCTTGTCGTCGGGCGCCGAGAGTTCGTCGGTCGCCGCCATCAGCGCGCCGCCGAACGCATCGCGCTTCGCCCAGCGCTTGATCGAGGCGACGCAGTCGCGCGCCAGCACCTTGGTGCCGTCGTGCCACATCAGCCCCTCGCGCAGCGTCAGCGTCCACAGCTTGCCGTCGGCGTCGACGACGTGCCCCTCCAGCATCTGCGGCTGCGGCGTGAAGGTGGAATCCTGCCCGTACAGCGTGTCGAAGACCATGTAGCCATGGCCCCGCGTCACGTTCGCCGTGGTCCAGTGCGGATCCAGGAAGGCGAGGTCGATCTGCGGGATGAAGCGCAGCGTGGTCGCGCTCGCGGCGCGCACCACGGACGGCAGGGCGAGGCCGGCGGTGGCCGCGGCCAGGAAGTGCCGGCGCCTCATTGCGCGCCGTGACGGCGAGAGGTCGGCGTGGAAGATTGTTTCACCGCGCGTCTCCTGTGTGACTGTGACCCCGACCTCGGGAGCATGGCCTTCCGATCGGAAGCCAAACAAGCAAGCAATCCGTGGGCCAAGGCCCTGCGCGGACGAAGGAGCGAACCATGCGCCTGAACCACGTCGCCAACCGCATCGCCGCCGAGCATTTCGAGAGGGTGGTGGAGCTGTTCCGGAGCGAACTGGGCTTCGTCCTGCTGCGCCGGACCGAACGCGCCGTGTGGCTGCGCCAGCCCGGCAGCAATGTCGACCTGCAGTTCAGCCGCAGCGACACCACGACCCGCGACACCGACAAGCTCCGCTCCCAGGTGTCGTTCCTGAGCGAGACGCCCGAAGCCGAGCTGCTCGTTCTCGCCCGATGGTTGCAGGATCGCGGCCTGGCTGCATCGGTGGGTGCCTATTCGGATCGCGAGTTCTACCTCGACGCGCCCGCCGCGCTCGTCGACTTCGTGATCGAGGCCATGCGCCCGGAATTGGCGGAGTATGACGTCACCGTCTGAGCCGCGCGCCCTGCGCATGGAAGCTATTCCCAGCCGCAACGGCTTGTGCCTAAGCTGGTGCCTCGCATCATGGAGCCGCGGATGCCCGAATTCCCTGGGTCGCCGACGCAGTCACAGAGCCTGGCCCAGACGCCGGTCCAATCGCAGAGCACCGGGCAATCGCAGAGCATGGGACAATCGCACTCCGCCGGCGCGCCGCCGCACGGGGTCCTGCAGGGATACGACCCGGCCGGCATGTTCTGTGAGATGCTGCGGCCCGGCCAGCCGACCCATCCCGCCCTCTCCCTGCTGCTCTCCCGCCTCGCCGCGATGCCGATCGAGAGCCTCCGCCGTCGCGCCGTGGACGCCGAACGCGACCTGCTGGAGCGCGGGATCACCTTCACGGTCTACTCCGACGCGACCGCGATCGACCGCATCCTACCGTTCGACCTGATCCCCCGCGTGCTGACGCCCCCCGAGTGGCGGCAGATCGAGACCGGGGTGATCCAGCGCGTGCGGGCGCTGAACATGTTCCTGCACGACATCTACCACGAGCAGAAGGTGCTGAAGGACGGCATCATCCCGCGTGAGCTCGTGCTGGGGAATGCCGGCTACTGCCAGCAGATGGTCGGGTTCGGCGTGCCGTTCGGCACCTACGTGCATGTCTGCGGCACCGACATCGTGCGCGACGAGACCGGCCGCTTCATGGTGCTGGAGGACAATGCCCGCACGCCCTCCGGCGTCGCCTATGTGGTCGAGAACCGGCACATGACGCTGCGCGTGCTGTCGGACCTGATGACCGGGCTGTCGGTGCGCGGCGTCGACGAGTACGGGTTGCGCCTGCATCACGCGATGGCGGAGATCGCGCCGCAATCCGTGCTCGATCCGCAAGTGGTCGTGCTCTCGCCGGGCATCTTCAACTCCGCCTATTTCGAGCACGTGTTCCTGGCGCGGGAGATGGGCGTGCCGCTGGTCGAGGGCCGCGACCTGCTGGTGGAGAACGGCAAGGTCTGGATGCGCACCACGGCCGGCCTCGCCCCGGTGCACACGATCTATCGCCGCATCGGCGACGACTTCCTCGATCCCGACGTGTTCAACCCGGACAGCCTGTTGGGCGTCCGCGGCCTGATGGATGCCTGGCGCCGCGGCTCCGTCGCGATCGCCAACGCCGTCGGCACCGGCGTCGCCGACGACAAGGCGGTCTATGCCTACATGCCTCGTATCATCCGCTACTACCTGAGCGAGGAGCCGATCCTCCCGAACGTCGATACGCATATCTGCGCCGAACCCGACGCGCTCGCCTACACGCTCGACAACCTGGAGAAGCTGGTGGTCAAGCCGGTCGCGGAGTCCGGCGGCTACGGGCTGCTCATCGGCCCACACGCGACCAAGGCACAGCTCGCCGAGTTCCGCGAGCGGCTGAAGCACAATCCGACCAACTACATCAGCCAGCCGACGGTGAAGCTCTCGGTGTCACCCACGCTGACCGATGAGGGCGTGCAGCCGCGCCACATCGACCTGCGCCCGTTCGCGATCACCGGCAAGGGAACCTGGGTGCTGCCGGGCGGCCTCTCGCGCGTCGCGCTGCGCAAGGGCACGCTGGTGGTGAACTCCTCCCAGGGCGGCGGCACCAAGGACACCTGGGTGCTGGCATGAGCGCGACCTTGACCGAACCCCGTTCCGCCCACCTGATCGCGCGCCATGCCGAGGGCACGCTGTGGCTCGCCCGCTACATGGAGCGCATCGAGAACCAGGCGCGGCTGCTCGACGTCACCAACACCTTCGCGCGCGATGCCGACGATACGCGCAACTGGCTGACCATCCTGCGCATCAACGGCGACCTGGAGGCATTCTACGCTAAGCACACCGAGGCGAACCTCGCCTCGGTCGGCGCCTTCTACGTGCTGGACCGCGACAACACGACCTCCGTGCAGGTGGGGATCCAGGCGGCACGGGAGAATGCGCGCACGCTGCGCGCCCTGATCTCCACCGAGATGTGGCTGCAGATCAACGTGTTCTCGAGCCGCATCCGCGCGCTGACCGCCACCGACCTGCTGCCGGACCATTTCGCCGCGACCTGCGGCATGCTGAAGGAAGGCACCCAGGCCCATACCGGCATCACCGAAGGCACGTTCTACCGAGATCAGGCCTGGCACTTCTACATGATGGGCCGCTATCTCGAGCGCGCCGACCAGACCACGCGCCTGCTCGACACGCGCTTCCACGCGCTCGCGCCGCAAACGAGCGCCGGCGACCTGGAAATCGACGCGGGCCAGTGGAACGCCTTGCTGCGCGCGGCCGCCGGCTATCACGCCTACCGCCGCGAACACCCGAACGGATACAATGCGGTCGAGGTTGCCGGCTTCCTGCTCGCCAATGGCGCTTTCCCGCGCTCGGTCGGGCTCAACCTGATGCAGATCGAGTGGCACCTGAACCAGTTGCGCACGCGCTACCAGCTCCGCGGCACGCGCGCGCCGCTGGAGCGGCTGGACGAGCTGAACGCGACCATGACCCATCGCAACGTGGCGGACATGATGCACGGCGCGCTGTCGCCGTTCCTCGACTACGTGCAGCAGCAGATCGCCGCCCTGCACGGCGACATCATCGAGGGCTTCTGCCGCTGAGCCGGGTCATCCCGCCGGCCTGACCCGCGCACGCACGTCACGTCCGCCGCGCGCGGCGCATCACGGCGGATCGAGCGGCGGCCAGCGCACCACCGCATCGCCCTTGGCCTCCAGCGCGCCCGCGATCGCCAGCAGCAACCCGTCCGCCCCGATCGGCCCGAGCAACTGGGCGCCGATCGGCAGCCCGTTCGCCGCATGCGGCCCCGGCAGCGTGAGCCCCGGCAGGCCGGCGATGTTGGCGAAGGCGGTGAACACCGCATGCCCGCGCGGACCCACCGCCACCCCGTCGATCTCCGGCGGATGCGACTGCGCCGCTGGCCACGGCAGCGCCGCCGCCGCGGGTGTCAGGATCAGGTCGAATCGATCGAACAGCGCGGACAGCGTGCGGCGCAGCTCATGCGCCGCGTCCAGCGCGCCAAACAACGTCGCGGCCGGCAACCGCGCGCCCCCCTGCTGCATCTCGGCCAGGGTGGGCGAGGCCGGCGCCGCCCCGAACGTCTCGCCCAGCCAGGCCAGCCCCGCCTGGCTCACCGTCGCCTGGATGCGCGCGACCGCATCCGGGTCGAACGGCGCTGCCGCCCGCGTCACCGCGTGCCCCGCGCGACCCAGCGCCGCCGCCACCGCATCGGTGCTCGCGGCCACCTCGGGATCGACCGGGTGCGCGCCGAAGCGCGGAACGTACAGCACGCGGCACGGCGCCGGCTCGGGCACCGTGAACGCCGGCAACCCGTGTCCGAGCGGATCGCGCGGATGCGGTGGCGCGACCACCTGCATGACGGCGACGAGGTCGGCGACGCTGCGTGCGATCGGCCCGATCACCTCGAAGTCCAGCAGGATCGCCGGCAACCCATCACACCGCGGCACGCGCCCCCGGCTCGGTTTCAGCCCAAACAGCCCCGTATGCGATGCTGGCCGGCGGATCGAGCCGCCACCGTCGGTGCCGATCGCGAACGGGCCGATGCCGGCCGCCACCGCCGCCACCGCTCCGCCGGAGGAGCCGCCCGGTGTCAGCCTTGGATCCCACGGGTTCCCCGTGGTCCCGAACACCGCGTTGTCGGTGTAGCCCTGCGAGGTGAACTCGGGGACGTTGGTCTTGCCGATCACCACCGCCCCGGCGTCCCGCAGTCGCGCGATCGGCAGCTCGTCGCGGTCGGCGGGCGTTGCCGGCCAGGCCGGGCTACCCCAGCGCGTCGGGAACCCGGCCGTCGGGATGTTGTCCTTCACCGTGAACGGAACGCCGTCCAACGGGCTGAGCGGTGCGGCCGCGGTCCAGCGCGCGGTGGCCGCCGCCGCCGCGTCGCGTGCCGCCGCGACGTCCGACGCCACCACCGCGTTGAGCTGCTTGTTCACGGTTTCGAGCCGACCCAGCACAGCCTCCAGCACCTGCGTCGGGGTGGCCGCCCCGCGACGATAGAGGTCGGCGAGCCGTGTCGCGGACAGGCTCCAGAGCGGATCGGGCATGTCGTGTCCCTGCGGTTTGGGTGGCGCGGCGTCCGCGGCGGCGTGATCGCCGCGACGGTTGCAGATCGCCCGGGTGCCAGCAATCCTACCGCGATCGCCGCCGCCTGGGCCGAGGGACGCCGGATCGGGCCGTGGACGAGCACTTCCCTTTTCCATGCGCATCGCGCAGCGCGACTCCGCCGGATGCCCCAAGCTGGACGTTCGGACGTCGGCACGCTGCGCCTTGTCCCTCCTCGCGCGGGCTGATACGGGTTGCGCGGAATGCGTCACCTCCTCCCGTTGCTGATAGCGTGCTGTTTTGCCGTCCCATTGTCGGCGCGTGCTCAGCACATGGCCCCGCCCGACCAGGCCTGCGAAGCGCCAGCCGACTTCCTGCAAGCCCCCGACCCCCTGCCGCATCTGCGCGCCGCTCTCGCGCGCAAGGACGTGCGCATCCTCGCCCTCGGGTCCGGCAGCACGGTGGGCGAGGTGAACGGTGCGCCCGGCGCCGCTTTCCCGCATCAGATGCTCGAGGTGCTGCGCGCCGACCGCCCGGAGGTCAGCTTCGACCTGACGGTTCTCGGGGGCCGCGGCATGACCGCCGAGGCCATGCTCGAGCTGCTGCGAAAGACCCTGGCCGGCGCGAAGTTCCCGCTGGTCATCTGGCAGACCGGGACCGTCGAGGCGCTGCATGCGATGCGCCCGGACCGGCTGCGGGAGACGCTGAACGAGGGATTGCAGGTGGTGCAGTCGGCGGGGAGCGACCTGGTGCTGGTGGACGCGCAGTTCAGCCGGTTCCTGCGCGCCAACACCGACCTCGATGCGTATGAGGCGGTGCTGCAGGGCATCGACGCGATGCCCGGCGCGATGCTGTTCCACCGCTTCGACCTGACGCGCGCCTGGGCAAATGACGGGACGCTCGATCTCGAGCGGGTGCGCAAGCCGGATCGCGAGAAGGCGATGCTGCGGCTCAACACCTGCCTGGGAACGGCCCTGGCGCAGTTCGTCCTGAACGGCGCCGAGAAGGCGACACCCTGACGTAGGCGGGCGGGTCGCCGCCCGTCGGGCCGCCGCCCTAAGGTCTCCGCGCCTCAAGCCGCCGGCAGCAGCGTCGCCCCGAGCCGAAGCTGGCGCGCGGCGCGGGGGCCACGGGCGACGGTGAAGGTGGCCTCGAGATCGGCGAGCAGGGTGTCGACCGCGGCATCCTCGGTCTGCACATGCGCCGCGTGGTGGGCGCGGGCGCGCACCAGCAAGTCGGCGGCGAGCACGCGCAGCCCGATCAGCGTGGCACCCTCCCGCGTCAGCGCGTCCTGGTCGAGCGCGGTGACCACCGCCTCCGCCCCGGCGGCGAACACCGCGGTGAGGCCGACCAGCGCGCCCAGCGACAGCACCGCCTCGTCCGAGCGGGACTGGATGTGGCCGAACCGGCCGAGCAGATGGCGGAAGGCGCCGAGCAGGCCGAAGGTGCCGACGGCGTCTTCGAGATCGCGGAAGGGCAGCGCCATCAGGTCATAGGCCGTCCCGCGTTCGCCCAGCAGCGCATCCGCCGGCAGATGGCAGTCGAGCGTGATGTTGCAGTGCCGCGACGGGCGCAGCGCGTGGAAGCCCGGCATCTCCGTGAGCGTCAGGCCGGGCGTGTCGCGCGGGACGAGGAAGGCGCCGTAGCGCTTGCGCCCGGTGGCATCCTCGTCGGTGATCGCAAGCACGATGATCACCTCGGCGCTGGGGCCGTTGCTGACCCAGGCCTTCTCGCCTTCGAGGTGCCAGCCGCCGGGCTGCTCGGTCGCGCGGGTGCGCAGGTGCTTGGGGTGCGCGCCCACCTTCGGCTCCGAGATGGCGACCGACGCCGCATGTCCACGCCAGCGTGCCAGTTGCTCCGGCGTCGCGAAGCGATCGAGGAAGGCGCGGCCGACCACTTGCCGCCCGGCCCAGACGCTGCCGACGCCGATCAGGCCGGTGCGTTCGGTCAGCGCCGCCTTGGTGAAGGCGATCGCGAGATAGCTCTCGAAGGGCTCGAGCAGGCCGGCTTCTTCCATCCCGGCGAACGGGTCCTGCGCCGGATCGGGGCAGTGCGCCTGCCAGATGTCGAGCCGTTCCGCGATGTCCATCCTGGCGCTCCTGCCCGTGTCCGTTGAAACTGCCCGGCGTGCGTCGCGGAGTCGAGATCGCGTCGCGATGGTGGAAACGCGTGGCGGGACGGGTGTAGCGTTCGCCACCAATCAATCAACAACGGAGGACGCCCATGCAGTTCGGCTATTTCGCCATGCCGTCGCATCCGCCGGAGCGCGGCCTGAAGGCGGGACACGACTGGGACCTGCAGGTACTGCGCTGGCTCGACGAGCTGGGCTTCGCGGAGGCCTGGATCGGGGAGCACCACACCGCGCCGTGGGAGCCGCATCCCGCGCCCGACCTGCTGATCGCGCAGGCATTGTTGCAGACGAAACGACTGCGTATCGGGCCCGGCGGCTTCCTGCTGCCCTATCACCACCCGGCGGAACTCGCGAACCGCGTCGCGATGCTCGATCACCTGTCCGAGGGGCGCCTGATGTTCGGCGTCGCCGCCTCCGGCCTGCCCAGCGACTGGGCGATGTTCCAGGTCGACGGCATGTCCGGCGTCAATCGCGAGATGACGCGCGAGGCGCTCGACATCATCCTGCGGATGTGGAGCGACGAGCCGTCCTTCTCCTTCAAGGGCAAGTACTGGAACGTCGAGAAGCCGGAGACGATGTACGGCTTCCTCAAGCCGCACATCAAGCCGCTGCAGCGCCCGCATCCGCCGATCGGCGTGGCCGGCCTGTCGAAGAATTCCGACACGCTGAAGATGGCCGGCGAGCACGGATTCCTGCCGCTCAGCCTGAACCTCAATCCGGGCTACGTCTCGACCCATTGGGACGCGGTGATGCAGGGCGCGCAGCGCACCGGGCGGACGCCGAAGCGCTCCGACTGGCGCCTGGTGCGGGAGGTGTTCGTGGCGGAGACGGACGAGGAGGCCTGGCGCCTCTCCGTCGGCGGCATGATGGGCCGCATGATGCGCGAGTACTTCCTGCCGTTGCTGGGGAATTTCGGCTTCCTCGACTACCTCAAGCACGATCCCTCGGTGCCGGATTCCGACGTCACGCCGGAATACTGCGCGCGACACAACTGGCTGGTCGGCTCTCCGACCACGGTTGCGGAGAAGCTCGAGCGCGTCTACCGCGATGTCGGCGGGTTCGGCGCGATGCTCGTGTTCGGCTTCGACTACGGTGAGAACCCGTCGGCGTGGCAAAACTCGCTGCGGCTGATCGCCGAAGAAGTCGCCCCGCGCGTGGCGCACCTGACCGGCGACTGAACAGGCGAAACGGATCGACCGCGCGAGCGGGATACGGAAGCGGCATGGGAACGGCGGCGCGTCTGCGGCGTCTTCCCACCGTCACAAGGAGAGACTGCCGATGCATCGTCACGTCCGCGCGCTGACTCTCGTCTCCGCCGTAACGCTGGGAGCGAGTGCCACCGCGCACGCACAATGGATGGACCAGCTCAAGGGAGCCCTGGGTGGCGGCGGCGAAATGCCGTCGGTGACCAGCGCCAGCCCGGGGAACATCGGCGGGCTGCTGCAGTACTGCGTGAAGAACGACTATGTCGGCGACCAGTCCGCCGGCGCCGTGCAAAGCGCGCTGACCCGCAAGCTCGGTGGATCGGGGCAGGGGCCTCAGACGCCGCAATACCAGGCCGGCAGTCAGGGCGTGCTGGAAAGTGGCGGCCAGAGCCTGAACCTGTCGGGCGGCGGGCTGAAGGAGCAGATCGCCCGCCAGGTCTGCGGCAAGGTGCTCGACTACGCCAAGTCGCTGCTCTGAGCGGCGCGCCGCGGGGCATCAACCTGCACCCGCGGCGGCACGTAGTGCCCGTGCTTGGGCACCGCGATCTCGTCGAACCCATCGGCCAGCCGGTGCAGGGCGTCCCGCATCGCGGGACCCTGCATCGCCGGGCCGTGCCCGGTCACCACCAGCTCCGGTTCCAGCGCGGCGAGGCGGCGGACCGACTCGCGCGCGGCCTCCCAGTCGGGCGTGTAGTACATCGGCGGCCCGTGCAGCTCCGGCGCCTGGGTCATCACCGCATAGGCCGATTCCTGCGCCGTGGTGACGAAGGCGTCGCCGGCCAGCAGCGTACGGTCCGACTCCCGCCAGAACGACACGTGGCCGGGGGAATGCCCCGGCGTGTGGAGCCACCGCCAGCCGTCGAGCGCGGGCACGCTCCCGTCCGCGGGTAACGGGCGCAGCCAGCGGCTCACGTCGATCGGACCGCGCGGATACAGCGACGCCATCGCCGCCATGATGCCACCGCCCACCGTGGGGTCGGCCGGCGGGTAGGAGGCCTGGCCGCTGAGATACGGCAGCTCCAGCGAATGCGCGTAGATCGGCACGTTCCAGCGCTCCGCCAGGCTGTGCAGCGCGCCGACATGGTCGAAATGGCCATGCGTCAGCAGGATGGCCGCGGGCGGGCCCTCGTCGCCGAACCGGGTCGTGGCGGCGTTGCAGATGATCCCGGCCGACCCGCGCAGGCCGGCATCCACCAGCACCCAATTGCCGGCCCCCGTGAGCCGTCCGCCCACGAAGGCCACGTTCACGATGGCAAGCCGCCGGTAGGCGAGATCCGCCGCGACCTCGTGCGTCGCCTCCTCGGGGATCACCACGCCCGCGACCGCGTCCTCGTCCACCGGGACCTGCTGCGCCATGTCAGTCCTCCGCCCCGACGGCCATCCGCACCTTGGTCGCGACCGGACCGGAATCCGACGTCTCCTCCACGTAGTGGACGGGGTCGCCCGGCTTAAGCTTCTCGAAAGCCCCGTTGGTCAGGCTGTCCCGATGGAAATAGAGCTGCGTGCCGGTGTTGGTCAGCAGGAAGCCGTGATCCGCCCCCGGCTCGATCAGCGTCACCTGCCCCGTCACCGCCCCGGCGCTCGGGCTGCTGGTGTCCTCCCGCAGGCGCCCCTTGTAGCTCTCGAGCTGCCGTTCCGCCGCGTCGAACGCGTCGCGAATGGAGGTGTGGATGTCCGGGTTGGCGTAGCGCTCCTTGGCCTTCTGCGGCTGGCGCGAGACCGCGAGGTCCTGGCCAGGCACCGACAACGTGACATGCACCTCGAACAGGTTGCCGGTCCGGTGCTGCCGGTGCTGCGCCTCCACCGAAACGCGGCATGCGACCAGGCCACCGAAGCGGCGGTCGAGCTTGTCCACGCGCCGGCGGATCTCGGCCTCGACCGTGGGAGAGGCGTCGAGATTGTGGAAGGCGATGTCGAGCGGTCGATCCATGATTCCCTCCGCATACGAAGCACCAACGGCGGCGGACCGCTCCGCGTTGTCGCCCGCGTGATCAGATACGCGTGCCTCGGACCCGGAGGGTGGCGCCGGTCACGCGGGGATTGCAAACATGCAGATACCTTTATATAGCCCCCGGACCGCAGCAGGAGCACGGACATGGCATCGACCCCGGACTACAAGGTGAAGGACATCTCGCTCGCCGAGTGGGGTCGGAAGGAGATCTCCATGGCCGAGGACGAGATGCCCGGCCTGATGGCGATCCGCGCCGAGTACGGCGCCGCCAAGCCGCTCGCGGGCGCCCGCATCGCCGGCTGCCTGCACATGACGATCCAGACCGCGGTCCTGATCGAGACGCTGCAGGCCCTCGGCGCCACGGTGCGCTGGTCCTCCTGCAACATCTTCTCCACGCAGGACCATGCCGCCGCCGGCGTCGCCGCGGCCGGCACGCCCGTGTTCGCCTGGAAGGGCATGAGCGAGGACGAGTTCTGGTGGTGCATCGAGCAGACGGTGCGCGGGCCGGACGGCTGGACGCCGAACATGATCCTGGACGACGGCGGCGACCTGACGCTGCTGATGCACCAGAAGTATCCGGAGATGCTGGCCGACGTGCGCGGCATTTCGGAGGAGACCACGACCGGCGTGCACCGGCTGCGCGACATGGCGCGTGACGGCAAGCTGCTGACGCCGGCGATCAACGTGAACGACAGCGTCACCAAGTCGAAGTTCGACAACCTGTATGGCTGCCGTGAGTCGCTGGTCGACGGCATCCGCCGCGGCACCGACGTGATGATGGCCGGCAAGATCGCCGTGGTGGCCGGGTTCGGCGATGTGGGCAAGGGCTCCGCCGCGTCGCTGCGCAACGCCGGCTGCCGCGTGATGGTGACCGAGATCGACCCGATCTGCGCGCTGCAGGCGGCGATGGAAGGCTATCAGGTCGTGACGATGGATGACGCCGCCCCGGTGGGCGACATCTTCGTCACCGCGACCGGCAACGTCGACGTGATCACCATCGACCACATGCGGGCGATGAAGCACCGCGCCATCGTCTGCAATATCGGGCACTTCGATTCCGAGATTCAGATCGAGGCGCTGCGCAACTACACCTGGGAAAACGTCAAGCCGCAGGTGGACGAGGTCGTGTTCCCGGACGGCAAGCGCCTGATCGTGCTGTCGGAAGGCCGGCTGGTGAACCTGGGCAACGCGACCGGCCACCCGTCCTTCGTGATGAGCGCGAGCTTCAGCAACCAGGTGCTGGCGCAGATCGAGCTGTTCCACGCCAAGCCCGGCACCTATGAGCGGCAGGTCTACACGCTGCCCAAGCATCTCGACGAGAAGGTGGCGGCGTTCCATCTGGCGAAGGTCGGCGCGAAGCTCACCCAGCTCTCGCCGAAGCAAGCCGAATATATCGGCGTTGGCGCGCACGGACCCTTCAAGCACGACTTGTACCGTTACTGACGGCTTCACCACCTCCGCACGAAGTCGTGCGGAGGTGGCATTCCCGCTCGACTTCGCGATTTCACCTGCTTGTCACCACGCGAAGCTGGCGATCAGCCGTGGGTTTGACTACGTCCCTGCCGCGCAAGGCGACTTGCGCAGGATCGGACAGGACGAGCCATGCACGGTTTCATCGACTCGATGCCACTGCCCCAGACGGAAGCGGTTCGCCGCGCCCTTCGGCAAGCAAGTGACGCGCGCGCCGCAGCGGACCTGCTGTTCCTCGAAGCCTGGGAGAAGGACCGACCGCGCGACCTGGGCACGACCCTGCGCGCCGGCCAGATCCGCCGCGCCAACCCGGGCTTGGCGGCCGAAATCCAGGCGGAGCTGTCGGGACGG
>JAFKLG010000031.1 GCA_017304945.1 Rhodospirillales bacterium
CGTCACGCGGCCACCCCCCTCCGTCATCCGCCGGCTCGACCCGCGGATCCCCACCGGCACGCTGTCACCAGCACCCCCACGCCACCCCAACCCTACGATCCCACTTGACCCCGTCACCCGACTCGCGGTTGCCTGAACATTCGAGCGGCACTTTCGTCCCGTTCGATCCGCCACCGCGACCGTCGGTGCGGTCCGCCAGGGTATGTGCAAGCCCTCGCGAGCATCTTCTTCTTCATCACACCCGTGTGTCAGCGGAAACATCTCGCTCCGTCTGCGTTCCTGTCCACAGCGCCCGCGGCGCCTGGGTTCGGCAAAGGAAATGGCAGTGGCATCGGAACGAGTTCTCATCACCGGCGGGGCCGGCTTCATCGGATGTCATCTGACCGAGGCGCTGCTCAAACGCGGTCATTCGGTTCGCGTCCTCGATAGCCTGATCGATCAGGTCCATGCCGGCCGGGAACCCAATCCGATCCTGCAACATGTCGAGCTGATCCAGGGCGACGTCCGCGATTCCGCCGCCGTCGCCCGCGCGGTCCAGGGCGTCGACGCCGTCGTGCATCTCGCCGCCGAGGTGGGCGTCGGCCAGAGCATGTACGCGGTCGAACGCTATGTCGGCGCCAACGATCTCGGCACCGCCGTGCTGCTCGAGGCGCTGCTCGCCAAGCCGGTGCGCCGGCTCGTCGTCGCCTCCTCCATGAGCATCTACGGGGAGGGGCTGTATCGCGACCAGGACGGCGCGGCGGTCGAGGACGCGGTGCGTGTCGATCGAAAGCAGACCGGCACCTGGGATCCGGTCGATGCGCAGGGCCGCCCGCTGCTGCCGGTGCCGACGCCGGAATCGAAGCGCCCCTCGCTGGCCTCGGTCTATGCCATCACCAAGTTCGTGCAGGAGCGGATGGTGCTGACCGTGGCCCCGGCCTACGGGATGCAGGCCGCCGCGCTGCGGCTGTTCAACGTCTATGGCCCCGGCCAGGCGCTCTCGAATCCCTATACCGGCGTGCTGGCGATCTTCGCCGCCATGCTGCTGAACGGCAACGGACCGCAGGTGTTCGAGGACGGCGCCCAGCGGCGCGACTTCGTGCATGTGGAAGACGTCGCCCAGGCCTTCGTGCTGGCGCTCGAACGTCCCGAGGCGGTCGGCCAGGTGTTCAACATCGGCAGCGGCCAGGCGGTGACGATCCGCCAGGTGGCCGAGGAGCTCGCCGGCGCCATGGGCCGCCGCGATCTCCGCCCGGTGCTGCTGGGCAAGGCGCGTACCGGCGATATCCGTCACTGCTTCGCCGACATCTCCGCCGCCCAGGAGACGTTCGGCTTCGCGCCCAGGCGCAATTTCGGCAACAGCCTCGCCGAACTCGCCGAATGGGTGCGTGGCCAGCAGACCGTGGATCGCGTCGCCGAGGCACGCCGCGAACTCGAGGTGCGAGGCCTGGTGGCATGAGCGCGGCCGTCCTCGGCACCCGCCCGGTCCTGGTCACCGGCGGCGCCGGCTTCATTGGCTGCAACCTGGTCGACCGCCTGGTGCGCGAGGGCGAGCACGTGCTGGTGTTCGACAACCTCGCGCGGCCCGGCGTCGAAGCGAACCTTGCCTGGCTGCGCGAGCGGCATCCGCGCCATGTCACCAGCGCGGTCGCCGATATCCGCGACGCCTCCGCGGTGCAGGCGGCGGTCACCGGCGCGCGGGCGGTGTTCCATCTCGCCGCCCAGGTTGCCGTCACCACCAGCATGGTCGATCCGGCGGAGGATTTCGGTATCAACCTGCAGGGCACGTTCAACGTGCTGCACGCGCTGCGGACGCGGCGGCAGCCCTGCATCTTCGCCAGCACCAACAAGGTCTACGGCAAGCTCGACGGCATCGCGCTGACGCTGCAGGACGACACCTGGATGCCCAGCGACCCCACGCATCGGCGCGGCGTGTCGGAGGCGCAGCCGCTCGACTTCTGCACCCCCTATGGCTGCTCGAAGGGGGCCGCCGACCAGTACGTGCTGGACTGGTCCGACAGTTTCGGCGTGCCCACCGCCGTGATGCGCATGTCCTGCATCTACGGGCCGCACCAGTTCGGCACCGAGGACCAGGGCTGGGTCGCGCATTTCCTGCTGCGCGCCCTGGCCGGCGAGCCGATCACGCTGTACGGCGATGGCTGCCAGGTGCGCGACGTGCTCTGGGTCGAGGACGCGGTCGCCGCCTATGTCGCCGCGTGGCGGGGCATCGACCGCGTCGCCGGTGAGGCGTTCAACCTTGGCGGCGGGCCGGACAACGCGATCAGCCTGCGCCAGCTCCTGCACCATATCGGCGTGCTGACCGAGCGGACGCCGCATGTGCGGTATGATGGGTGGCGGCCGAACGATCAGCGCTGGTTCGTCTCCGACACCGGCAAGGCCCGGACGCGGCTGAGCCTGCCGCCGCCGCGCGACTGGCGCGCCGGCGTCGCCGATCTGATGCGCTTCTTCATCTCCGCCGGGCGCGCGCCGGCGCGGGTGGCCGCGGCATGAGGGTCGCGCTGGTCAATCCGGCCTGGCGGTTCGAGCACAGCATCTATTTCGGCTGCCGTGAGCCGCATCTGCCGCTCGAACTCGGCTATGCGCGCGCGATGCTGGAGGCCGGCGGGCACCAGACCTTGCTGCTCGACGCGGCGCTGGACGGCATGGACGCGGCCGAGCTCGCGGGGGCCGTCGCGGCGTTCGGCGCCGATCTCGCCGTCGTCACCACCGCGCCCACCTACCTGTTCTGGCGCTGCGCTCCGCCCGAGTTGCGGGTGCCGCGCGACATGGTGGGTCGGCTGCAGGCGGTCGGTATCCCCACCGTGCTGGTCGGCCCGCACGGCTCCACCACGCCCGAGATCGCCCTGCACAAGACCGGCGCCGGGATGCTGGTCCGCGGCGAGTGCGAGGAGGCGGTGCGTGCGCTCGCCGATGCCGGTGGCCGTCCCGACGGCATTGCGGGCCTCGCCTGGCGCGCCGCGGACGGCAGCGTCTCGGTGAATGGCGGCCCGCTCGCCACCCGCTTCACCGATGCCCCGGCGCTGCGCTGGCCGGAGGCCTGGGTGCGGCGCCACGCCCACCACCACCATCGGTTCGACACCACCCCGTCGGGCCCCGGCGCGGAGGTCGAGGCTTCGCGCGGCTGCCCGTATTCCTGCACCTTCTGCGCCAAGATCGACTTCCGCGACGCCTATCGCCGCCGCGACCTGCCCGTGTTGCTCGACGAGATCGACGCGCTGATCGCCCAGGGCGTCACCTATCTCTACTTCATCGACGAGATCTTCCTGCCGCAGAAGCCGCTGCTCGAGGCGCTGGTCGACCGGCAGGTGCAGTTCGGCGTGCAGACGCGGATCGACCTGTGGAACCCGGCGATGATCGCGCTGCTGGGGCAGGCGGGCTGCGTCTCGATCGAGGCCGGGGTGGAGAGCCTGTCGGTCGAAGGCCGCGCCGCGCTCGACAAGAAATGCCGCATGAGCACCGACGAGCTCACCGACCGGCTGATCCTGGCGCGTCGCCACGTGCCCTTCGTGCAGGCCAACCTGATCCTGTCCGCCGGCGACGACGCGGCCGAGATCGCCGCCTGGCGGGCGCGGCTGCGCGAAGCCGGGGTGTGGGCCAACGACCCGGTGCCGCTGTTCCCCTATCCGGGCTCGCCCGACTACCGCAAGCGCTGGGGCATGCCGGACGACGCCGCCTGGGAGCGGGCGCACGCCCACTACCTCGCCCAGTTCGACGCCATGAGCGACATCCAGGAAGCGGAGCCGCTGCCGCTTCCCGCGCTGGAGAGCCTCGCGTGCTGACGCCGTGGCAGCCGCGAACGGCACCGGTCCGGCCCCACGGCGGGGAGGCGACCATGACCCGGATCATGCTGACCACCGACGCGGTCGGTGGCGTGTGGCGCTACACGCTGGAACTCGCGCGCGGCTTCGTCCGTCACCGCGCCATCCCCGTGGTCGCCGTTCTCGGCCCGGCGCCGACAACGGCGCAGCGGGCCGAGGCGGCGGCCATCCCGGGGCTGCGCCTGGTCGAGACCGGGCTGCCGCTCGACTGGACCGCGGAGACGCCGGAGGCGCTCGACGCCACCGCCCATGCGCTGGCGCAGCTCGCCGCGACGCAGGGGGTGGACAGCGTGCAGGTGCACGCGCCGGCGTTGGTCGGTGTCGCCACCTGGCCGGTGCCCGTGCTCGCCGTCGTGCATTCCTGCGTGGCGACCTGGTGGCGCGCGGTCCGCGGCGGCGCGCTGCCGGCGGATCTTGCCTGGCGCGCCGCGGCGACCGCGCGGGGAATCGCGCGGGCCGACGCGGTGGTCGCCCCCTCCGCCGCCTTTGCCGCGGCGCTGCAGGACACCTACCGGCCGGGCCGCTCGATCGGCGTGATCCATAACGGCCGCCGGCCGGTCCCCGCCACGGCGGCGCGCGAATGCGCCGTGCTGACCGCCGGGCGGCTGTGGGACGAGGGCAAATCGGTCGCCACGCTCGATGCCGCGGCCCTGCTGGTGCCCTGGAAGGTGTGCGCGGCCGGGCCGCTGCACGGGCCGAACCGAGCCGCCATCCACCTGCACCGGATCGAGGCGCTGGGCGAACTCGACGAGGCGGCGCTCGCGACCGCCTATGCCGAGGCCACGGTGTTCGCCTCCACCGCGCGCTACGAGCCGTTCGGGCTCGCGGTGCTCGAGGCCGCGCAGGCCGGCTGCGCGCTGGTGCTGTCGGACATCCCGACCTTCCGCGAGCTGTGGGAGGACGCGGCGTTCTTCGTGCCGGCAGGCGATCCCGATGCGCTGGCGGCGACGCTGCGCGGCGTGCTGGCGGACCCGGCGCTCGCGGCGCGCGCGGGACAGCGGGCGCGTGCCCGGGCGGTGCGCTACACGGCGGAGCGGATGGCCGACGAGACCTGGGCGGTGCACGCCGCGTTTCCGCATCGGCGCGCGGCCTGATGCGGGTCGTCTGCTTCTCGCACTCGCTGCGCTCCTGCTGGAACCACGGCAACGCGCATTTCCTCCGCGGCGTGCTGCGTGACCTGCTGGCCCGCGGGCACGACGTGCGCAGCTTCGAGCCGGTGGAGGGCTGGAGCCTCGCCAACCTCCGTCAGGAGCCCAGCGGGCCGGCCGCGTTGCAGCGCTTCCCGTCGGTGTTCCCGGAATTGGCGCCAGTGGCGGGCACGCTCTCGCCCGATCTCGACGCGATGCTGGACGGCGCCGACCTGGTGCTGGTGCATGAATGGAACGACCCCGCGCTGGTCGCCGCGGTGGGCGCGCGGCGCAAGCAGGGCGGCCGGTTCCGGCTGCTGTTCCACGACACGCATCACCGCGCGGTCACCGATCCCGAGGCGATCGGGGCGATGGACCTGTCGGGCTATGACGGGGTGCTCGCCTTCGGGGCCACGCTCGCCGAGGTCTACCGCCGCGCCGGTTGGGGTGCCCGCGCCTTCGTCTGGCACGAGGCGGCCGACACGCGGCTGTTCCGCCCTCCCGCGGCGGAGGGGACGCGGGAGGGCCTGGTCTGGATCGGCAACTGGGGCGACGAGGAGCGGTCGGCCGAGTTGCGCGACTACCTGCTCGCCCCCGCCGCGGCGCTGGGCCTGCCGCTCGACATCTGGGGGGTGCGCTATCCGCCGGCCGCGCTGCAGGCGGTGGCGGACGCCGGCGCGCGCTACCATGGCTGGCTGCCCAATGCCGAGGCGCCGGGGGTGTTCGCCCGCCACATGGCGACCGTGCACGTGCCGCGCCGCGCCTATGCGACGCAGTTGCCCGGCATCCCCACCATCCGGATGTTCGAGGCGCTGGCCTGCGGCATCCCGCTCGTCTCGGCCCCATGGAGCGACAGCGAGTCGCTGTTCCGCCCCGACCGCGACTACCTGCGTGCACGCGATCCGCACGCGATGCGTACGCATCTCGCACGCCTGCAGGCCGACCCCGACCTGCGCCGCAGCCTCGCCGCGAGCGGGCTCGAGACCATCCGCGCGCGACACACCTGCGCCCACCGGGTCGACGAGCTTCTCGGCATCGCCGCCGCGATCGGCGTCCCCACCCATCCCACACGGCAGGAGACCGCTGCGTGACCCGCATCGCGTTCTACGGATCGAGCCTCGTCTCCTCCTACTGGAACGGCGCGGCCACCTACTATCGCGGCCTGCTCTCCGCCCTCGCGCCGCTGGGCTACGACATCACCTTCTACGAGCCCGACGCCTACGACCGGCAGCAGCATCGCGACATCGCGCCGCCTGACTACGCCCGCGTGCGCGTCTACGCGGCGACCCCGGACGCGTTGCGCGACGTGCTGGCGGAGGTCGCCGAGGCCGATATCGCGGTGAAGGCGAGCGGCGTCGGCGTGTTCGACACCGAGTTGCTGCAGGGTGTGGTGGCCGGCGCGCGGCCCGATGCGCTGCGGGTGTTCTGGGACGTCGACGCGCCCGCGACGCTCGCCGAGATCGGCGCCGATGCCGCGCACCCGATGCGTGCCGCGCTGCCCCGGCTCGACATGGTGCTGACCTATGGCGGCGGCGATCGCGTCGTGCAGGCCTATCGCGGCTTCGGCGCGCGGCTGTGCCGGCCGATCTACAATGCGCTCGACCCGGCGACGCACCACCCGGTGCCGGCCGATCCGGAGTTCGCCGCCGACCTCGCCTTCCTCGCCAACCGCATGCCCGATCGCGAGGTCCGCGCCGCCGAGTTCTTCTTCCGCCCCGCCGCCGCGCTGCCGGACCGCCGCTTCCTGCTCGGCGGCAATGGCTGGGGCGACAAGGCGATGACCCCCAACATCCGCTGGATCGGCCATGTCGGCACCGAGCGGCACAACGCGTTCAACACCTCGGCGCTGGCGGTGCTGAACGTGGCGCGCGACAGCATGGCGAGCGTCGGGTTCTCCCCGGCGACCCGGGTGTTCGAGGCGGCCGGGGCCGGCGGGTGCCTGATCACCGACGCCTGGGAGGGGATCGAGCACTTCCTGCAGCCCGACACCGAGGTGCTGGTCGCCCGCGACGGCCGCGACGTCGCGGCACATGTCGCGGCGCTGACCCCGGAACGGGCCCGCGCGATCGGCGCCGCGGCGAAGGCGCGGGTGCTGGCGGAACACACCTACGACCGGCGCGCGCGGGAGGTGGACGCGCTGTTCCGCGCCGCCCTCGCAGCGCGGCGGGGGAGCTGAGGCATGCGTCTCGTGTTCATCGGGCTGAGCCTGAGCTCCTCCTGGGGCAACGGCCACGCCACCACCTATCGCGCGCTGCTGCGCGGCCTCGCCGCGCGCGGGCACGACCTGCTGTTCCTCGAGCGCGACCAGCCCTGGTATGCGAGCGCCCGCGACC
>JAFKLG010000081.1 GCA_017304945.1 Rhodospirillales bacterium
GCCGACGCCAGTCAGACCGCCCGCAGGTTGACCGCGGAGGTCTTTCCCTGTTGGCCCTTTTGTTCGTCGAAGCTGACCTTCTGGCCCTCATTGAGGTTGCCCAGGCCGGACTGCTCGACCGCCGAGATATGCACGAAAACATCCTTCGAGCCGTCGTCCGGCTGGATGAATCCGTACCCCTTCTGGGCGTTGAACCATTTCACGGTGCCTTGCGACATCGCGTCTCTCCTCGTTGCGGCGGCCCGCACCCTGCGAGCCGAAATACTTTCCGTTTTTGGGAGCGACAGATGCGAACAGGCCGCACGAGAGGCCAACCAGCAAAGGCGGAAAAGCGCCGTGCCGGGAATATGCGCATGCCGACGGGCAATTACCAGGGCTGTCCTCACCCCGTTGGCGAAACCCGCCGCCAGCCCAGCCAGTCGCACACCCCCTGCCCCATCACCCGATCGAGCGCGTGCCCCGACAGCCAGGGCAGCTCCTCGGTGAACAGGGTGATGCATTGGCGCCAGGAACAGGGCATGCGGGTGATGTCGGTGCC
Organism: Rhodospirillales bacterium; assembly: GCA_017304945.1. Classification (GTDB taxonomy): domain Bacteria; phylum Pseudomonadota; class Alphaproteobacteria; order Acetobacterales; family Acetobacteraceae; genus Rhodopila. Next base: position 539 of record JAFKLG010000081.1, read on the forward strand.
CCAGAAGAACCGATCCGGGCCGAACGCGTCGTAGATCCGGTGCAGTCCGTCATGGATGTCGCGGAACGGGTACGTCTCCTGCGAATAGCCCGGAGCCCCGGTCGCCTTGATCGCGACATTGGGCAGCTTCGCGAGCGGCAGCAGATCGGGCAGGGTCGCGAAGGCGGCCTCCCCTTTCGCCGACCGCACCAGGCCCAGATGGTCGATGATCAGCCGCAGATGCGGATGGCGTTCCGCGATCTCGCGGAACCGCGGCAGGAAGCGCCAGGCCATGGTGGCGACCGGCGTGCCCGCCGCCTCGGCCGCGGGCCAGAGCCAGTCCATCGTGCCGTCCTCATGCCAGCGCTCCTGCCCCGGCCGGGTGAGCGACCAGCGCAGCCCGCGCATGCCGGGCCGCTGCAGCCAGGTGTCGACACGATGGCGCTGGGCGGGGTCGTCCAGCGGAAACCAGCCCAGGATGCAGAACCGGTCGGGATGCGCCTCGGCCGCCGCGACCGCCATCTCGTTGGAGCCCGCGTCCCAACTGGGCGGGTGCAGCACCGCGCCGTCCACGCCGGCTGCCTGCATCTCGGCGATCAGCTCCGCCGCGGTGAAGGCCGAGACCTGGCGATGGTCGCCACTCGGCTGGCCGCTGCCCCAGATGTGCACCTGGGCGTCGATGACCTGCATCGCGTTCCTCCCCGAACCTGTCCTGCCGGCCTTGGGGCATGCTGGACCCTTGCCGATCCCGGGGCAACGGGCGACAACCGCGGCCTCCCCTGATCGGAGCCTGCCCGTGCTCGAGCGCATCCTGCTGACCAATGACGACGGTATCGACGCCCCCGGCATGGCGGTACTCGAGCAGATCGCCGCGGAGCTCGCGCGGGAGGTATGGGTGGTGGCGCCGGAACACGACCAGAGCGGCCAGTCGCACGCGATCAGCCTGCATCACGCGCTGCGCATCAGTGAGCGTGGCCCGCGGCGCTTCGGCGTCACCGGCACGCCGGGCGACTGCGCGGTGATGGGGATCTGCCATCTGATGAAGGATGCGCTGCCCGACCTCGTGCTGTCCGGGGTCAACCGGGGGCTGAACCTCGGGATGGAGACCGTGTTCTCGGGCACGGTCGGGGGCGCGATGACGGCGATGATGCTGGGGGTGCCGGCCATCGCGCTGTCGCAGGCCTTCACCGACCGCGCGAACGTGCCCTGGGACACGGCGCGCGGCCTGGGCGCGGGCGTGGTGCGGCAGCTCCTGGGGATCGGCTGGGCCAAGACCGCGTGCCTGAACGTGAACTTCCCGCCGGTGCCGGCGGCCGAGGCCGGGAAGCTGACGCTCGCGCGGCAAGGTGAGGGCATGATCGCCGGCATGGCGGTGGAGACGCGGGTCGACCCGCGCGGCATGACCTATCACTGGCTGAACTTCCGCCGCGGCGACCGGCAGCAGGGACCGGAGAGCGACTATAGCTGTCTGCGCGCCGGCAATGTCGTGGTGACCCCGCTGCGCTACGATCGCACCGACGACGATGCGTATGGTCCGCTGGCCGCATCGCTGCCGCGGTTCGGCGGCTGACGGGGGAACCGAACCCGCACCTCGCTGCCTGGGGCGGCGCCCCCTCACCGCATCCCCGCGGCACCGCATCCCCGCGGCACCGCATCCCCGCGGCACCGCATTCTCGGGCCGCGCGCGCGGCGGCCAGGGGCCGGCAGAGCGGCGGGTCAGCCCATCGCGTGCCAGCGGATCAAGCGCAGCCGGCCGTCGCCGATCAGACGCAGGCGGATCAGCCAGCGCTCCGCCTCGGCGACGATTTGCGCGGCCTGGCGATGGGTGGGCTTGCGCGCCTCCAACCCGAGGACCAGGCGGCGCCAGCCGATCATTGCCTGGTGCACGTGGCGATCGGAGAGGTCTTCGACGATCCGCACGTCGTAGCCGAGGCGCCCCAGCACCCGCGTGACGGTGCGCTCGTTCGGCAGGGCGACGCTCTCCCGCTGCTCGAGCCGCGCCCAGGCGGCGACGAACGGATCCTCCTCCGACAGCGGCGCACCGGCGACCAGATCGAGCATCACGAATTGGCCGTTCGGCTTCATCGCCGTGGTGACGGCGGCGAGGAACGGTTCCGGATGGGCGCCGCGCATCCCCTCCAGCACCATCGCGTGGTGAAAGTAGTTGCGCGGGAACTCCGGCTCCGACGGATCCCATGTCTCGATCTGCACGCGGCGGCCGAGATTGGCGCGCAGCACGCGTTCGGTGGCGATCACCGCGAGGTCCGGGTCGGCCTCGTAGCCGCTGACCCAGGCGCCGAAATGCGTGCTGACGCTGCAGGCGGGCCCGCCCGCGCCGGCCCCGACCAGCAGCAGGCTGGAGGCGGCCGAGAGGCCGAGCGGCTTGGCGAGGCGGAGGGTTTCCATTTCCGCGCCGGGGAAGCCGTAACCGGCCCCCCAGAGCGAGTCGGTGACCCACATCCGTTCCGCCGGCCAGCTCGATTTGGCGGATTCCTCGACGGATCCGGTTGCGAGCGGCGGTTCGGCCGCGGCGCCGAGATCGACCGGAATGGGCGCGGCGAGCGTGTCGCGATGGAACCAATGCCGCAGGGCCGAGAGCATGCGCACCTCCGTCCCGACACTGCGCGCAACGGGTTGAGAAAGGATGAAGGCGCTTTTCCCGCAGGCTCGGTGTCTTGCGGGCCTCGGCGTCAGTCGAGCTTGCAGGCGTCGGCGAGATGCGGGCCGAGGGCGCGGTAGTCGGCGGCACGGGGCGCGTTCGGCCGCCAGGCGAGGCCGATGGTGCGCCAGGCCCCGGCGGCGGCCAGCGGGCGGAGGATGAGCGGCGTGCCCTGGGTGATTCCCGCGTCGACCGCGAGCCTGGGCAGCAGGGTCACCCCCAGGCCGCCGGCGACCATCTGTACAAGAGTATGGAGCGAGGTCGCGGCGAACCCGTCCTGGTCGTCCCGGCTGCCGGCGAGCAGGCCGCAGACCGCCAGGGCCTGGTCGCGCAGGCAATGCCCGTCTTCCAGCAGCAGCAGGCGTTCGGAGCCGAGTGCGGCCGGGGGGATTTGCGGCTCGCCGGCGAGCCGGTGTCCGGGCGGGAGCGCGACCAGGAACTCGTCCTGCACCACCGGCAGCGCGTCGGCGCCGCCGCAATCGCCGGGGAGCGCCACCAGCAGCACGTCGATGCGGTTGGCCTCCAGCCGGTTCACCAGGTTCGCGGTCGTGTCTTCCCGCAGGAACAGGCGCAGGCGCGGGAACGCCGATCGCAAGGCGGGCATCAGTTTGGGCAGCAGGAACGGGCCGATGGTGGGGATGACGCCCATGCGCAACGGACCGCTCATGGGTTCGCGCGCGGCGGTGGCGGCCTCGGTCACCGCTTCCAGCGCCGCCAGCGCGGTGCGGCCGCGCTCGACCAGTTCGAGGCCGAGTGGGGTGAACACCACGTGGCGGCCGGCGGCGCGGTCGAGGATCGCGGCATCGAGCTGCCGCTCGAGCGCGAGCAGGCCGGCCGATAGGGTGGACTGGGTGACGGCGCAGGCCAGCGCGGCGCGGCCGAAATGGCGGCATTCGGCGAGGGCGACGAGGTAGCGGAGCTGCTGTGGGCTGGGGAGGATCATGGGCGCATGATCGATGAAATCGATCAAAACGTCAAAAAGCATTCATTGGAACGCAAATGGCTCTCGGCCCATACAAGGGAGGCAACCCGCCGTTCCCTAGGGAGACTTGAATGCTGACCGTTGGCGACACCTTCCCCTCTTTCGCCCTCAAGGCCGTGAAGCCGGGCGCAGCTGGCCTGGACATCAAGACCGCGTTCACCGACATCGACGCGAGCACCGACGCTGGCAAGTGGAAGGTCGTGTTCTTCTGGCCGAAGGACTTCACCTTCGTCTGCCCGACCGAGATCGTGGCTTTCGGCAAGCTCGCCTCCGACTTCGCCGACCGTGACGCGGTCGTCTACGGCGTGTCGATCGACAGCGAGTTCGTGCACCTGAACTGGCGCCTGCACCACGACGATCTGCGCGACCTGCCGATCCCGATGCTGGCCGACATCAAGCGCGAGCTGGCCTCGGCCTGCGGCGTGCTGGACAAGAACGAGGGCGTCGCGCTGCGCGCCACCTTCGTGGTCGATCCGGACGGCATCGTGCGCTTCGCTTCGGTGAACGACCTCTCGGTGGGCCGCAACCCGGCCGAGGTGCTGCGCGTGCTCGATGCGCTGCAGACCGACGAGCTGTGCCCGTGCAACTGGAACAAGGGCGAGGACGTGCTGCGTCCGGCGGCCTGAGTTCCGCGCCTGCCTGTCCCGCCCGCGTCCGGCATCCCCGGCGCGGGCGGTTCCATCTCTGCTGAGGAGAACCGATCCATGTCCCTCGACACCCTGAAGAACGCGCTGCCGGAGTATGCGAAGGACATCCGGCTGAACCTCGGCTCGCTGTCGACGGAGCCGGCGCTGAGCGAGGAGCAGCGCGCCGGCACGTTCGTCGCCTCGGCGCTGGCCTCCCGCAACGAGACGGTGACGGCGGCGATCCTGGCCGAGTTCGGGCCCAAGCTTTCGGCCGAGGCGCTGACGGCCGCCAAGGCCGCGGCCGCGATCATGGCGATGAACAACGTCTACTACCGCTTCACCCACCTGGTAGGCGGCGACTACCCGAACATGCCGGCGAAGCTGCGCATGAACGTCATGGCGCGTCCCGGCGTGGACAAGGGGACGTTCGAGCTGTGGTCGCTCGCGGTGTCCGCGGTGAACGGCTGCGGCATGTGCATGGAGAGCCACGAGAAGGCGGTGCGCCAGCACGGGCTGACCGCCGAACAGGTGCAGGCCTCGGTGCGGATCGCGGCGGTGGTGCATGCGACCGCGGCGGTGCTGGACGGCGTGGCCGCAGAGCAGGCGGAGGCGGCGGCGCTCGCGGCCTGACCTCGCCGGCGTTCGCGGCTCGACGCTGGCGAGGCTCGCGGCTGGACCCCAGCCCGCTCAACCCGCCCCCGGCGGCTCTCCTCGGTTTGCCGCCGTTCGATGCCCCGTAACCCCCCTCCCCCTCCGGGAGGGGGTTTTTCATGTCGGGACGGGCGTCCTTTCAGGTGCGGCTATCGGCGCTCCCCGGCGCCGGCATCAGCCTGCGCGACCCAGGGATTGATGCAGCCGCCGGCGGCGCGGCGATACACCACCAGCCCGTCGAACGCATCGATCCGCTTGTAGCGCGACCAGGCACGGGCAAAGGCGGGGTCGGAGGCGCTGAGCACGCCGATGTAGTTCACGCCCTCCCGCGTATCGACCACCGCGATGTCCGGGCAGCCGGCGATGAAGTCATGCGCCACCCAGCGCCGGATCGGCCACTCCTTGGAGGTCTTGGGGTCGAAGCGGGCGCGCCACAGCTCGCCCTTCAGCGCCCACATGGAGTCGAAGCGCGACGCCCAGGTGACGCCGGTGTTGTTCACCACCGGGAAGCCGAGGGCGATCCATTCGGAGAAGGCGATGTAGGTGCGGGCATGTTCCCGGCGGACGAGATCCTCGATGCGGGTGACGGCGGAGCGGTCGGGCTCGACCGCCATCACCACCTCCGGCTCGAGCCGCTGGAAGGCGGCGACCAGGAACACGACCATCGCGATGCCGGCCGCGATGATCGGCAGGCGGGTGCGCCGTTCCTGCAGCGGCCGGTAGATCAGGATGGAAACGCCCCAGCACAGCAGGGCCAGGATGGTCACCACGGTCGCGGGCAGGCGGTGGTAGAACCAGTCCTTGCCGTCGAGGAAGCAGATCACCGTGCTGGTGACCGCGAACACCAGCAGCGTGAGCAGCAGCGTGCGCTCCCGCAGCTTGGCCCAGCGCACCCAGCACAGCGCGATGGCCACCAGCTCCCCGAAAATCAGCCGCGCGCTGTCCAGCAGCAATCGCAGGAAGGGCACGTCGGTCGCCCCGTACAGCGCGACCGCCAGCGGCACGGCGCGGCGCAGATAGGCCGGGCAGAGCAGCATGACCAGCCCGACATAGACCGTCATGGTCGTGCCGGCGGCGAGCGGCATGGCGCGCCAGGGACGCAGTCCGCGCGTCAGCGCCAGCACCTCCAGCACCACGAACACGCCGGCGTAGCGCGGCTTCAGCGCGCAGCCGATGCCGGCGAGCACGCCGGAGAGGATCGCGTCCCGGAGCGCCGGCTTGGCACCGTCCAGCGAACGGGCGAACAGCACGAGATAGGGCAGCATGGCCGCGACCAGCAGGTGCTCGCGCTGGCCGAGATCGCCGGCCGGCACCACCAGCAGCACCGTGCCGATCACCGCGAACACCGGCACGCGGTCGGCGAACATGCCGCCCATCGCCCGCAGCAGCGACGCCGTCCACCAGGCGCAGCCGAGGACCGCGGCGATGAAGAACGGCATCGCCACATATTGCGTGTCGACGTCGAGCCAGGCCGCCAGCTTCAGCGGAATGGCCGAGATCCAGACGATCAGCGGCGGGTTGACCTCCACCACGTCGACATAGAGCTCACGCCCCATCATCCAGCGCCGCGCCACGTAGAGCAGCCAGGCGATGTCGTCCTTCAACGGCGAGCGCAGGGCCGTGAACAGCACCAGGCCCAGGACAAGGCCGAGCAGAAGCAGGCTCGCGATCGCGACGAGACGGCGCGAGACGAGGGTCGGCGCGGCGACGCTGGACGGGGCGTTTGGCATGGGGGACGGTGTGGCCGCTGCTGGAAAGGGGTCCGCGTCACCGAGAGTGAGGCGCGGCTTGTTGCCATACAGTTAATAGCTGGCCAAGTGTCATAAATTAGGCGACCGCGCGGCGAATCACGGCCGCCCCCCTGCCGCTCGGTGACGTCCGGGAGAGCGCCATCCCCTTCGCGCCTCCCGCCGCCATCGACATGCCGCGGCGGGCCGACCCACCGCGGCGGCCGGCCTCAGTTCTTCAACCAGACGTTGTAGAGGCGTGGATTGTAGAACGGCTCGAAGTGCTCCACGCCGCTGCGCACGCCCTGCACTTTCGGCATCACTCCCATCGGCACCACCATGGCGTCCTCGAGCGCGATCTGCTGGGCGCGGGCAAACCCCTGCTGGCGGATTTCCAGCGTGGCGCCGTTCGCCACCTGCTCGAACGCCGCCATGAAGGCCGGATCGGTCTTGTTGTCAGGCGGGGTGTAGACCGGGTTCGGCTCCGCCATCGGGCGCAGGGTCTGCATTCCGCCCACGGCCACATAGGTGATCCAGCCGGTGAAGAAGTAGTTCCAGTCCGGCGTGCCCTTCATGCTCTTCTGCAGGGCGGTCGGCCAATCCAGCACCTGCAACTCGGCATTGATGCCGATCGCCTTCAGCTCCTGCGCCATCACCAGGGCGGTGTTGTAGAGCGACGGGTAGTCCTTGTTGGTGAGCAGGACCACCTTCTCGCCCTTGTAGCCGGACTCGGCCAGCAGCTTCTTGGCCTTGGCGGCATCGTGCTGGTTGAGCAGCTCCTTGCCCGCCTCGGTATAGTAGTTGGTCCCGGGATACTGGAAGCTGGGGTTCGGCTTGTAGTCGCCGTCGCTCGCCGCCTCCATGATCTCGTCGAAGTCGACCGCCGCCATCACCGCCTGGCGGAAGGCCTTGTTGTTGGTGGGCGGCGCCGACCAGTTGCCGAAGAACACGTTCAGCCAGAAGTTCTGCAGCTTCAGCAGCCTTATGTCCTTGTTCTGGGCAATCCGCTTCTGGGCGATGGTGGGCACGTCCTCCACCCCCTGCAGCTCCCCGGCCTCGAGCCCGGCGACCCGCGCGCCGGGTTCGGGGACCATGCGGAAGGTCACCGTGTCGAGGCAGGCGACCTTGTAGCCGCCGAACCCGTCCCGGTCGGTGAAGCGCGTGTCGGGCGTGTAGCCCTCGAACCGCTTCAGCTTCACGTACGCGTCCGGCATGAACTGCACGAGCTGGAACGGGCCGGTGCCGACCATCGGCAATTGCTGGGCCGGCACGTCGCGGTTCTCGGACGGGATGATCACGATCGGCACGGTGATCGACGACATCGCCTCGAGGAAGGTCGGCCGCGGCTCCTTCAGCACGATGCGGAAGGTCGCCGGGTCCGGCGTCTCGTAGTGATCGACCGGCGCCAGGATGGAGCGATCGATCCCCACCCGGGCATACCGCTCGTAGGAGGCCTGGACGTCGGCCGACGTCATCTTCTTGCCGTTGTGGAACGTGACGCCCGGCCGCAGGGTGAAGGTGATGGTCTTGCCGTCGGGGCTGGTCTCGGCCGCGCTGGCGAGCTGCAGCATCGGCTTCATGTTCTCATCGCGCGTCATCAGCGTTTCGTAGGTGTTCATCGCGATGTTGCGCACCGAGGCGGCGCTGCTGCTGTGCTGGTCGAGCCCGGCCACGTTCGCCTCGAGGCCGAAGGTCAGGTCACCGCCGACACGCCCGCACCGAAACGGTTCCGCTGCCTGGGCGGCGCCAATGCTCATCCACGCCGCGACTCCCGCGCTGGCCAATACATGCATGCGGTGCATGGCGCCCCCCTTCTTCTGTGATGGGGGATCATGCGGGGGCGCCGAACCGAGCGTCAACTCGCCGGCCTCGCTGAGGGCCGCACCGGAGGACTCGGTCGCAGGGCCTTGATCCGCCGCAGGACGTGGGCCTGGGAATAGGGCTTCTCGATCAGCTTCACATCCGGCGTCGGCGCACCGAGCTGCCGGGTGGCGTAGTAGCCGGAGGTGAGCAGCACCGAGACTTCCGGATGGTGTGCGCGGAGCCACTGCGCGAGGGCGAAACCGTCCATGTCGCCGGGCATGCGCACGTCGCTGAAGACCACGTCGACGCTGGTCGCTCCTTCGACCAGCGAGATTGCTTCCCGCGCGTCGCCGGCCTCCAGCACCTGATAGCCGCAATCACGCAAGTATTCGGCAATCGGTTCGCGGACGAATATCTCGTCCTCGACGACCAGGACGGTCGCCGAACCGGGGCGCGAGAGATGCGGGCGATCAGAAAGCATCAGCGTGTCCATACCCCTGATCTAATCCGTCTGGCACCCGATGTGGCGGCGTACTCTGCAAGTTTATCCTGATCATGAACCTGGACGGCCAGGACATTCGTGATTGATTGGAACGATTACGGCTTGGTGACGGCGAGTTCTCCGCAGCGCGCCAACAACGACGTGATACACATAGAGTGTTAATGACGTTGGACCGATTCGACCCGAAATGATGCGCCGACCCGGGCCGACCTGGCGCGTTGTCCTGGCGATCCAGACGAAGCAGGTGTCGACATGCATGCGACCGTGCCTCCCGAATTCGAGATCGTCATCGTCGGGGGCGGCCTTGCAGGCTCCGTGCTCGCCACCCTGCTCGGACGTGCCGGGCGGCAGGTGGCGGTGATCGACATGCATGACGTCTACCCGCCGGACTTCCGCGCCGAACAACTCGTCGGCGAGCAGTGCGGACAACTCGCGCAGCTGGGCCTGCTGCAGGATGCGGTCGGGCCGCTTCCGCCCATTCCCCGCTCGGTGGCGGCGGCCGGGGGCAAATTGATTGGGCAGGTCGAGGCGCCGCATTACGGTTTCGCCTATGAAACCCTGGTGGCGCGGCTGCGTGCCGCGATCCCCCGGACGGTGCGCTGGCTGACCGGACGGGTCGTGGACATCGCCACCGGGATCGACACCCAGGCGATCACGCTGGCCGGCGGACAGACCCTCACGGCGCGGCTGGTGATCCTGGCGAGCGGGCTGCAACGCTCGCTGCAGCGCGAACTGGGGTTCGAGCGCCAGATGCGTCGGGCCGGCCACTCGCTGACCTTCGGCTTCGGCCTCCGGCCAACCGGGCCGGACGCGTTCCCGGCCCCGGTCCTGGTGCATCTCGGCGGCAAGCGGGATGGCGTCGACTACCTGGCGATGTTCCCGATCGAGGGTGCGACCCGGGTCAATCTGTTCACCTATTGGGATCCCCGGAGTCCGGCCGTGCGCGCCTTCCGGCAGGATCCCGCCCCGATGCTCCACCGCCTCTTCCCCCGGCTGCCCGCCCTGCTCGGGGCATTCCGGATCGAAGGGCCGGTGCAGGCACGGGTGAACGACATCGAGGCAGTGGCGAACCCGGTGCGGGACGGCATCGTGCTGGTGGGCGACGCGTTCCAGACCTCCTGCCCCGCCACCGGCACCGGCATCTCGCGCCTGCTCACCGACGTGGAGCGCCTGTGCAGCGCACACCTGCCGGCCTGGCTCGCGAGCCCCGGCATGGCGGCGGAGAAGATCGCCGGCTTCTATGCGGACCCGGTGAAGCAGGCGGCCGACCGTGAGGCGCTGCATGCGGCCGAGTATCGCCGTGCCCTCGCCACCTCCGACGGCCTCGGCTGGGCGGTGCATCGCGGTCTGCTCAGCCTTCGGCGTCGGATCGGCGGTTGGGTCGGCGGCCCGGAGCGGCTGACCACCGGCATCCAGCCGCTGGTGAACGCGCCGCCCTCGCCCGCCCCGGCGGCAGCACCCGACTACGTGCCGGAGGCAGGCACCTGCCTCCCGATCGGCCGCACCTCCTGGAGTTCCCGCTGATCGCTCGCCCTGCCGGCGCGAGCGGCCGCCTGGCGACGGCCTCGGCCGCAGCTCAGTAGCCGCTGAGCGCGGCGTAGCGGTCGCGGTGGAAGGCGGCATCGCCAAACGTGGCCTGCGCCACCCGTGCCCGCTTCATGAAGAAGCCGATCTCGTGCTCGTCGGTCATGCCAATGCCACCATGCATCTGCACGCCCTCATTGCCGCACAGATAAAGGGTCTCGCTCGCCTTGGCCTTGGCGAGGCTCGCCAGCAGGGCGGCGTCGTTGGCGTTCTCGTCGAGTGCCGCGGTCGCGGCCATGACGGCGGAGCGGGTGATCTCCACCTCGCAGAACATCTGCGCCGCCCGGTGCTTCAGGGCCTGGAAGCTGCCGATCGCGACGCCGAACTGCTTGCGGTCCTTCAGGTACTGGACCGTGCGCTCGAATGCCTCCTCCGCGCTGCCCAGCATCTCGGCGGCCAACCCGGCGCGGGCGCGATCGAGCACCCGGTCGAGCAGGTCGGCCCCGCCATCCACCGGGCCGAGCACCGCATCGGGTCCGACGGCGACGCCGGTCAGGGTGACGATGGCGGCATTGCGACTGTCCACCATGATCGTGCGGCTGCGGGTGACGCCGGGTGCGTCGCCGGGGACGAGGAACAGGGTGATGCCCGCGCGCTCGTCGGCGCCGCCGCCGGTGCGGGCGGCGACGATCAAATGATCGGCGACATGGCCGTCCAGGACGAAGACCTTCCGCCCATCCAGCACCCATCCGGCGCCGTCCCGCCGCGCGGTGGTCGCGATCCGGGTCGGCGCATGGTGCGCCGCTTCCTCGAGGGCCAGCGCGAGGATCGCCTCCCCGGCGACGAGCGGCGGCAGGTATTCGTCCTTCTGGTCCGCGCTGCCGCCGAGATCGAGCAGGCTGGCGCCGAGCAGGGCGGTGGAGAGGAGCGGCGAGGCGGCGAGGGTGCGGCCGGCGGCTTCCATCACCTGGGCCAGACCGGCGACGCCGAAGCCGGAGCCGCCATGATCCTCGGACACCAGGAAGCCGGTCCAGCCGAGTTCCGCCATCTGCTGCCAGAGGGCACGGGAGAAGCCGGTCGCATCGTTGTCGTCCCGCAGCTTGCGCAGCGCGGTGATGGGGGATCGCTCACGGAAGAATTCCAGGGCGGTCTCCCGCACCATCTGGGCTTCTTCGGACAGGATCATGGGCATTTGGTCGTTCCTTGGACGGATGGGCCGGAGGCGAACGGGCGCGGGGCCGGCGCCGAGGCGATCGCGCGGGGGCGCGGCCGCGACGGGACCGGCGGGCCGTCAGTCCGGCAGAGCGAGGACGCGCTTGGCGATGATGTTGAGCTGGATCTCGGACGTGCCGCCCTCGATCGAGTTGGCCTTGGAGCGCAGCCACTCGCGGGTGATGCGGAGCTCGTCGTCGGTGAAGCCCTCCCCCTCCCAGCCGAGGCCCTGGACGCCTTCGGCCGCGAGCAGGGCCTCGTAGCGGTCCTTGTTCAGTTCGGTCGCGTAGTACTTGAACATGGCGGAGAGCGGGCCGGGCGGCGCGCCGGCCTCTGCCGCTTCCGCCGCGCGACGGCGGGTGAGCTGGAAGGCGTGGTTCTTCATCTGCCAGCCGGCGACCTGCGCGCGCAAAGCGGGATCGGCGATGCGGCCGTCCACCTCCCCCACATAGTGCTTGGCCACGTCCTGCATGGGGGTCTCGAACCGCGCCTGCGCGCGCGCGCCGATCCCGCCGATGCCCTTGCGCTCGTGCTCGAGCAGGCGCTTGGCGATGGTCCAGCCCTTGTTGAGCTGGCCAACCAGGTTCTCCTTCGGCACGCGCACGTTCTCGAGGAAGGTTTCACAGAACACCGACTTGCCGCTGATCAGTCGGATCGGACGCGGGCGGACGCCGGGGTCGTCCATGTCGATCAGCAGGAAACTGATCCCCTCATGCTTCTTCGCGGCCGGATCGGTGCGCACCAGGCAGAAGATCCAGTCGGAGAGATGCGCGTTCGAGGTCCAGATCTTGTGGCCGTTGACCAGGAAGTGGTCGCCCTGCAACACGGCGCGGGTACGCAGGCTGGCGAGGTCGGACCCCGCTTCCGGCTCGCTATAGCCCTGGCACCAGCGGATCTCGCCGGTGACGATCCTGGGCAGGTGGGCGCGGCGCTGCTCCTCGGTGCCGTATTCCAGCAGCACGGGGCCGAGCATGGTGAGGCCCATGCCGCGCAGGGGCGGCCGGCAGCCGAGGGACTGCATCTCCTCCTCAAGGACCAGCGCTTCTTCCGGGGAGAGTCCGCCGCCGCCGTATTGCCGCGGCCAGGTGGGCGCGGTCCAGCCCTTGGCCGCCATCCGCTCGAGCCACTGCTTCTGCTCGGGGCGCGCCCAGGTGGCCTTCTTGCCGCCGGCAACCTGCTCCTCCTCCGGCATCAGCGTGCGCATGGCGGGCGGGCAGTTCGCCTCGAGCCAGGCGCGGGTTTCCGAACGGAATGCGTCCAATGCGGCCATGCACGTTTCCCCTGCGTTTCTGGCGCAAGCCAATCACCGTCCGCGGCGCCGGGCAAGCAAGTCGATCACTTGTGTCGGACGCTGCAATCATCGGCTCTGGGCAAATCGCGCGAACCGGACGATACCGCTCCCATCACGGCACCTTCGGGTGTGAAGGACGAGAGGAGCGGCCATGGCACAAGCGGTGCAATCCGGGGGACGAGGGACACCGTTGGACCCGACCGGCATGCTGGAGCGGGAGACGGTCCGTCGGGTCGCGTGGCGGCTGATGCCGCTGCTGATGATTGGTTACTTCTGCGCCTATCTCGATCGCGTGAACGTCGGCTTCGCGGCGCTGACGATGAACAAGGATCTGGGGTTCACGCAGGCGGAGCTGGGGTTCGGATCGGGCATCTTCTTCCTGGGCTACTTCCTCGCGGAGCTGCCCAGCAACCTGATCCTGGCACGGGTGGGCGCGCGGCGCTGGATCGCGCGGATCCTGCTGACCTGGGGCATCATCTCCGCGCTGACCGCTTTCATCTGGAACGATTGGAGCTTCTACGGCATCCGGTTCCTGCTGGGCCTGGCCGAGGCGGGGTTCTACCCGGGGATCGTGCTGTACCTGACCTGGTGGTTTCCCTCGGCCTACCGGTCGCGCATGCAGGCGATTTTCCAGTCGGCCAGCGTGATCTCGCTGATCATCGGCCCGCCCGTTTCCGCCTGGCTGATGACCACGCTGGACGACGCGATGGGGCTGGAGGGCTGGCAGTGGCTGTTCCTGGTCGAAGCATTGCCGCCGATCCTGATGTGCGTCGTCGTGTATCTCTGGCTGACCGACAAGCCCGCGGACGCGACCTGGCTGCGCGCGGACCAGCGGATCTGGCTCACCGCCCGCATGGCCGAGGAGGAGACGCAGCGGGAGGCCGTGCATCGGTACGAGCTGGGCGAGGCGCTGCGCAATCCGCGCGTCTGGTGGCTGACGCTGGTGTATTTCGGCCAGAACGTGTCGAACTACGGGCTGCTGATCTTCCTGCCGCAGATCATCAAGGCGTTCGGAATCTCGACGGAGATGACCGGGCTGGTGAGCGCGATTCCGTTCATCTTCGCGGCGTTCGCGATGATCCTGTGGGGGCACCTGTCGGACAAGACGGGCAACCGCACCAGCTACCTGGCCTCGGCGTGCCTGATCTGCGCCGCGGGACTTGGCGTTTGCATCTTCATCGGGATCGAGCAGCCGGTGCTGATCATGGTGGCGCTGATCATCGGCGTGATGGGGCAGCAGGCGATCGCCCCCACCTTCTGGCCGCTGCCGACCGCGATGCTGTCGGGCGCGGCCGCCGCGGGCGGCATTGCGCTGATCAACTCGGTGGGCAATCTGGGCGGGTTCCTCGGGCCATACATGTACGGCCTGATCAAGGACGCGACCGGCGGCAACAACATGATCGCGCTGCTCGCACTGGCGGCCTGGCCGGTGATCGCGGCGATCGTGGTGATCGCGCTGGGGCACGACAAGCGGCTGGAGCGGGTGAAGGCGCAGGCGTAGGCGGGCGCGTCTCCCGGGGATCCTCGTGTGACCCCCGGGCTCGAGCTAGAGCCTGTCCGGCTCACGTTCGCTCGCGGGCAGGGTCTAGCAGCTTGTTTGATCGCGTGATTCACGGCTCCGGCGAACTCGCCTCCGCCGATCACGCGCTATCGGCCCTTCGCGGCCAGGGCGGCGGCGCGCTTCAACACGGTATGGGCCCGCTCCACCACGGGCACGTCGATCATCGCGCCCTCGAACTGCACCGCGCCGATGCCGGCCGCCATCGCCGCGTCGTAGGCCGCCACCATGCGACGGGCGCGGTCGACCTCCTCGGCCGATGGCGCGAACTCCTCGTTCAGCACCGCCACTTGAAGCGGGTGGATGGCGCTGGCGCAGAGGAAGCCGAGGCGCTTGGAGCGGCGGACGATCTGGCGGAACGCGTCCTGGTCGCGGAAATCGGCGATCGATCCGACGAAGCCCATCGGCAGCACGCCGGCGGCGCGGGCGGCGAACAGGGTGTGCTGCTTGGGATAGAACAGGCCTTCCGGCTCCGATTGCATGCCGACATCGGCGGCGAAATCCTCGGCGCCCAGGCTGAGGCCGACGATCCGCGGATGCGCCCGCGCGATCTGCTCGATGCGGAAGAATCCGGCGGCGGTTTCCACCAGCACGACGAACTTGACCGCGCCGGCGACCAGGCCGCGTTCGGCTTCCAGTTCGGCGACGATCTCGGCCACCGCGAGCACGTGTTCCGGGCTGTCGACCTTGGTCAGCAGCAGACCGGCGACGCCGGGGATCACCGCGGCCTCGAGGTCGCGCACCAGCATCCGCCACGGGCGGTTGACGCGCACCAGCACGTCCGCGCCGTTGCGGGCGACCTGCGGGATGGCGCCGGCGATCAGGGTGCGGGCGTGCGCCTTCTGCGAGGGCGCGACCGCATCCTCCAGGTCGAGGATGATCGCATCCGCGCCGCGATCGGCGCCGGTGCGGACGAACTTCTCCGCCGTCACCGGCACGAACATCAACGAGCGCCACACCGGCAGATCCGCGCGCATCAGCCTACCTCCCCGATCACGCCCTCGGCGCGCAATGCGGCGATCCGCGCCGGGTCGCAGCCGAGCTGGTCGAGGATCTCGCGCGTGTGCTCGCCGAGGCCGGGGGCCGGGCGGCGCAGGCGGCCGGGCGTGTCGGACAGGCGCGGGATCACGTTGTGCATGACGACCGATCCGGCCTCGGCGTCGGGCGCCTCCACCAGCACGCCGCGCGCGGCGACGTGCGGGTCGTCGAGAAGCTGATCGACCTCGTAGATCGGGCTGGCGGTCACTTCCGCGGCCTCGAAGATCGCCATGTTCTCGGCCAGCGTGCGGGCGCGGATGAAGTCGCCGACCGCGCCGTCGCAGGCGTCGATGTTGCGGATCCGATCGGTGTTGGTGCGGAAGCGCGGATCGTCGATCATGTCGGCGCGGCCGATCGCGCGGAACAGGCGTTCGGCCATCTGCTGGATCGAGGCCGAGATGGCGATGAAGCGCCCGTCGGCGGTTTCGTAGACGTTGCGCGGCGAGGTGGTGAGCGAGCGGCTGCCGGTGCGCGGCGGCTTCTCGCCGGTGAGGCGATAGGCGGCGGGATCGGCGCCGAGCACGGAGATGATGGGCTCGAGGAGGGAGAGGTCGATCACCTGGCCCTTTCCGCCATGCTCCACCTGGCGCCGCGCCACCATGATCGCGTAGGCACCGTAGAGGCCGGCGATCATGTCGGCCATCGCGAGCGGCGGCAGCACCGGCGGGCGGTCGGCATAGCCGTTCTTGGCGGCGAAGCCGGACATCCCCTCGACCAGGGAGCCGAAGCCGGGGCGATCGCGATAGGGACCATCCTGGCCGAAGCCGGAGATGCGCACGATGATCAGCTTCGGGTTGCGCGCGTGCAGCACGTCGGGGGCGAGGCCCATCTGCTCCAGCGTGCCGGGGCGGAAGTTCTCGATCAGCACGTCGGCGGTGGCGAGCAGGTCGATCAGCACGTCGCGGCCGGCCTGCGGCCGCAGGTTGAGCGCGAGACTCTTCTTGTTGCGGCCGTAGACTTTCCAATGCAGGGACAGGCCCTGCACGCGCCAGGCGCGCAGCGGGTCCCCGACCTTGGGGTCCTCGACCTTGATCACCTCGGCGCCCTGGTCGGCGAGCTGCAGGCTGACCATGTTGCCCGCGACCAGGCGCGAGATGTCGACGACGCGCAGGCCGTCGAGCGGCGCGGGCGCGGTGGGATCGAAGGCAACACTCTGGATCATTCCGCTCTCTCTTGGACGCTTCCTGTGGTCGGCGGCGGCGCCGCTCATTCCGCTCGCTGCCGATCGGCTCTAATGTCCGACCAGACGCAGGTGGCCCGCAAGGGCTGAAACGGGAACGCGCAAGCGGCTGCCCCCGCAACTGTGAGCGGCTGGTTCCGGAAGCGGGACCGAACGCGGCCCATCATGCCATTGCCGAACGGCGAGAAGGCGGGCTGCGCATGCCGCAAGCCAGGAGACCGGCCGGCGTCGAGACTGCGCGCGCGCGACGGGCGGGGTGCACCGGGCAGCGGGGAGAAACCCGCATGCGAGCTGTCGATCCCTGGTCGATGGAGAACCGCATGCGCCGTACTTTCGCGCTGCTGGCGACTACTTTGCTTGCCTCCCCTGCCCTCGCGCAGAGCGCGGGGAACATGCCCGTGCAGAGCGCGAGGAACAACTTCGCGCAGAGCGCGGGGACCATGCCCGTGCAGAGCGGCAGGACCGACGTCGCGCAGGGTGCGGCGCCGATGTCCGCACAGAGCGCGGGCACCGTATCCACGCAGACGGCGCCGAGTGTCGCCACCTCGAACGGGGCAACCGTATCCGGGCAAGGCGCGTCCGACCTGCAGTTGAACGACGTGGTGGTGACCGCGACGCGCGTGCCGACCCCGCTCGAACAGATCCCGGCGAGCATCTCCGTGGTCGATCGCCAGACCATCGAGGTGAACGACTACAACACGCTGACCGACGCGCTGGCGTCGATCCCCGGCATCCGCGTGAGCTCCGCGGGCGGGCCCGGTGGGCAGGCGAGCGTGTTCATCCGCGGCACCAACTCCAACCACGTGCTGGTGCTGCGTGACGGCATGCCGATCAACGACGCCTCGGAGGCGAACGGCGCGTTCAACTTCGGCGTCGACACGCTGTCGGATATCGAGCGCATCGAGGTGATCCGCGGCCCCATGGCCGCAGTGTATGGATCGGGCGCGATCGGCGGCGTGATCAACCTGATCTCGCGGCAAGGAAAGGAACCGGGGTTCCACGTCACCGGCGACCTGCAGGGCGGCTACCCCGCGCAGGTCCGCGGCGCGGTGGTGGCGAGCGGCGTGCAGGGCCCGATCGACTATGCGGCAACGCTCGAATCGCAGTCCCAGACGGGGTGGGACGCCGTGCCGGAACGCATGTCGGTCTACACCGGCAAGCCGCAAGGATTCCGCGACCGCGTCGGCACGCTGAACCTCGGCTACACGCCGATCGAGGGGACGCGCCTGTCGCTGTTCCTGCGCGGGCAACAGGCCTTCTTCGGCTTCAACAACCTGGGCTTCCCCACCTTCGACAATTCCAACTCGACGGGACAGACGGACTCGCTGATGGGGCGGGTCGGCGTGACCTCGAAGATGTTCGGCGGCGTCTACGAGACCGGGCTGTTCGTGGGGCGGCTGCAGGACGACCGGCAATACCTGCAATGGCTCAATCCCGCGGATCCGAACCAGGCGGAGGGCAACAGCCGCTACCACTCGTACCGCACCGACGTGCAGTGGAACAACACGATCCATCTCGACGACGCGCTGCCGGCGGCGCTGTCCGCCAGCGCGCTGACCTTCGGCTACGAATACACCGAGGACACCGCGAAGGTGCGAGTGAACACGAGCTCCTTCGGGTCGGTGTTCGCGCAGGATGCCAACGCGTCGATGACGACGAACGCCGCCTATGCGGGGCTGCAGACGACGCTGTGGCAACGGCTGACACTGACCGGCCAGGTGCGGCAGGACTGGGTCGGCAGCAACGCGCCAACCACCTGGCGGCTCGGCAGCGCCGTGGAAGTGCCGGAGATCCTCACGCGGTTCAAGGCCGCGTACGGCACCGCGTTCCGCGCGCCATCGCTGTTCGACCGCTATGGGATCGACAGCTTCGGCTATGTCGGCAACCCGTCGCTGAAGCCAGAGGAGGCGCAAGGCTGGGAGGTCGGCTTCGTCACCACGCTGCCCGGCGCGGGCCGAACGGATTTCGTCAGTTTCGGGGCCACGTATTTCAATCAGCAGGTGCAGAACCTGATCACCACGGTGTTCTCACCGGTCTACACCGCCGTGAACATCGGATCGGCGCACATCCAGGGCGTGGAGACCGAACTGACGCTGCGTCCGGCGCGCTGGCTGACGCTGCGCGCGAGCTGGACCTTCACCGATGCGCAGAACGCGGATGACGGCACGCGGCTGCTGCGCCGCCCGCAGAACACGGGATCGGTGAACGCGACGATCACGCCGATCGCCGGCCTGAGCATCGCGCCGGAGCTGCTCTACACCGGCGCGTTCCGGGACTACCTGTACGGCAATGACAGCCTGGGGATCGGCAACGGCACGTCGCAGCAGGGACTGCTCGCCAACCTCACCGTCACGTACGAGGTGAAGCCGGGGGTCCAGCTCTATGCGAACGGGCGAAACATCTTCGATTCGCGGTTCGAGCCGGTGAACGGATACCAGACCCCCGGAGCGTCGGCGGTGGCCGGGATCCGCATCAAGCTCTGACGTCGTCGGAACGGCGGCATGGCCGGTGTCGTCGCGGCATGGCCGCCCCGCCACTCGTGCTACGGTCGGGCACCCACGCTTGTGTCATGGCCGGCCACCCGCCCTCTCGTGTCATGGCCGGCCTTGTGCCGGCCATCCACGACTTCCTGAGGCACATCGATCGGAACCGGAACCTCCGGGAGACGACGCCGCGAACGGCACGGCGGCAGACGGCCGGTCAGCCCCCCGCTCACACGCTGCGGGCGACGCCCCCGGACCGCGCCGCCGGACGGCGGCGGAAGCTGCGCAGGAAGCGGCGGACCCCGGCCCATTGCTGCTCGACATAGGTGCCGGTCGCCAACGCCTCCTCCCCCGAGGGATCGCCGGTCTGCACGTAGTCGCGGCTGAAATCGGCGGTGCGGAACATCATGTCCCACCAGGGGAAGACCGCGCCGTAATTGCAGCTCCGCTGGCCCGCGGCGAGGATGCCGTGATGCGCGCGGTGGAAGCGGGGCGAGATCAGCAGCCGCTCTCCCAGCCAGCCGAAGGACAGGCGGACATTGGCGTGCGACAGGCTCTCGAGGAAGCGCAGCACCAGCACCAGCAGCGGGAACTGCAGCGGCGGCACGCCGATCAGCAGCGCGATCACGCCGAACCACACGAAGGCGATCACGTCGTCCAGCAGGTGGTTGCGGTCATCCGACCAGAAGGTCATCTGCCGTTGCGCGTGATGCAGCGAGTGCAGCGCCCACCACCAGCGGAACTGGTGCGACAGCCAGTGCCGCCAATACTCCGCGAAGTCCAGGATGATCGCATAGACCACGAAGGTCAGCACCTGCTCGCCCATCAGGAACGGAAACATCCGCTCGAGCGTAGGCGGCACCCAGCCATGGTCGGCGAGCGTGCCGTTGGCCCAGACCTGGATGCGGTAGAACAGCACGTAGGTGACGAAGGGCAGGATGCCGACGCGCGACAGCACGGTGTAGAGCGCGTCCACCCAGACCGCCTTGCTGTCCGGCCAGCGCTCGACCGGGCGCCAATGCTCGAGCGGCAGGCAGACGGCGAAGGTCACCGCGACCTGCACCGCGCCGTAGACCGCGAACAGCGCCCAGCCGTAGGAGACATCCTCCCAGTTCATCAGGCCGGTTTCGTAGAGCAGCGGGATCAGCAGGTGTTCCTGCAACCAGCCCGCCGTCAGGTCGAACGGGTCCTGCATGGCGTCACCGGCTGGCGACGGGCGTCGGCGACGGCGCGTTCGGGTTGAGGAAGATCCCGTGCGGGGAGCGCCCGACATTCACCGTCGCGTACTCGCCGGTGGCCGGGTCGAGCACCGCCACCTTCTCCGCCCAGCGGCGGGTGATCCACAGCTTGCCGTCGGGAGCGAAAGCGATGTCGTCCGGGCCGCCCGGGATCTTGTAGGTGCGGATCGGCTGCAACGTCTTGGCGTCGAGCGAGACCGTGGTGCCGCCGGCGCGGTTGTTCACCCAGATGATCTTGCGGTCGGGCGAGAGGAACAGGTTGTGCGCGCCGCGGCCGGTCTTGATGTCGGCGATGACGCGGCCATCCTTCGGATCCACCTGCGCCAGATGGTCCGTGCCCATGTCGGCGACCAGGATGGTTCCGTCATGCCAGAGCACGCCGGCCGGCGTCTTCCCCACCGGCTTGTCCCACAGCACCGTCATGTTGGTCAGGTCGAACGCGATCAGCCGGTCGGTGTCCTGCAGGCTGACGAAGACGCGCTTGGAGTCGGGGGAGAAGTCGAGATGGCTGGGCGTCTTGGAGACGGGGAAGCGCTTCACCAGCGTCATCGTCGCCGCGTCGTAGACGTCCACCTGGTTGCGGGCGAGACCATTCACCACCAGGAACTTGCCGTCCGGGCTGAATCCCAGCTGATACGGGTCGGCGCAGGGCATCCGTTTCTGCAGCGCGCCGGTGGCCGGATCGAGGAACAGCATCTCGTTGCCGACGGTGTCGCCGACCAGCAGGCTCTTGCCGTCGGGGCTGAGCATCAGGTGGTGCGGCTCCCGCAACACGGGGATGCGCCGGACCTCCTGCTTCGTCGCCATGTCGACCACGCTGACGGACGCCCCGGCCGAATTGATGACGAAGGCGATGCCGCCACCGGCATGCGCCAGCCTTGGCGCAGCCCCCAGCATAAAAAGGAGCAGGAACAAGGAGGTGAGGCGGCGCATTCAGGTGATCCTCGGGCCGATCTGCGGCGTTCCCTACGCCTTTCCGCCGCTGTCTCGCAAGCCAGAACGCATTCGCGCCTCACATTCCCCACGGGCAAAGATCGCAGTCGCAAACGCGAACAAAACACAGGCGGGCGTGGAGATCAGCACGTTGTCGGTGAAGGCGTGGGCGGCGAAGGCCAGGAACACGAGACGGATGATCCGGCGCTCCGCGCAGGCCAGCGCCGCACTGCGCCGGAGGACCCAGGTGATGAAGAGGCCGATCAGCAGGATGCGCCCTACCTGCCCGCCCTCCACCTCCATCCGCAGGTATTCGTTGTGGGCTGCCCAGGTGTGGAGCAGACGGGCAATCTGGCTTTCCGGGGCAATGATGACGTTGCCCGCCCCCAGCCCCCAGCCGAACCACGGTGATTGCGCGGCGGCGGCGCGGAAGGACGGCCACAGGTATTCGCGGCCGCTGAGATTCCCGAGATCGTTGGTCAGCAGGTTGAACACCCGCACGGTCGACAGGTCGTGCGCGAACAGGAGCAGCGGGACCAGCAGGAGGCCGCCTCCGAACAGCAGGAGCAGCCGGCGGCGGAGGGGCACGCGCGGCGACGGTACGGCGACCAGCGCCACCAGGGTGACGCCGATCGCATAGGCGAGCGGGGCGCGGGCGCCGGTCAGCACGAGAATCAGCAGATTGGCCCCAAGAAGCGCCGCGTCCTGCGCCCTGCCGGTACGCCAATGGGCGATCAGCCCGGCGTAGATGGCGGGGAGGCAGACACCGGCGAGGAACGCCGGATGGCCGGTCCCGGCCAGGCGCCACCCGCCACTGTCGATGAAGAGCGGGCGCAGCCCGAGTGCGGCGAGCAGACCTCCGGCCGCGACGGCGACGAGCGGCGCGCGCGGCACGGCCCACAGGATGGCGTTGCACCAGGCCATCGGCAGGCGGGCGAAGCCGAAGGCGTAGGGCGCGACGGAGCCCAGCAGCGAGCGGACGCTGTCGGCCAGGCTCAGGCCGGGATGCAGCCCGTGCAACGGTCCCCAGGCCCCGATCGCCAGGAATCCCCAGGCGGGGCTCGCCGCATCGAGACGCGGCCCCCACCGCCACGCACAAGCGAGGGCCAGCACGATCGCCCCCCCTTTCACGACCGCGATGGTGGCCTGGAAGGCGGCGGGACCGACCAGATCGGTGAGCGCCATTTCGGGCGTGGCGCCCGCGACCAGCAGCCAGCCGGCGCACAGCGCGGGCAGGTGGCGCAGCGCCACGGCCGCGAGCGCGGCAGCGACCGTCGCGCCGAGGAGCAGCCAGTAGAGGGCCGGGGCGAGCAGGGCCGCGCCGAGCAGGGTCGCGAGCAGCAGGGCAAAGCCCGCATGCACCAGCGAGAGATCGGTCGAGGGCAGGACGGCGCCGCGCCACATTGCGCGAGCATGGGCCCGAGAGGTGAAGAATTCCCTGCCGGCGCGGACGCGCGCGGGCGGGTCAGCCCATGTAGGCGCCGCCGTTCACGTGCACGACCTCGCCCGTCATGTAGGCGGCGGCGTCCGAGGCGAGGAAGACCGCGACGCCGGCGATGTCCGCCGGACTCGCCATGCGACCGAGCGGCACCGCTTTCGCCATTTCCTGGAGTTCGGCGTCGGTGTTGCCGTAGCGCGGTTGCGCCGTGTCCGTGAGACCGGGGGCGATCGCGTTCACCCGGACCCCGTGCGGGGCCAGGGCGAGTGCCATGGCGCGGGTCAGCCCCACCACCCCGGCCTTGGTGGCCGAGTAGTGGACTCCGAGCGGCGTGCCGGAGAGCGCACGCGAGCTCAGGTTGACGATGCTGCCTCGGGTCCCGGCGGCGATCATGGCGCGCGCGGCGGCCTGGGCGCAGAAGGCGGTGCCCTTGAGATTGATGCCGTGCACGAAATCCCACTGCGCCGGCGTCATTTCGAGAAAGGGCACGCGCGGGAACACGCCGGCATTGTTGACCAGCACGTCCAGGCCGCCGAGACCCGACACGGCCGTCTCCACCATCCCGGCGATCTGCTCCATGTCGCCGACATCCGCGCGGACGGTGAGCGCCCGCTGGCCGGCGTCACGCACCCGCGCGGCGACGGCATCGGCGGCGGCTTCGTCGTCCAGCCAGTTCACCGCGACGTCGTAGCCGACGGCAGCGAAGGCAACGGCGGTGGCCGCCCCGATCCCCTGCTGTGCTCCGGTCACCAGCACCACTTTCGCCATCGGTCATCCCCGCGCTTTGCTCCCCCGAACCTTGGGCCGGTGCGCGGCGGTCGGCAATGCACGCCGGCAATGGACCGGCGGCTTCGGCGCATCCGACGGCAGGAGGGCCAGACCAATCCGCCCTCGCGCATACAGGTGCCTTGACGCGACCGGGCGTCGCGGTGGCAGGCCGCTGGCGTGGGTGGACGGCGGCGAGGCCCGCGCCGGAGATCGACGCGGGCAGCGGTCTCAGACGGGCTTCACCAGCCGATGGTGCTTGCGGCCGGCCGAGAGCTTGATCGCGCCCTCGCGCATGTCGGCGGCTGTGATCGTCAGGGCTTCGTCGGACACCGGCGCGTCATTCACCCGCGCACCGCCGCCACGGATCAGCCGGCGCGCCTCGCCGTTGCTGGCCGCCAGGCCGGCCAGGGTGAACAGGCGGAAGGCCGGAATGCCCGCCGCGAGCTCCGCCTGCGGCACCTCGACCGAGGGCAGCGTCTCGGCGGCTTCGCCCGCCTCGAAGGCACGGCGGGCGGTTTCGGCGGCGAGTTCCGCCGCCTCGCGGCCATGGGCGAGCGCCGTGGCCTCGGTCGCCAGCACCTTCTTGGCCTCGTTGATCTCGGCGCCGCCGAGTGCCTCGAGCCGCGCGATCTCGTCGAGCGGCAGGTCGGTGAACAGCTTGAGGAAGCGGCCCACATCCGCATCCTCGGTGTTGCGCCAGAACTGCCAGTAGTCATAGGCCGGGAGCCGGTCGGAGGTGAGCCAGATCGCGCCCTGGGCCGACTTGCCCATCTTGGCGCCCGACGCCGTGGCGATCAGCGGCGTGGTCAGGCCGTAGAGCTGCGCGCCATCGGTACGGCGGCCGAGCTCCATGCCGGAGACGATGTTGCCCCATTGGTCGGAGCCGCCGATCTGCAGCACCACGCCGTGCCGGCGGTGCAGCTCGCGGAAGTCATAGCTCTGCAGGATCATGTAGTTGAATTCGAGGAAGGTCAGCGGCTGCTCGCGTTCGAGCCGCAGGCGGACCGAGTCGAAGCTCAACATGCGGTTGACGGTGAAATGCACGCCGACGTCGCGCAGCAGCGGGATGTAGCCCAGCGCGTCCAGCCACTCCGCATTGTTCGCCATGAAGGCGTCGCTCGGCTGGTTTCCGAACCGCAGGAACGGGGCGAAGCAGCGGCGGATGCCGGCCATGTTGGCGGCGATCTGCGCGTCGGTCAGGAGCTGGCGGGACTCGTCCTTGCCGGACGGGTCGCCGATCCGCGTGGTGCCGCCGCCCATCAGGACGAGCGGCGTGTGGCCGTGCTTCTGCAGCAGCCGCAGGATCATGATCTGCACCAGGCTGCCGACATGCAGGCTGTCGGCCGTGCAGTCGAAGCCGATATAGGCCGTGATCGGGCTCTGGGCCATGCGCGCGCGCAAGCCCTCGGTGTCGGTGCATTGAAAGATGAAGCCGCGTTGCGTGGCTTCGGTCAGGAAGTCGCTGTTCACCATGACCCGCCGGCCCAGTTATCAAGGGTCGCAGCGGGTAGCACAGCAAACGGGCGGGGAAAATGCTGCGAACGATCGGGCTGATGAGCGGCACGTCGCTGGATGGGGTCGACGCGGCCTATCTGGAGACCGATGGCGAGCGGATCGTCGCATTTGGACCAACGTTGACCATTCCATACGACGCGACTTTGCGGACCGATTTGCGGCGGCTGCTGACCCGCGCGCCCACGCTGGCGGCGGACGACCCGGACCTGACCTCGGCCGTGGCGCGCCTGACGGACGCGCATATCGCCGCGGTGGCCGCGCTGGGACGTCCCGCGGACGTGATCGGATTTCATGGCCAGACGGTCCTGCACCAGCCGCAGCACCGTCGAACCTGGCAGGTCGGCGATGCGGCGCGGCTGGCGGCTCAGACGGGCATGCGCGTGGCGTTCGACTTCCGCAGTGCCGACGTGGCGGCCGGTGGTGAAGGCGCGCCGTTCGCGCCGGTGTACCATGCCGCGCTGGCGGCGGAGATGCCGAAGCCTCTCGCCGTGCTGAACGTCGGCGGGGTCGCGAACGTCACGTTCATCGGGCGGGACGGCACGCTGCTCGCGTTCGATACCGGCCCCGGAAACGGTCCCCTCGACGACTGGACGGCGCGACACGCCGGCGCCGCCTACGACCAGGACGGGGCGCTCGCCCGGTCCGGCCGCGTCGATGCCGGGGTGCTCGACCGGCTGCTGGCCGACCCGTATTTCGCCCGCACGCCGCCCAAATCCCTGGATCGGCTCGATTTCGCGCGCCGGCTGGAGGCGAGCGGGCTGGACCAATTGTCGCCTGGAGACGGGGCGGCGACGCTGGTCGCATTCACGGCGGGGGCGGTCGCGACGAGCGTGCTGCCGGAGCGGCCGCTGCGTTGGCTGGTCACCGGCGGCGGGCGGCGGAACCCCGCGATCATGGCGGCGCTCCGCGCGGCGTTGGGCGCCGCCGTCGACCCGGTGGAGGCGGTGGGCTGGGACGGCGACGCGCTGGAGGCACAGTGCTTCGGGTTCCTGGCGGCGCGGACGCTGGCGGGCCTGCCGCTCAGTTTCCCGGGCACCACCGGGGTTCCGGCCCCGATGACCGGCGGGCGGGTGGTGACGTGAGTGACCGGCGGCGGGGACGGTTGGATGAGTGACCGCCGGCGGGGACCGAAGTCGTGGATGGCCGGCCCGCGCCGGCCATGACACGGAAGGCATGCGGCGCGTCCCTCGGATCGGGGGGACACGGCGCGCCCCTCCAACCGGGGGAACTCGGCAGATTCCTCGGACGGGGGGGACTCTGCTCGTCCGTCAGATCGGGCAGACGCCGCTCGCGCACTGCAGATGCGCCATGTCGACCGCCTCGCGGGCTTCGGCGGCATCGATCTGCGCGACCAGGGCCGCGAAGGAGTCGGCCGGAATCTCCTCCTCGGGCAGGTACTCATAGCCCAGCGCATGGTCCGGACGCGTCGGCAGCACCGCACAGCACCGGATCTCCGGCTGTTCGGAGAGCACGATCTGGCGGAACGCCTCCAGGTCGTGGCGATCAGTGAACAGCTTCAGCGTGTAGCTGACCTGATTGCCCTGGGTGGGGCCGATCCAGTGCCGCTCGAGCAGGCGCAGCCACTGATACTGCTGCCCCGGCGTCGCCTCCGGCGCCGTGACCAGCCGATCGGCGAGGCCCAGGCGCATGATCAGCGGCACGGTCGGGAAGCCGACGATCGTCATGCCGGGAAACGTCTTTAGCGTGCGCAGCGGATAGCCACGCGTCTCATACTCGGCGAGCAGCGGGTCGGAGCCGGGCGCCCATTCCCCGGTGGCCGCATCGCGGGTGCCCTTGAACTGCACCCAGC
Organism: Rhodospirillales bacterium; assembly: GCA_017304945.1. Lineage (GTDB taxonomy): Bacteria > Pseudomonadota > Alphaproteobacteria > Acetobacterales > Acetobacteraceae > Rhodopila. Next base: position 27,456 of record JAFKLG010000081.1, read on the forward strand.
GCAGGTATTGCGCGCGGGCCGGCAAATGCGCGCCCTCGGTCAGGCCGAACAGCTTGCTGATCGTGCCGGAGGGCTTGATCGTGGTCACCGTGACCGGCCGCACCAGCCCGAGTTCGCGCGCGTAGCGGTCGCCCTCCTCCTTCGCCGCGCTGGAGAGATGCTCCAGCATCGCCCAGAACGGCGCCGACTTCGCGGGGTCGAGCAGATCGAGGAAGCTCAGCCCGAAGCGCATCCAGGCATACTCATGCAGGCCGGTCGGGCCGATGCCCATCCGGTTGGTGCGCAACACCTCCTGCGCATAGAGGCTGTCCATGGTGTTCGCGCGCATCAGGAACCGCACGCCCAGCCGCACGGCGTCCTCCACCCGGTCATCCCAGGCGGCGGCGAGGTCGGCGGCCGGGGCGCCGGGCGTCACCTGCTCGAACGGCACCGGGCAGGCGAGGAGCGGCGCGAAGTCGGCGATCACGCAATAGCCGCCGGTGACATGCAGGGTGATCTCGCCGCACGGGTTGGTGGTGGCCGGGAAGTGCGAGCGGGCGGCGCGGCGGGTGAGTTCCGCCAGCAGCGGCGCGGCGTGCGCGACCCGGTAGCGGAGACTGCGAAAGCCGCTGCCATCGGTGTCGACCGGGCGCTGCCAGGCCGATCCGGTGCGGTGGTCCTCCAGCCGGTCGCCATTGATGAAGCCGGGCTCGCCGTTGACGAAGGCGCAGCGGGTGGCTTCCTCGAACACCGCGACGGCGTGCTGGGTCAGCTTGTCGGCGAGGTCGCCCTGGCGCACGCGATCCCAGAACTCGGCATCGACCATCACGGAGTTGTTCGCGGTCCACAGCCCGCCCTGCTCCTTGAGCCGGATGAAGCGCAGCGCGCCGGGGTCGCGCCAGGACTTGGTGGCCATGCGCGCGGCGCGGCGTGCGCCGCCGACCTGCACCTCAACGGACAGATGATGGTCGAGCCGCAGCGCCTGCTCCCAGGGCTGCATCTCCTCCGCCGCCGGGTCGCGGTGACGCGCCGGCGTGATCACGTCGCGGCGGATCGCCAGCAAGGCGCGCAACAGAGAGATCGGGCCGGAGGCCGGCCGCCCCTGCATGCCACGGATCGGGCTGCCGGCCGGGCGCACCGCGGACAGGTCGAACACGACGCAGCGGTCGCGGGCCCCCTGGAAGGCGAGCGCCTCCAGCAGCTCGATCGCCTTCGCCCAACCCTCGCGGCTGTCGGCGACACGATGCAGGATGGCGCCGGCGGGGGCGTCGGCGAGGCTCGCCAGCATCTCTCGGGCGAGAAAGCCGGGCAGGTCGGCGGCGCCGAGGCCGAGTTCGCCGGCGAACCAGTCCCGCCGGTCGGACTGGGCGGGATGATCCGGGTGGTCTGACGAGAGAAACACGAGCAGGTCCGGAGCGTTGGACCAATCCACCGCCATCAGCGCATCGTCATAACTGCGTCCGACCCCCGAGCCGTTCAGCAGCAGGTAGAACTTGGCGAAGGAGGAGGCTGCCGTGGCGCAGTTGGTGAACACCTCCATGTTGCGCGACGGCTGGTCGGCATCGCCATGCTGCAGATGCCGGCCGGAGGTCAGCAGCGCGCCGGAGGCGATCGCATTGCGCAGACGAGCGCGTTCGGACTGGACGGCGGGGTCATCCCGGCCCAGCAACGCGAGGTTCCCCGTCGCCACGCGGTCGGCGACGCGGCCGAAATCCTCCTGGTCCTCGGGGCGGAACACGGTACGGCGGCCGACGGCGATTCCCATGCCGGGATCGAGGGCGCGGGCGGGCACCGGCGCTTCCCCGAAGGACGCACCGGGCGGCGTGTTCCTGCGCGCAGCGGCGGCGGGGCCTCCGGGCTGCGCATGTCGACGCGCAGCAACCGGCGCGTGCGAGGCCGCAGACAGGAGGTCATCCAGGCCGGCGATGCTACCATCCATCTCGTGTTGTCCCGCTGTTCGGTCGACACAAGATATAGCGTCCCCAAGCCCCGTCGACAACCAAATCTAACCCATACACCTATGCATGCGACGCGCGGCGTTGCCCGCGCGGGGGGCCCGCGACGCCCGCTCTGAGAGCGTTGGGCGGCCCGGCGGAACCTGCGGGGGAGCCATCGCCCCCTGCGCGGCGGCACTTGCAGACAAGGGTGGAGCGGCCGGAGAAGGCATGGCGGGGCGCCTTGGCGGCGCCCGGGGCGGCGCGCGACGGCCCAGAAACGGCGAAGGGCGGCGAACCCTGGGGTCCACCGCCCTTCGCCGAACCCGATCGGCTTAGGTCAGTCCGCGGCGAGCGCCATCTGGCGGCGGGCGATCGCCTTGCCGCAGTGGTCCTCGACGGCCGTCGCGACCTCCTCGGCATGGCTGGCGAAGACGTGGTCGGCGCCGTTGAACACGCGGTAATCGACGTGAACGCCCTTCTGGGTGTTCAGCTTGTCGACCAACTTCCGAACGGCCGGCTCCGGCACCAGCTCGTCGGTGTCGCCGTGGATCATCAGGCCACCGCAGGGGCAGGGCGCGAGGAAGCCGAAATCGTAGTGGTTGGCCGGCGGCGCGACCGAGACCCAGCCCGAGATTTCCGGCCGGCGCATCAGCAGTTGCATGCCGATGAAGGCGCCGAACGAATAGCCGGCGATCCACAGCCCGCCAGCGTTCGGGTTCACCGCCTGCATCCAGTCGAGCGCCGCGGCAGCATCCCCGATCTCACCAATGCCGCCATCGTAGCGGCCCTGGCTGCGGCCGACGCCGCGGAAGTTGAAGCGCATCACCGAGCAACCAAGGCGTTGGAACGCCTGGTACATCGCATAGGTGATGCGGTTGTTCATGGTGCCGCCATGCAGCGGATGCGGGTGCAGTACAAGCGCCACTGGGGCGCCGGATTCCTTTGAATGGTGGTAGCGTCCTTCGAGCCGTCCGTCCGGACCGGCGAACATCACCTCAGGCATGGCGTTTCGAAACCTGTTCCTGTCGCATCTGACCGCACGCGTGACGAGGGCCACCTCGGCCCTTGCCCTGGCTGTCAGTCTGTTTGACCCCAACGACGCCGTCGACTCATTTTCGAGCGTGGCGTCGCACATCCAGATAGGAACGCAGTCTTGTGACTGCAGTTCCGCACGACCTTTCCCCGTATTGTTGACCTGAGAGGTCGGAAATTATAGCCTCGCCGGCAGGGCTACTCCGAGGGGTTTGCGGTCCTCCTAATTCGCTGCACGGCACCCGAGCGCCTGTCGAAGACGATGCCTCCGCCGACCTCGCTCGTGGTTCGTGTACTATACGGTAGGCGCCGCGCGCTTTCATAATGGAAATGTCGCATGGCTTTCATGTTCTTGCGTGAGACGATCCGGACCTATCGGGAGCGCGACCCGGCGGCACGCTCGTCGCTGGAAGTCCTTCTCTGCTATCCGGGCGTTCATGCCGTGCTCTGGCACAAGCTCTCGCACGGGCTCTGGCAGGCGGGATTCACGTTGCTCGGCCGGTTCTCATCCCATATCGCCCGCTGGCTCACCGGGATCGAGATCCACCCGGCCGCCCGGCTCGGCCGCCGCCTGGTGATCGATCACGGCATGGGCGTGGTGATCGGAGAGACCGCGGAAATCGGCGACGACTGCTATCTCTACCATCAGGTCACGCTCGGGGTCGCCCGCACCATGGGCGGCAAGCGGCACCCGACCATCGGCAACAACGTGATCATCGGGGCGGGCGCGAAGGTGCTTGGCCCGATCACCGTGGGCGACAATGCCCGCATCGGCTCCAACGCGGTCGTGGTCGACCCGGTCCCGGCCGATACCACGGTCGTCGGCATCCCGGCGCGGCCGGTCGACCGCAAGGTCCCCTCCCGCAAGCCCCGCTTCGACCCGTACGGCATGCCGTGCGACGACAGCCTCGACCCGCTGTTGCGGGACCTGGAGGGGCTCCGCGCGGAACTCACCGAGGTAGAGGCCCGCATCGGCCGCCTCGCCGCGGCGCAGGCCCAGCGGGAGACCAGCCAGCCTGCCCAGCAGATGACACCGAGCAAGTAGATGCAGCTCTCGACGCGCGGACGATATGCCGTGATGGCGATGGTCGATCTTGCGACCCAGAACGGCGGCGCGTGCGAATGCGGCCCGGTCTGCCTGGCGGAGATCGCCGCCCGCCAGCAACTCTCCCTCTCCTATCTCGAGCAGTTGTTCGGAAAGCTGCGCCGCGCCGGGCTGGTCTCCTCGGCGCGCGGGCCGGGGGGCGGCTACCGACTCGCCCGATCGGCCGAGGGGATCGCCATTGCGGACATCGTGGCCGCGGTGGATGAGCCGATCCGCGCCACGCGCTGCGAGATGGGCAGTGGCGGGTGCCTCGGCAGCGGTGCCGCCGGCGCAGAGGGGGAGCGCTGCCAGACCCACGATTTGTGGGTCGAGCTGGGCCGGCAGATCGCGCTGTTCCTGGAAGGCGTCAGCCTCGCCGACGTGGTGAACGGCCAGGTGCGGGGCCGCGCCGTGCCGGTGCCGGCGCAGGACGCGCCATCAATCGCCGCCGAGTAGCCAGCATGGTCTACCTGGACGCCAATGCCACCGAACCGCTGCGGCCGGAGGCCCACGCGGCCCTGGTCGCGGCGCTGGCGGTCACGGGCAACCCGGCCTCCGTGCATGGCGCGGGGCGGGCGGCCCGCCGCCTGCTGGAGGATGCGCGCGAGCAGCTCGCCACCCGGTTCGGCGCCGCGCCCGCCGATGTGGTGTTCACCTCCGGCGGGACCGAGGCGGATGCGCTCGCGATCCATGCGCTCGGGCGGGACCGGCAGCTGATCGTCGGTGCGACGGAACATGAGGCGGTGCGCAGCGCCGCATTGTCGGCAAACGTGCTGCCGGTGGATCGGGATGGCGTGGCCGACCTCGACGCGCTCGCGCGCCTGCTCGAAGCGGGCGGCCCGGCGTTGGTCTGCCTGATGCTTGCCAACAACGAGACGGGCACGCTGCAACCGGTGGCCGAGGCGGCGGCGCTTTGCCGGAGGCATGGCGCGCTGCTGCACGTGGATGCGGTGCAGGCGGCCGGACGCATGCCGGTGGACCTGCGCAGCCTCGGGGCGCACGCGCTCGCGGTGTCCTCGCACAAGCTGGGCGGGCCGGCCGGCGCCGGCGCCCTGCTGCTTGCCCCCGAGGTGAGCGCGCTGGCGCCGCTGATCGCCGGTGGCGGGCAGGAGCGCGGCCGGCGCGGGGGCACGCCGCCCGTCGCCACCATTGCCGGGTTCGCCGCCGCGGCAGCGACCGCGGGCGACGCCAGCCCGCTCGCTGCGCTGCGCGACCGCGCCGAACGCGCCGCGATCGAGGCAGGGGCGGTCCTGTGCGGCGCTCACGCGGCTCGGCTGCCCAACACCACCAGCCTCGCGCTGCCCGGCGTCCGCGCGGACGCGCAGGTGATCGCGCTCGACCTCGCCGGGGTCGCGGTGAGCGCCGGCGCCGCCTGCTCCTCCGGCAAGGTCGCGACCAGCCACGTGCTCACGGCGATGGGGCTGGGACCGCTCGCCGGCCAAGCGATCCGCGTCTCGCTGCCCTGGAACGCGACCGCGGCGGATGTGGACGCCTTCGCCGCAGCCTATGCGCGCATGGCGGATCGGCTGCGGCCGGCGCTGGCGCGACCGGCCGCCTGACCCCACATCGGCGCCATGTCCGCCCTGCCCCCACGCCCCAACCGCCCGGTCTACCTGGACAACCAGGCCACGACGCGCTGCGACCCGCGCGTGCTCGCGGCGATGCTGCCCTGGTTCTCGGAGGAGTACGGCAATCCCCACAGCGCCGAACACGTGATGGGCCAGACCGCCGAGACGGCGGTCGAGGCGGCCCGCGCCGAGGTTGCCGCCCTGGTCGGCGCCGACGCCAAGGAGATCGTGTTCACCTCCGGCGCGACCGAGAGCAACAACATCGCGATCAAGGGGGCTGCCCGCCACGCCCGCACCATGGGCGACCAGCGGCGGCGCGTGATCACCGTCGCGACCGAACACAAATGCGTCCTGGAAGCGGTGGCGGACCTCGCGGCCGAGGGGTTCGAGCCGGTGTTCCTTCCGGTCCAGCCCGACGGGCTGCTGGACCCGGACGCGCTGCGAAACGCGCTGACCGAGCCCACGCTGCTGGTGAGCGTCATGGCGGTGAACAACGAGACGGGCGTGGTGCAGGATATCCCCGCACTCGCCGCCATCACCAAGCAGGCGGGCGCGCTGTTCCACACCGACATCGCCCAGGCGGTCGGCAAGATCCCGCTGGACCTGACCGGCTGGCGCGTCGACCTCGCCTCGATCAGCGGCCACAAGATCTACGGGCCGAAGGGCGTCGGCGCCCTGTTCGTGCGCCGCCGGCCGCGGGTGCGGATCGCCCCGCTGTTCTCGGGCGGCGGGCAGGAACGCGGCCTCCGCTCCGGCACGCTGCCGACGCCGCTGATCGTCGGGCTGGGGGAAGCCTGCCGCCTCGCCGGGCTTGAACTGACCGAGGATGCCACCCGGATCCGCGGGATGCGCGACACGCTGTTCGCGCGGCTGCGCGCCGCCATTCCGGACCTGCGGCTCAACGGCAGCGAGGCGGCGCGGATTCCCGGCAACCTGAACTTGACCTTCCCCACCCCGGCCGCGCGGCTGCTGGAGCGGCTGCCGGAGCTCTGCGTCTCCACCGGCTCCGCCTGCTCCTCCGCCGCGATCGAGCCCTCCTACGTGCTGCGCGCGCTCGGGCTGGACGTGGAGGCCGCATCCCGCACCTTGCGTATCGGGATCGGACGCTTTACCTCGCCCGCCGACATCGACTACGCCGCGGCTGCACTGGCCGCGGCACAAGACGCCGCGACACAGGATGGGGCCGCCGGCCCCGCGACCGAACGACTGGCCGAGGCCTGAACCATATGCCGAAGATGACTTTCATCGAGCGCGACGGCACACGTCGCGAAGTCGACGCGCCGCTCGGCCTTTCGGTGCTCGAGATCGCCCATAAGCATGGCGTCGATATCGAAGGCGCCTGCGAGGGCTCGCTCGCCTGCTCCACCTGCCACGTGATCGTCGACGGCGCCTGGTTCAAGAAGCTCGCCGAACCGACCGAGGACGAGGAAGACATGCTCGACCTCGCCTTCGGCCTGACCGAGACCTCCCGTCTCGGCTGCCAGATCGTGATGACCGAGGCGCTGGACGGTCTGGTGGTCAAGCTTCCGGCCGCAACCCGGAACCTGATGGACTGACCATGGCCCAGCCCCCCCGGTGCACGCCATGAGATACGTCGTGGCGATGTCCGGCGGCGTGGACAGCAGCGTGGTCGCAGGCCTGCTGCGGGACGCCGGGCACGAGGTGATCGGCGTCACGCTCCAACTCTACGACCATGGCGCGGCGACCGGGCGCAAGGGCGCCTGCTGCGCCGGGCAGGACATTCATGATGCGCGGCGCGTGGCCGACCGGCTGGGCATCCCGCATTACGTGATCGACGCCGAGACCCGCTTCGCCCAGGCGGTGATCGCGGATTTCGCCGACACTTATGCCGCGGGCGAGACCCCGGTGCCCTGCGTGCGCTGCAACCAGACCGTGAAATTCGCCGATCTGACGGCACTCGCCCGGGATCTCGGCGCCGACCGGCTGGCGACCGGACACTACGTGCGCCGCGTCGATGGCCCCGACGGGCCGGAGCTGCATCGCGCGGTCGATCCGGCGCGGGACCAGAGCTGGTTCCTGTTCGCCACCACGCGCGACCAGCTCGCGTCCTGCGCATTCCCGCTGGGCAGCATGCCGGACAAGCGGGCGGTTCGCGCGGTCGCCGACCGGCTGGGCCTCGGCGTGGCCGAGAAGCCGGACAGCCAAGACATCTGCTTCGTGCCCGCCGGCTCCTACATGGACGTGGTCGGCAAGCTGCGGCCGGACGCGCTCGCCCCCGGCGAGATCGTCGATGCCGCCGGGGCGGTGCTGGGCCGGCACGAGGGGATCGCGCGCTACACGGTGGGCCAGGGCAAGCGCCTGGGGCCGGCGGCGCAGCTGGGCGGGCAGAAGCAGGTGGTGCTGGCGACCGATCCGAAGACGCGCCGCGTCGTGATCGGCCCACGCGCCGCGGGCACCGACGTGGTGCGGCTGCGCGAGGTGAACTGGCTGGTGCCGCCCCCGGCCGTCCCGCTGCGCTGCGCCGTGAAGCTGCGCGCGCGCGATGCGCTGCATCCCGCGGCCGTGGTGGCGACCGGCGACGGTGCGGTGGTGCGGCTGGATGCCCCGGCCCTTCCCGCCCCCGGCCAGGCCTGTGTCTTCTATGACGGGGAGCGCGTGTTGGGCGGCGGGTTCATCTGCCGGCCGGACGGCGGTTGACGACGACGGGGGACAGGGCTATCTCCCGCGCCTCACCGGATGGCGGCGTAGCTCAGCGGTAGAGCAGGGGAATCATAATCCCTTGGTCGGCGGTTCAAATCCGTCCGCCGCTACCATCCTTCCTCATACGTCGTGTTTCCCGATGCGCGCCGGTGCAGACCAGCGCGCGATCGCGCGTGTCCCCCTGGGCCTGCGGCGATCACGGACGGACCTCTCCGACACTGCCGTGGAAAGGTGCCTCTGACCATCGTCGAGGCATCTGCCGCCGACGTTTCGCAGCTTTGGCAAGCGACTTGCACCCTTGTTCAGCAACTGCCTCCAGCACGCAAATCCGCGGACCTGAGGCACGGCGAGACGGAGGCAGTTGCCTAATGCGGAAGCAGCAGATGCACCTGATGGCATTCCTGCTCGCGGGTCCAACCTGTCATCACCATGGCATGTGGCGGCATCCCGAAACCGAAAACGCCTTCCTCGATCCCGCCGCCTGGGAACACGTCGCCCGCGTGCTCGAGCGCGGCTGCTTCGACGCGCTGTTCTTCGCCGATATCTCCAGCATCTACGACGCGCATGGCGGCGGCTACGCCACGCATCTCGGGCGCGGCGGCCAGATGGGATTGCTCGATCCGCTGCCGCTGATCGCGATCATGTCGCGCGTCACGCAGCATATCGGCCTCGGCGCCACGATCTCCACGAGCTTCCATCACGCCTATCAACTCGCCCGCGTGCTGGCCACGCTCGACATGATCAGCAACGGTCGTGTCGCCTGGAACGTGGTGACGTCGGCCGCCACGTCGGAGGCGCGGAACTTCGGCCTCACCGGCCTGCCCGACAAGAACACGCGCTACGACATCGCCGAGGAAGTGCTGCAGGCCTGCTGCGCGCTGTGGGACGGGTGGGAGCCGGATGCGCTCGTGCTCGACAAGAAGGCGGGCATTTTCGCCGATGTCGACAAGGTGCGTTACGCGGAGTTCGAGGGACGCCATGTCCGCAGCCGCGGGCCGCTGACCGTGCCGCGCTGCCCGCAAGGACGCCCGGTCATCATGCAGGCCGGCTCTTCCGCGCGCGGACGCGACGTTGCGGCGCGCTGGGGCGAAATCGTCTTCACCCTGCAGCACAGCAAGCACGACATGCAGGTGTTCTATCGCGATCTGAAGGACCGCGTGGTGAAGGCGGGCCGGCGGCCGGAAGAGTGCGCGATCCTGCCGTCGCTCGACCCGATCATCGGTGAGACCGAGTCGATCGCACGCGAGCGCCAGGCCTACATGAACAGCCTCGTTGATACGGAGCTCGGACTCGCGGTGATGTCCGGCCATCTGGGCGCGGACTTCTCGCGCTTCCCGCTCGATCAGCCGATCACCGAACTCGATCTCGATCCCGCGGTCGCCGGATCGATGGACGTGATCGTTCAGGGGACCAAGGCCGCAAACCTGACGCTCGCCGAAGCGGCGCGGCATTTCGCCACCAGTGAACTCACGCCGCAGATCGTCGGAACGCCCGAAAGCGTCGCCGACCAGTTGCAGGATATGTTCGAGAGCGAAGCCTGCGACGGGTTCATCATCACGCCCACGGTCTTCCCCGGCAGCTTCGAGCAGTTCACCCGCTCCGTGGTTCCCGAACTGCAGCGGCGCGGCATCTTCCGTACCGCCTATCCCGGCACGACGCTGCGCGACACACTGCGCATGACCCCCTGACCGGAAGGACATGAGCAGCACCATGGCAACGATTTTCCACGACTGCACCGACGACCTGAAGCCGCTCTGGGATCGCGTCTACCGCGCCGACGATATCCCGATCACCGTCGCCTTCGATCCCGGAACCGGCGCCGATGTCGCCGAGCGGCTGCGCGGCTACGATATCTGCATCAACGACCACACCTATTTCGATGCGGACCTGCTTGCGCGCTGCACGGATCTGAAGCGGATCGTCTTCCTGGGCACTGGCGCCTCGAGCTTCATCGACCTCGCCGCCGCGGAACGCTGCGGCATCGTGGTGGACACGATCAAGGGCTACGGCGACACCACGGTCGCGGAACACAGCATCACCCTGATGATGGCCGCCGCCCGCAGCGTCGCGCGCATGCATCAGGACGTGCGCGCCGGGCAGTGGCGGCAGGTCGAGGGCATCCAGCTCCTCGGCAAGACGATCGGCATCGTCGGCTTCGGCGGCATCGGACGCGAGGTCGCGCGGATCGCGCGCGGCATCGGCATGGAGGTGATCGCCTGGAACCGCTCCCCGGTGCTCAACGCGCCGGTGCCGATGGTCTCCCTGGATGAGCTGCTGGAACGCTGCGACTTCCTCTCCCTACATCTCGCGCTCAACGACGAGACGCGTGGCTTCATCGACCACGCGAAGCTCAGCCGCACCAAGCCGGGCGTGGTCGTGATCAACACGGCCCGCGCCGACGTGGTGGACGGCCCCGCGCTCGTCGCCCTGCTGCGCAGCGGGCACATCCGCCACGCCGCAGTCGACGTGTTCTCCTCCGAACCGCCGGCCGCGGACGATCCGCTGCTGACCTTGGACAACGTCACGTTGACCGCCCATGCCGGCTTCATGACGCCGGAGGCGACGATGACCATGCTTCGCCGCGCAATCGAGCTGGCCACCGCAGGCGAGGGCAAGAACTGACGGCCAAACCACAATGAACTGAACGGGGGCAAAGCCGATGAAGACGCCGACTCGGTCACGCATGCCGGAGCGCATGACGGGGTTCCGTATGCCGGAGAGCATGACGCGGTCACGCACGTTGCGACGCATCCTGCTGGCAACCACGCTCGCGACCACCGCCCTGGCGGTCGCACGCCCAGCCCCCGCAAACGCCGCACAGACACTCGGCCCGGTGACCGACGAGATCGGCGTCATCCGCATCCCGAAGAACGCTCCGATCCAGATCGGCGGCATGTGGGTTCTCTCCGGCGCCGACACCGCCCTCGGGCTCGACGAGAAGCGCGGCGTCGAACTCGCCTTCAAGACGGTCGGCGGCAAGCTCCTCGGTCACCCGCTCAAGCTCAACGCCGAGGACGATCAGTGCAACGCGGAAGGCGGCCAGACCGCCGCGACCAAGCTCGCCGCCAATCCGCAGACCGTGGTGGTTCTCGGCCCCGCCTGCTCCTCGGTCGCCACGCCCGGCGCGCCGATCCTGTGGCAGGCAGGGATCGTCGATATCGGCACGGCCTGCACGGCACCGGCGCTGACCGCACCCAATCGCGGTCCGCAATATGCCGGCTTCGTGCGCACCGTGTTCAGCGACAGCGAGCAGGGCAAGGCCGACGCGACCTACGCGCGGGAAGGATTGAAGGCTGCGACCGTGGTGACCGTGCACGACGGCAGCCCGTACGCGCAGCAGCTCCAGCAGGTGATGGCTGACAACTTCACCAAGCTGGGCGGCAAGGTGCTGTCGCAGGAAGCGGTGTCCCCGAACGACGTGGACATGCACCCGCTGCTGACCAAGATCGCGTCCGAGAAGCCGGACCTGATCTACTTCCCGCTGTTCACTGCCGCCGCGGCGCAGGTGCTGCGCCAGGCCAAGGAGACGCCGGGTCTCGAGAAGACTGTGCTGCTGGGCGGCGGATCGCTCGCCTCCGCGGCTTTCATCGAGGCCGCCGGACCGTCCGTGGTGGGCTTCCGCATCGGCTATCCCGACATCTCCGCCGACGCGATGGGCAAGGACTATCCGAACTTCGTCGCCGAGTACAAGAAGACGTACAACGAGGGTCCGATCTCGGGCTATCACGCCAATGCCTATGACGGCGCCATGCTGGCGATGAAGGCGATCGAGAAGGTCGCCAAGACCGACAGCGCCGGCAATCTCTATATCGGCAAGAAGGCGCTGCGCGACGCGATCTTCGACACGAAGTTCGAAGGCATCAGTGGGCCGATCGCCTGCGACGCCAACGGCCAGTGCGCACAGTTCAAGCCGTCGGTGCTCGAGTTCACCTCGGCCGATCCGAAAACCTACGACCTCGGCAAGAACCCGAAGAAGATCTGGCCGAAGTGAGCGGCGCCCAGCTCGCGCGCAGCCAGCCACGCATCTCGGTCGGGCGCGTCAGCCCGGTCGATATCGTGCTCTGGAGCCTGCGCATCCTCGTGCTGTTCGTGGTCTTCGCCGGCACGATCGGGGCCATCGTGAAGGACCGCTACACCGCTGCCCAGTGGTTCGACTTCGTCATGTTCGGCCTGACCATCGGGGCGATCTACGCGCAGATCGCACTCGGCTACACGATGGTCTACGGCGTGCTGCGGCTGATCAACTTCGCCCATGGCGACATCGTCATGTGCGGCGCGTTCGCCGGCTACTTCGTCGCCAGCCCGCTCGACCGGTCGGGCTTTCTCACCGACCATCCGGTGATCGGCATGGCGGCGATCCTGGCCGTCGCCGTGGCGACCTCCACCGGCATCGCCCTGCTGACCGAACGCATCGCCTACCGTCCGTTCCGGCGCGTCGCCGGATCGGGGCCGTTGATTGCCGCGATCGGCGTCTCGTTCTTTCTCGAGCAGACCTTCCGCGGCATGTTCGGCTCCTCGGTGAAGTCGTATCCCGCGCCGGCGTGGCAACGCAGCACGTTCGAGGTGTGGGGCTTCAACGTGCCCCGCATCGACGTGCTGGTGATCGGCCTGGCGATCGTGTTCATGGCCGGACTCTACCTGATCGTGCAGCGCACGAAGATGGGCACCGCCATGCGCGCGGTGGCCGAGGACGCTGAGGCCGCCGCACTGATGGGCATCGACGTCAACAAGGTCGTCGTCTTCACCTTCGTGCTGGGCGGCGCCATGGCCGGCATCGCCGGCGTCTTCTACGCTTTCGTCTACAAGCAGGTGTATTTCTTCATGGGTTTCACCCCCGGCATCAAGGCGTTCGGCGCCGCGGTGCTGGGCGGGATCGGCAGCATCCCCGGCGCGATGATCGGCGGCGTGTTCCTCGGCCTCGTCGAATCCGTCGGCCCCTCGCTCTTCCTCGATGGGCTCGGCATCCCGGCGCCCTACCAGCTCCGCGACCTGATCGCTTTCACGCTGCTGATCATGGTGCTGATCTTCCGGCCGAACGGAATCTTCGGTGAGCGCATGGCGAAGCAGCGCGCATGACCGCGGTCGAGCACGGGCGCGCGGGCGCCGCCCTGGCATGGCGCCGCGCGGCGCTGGTCGGGCTGGGATTCGGTGCCGGCGCGCTGCACCTCGCGGCGGTCGGCGTGCTGCTGATGCTGCACCAACGCTGGATCGTCATCGACACGTTGAGCCTCGGACAGGCCACCGTCTTGCTGTTGGCCGGTGGTGCCGGCGCGATGGCCGCACGCGATGCGGACGCACGCCTGGCTCGTGGCGCCCTGGCGGGACTCTGCGCCACCCTGCCGCTGGCCCTGCTGTCGCTCGCGATGGACGCCGTGACGCTGCAGCCGATCTTCATCGTCCTCACCCCCGATCTGCAGGCGATGCTGACCCTCGGCATGCCGCCCCTGCTGGCGGCACCGGCGCTGCTGCTGGTCGGCGTGGCCGCGGGGCTCCTCGGCGCCGCGCTGCGGGCCATACCCGCGCTCTCCCGCGCCCTGCTCCCCGGTGCGATCGCGGTGCTCATCGCGGGCGTCTTCCAGGAGCTGATCCAGCTCATGCTGCAGCAATACGAAGGCCCGGTCGGCGAGGCGCGGGACTTCGTCTACACCTGGGAAGGCCTGACGCAGCAGGGCGCCGTCACCGTGTTCGTCGTCGTCACGCTGATCGCGCAACTGGCCGGCCGCGCGGCCCGCGGCCGCGTCGCCGCGATGGAACCGGCCCGACGCCGGCAGATCTGGGCCGGCATCGCGCTGGCTGCGATCGTGATCCTGCCTGCCGCCGCGGGCTCCTATATCGGCCAGGTCCTGATGCTGGTCGGTCTCTACATCCTGATGGGGATCGGGCTGAACCTGGAGGTCGGGCTTGCCGGATTGCTCGACCTCGGCTTCGTCGCGTTCTTCGCCGTGGGTGCCTACAGCACCGCCCTGCTCACGGCCGACGCGCCGAACGCCCTGATGCATCTCTCCTACTGGGCGGCGATGCCGATCTCGGTGCTGCTCGCCGTCTGCGTCGGTGTGCTGTTCGGCCTGCCCGTGCTCGGCGTGCGCGGCGACTATCTCGCCGTCGCCACGATGGGCCTGGGTGAGATCGTCCGCGTGATCGTGCTGTCGGATTTCGGCGCGCCGCTGCTGGGCGGTGCCCAGGGCGTGCTGCACATTCCGAAGCCGCAGATCGGCAGCTACACGCTGTCGAGTCCAGTCGCGCTGTTCTACCTGACGCTGGTCGCCGCCGCGATCGCCGCCTTCATCGCCTGGCGGCTCGAGAACTCCCGCCTCGGCCGCGCCTGGATGGCGCTGCGCGACGATGAGGACGTGGCGCAGGCGCTGGGCATCAACCTGGTCCGCTCCAAGCTGCTGGCCTATGGGCTGGGCGCCGCGTTCGCCGGACTCGCGGGCTCGATCTTCGCGACGATGCTGAGCTCCGTGTACCCGTCCAGCTTCCAGTTGCTCATCTCGATCAACGTGCTCGCGCTGATCATCGTCGGCGGCATGGGCAGCCTGCCCGGCGTCGTGCTGGGCTCCGTCGTGCTGATCGGACTGCCGGAGCTGCTGCGCGAGTTCGGCGAGTACCGCTACCTGTTCTACGGCGCGGTGCTGGTGGTGATGATGCGCCTGCGACCCGAGGGCCTGTGGCCCTCCGACGTGCGACAACGCGAGCTGCATGCCGGCGACGAAACCGCAGCGCTGGATGCCGGCGCCGACCTGCTGCCGGCGCGGGAGTGAGCCCGATGGCAAAAACACTCCTCAGCGTCTGCAATGTCGGCATGCGGTTCGGTGGGCTGGTCGCCTTGTCGGATGTCAGCTTCGACGTGCAGGAAGGCAGCATCCACAGCGTCATCGGCCCGAACGGCGCCGGCAAGACCACCGTCTTCAACTGCATCACCCAGAACCTGCGCCCCAGCTCGGGCGAGGTATGGTTCGGCGACGAGCGCATCGACGGGCTGAAACCCGACCGCGTCGCCGCGCTCGGCATCAGCCGCACCTACCAGAACATCCGGCTCTTCCGGAACATCAGCGCGATCGAGAACCTGCTGGTGGGAATGCACCTGCATCTGCGCTCCAGCTGGTGGGGCGCCGTGCTGAACACGCCGTTCACGCGGGCCGACGAACGCGCCGCACACGAACAGGCGCTCGAGCTGCTGCAGTTCGTCGGGCTGCGCGGTCGCGGCGACATGCTGGCGCGCAACCTGGCCTATGGCGAACAGCGCCGGCTCGAGATCGGCCGCGCGCTCGCCACCCGGCCGAGGCTGCTCCTGCTGGACGAGCCGACCGCCGGGATGAACCCGCGCGAAACGTCGGAGATGATGGCGTTCGTCGAACGCGTGCGCGCCCGCTACGCCATCACCCTGCTGCTGATCGAGCACCAGATGCGTGTCGTCATGTCCATGTCCGACCGCGTCACGGTGCTGGACCACGGCACCAAGATCGCCGAGGGGAAACCGGCCGAGGTCCAACGCGACCCCGCCGTGATCGCCGCCTATCTCGGCACCGCCGCCGCGGCGCACGCGGTTCCGGCCTGAGGACCGATCATGTCGCTGCTGCAGGTCGACGACATCCACGTCTACTACGACAAGATCCACGCGCTGAAAGGCATCTCGGTCCACGTGGAGGAAGGCGAGATCGTCACCCTGGTGGGCGGCAATGGCGCCGGCAAATCCACCACGCTGCGTGCGATCAGCGGGCTGCTGCATCCGCGGGACGGCGCCATCCGCTTCGAGGGCAAGGCGCTCGGCGGCCTCGGCGCGCACGACATCGCCGCGCTCGGCATCCGCCACGTCCCCGAGGGTCGCCGTGTCTTTGGGCGGCTGACGATCGCCGAGAACCTCGACATGGGGGCATTCACCCGCCGCGACCGCCGGGTCGCCAAGGACGATCGCGAGCAGATGCTGGCGCTGTTCCCCCGGCTGCGCGAACGCTACCGGCAGTTGGCCGGCACCCTCTCGGGCGGCGAGCAGCAGATGCTGGCCACGGCGCGCGCACTGATGGGCAAGCCGCGCCTGCTGCTGATGGACGAGCCGAGCATGGGGCTGGCGCCGATGATGGTGGAGCAGGTGTTCGAGACGATGGGGCGGATCAAGGCGGAAGGCGTGACGATCCTGCTGGTCGAGCAGAACGCCCCCATGGCGCTGGGAGTCGCGGACCGCGGCTACGTGCTCGAGAGCGGGCAGATCGTGCTGGAAGGCGCCGGCCGGGATCTGCTGGGGGACGAGCGGGTGCAGCGGGCTTATCTGGGGTGACTCTCCAGGAATCTACACGAATAATTGAACGACACCCCACGGATGTTGTAGCTTTGCGCTCGCCGGCTCTGGCGCCGCATGGTGCGGTGCGTTCGGTTCGGCATGGATCTCAGATGCACGATTTCGTCCCGGCCAACGACAATTTCCATGTCGACCCGAACTTCATCGATGCCGTCCAGCTCACGATGGAAGCCGAAGAGAAAATGCAGGAAATCGCAATGGATCTTCGCCGCAAGCTGATCACGCTTCGCCGCGAGCGCCTGCGCCGCCACGGCTGATCGCGTCCGGTTGGTCCCGGACGGCATCCGAACCGGTCGTCAGAAATCCAGATCGAGGTAGTGCTGCGGCGGCACCACCCCCGGCACCCGATCCGCCAGGACACCGCGGAAGCTCGGGCGCGACTTCATCCGCGCGTACCAATCCTTGGCGGAGGCCGACAGCGACCAATCCACGTCGCCGATGAAGTCCAGCGACGAGAGATGCGCGGCGGCCGCGAAATCGGCGAGCGACATCGTCGCGCCCGCCAGCCATTTCCGCGTCTCCGCGAGCCACCCGATATACTCCATGTGGTAGCGCAGCGCCGTGTAGCCGGTGCGGATGGCCGCCGGGTCCGGATTGCCGCGACCGGCGATCCGCCGCATGTGCTTCTCGCCCAGCAGGTTGCGCGTGACCTCCGCGCCGAACTTGCCGTCGAACCAGGCCGTCAGGCGCCGCACCTCGACCCGTTCGGCGAGCGTGCGGCCCATCAAGCCGGTGTCCGGATACGCCTCGTCGAGATACTCACAGATCACGCCGGAGTCCGGGATCACCAGCCCGTTGTCCTCGATCAGCGTCGGGACCGTGCCGGCCGGGTTCAACTCGAGATATTCGGGGCGGCGCTCCCACACCTTCTCCACCCGAAGCTCGAACGGCAGCCGCTTCTCCGCCAGCACGAGGCGGACCTTGCGGGCATGGGGGGAGAGCGGCAGGTGATAGAGCACACGCATTGCGTGCCTTATCGCACCTGCTCCCGCGTCTCGCCAAGCGGCGCCGCGATGAAAACCGCGCGGTTGGGGGCGCCTCCGCGCGTGCGCCCGTCGCGCGTTGCGTCCTCCGGCGCGGCAGCCAGCGCCGCGCCGGTGCCGTGGCTCAGGCCCGCTGTGCTTCCGCGGCCGGTTCCCCGAGGGGGACTGGCAGGTACCGGGCGTAGTCCTTGGGAACGACCTGCCAGATGAGCGGCAACGTGCGATGCCACTCGTGCAGCAGGCGCGCGGCATAGCGCGATGACGTCTCCGCCACGTGCTGGGCCACGAGGTCACGCACCACCTGTTCCCAATGCGGGTGGGCGATGCGCTGCCAGGTCAGCGTGTCGGGATTCACCCGCTTGAGGAAGTGACCTTCGGGGTCGAACACGAAGGCCATGCCCCCGGTGAAGCCGGCGCCGAAATTGTCCCCCACCGGCCCCAGGATCACCACGGTGCCGCCGGTCATGTACTCGCAGCCGTTGGAGCCGCAGCCCTCCACCACCGCGGTCGCGCCGGAATTGCGCACCGCGAACCGCTCGCCGGCCTGGCCGGCCGCGAACAGGGCGCCCGCGGTCGCCCCGTACAGCACGGTGTTGCCGATGATCGTGTTCTCCTGGGACGGCAAGGTGGAGGACGGTCCCGGCCGCACCACGATCGTCGCGCCCGACAGGCCCTTGCCGACATAGTCGTTGGCGTCGCCGAACACTTCGAGCTTCAGCCCCTGCACCGCGAAGGCACCCAACGACTGGCCGGCGGTGCCGCGCAGGCGCACGGTGAGGTGGCCGGGCTGCAGGCCGGTCATGCCGAACTTGCGGACGATCTGCGAGGAGATCTTCGTGCCGATCGCGCGATGCGTGTTCCGGCTGCTGTAGGCGAGCTGCATCTTCTCGCCCCGTTCGAACAGCGGCCGCGCATCGGCGATCATCTGCGCATCCAGGGTCTCCGGCACCGGGTTGCGTTCCGTCAGCGTGCAGTAGCGCGCATAGGGACCGGGATCCGCCTGGGCGAGCAGCGGGTTCAGGTCGAGGTCGTCCAGGAAATCCGCGCCCCGGCTCACCTGCTGCAGCAGGACGGTGCGGCCGATCACCTCATCCAGCTTGCGGAAGCCGAGATCGGCCAGGATGTTGCGCACGTCCTCGGCGATGAAGGAGAAGAGGTTGATCACCTTCTCCGGAGTGCCTTCGAACTTCTTGCGCAGCTCCTCGTCCTGCGTGCAGACGCCGACCGGGCAGGTGTTGGAGTGGCACTGCCGCACCATGATGCAGCCCATGGCGATCAGGCTGGCGGTGCCGATGCCGAACTCCTCGGCGCCCAGCATCGCGGCGATCACCACGTCGCGTCCGGTCTTCAACCCGCCATCGGTGCGCAGCTTCACGCGATGGCGCAGCCGGTTCAGCATCAGCACCTGATGCGTCTCCGACAGCCCCATCTCCCAGGGCAGGCCGGCATACTTGATCGAGCTCTGCGGGCTGGCCCCGGTGCCGCCGACATGACCGGACACCAGGATCGCATCCGCCTTCGCCTTGGCGACGCCGGCGGCGATCGTCCCGATGCCGGAGCGCGCGACCAGCTTCACGCACACCGTCGCCTCGGGGTTGATCTGCTTGAGGTCGTAGATGAGCTGGGCCAGGTCCTCGATCGAGTAGATGTCGTGATGCGGTGGTGGGCTGATCAGCATCACGCCCGGCGTGGAGTGGCGCAGCTTGCCGATCAGCGCGGTGACCTTCATGCCGGGCAACTGCCCGCCCTCACCCGGCTTGGCGCCTTGCGCGACCTTGATCTCGATCTCGCGGCAGGCGTTCAGGTATTCCGCGGTCACCCCGAACCGGCCCGAGGCGATCTGCTTGATGGCGGAGGCGGCGTTGTCGCCGTTCGGCCGCGGCTTGGACCGCGCCGGATCCTCGCCCCCTTCGCCACTGTCGGATTTCGCGCCGATGCGGTTCATCGCGATCGACAGCGTCTCGTGCGCCTCAGGGGACAGGGCACCGAGCGAGATGCCGGGCGCGACGAGTCGCTTGCGGATCTCGGTGATGCTCTCGACGTCGTCGACCGAAATCGGCGTGCAGGCATCGGTGCGGAAGTCGAGCAGGTCGCGCAACGCGACGGGCGGCAGCTTGCGCACGTTCTCGGCGTACCGGCGGTATTGCGTGTAGCTGTCGGTCGCACAGGCGGTCTGCAGCAGGTGGATCAGCGAGGGCTCGAACGCGTGCGTCTCGCCGCCCTTGCGCCGCAGTTTGTAGGAACCGCCGATCGGCAGCGTGACCACGTCGCTGTCCCAGGCGAGCATGTGCTGCGCCAGCACCTTGCGCGCGATCCCAGACAGGCCGAGGCCGGAGATGCGTGACTGCATGCCGGGGAAGAACTCGGCCACCAGCGCGCGCGACAGGCCGATCGCCTCGAAGTTGTAGCCGCCGCGATAGGAGGAGATCACGCTGATCCCCATCTTCGACATGATCTTCAGCAGGCCCTTGTCGACCGCCTTCTTGTAGCTCTGCACGGCGGCTTTCAACGTGGTGTCGCCGAACAGCCCGCGCCGATGGCGGTCCGCGATCGACTCCTGCGCGAGATAGGCGTTCACCGTCGTCGCGCCGACGCCGATCAGCACGGCGAAGTAGTGCACGTCCATGCACTCGGCCGACCGCACGTTCAGGCTGGTGAAGGTGCGCAGCGACTGGCGCACGAGATGCGTGTGCACCGCGCCGGTCGCCAGGATCATCGGAATGGCGGCGCGGTCCGGACCGGCATTCTCGTCGGTCAGGATCACATGCGTGCAGCCTTCGCGCACGCCCTGTTCGGCCTCGGCGCGGATGCGCAGGATGGCGGCGCGCAGTCCGGCCTCGCCTTCCTCGACCGGGAAGCTGCAATCCACCACGGCGACGGATGCGCCCATGAAGCTGCGCATCGCCTCGAACTCGGCGTTCGACAGCACCGGGCTCTCGAGCTGCAGCAGGTCGCACTGGCTCGAATCCTCGTCCAGCACGTTCCCGAGATTCCCAAGCCGCGTCTTCAGCGTCATGACGCGGGTTTCGCGCAGGCTGTCGATCGGCGGGTTGGTGACCTGGCTGAACGCCTGGCGGAAATAGTGGTGCAGGCCGCGGTAGCGATCCGACAGCACGGCGATGGGCGTGTCGTCGCCCATGGAGCCGACCGCCTCCTGCGCGCTCTCCACCATCGGGTGCAGGATCGTCTCCAGCTCCTCGAGGGTGAAGCCGACGGCGACCTGCCGGCGACGCAGCTCCTCGCCCTGGTAGTGCGCGAGGGCGGGCGCGTCGGTCTTGATCAGGTTGTCGATCACGGTGATGCGCTTCGACCATTCGCCGAAGGGCTGGCGCGCGGCCAGCATGTCCTTCAGCGCCTCGTCGCGATAGAAGCGCGCTTCATCGAGGTCGACGGCGATGGTCTGGCCGGGGCCGACGCGGCCCTTCTCGACGATCGACGAATCCTCGAACTTCACCATGCCGGTTTCGGAGCCGACGACCAGCAGGCCCGTGTCGGTGATGGTGTAGCGCAGCGGCCGCAGTCCGTTGCGGTCCAGGCCCGCGATGACCCAGCGCCCATCGGTGCCGGCCACCGCGGCGGGCCCGTCCCAGGGCTCCATCACGGCGTTGCAGTACAGGAACATGTCCTGATGCGCCTGCTTCATCGTGGAGTCCTGGCCGATGCTGGCCGGGATCATCAGCGCCTTCGCCATCGGCGCATCGCGGCTGGTGCGCACCAGCAGTTCGAACACGTTGTCGAGGCAGGCGGTGTCGGAGCCCCCGGCCTGCACGACCGGCTTGATGTCCTCCATGAAGGGACCCAGCGCCGCGTCGGCGAGGCGGGTCTCGTGGCTCTTCATCCAGTTGACGTTGCCGGTGACGGTGTTGATCTCGCCGTTATGCGCGAGCATCCGGAACGGCTGCGCCAGCTTCCAGGTCGGGAAGGTGTTGGTGGAGTAGCGCTGGTGGTAGATCGCGAAGCGCGAGACGAACCGCTCGTCCAGCAGGTCGGGATAGAAGGTCGTCAGGTGCTCCGCGAGGAACATCCCCTTGTAGATGATCGAGCGCACCGACAACGAGCAGAGATACAGTTCGGAGATCTGCGCCGCGATTGCCTGCTTCTCGATGCGCCGGCGGATCACGTAGAGGTCGCGCTCGAACTCGGCTTCCGCCACGCCGCGCGCGTTCCACAGCATGATCTGCTCGATCTCGGGCCGTGTCGCATTGGCCTTTTCGCCGATCACCGAGACGTCGATCGGCACCTGGCGCCAGCCGTAGATCTGGTATCCTAGGGTCAGGATCTCGGTCTCGACGATCGTGCGGCAGCGTTCCTGCGCGGAGAGGTCGGTCTTGGGCAGGAACACCATGCCGACCGCGATCGGGCCCGGCATGAGCTTGGCGCCGCTGCGCTGCACGGCATCGGCGAAGAAGTCCTGCGGGATTTCGACATGGATCCCGGCGCCGTCGCCGGTCTTGCCATCCGCATCGACCGCGCCGCGATGCCACACCGCCTTCAGCGCATCGATGCCTGCCTGCACCACTTCGCGGCGCTTGCGCCCGTCGAGCGCGGCGACGACGCCGACGCCGCAGGCATCGTGCTCCTGCGCCGGATCATAGGTGTGCTGCAGCGCCGCCGTATTGGTGTCCCAGGCGGCGAGGAAGTCGGCGGCGGATTCCGGCTGCATGTCCATGGCGTCGGTCCCCAGGTGGTGGGTCGATCGGGGGAAGCGTGGAGGCCCCTCCCCCTGTCCCTCCCGCGAAGGGAGGGACGCATTCGTCTCAGTCCGCCGCGGCGGCGAGCGCTTGTTTCTCCTGCAACGTCCGGTCGATCTGCGCGGCGGCGTCGCGGCCGTCGCGGATTGCCCAGACCACCAGGCTGGCGCCGCGCACGATGTCGCCGGCGGCAAACACGCCCGGCAGGCTCGTCTCGAAGCTGCGGTGGTCGACGCGCAGCGTGCCCCAGCGGGAGACGGTCAGCGCCGGCTCCTCGAACATCGCCGGCAGGTCCTCCGGGTCGAAGCCCAGCGCCTTGATCACGAGATCGGCCTTCAGGGTGAAGCTGCTGCCCTCGATCGGCTCCACCGCCTGGCGGCCGGAGGAGTCGGGCAGGCCGAGATGCATGCGCACGGCGCGCACGCCGGAGACGTCCGTCTCGCCCAGGAAGGCTTCGGGGGCAGCGAGCCAGACGAACTCGACACCCTCTTCCTCGGCGTTCTTCACCTCCCGCATCGAGCCGGGCATGTTCGCGCGATCGCGGCGATACAGGCACTTCACCGATTTCGCGCCCTGGCGCACGGCGGTGCGCACGCAGTCCATCGCGGTGTCGCCGCCGCCGATCACCACCACGTCCTTGCCGGCGGCGTTCAGCAGGCCGGAGCGGAAATCGGGCACGTCGTCGCCCAGGTTTTCCCGGTTCGAGGCGATCAGGTAGTCGAGCGCGGGCACGATGCCGCCGAGCCCGCTGCCGGGGCCGCCGATGTCGCGTGCCTTGTAGACGCCGGTCGCGATCAGCACCGCGTCGTGGCGCTGGCGCAGCGCCTGCAACGTGATGTCGGTGCCGATCGCGCAGTTGAGTTCCAGCTTGATGCCGGACTCGGCGAACTGCGCGGCGCGGCGCAGCACGACCGACTTCTCCAGCTTGAAGTTCGGGATTCCATAGATCAGCAAGCCGCCCATGCGGTCGTGCCGATCGTAGACCGTCACCTGATAGCCGCGGCGGCGGAGCTGTTCGGCGGCGGCGAGGCCGGCCGGGCCGGCGCCGATGATGCCGACCGAGGCATCGCGTTCCCGCCGCGGCCGGATCGGCTTCACCCAGCCCTTCTCGAACGCGGTATCGGTGATGTAGCGCTCGACCGCGCCGATGGTGACGCTCTCGAACCCCTTCTCGATGACGCAGTTGCCTTCGCACAGCCGGTCCTGCGGGCAGATTCGCCCGCAGACCTCGGGGAAGGTGTTGGTGGCGGAGGAGAGTTCGTACGCCTCCTCCAGCCGCCCTTCCGCGGTGAGCTTGAGCCAGTCCGGGATGTGGTTCGACAGCGGGCAGTGCACCGAGCAGAACGGCACGCCGCACTGGGAGCAGCGTGAGGCCTGGGAGGCGGCCTGCGCCTGGGCGAAGTCGCGATAGATTTCGCCGAAGTCGTGACGCCGCGCCTCGGCTGCCCGTTTTTCGGGCATTGCCTGCGGTACGGTCACGAATTTCAGCATGCGCTCGGCCATGGCGTTCCTCACAGACTGGCGAGTGTGCCAATCTAGGGAGAATAGGACCGCTATGTCAAGCGTCCTGCCCTATTTGCCCGCGCCGAACGGTCGATCGTCAATTCGACACGGCGGGCGGCCGGAAATTAGGTCCGATTTTTACCCTAATTGCTCCTGGGGCAGGACCGGCCGGCGCCCACCACCCGGCTGGAACCGCTTCAGATAGGCCGGCACGACGAGTTCGGCCGGCGTCGGCACCACCCCCAGCTCATGCAGCCCCGGCATCCCGGGACTGACCACGTTGTCTCGCGCGAGCATCAGCAACTGGTCGCGGGTCAGCGGCTTGCCCGGCAGCAGCTCCATCAGGCCCGCCTGCAGGCGGACCAACCCCATCGGCATCTCGATCATGCGCCGATGACGATTCGTCAGTTTCAAGATCCAGGCCAGGATCTCCCGGAAGGTCCACACGCGCGGGCCGCCCAACTCGAACACCCCGCCCGCGGCGTCGGGCCGCACCAGCGCGGCCATCACCGCATCCGCCACGTCGGCCACGTAGACCGGCTGCATCTTGGTGCCGCCGCTGATCACCGGCATGAACGGCAGGAGCTGCGCCATCGTGGCGAACCGGTTGAAGAACGCGTCCTCCGGCCCGAACACGACCGACGGGCGCAGGATCGTCGCGGTCGGGAATGCCGCCCGCACCGCCGCCTCCCCCGCCGCCTTGCTCGACGCATACTTGCTCGGGCTCGACGCATCGGCCCCGATCGCGGAGAGGTGCACGAGCCGGCTGGCCCCGGCCGCGGCCGCCAGCCGCGCCACCCGGCCCGCCCCCTCGGCATGCACCGCCTGGAAGGCGCCGGAACGCGGCTCGCTCAGGATCCCGACCAGATTGACGACCAGGGTGGCGTCGTCGACGGCCCGCTGCACGGTCGCCTCGTTGGTGACGGATCCGTAGAGCGGGACCATCTGCCCCACCGCGCCGGCCGGCTTCAGGAACAGCGCCCCTTCGGGGTCGCGCACCGCGACCCGCACCACGTAGCCCTGGTGCAGCAGCCGCTTCACCACGTAGCGGCCGATGAAGCCCGACCCACCGAACACCGTCGCCACGCTGCGCGTCGCCATGATTCTGTCTCCTGTCTCGCGTCCTGCCCGCCGCCCGCAGCCTGCCTCTCGGCGATCGCGGCGCACCGTCCGTCCATGATGTCGCCTGCGCCCGCCTCACCGGTCCCGCACGCATGCCGATGAGCGAGGACGCCCGCCGGCATTACTAGGCGGCCCGCCAATGTCCCTCAAGCGTGACGACCGCCGTTTCGCAGTTGACGACCCGATCGGCGGAGGCTACATGCCGCGCCCTACCCGCTGCCCCACCATACGGTGGAGCGCCTGTTGCCCAGGTGGCGGAATTGGTAGACGCGCAGGTTTCAGGTACCTGTGGCCGCAAGGTCGTGGAAGTTCGAGTCTTCTCCTGGGCACCATCTCACATGAGCACCACACAGTTCATGCCGAACGGCACCATCCACCTGCACCGGCACGACCTGCCGGACGGGCTGTCCTTCGGCGCCGCGGTCGCCGTCGACACCGAGACGATGGGCCTGCAGCCGCATCGCGACCGGCTCTGCCTGGTGCAGCTCTCGGCCGGGGACGGCCACGCGCACCTGGTGCAGCTCATCCCGCCGGCCCTCGGCGGCCGCGGCTTCGACTGCCCGAACCTCGCGCGGCTGCTCGCCGACCCCGGCGTGACGAAGCTGATGCACTTCGCGCGCTTCGACGTCGCCGTGCTGCAGCACAGCCTCGGCATCACCGTCGCCCCGGTCCGCTGCACCAAGATCGCGGCGAAGCTGGTGCGCACCTTCACCGACCGGCACGGGCTCAAGGACCTCTGCAAGGAACTGCTGGGCGTCGAACTCTCGAAGCAGCAGCAGAGTTCCGATTGGGGCGCGCCCGACCTGACGCCGGAACAACTCGCCTACGCCGCGTCGGACGTGCTGCACTTGCACGCGCTCTGGGCCCGGCTCGAGGCGCTGCTGGTCCGCGAGGGCCGGCTCGACCTCGCCATGGCCTGTTTCGAGTTCCTGCCGACGCGGGGACGGCTGGACCTGCTGGGCTACGAACAGCCCGACATCTTCGCGCACTGACCGGCCGCCAACGGCAAGTTTAACTCGCGTCCAGCTTCGGCGCGACGCGTGCGGAACTGTTGACCCTGCGCCCGACCGGGGCCCATAGAGAGCGCCTCACAGCATCGGACCCGCGTCGTTCATGTCTGCTCCCGCCCGCGCCGATCTGGTCGCCGTGGAGACGTCCGACCTCGACGTCGCGCGCGCCGTCCTCGGAGCCGAAGCGGCGGGATTGCGGGCCTTGGCCGGCGCCCTCGACGCGCGGTTCGGCCACGCGGTGGACCGACTCGCCGCCGCGACCGGACGCGTCGTCGTCTCCGGCATGGGCAAGTCCGGCCACGTGGCGCGCAAGATCGCGGCCACCTTCGCCTCCACCGGCACGCCCGCCCAGTTCGTGCACCCGGCCGAGGCGTCGCACGGCGATCTCGGCATGATCGTCGCCGGCGACGCCGTGCTGGCACTCTCCAATTCCGGGGAGACGCCGGAACTCGCCGACCTGGTCGCCCATGCCCGCCGCTTCGGCCTGCCGCTGGTCGCGATCACCGCCCATGCCGGGTCCGCCCTCGCCAGCGCCGCGGACGTCGCATTGCTGCTGCCCGCCGCGGCGGAGGCCTGTCCAATGGGCCTCGCGCCCACCACATCCACGACCATGCAGATGGCCCTGGGCGACGCACTCGCCGTTGCATTGCTGACCCGGCGCGGCTTCACCGCGGCGGACTTCCGCCAGTTCCATCCCGGTGGCCGCCTGGGCGCGCGCCTCCGCCGGGTGCGCGAGTTGATGCATGTGGGAGCGGCGATGCCGCTTGCCGGCCCCGACCTGCCGATGGACCAGGCGCTGCTGCTGATCACCGAGAAGCATTTCGGCTGCCTGGGCGTCGTCGCTGCCGATGGCACGCTGGCCGGCATCGTGACCGACGGCGACCTCCGCCGCGCGATGGGCCCCGACCTGCTGCAGCGCCGCGTTGCCGACGTGATGACGCGAGCGCCGAAGACGATCGAGCCGGACGCGCTGGCCGCCGAGGCGTTGCACCTGATGAACGCCCGCACCCGCCCGATCACCGCGCTGTTCGTGGTCGACCGGTCGCAACAGCCGATCGGCATCCTGCACCTGCACGACCTGCTCCGCGCCGGGGTGGCATGAGCCTGCATCCCGCCGCCGCCGGATCCACCGGCCGCCCGCCGGCTGACCCGCCTGGAGAGGGACGCCGCGCCGGCTCCCATCTGTTGACCGCGGCGACGGCGCGGATCCGCCGCGCCCCCACGCCGCGCGGCCTCGCCCGCCGCCGGCTGATGATCACGCTCACCAAGTGGCTGCTCCCGCTCGCGGCGCTCGGCCTGCTCGGCACGATCGCCGTCTGGCCGGAGCTGGACCGCGCGAGCGAGCAGGCACGCCTCGCGTTCCGTCGCGTGGGCGGCGAGGTCGAGGGGGCACGGCTGGTCAACGCCCGCTACCGCGGCGTGGACGAGCGCGGCCGCCCCTACACGATCACCGCGGCCACCGCCCAGCAGGTCGATCCCGAACGCATCAACCTCACCATTCCGAAGGGCGACATCACGCTCGAGAACGGCACCTGGCTCATGCTGCAGTCGAAGCAGGGAGTGTTCCTGCAACACGCGAACCAGCTCGACCTCTCGGTCGACGTCACACTCTACCGGGACGACGGACTGACCCTGACCACGGCGGCCGCCTCGGTCGACCTGAAGAACGGCGCCGCCAGCAGCTCCGACAAGACCCATGCCGAGGGACCATTCGGTGTACTCGACTCGGAGGGGTTCACCATCCTGGATCAAGGGGCCACGGTGCAGTTCACCGGACCGGCCAAGGTCGTGCTGAACGGCGCCTCCCCATGATCCCCCGCCTCGTGCTCCTCTCGCTGCTGCTGGCGCCGCTGCCGGCCGCGGCCCAGCAACTCGACCTGTCCAAGGGCGGCCCGATCGCGATCACCGCCAGCGACGGCATCGAGTGGCGCCAGGCCCAGCAACAGGTCATCGCCCGCGGCAACGCGCGCGCCGTGCGGGAAGGCGTGACCGTCACCGCCGACCGGCTGATCGCCTGGTATCGCAAGAAGGGTGGCGATGCCGCGACGCCCCCCGGCAAGACGCCGCCCGGCACGGCTGCCTCCGGCGCCCCACAGTCCGGCGGCAGCCCGCTCGGCCTCGCCTCCGATTCGGAGACCGGCGGCAACGAGATCTACCGCGTCCAGGCCGAGGGCAACGTCCACATCTTCACCGATACCGACCACGCGCAAGGCGACCGCGCCACCTACGACATGGACCAGGCCGTGCTGGTGATGACCGGGCGCAACCTGAAGCTGACCACGCCCAACGAGGTGCTCACCGCGCGGGACGACCTGGAATACTGGTCGCAGAAGCACATGGCGGTGGCGCGCGGCGATGCCGTGGTCGTGACGAAGGACGCGCGCCGCGTGGCCGCCGACACGCTGGTCGCCTATACCAGCGATGCGCCCGCGCCCGCCGGCACGACGCCCGCCAGCGCCCGCAGCAAGCCCGGCGCGCCGGCCGCCGCTGGCGACCCGCTCGCCAGTTCGGGCAAGCTGCAGAAGGTCGAGGCCTATGGGCACGTCTCGCTGCGCACCCCTACCGACACGGTGACCGGCGATCGCGCCGTCTACGTCCCGGACACCGGGATCGCGCGAATCGGCGGCAACGTGCGGATCACGCGCGGACAGAACCAGCTCAACGGCGCAGAGGCGGAAGTGAACATGAAAACCGGCATCTCCCGCCTGCTCTCCGCCTCCGCCTCCGCCCCGAGTGGCCGGGTGCAGGGACTGGTCGTGCCGAACGACCGCACGAACCCGTCCTTCGATCCCACCAGCCCGGCCGCGCCGCCGGCAACACCGCCGACGGGAGGCCGCAAGTGAGCCCGGCCGACATCGAAGGGCGCGCCGCGCGGGAGCTGCGGGTCGTGCCGCAAAAAGGCGGTCTCGTCGCGCGCGGGGTGGGCAAGACCTACAAGAAGCGCCCAGTGGTCCGGAACGTCTCGATCGAGCTCCGGCGCGGGGAGGCCGTTGGCCTCTTGGGCCCGAACGGCGCCGGCAAGACCACGACCTTCTACATGATCGTCGGGCTGGTGAAGCCGGATACCGGCGAGATCCGGCTCGACAACGCCGACATCACCACCCTTCCCATGTATCGGCGCGCCCGGCTCGGCATCGGCTACCTGCCGCAGGAAGCAAGCGTGTTCCGTGGCCTGAACGTCGAGCAGAACATCATGGCGGCGCTCGAAGTGGTCGAGCCCGATCCCGACACGCGCGACCTGATGCTGGACGAGCTGCTTGCCGAGTTCGGCATCGGCCATCTCCGCCGCACCCCGGCGCTCGCCCTCTCGGGCGGTGAACGCCGACGCGTCGAGATCGCGCGCGCCCTCGCGACCCAGCCCTCCTACATCCTGCTCGACGAACCGCTCGCCGGCATCGACCCGATCGCCGTCGGCGAAATCCGCGACCTCGTGAAACACCTCAAGGATCGCGGCATCGGCGTGCTGATCACCGACCACAACGTCCGCGAGACGCTGGAAATCATCGATCGCGCCTACATCATGCATGACGGCCAAGTGCTGATGGAGGGACGACCGCAAGAGGTCGTTGCACACGAAGACGTGAGGCGTGTTTACCTGGGAGAAAGATTCAGCCTCTAGCATGCTTCTTGCATGCGAAAGCGTTTGACCCTTTGCCAATTCGGCCGATAATCGGCCGCCATGGCGCTCGCCCCCCGCCTCGACCTCCGCCAAAGTCAGACCTTGGTCATGACGCCGCAACTGCGTCAGGCCATCAAGCTGCTCCAATATTCCAATGTCGAGGTGAGTGCCTTCGTGGAGGAGGAGCTCGAGCGCAACCCGCTGCTCGAACGCGACGAAACCGCCGAACTTCCACGCCTCGACCGCCCCGCGCCGGACCAGGTGCCGTTGCGGGCGGAAGCGACCCCCGACGTGGCCGTGGCGGTCCAGACCGAGACGCTGCCGACCGACGCGGCGGCGCCGCTCGATGCCGACTGGGGCAATGCCTACGACGCGGGCGGCCCCGCCGACGGGGCGCCTTCGTTCGGCAGCATGGAGCGGCGCGGCGGATCCCTCGACTTCTCCGAGGACGATCGCGGGATCGAGGACCTGGCCGATGCCCGGCCGCCGCTGCGGGAACATCTGGGCGAGCAACTCCGGCTGAGCTTCGCCGATCCGGTCGATCGCATGGTGGGCGCCCATCTGATCGCCCTGCTCTGCCCGGCCGGCCGGCTGACCGCCGACCCGGCGGCCATCGCCGCCGCGATGGGCCTGCCACTCACGCGAATCGAAGCCGTGCGCGAGCGCATGATGCGGTTCGATCCGCCCGGCCTGTTCGCGCGCACCCTGCAGGAATGCCTCGCCGCCCAGCTCGCCGACCGCAACCGGCTCGACCCGGCGATGCAGACGCTGCTCGCTAATCTCGAACTGCTCGCCAGGCGCGACATGCGACGCCTGCTCGCCTTGTGCGGAGTTGATTCCGAGGATCTCGCCGACATGATCGGTGAGATCCGCGCGCTCGATCCCAAGCCCGGCGCGACCTACGACAGCAACCCGGCGCCGCCGGTCGTGCCAGACCTGCTGATGCGGCGGATGCCCGACGGCGTCTGGCTGATCGAACTCAATCCCGACACGCTGCCGCGGGTGCTGGTGAACGAACGGTTCTTTGCCCGTGTCGCGCCGAGGGCGAGCAAGGAGGAGCGCGGCTTCCTCTCCGAACGGCTCGCCACCGCGAACTGGCTGGTGCGCTCCCTCCAGCAGCGGGCGCAGACCATCCTGAAGGTCGCCGCGGAGATCATCCGCCAGCAGGACGGGTTCCTGCAGCACGGGGTCACCCATTTGCGGCCGCTGATCCTGCGCGACATCGCCGCCGCGGTGGAGCTGCACGAGAGCACCGTCAGCCGCGTGACCGCGAACAAGTTCATCGCGACGCCGCGCGGCACCTTCGAGCTTAAGTATTTTTTCACCACGGCCATTCAGGGTACCGGCGGTGGCGAAAGCCACAGCGCCGAAGCGGTGCGCCATCGGATCCGCGGCCTGATCGAGGCGGAACATCCGGAGGCGATCCTCTCCGACGACGCAATCGTGGTCGTGCTCCGGCGGGAGGGCGTGGACATCGCCCGGCGGACCGTGGCCAAATACCGAGAGGCGTTGCGCATCCCCAATTCCGCGCAGCGCCGGCGGGAGAAAGCGGTGCCGGCCTGAGTGCGGGCCGCCGATCTCCCTTTCACAACCGGGGAGAGAACGATGCACATCACCGTTTCCGGCAAGCAGGTGGAACTGTCCGACGCGCTGCGCACCCGCGTGTCGACTCATCTCGGGGCGATCGCGAGCAAGTACTTCGATCACGCGATGGAAGCCCAGGTCACCTTCAGCCGCGCGCGGTGCTTCTTCACCTGCGACATCAACCTGCATGCGGGCCGCGGCCTGCGCCTGCGGGGCGAGGGCGAGGCCGCCGATGCCAATGGCGCCTTCGATGATGCGGCGGAGCACATTGCCAAGCGCCTGCGCCGCTATCGCCGCCGCGTGAACGACCATGCGCGCGACCTCGCCAACCGCGCGCGTCCCGAGGCGGCGCGGCAATACGTGCTGCGGCAGGAGGAAGGCGAGATCGAACCCACCGCGGACGCGGAGACCGCGACGCTCGCCTATGCCACGGTGATCGCCGAGGCGCAGACCGAGATCAGCCGCCTCTCCGTGGGCGAGGCGGTGATGCGCATGGACCTCGCCGACCAGGCGGTGCTGATGTTCCGCAACAGCGCGACCGGCGAGTTCAACGTGGTGTACCGCCGCAGCGACGGGAATATCGGCTGGATCGATCCCGGCCAATGATCTGCCGCAGGCTCTGCCCCGCCGCCCTCGCGCGGGGGCAGAGCTGAGCTGAACGCGCCAGTGCGCGGATCAGCGTGGACCGATCGGTCCCGGAGGGCTGGTCAGTCCCGCAAGGCTGGTCAGCCGAACGAGGCTGGTCAGCCCAGCGAGGTTGGCCCGTCCTGAGAGGCTGGACGCTCCCGTCCTATCAGGCCGCCGGCGCGATGATGATGCGCCGGTTCTGCTTTCCCTTGTTTTCGATCTTCAGCACCGCGAGCCGCCCGATCTCGCCGGTGCGCGCCACATGCGTCCCGCCACAGGGCTGCAGATCCACCGGGGTCTCGCCGCCGCCGATGCGGATCAGGCGCAGGCGCCCGGTGCCGCGCGGCGGCTGCACCGACATCGTCCGCACCAGGCCCGGATCGGTGTCGAGCACCGCCTCGTCCACCCACTCGATCGCGATCGGGTGATCCGCGGCAACCAGCGCGTTCAGCTCCGCCTCGATCTCCTCCTTGGGCGGCGGCGCGGGCAGATCGAAGTCGAGCCGCGACCGGTCCGCACCGACCGATCCGCCGGTCACGGCCGCGCCCTTGATCAGGCTGCACAGGAGATGCATCGCGGTGTGCATGCGCATGAGCCGATGGCGACGATCCCAGTCGATTGCCGCCTCGACCACCGCGCCCACCGGCGGCAGCGGCGCGCCCTCGGCCGGCAGGTGCAGGATCGTCTCCCCCTCGCCTTTCACCGTATCGGCAATTGGGGTCTCGCCGCCGTCCCAGCGCAGCACGCCCACATCACCCGGCTGGCCACCGGATCGCGCGTAGAAGACCGTCCGGTCCAGGACGATTCCGGCCGGGTCGCTCGCCTTCACCGTCGCGGTCGTGCGCGCGAGCGCAGGTTGGTCCAGGAACAGGCGT
Source organism: Rhodospirillales bacterium (assembly GCA_017304945.1). Classification (GTDB taxonomy): domain Bacteria; phylum Pseudomonadota; class Alphaproteobacteria; order Acetobacterales; family Acetobacteraceae; genus Rhodopila. The sequence goes on from JAFKLG010000081.1 coordinate 60,027, forward strand.
TCGGTCATGCATCCCTCCACTCTGCGCGCAGCCAATCCCGGCGCGCCGCCAGCCACAACAGCCCGATCGAGGTGACGGAATTGATCATTCGCCCTTCGACCGCCGCGGCGATGGCGGTCGCCGCGGGCCAGACCCGGATCCGAATATCCTCGTCCTCGGAGGCCAGCCCCGCATGCCCGACCAGGCCCGCCGAATCGGCGGGAGGCGCCGTCACGCGCCCGACATAGAGGTGGCAGAGTTCGTCCGCGCCGCCCGGAGTCAGGAGGAAGGCGCCGACGGGCAGCAATGCGCCCACGGTGAGGCCCATCTCCTCCTGCATCTCGCGGCGGGCGGTCACGTCCGGCGCCTCCCCCGCGTCGCACAGGCCGGCCGGCAATTCGACCAGCACCGGCTCGACGCCGGCGGCGAGCGCCGGCAATCGGAACTGCTCGATCATCACGACCGCGTCGCGTTGCGGGTCATAGGGCAGCACCGCCGCCGCCGCACCTCGGCGCCACAGCTCCCAGGTGCGTTGGCCGGACATGGCGCCATCGAAGCGACGATGACGGAACCGAATGAGTTCGATCGGGAAGCGGCCGGACCAGGCACGCTCCTCGGAGTCCACGATGACGTCGGGATGGGGAGGCAGGCTCATGCCTCGACCTTACGGGGTGGACGGAGCCGGAGCCAGGGCCCGGACGGCGGGTGTCGGCTACAGCGCCGGCACGGCCATGTTGATCAACTGCCGCAGCCGCGCGGCGCCGGCCGGCCCCTTGATCGCCTCCCGCCAGCTCGCTTCGGCGACACGCTGGTGCGCCGCGATCGCCTCGTCCGCACCGGTGATCATCGCGACCCCGGTATGCGCACTCGGATGCGTGTCGGGGCGGAACGGATTGATGGCCAGGCTCACGCGATCCCGCGCCCGCAGGATCTTGAAGGCGGAACTCGGTTCGGCGTTCGTGAGCAACCCGAACTGCAGCCCCATCGGCTCCGCTTCCATCAACGTGGCCATGTTCTCGATTTCGGTGACCGCGACGTCGCGGCAGATGCGACGCACCCGGTCGGAGACCGGAATCCCATCCGCGATCCCCGTCTCCAGCAGGCGCTGGACGGTCGAAATCGAGACCATGCAGATGATCCCGGGCCGCCGGCTCGCATACATGCGCTTGCGTGCTGCCAGGAGGCCCAGCACCTGCTCGGCCATGCTGCGCATCGCCAGCCGCTCACCGCCCGCCTGGTCGGCGGCTTCGTCGAAGGCTTCCGCCAGCGCCGCGTCATAGGCGTCGGAGGTGGTCAGGTAGCAGACCGCCCCGAAGAGCTGCAGGATCTGGTCGGCGGTCTCCTCGATCTGCCGGATCCGTTCGAAATAGCCGATCGGCCGATTGTAGTACTCGACGCCGATTCCCAGCAGCGACAGGGGCGAGATCTTCAGCAGTTCGGCAAGGCGTTTGATGGTGTCGAGCTTGATGACCTCGCCCTTCTCGTAGCGGTAGAGTGCCGCGCGAGAAACGCCGAGACGCGCCGCAATCTCTTCCGCCCGCAACCCGGATTCGAGCCGGTAGGCCCGAAGCTGCTGGCCGATCTCGGTGAAGCGCATCGACATGGGAACTCCTTCTGGTCCGGTGCTCGCCGACCCGGCAGTCGCGTCAGATGTGGGCGTGACGCGGCTGCGAGGCCCGAATCTCAGAAAACGCTCCGGTCCCTCATCTTAGGTCACACGCCCGCGCGGCGACAACCCTGCCACCGAAACGGGACTCGTTGCGTTCGGCAGAACATGCCGGAGCGGGAGTCGTTTCGCGTGCCGTGCGACGACGGGGTGGCAGGCGACGCGCGCGGCCCGGCTTACGCCTTGTCACCGCGCATCGAGAAGTTCGCCAGCCCCTCGATCGCCAGCACCATGGCCGAGTGGTCGAGATCCGCCCCGCCATGGGCCGCGCAGGAGGCGAACATCTGCTGCGCGATCGCGGTATTCGGCAACGATAGGTTCAGCTCCTTCGCAGCTCCGAGCGCGAGGTTGAGGTCCTTCTGGTGCAGCCGGATGCGGAAGCCGGGGTTGAACGTGCCCTTCAGCATGCGTTCGGCGTGCACTTCGAGGATGCGGGAGGAGGCGAAACCGCCCATCAGCGCCTGGCGCACCTTGGCCGGATCGGCGCCGGCGCGTGCGGCGAACACCAGGGCCTCGGACACGGCCTGCAGGTTCAGCGCGACGATGATCTGGTTGGCGACCTTGCAGGTCTGACCGGCGCCGTTTTCGGCACCGACATGGGTGATGTTCTTGCCCATCGCCTCGAACAGCGGCTTGGCGCGTGCGAATGCGGCATCGGGGCCGCCCACCATGATGGTGAGCGTCGCCTGCTTGGCCCCCACCTCGCCGCCGGACACCGGCGCATCCAGGTAGTCACAGCCCTTCGCGTTGATCCGCTTGGCGAAATCCTTGGTGGCGATCGGGCTGATCGAGGACATGTCGATCACCAGCGATCCAGACTGCAGCCCTTCGGCCACCCCGCCGGGACCGAACAGCACGCCCTCGACGTCGGGGGTGTCCGGGACCATCAGGATCACGACCTCGGCCTTGGCGGCCACCGACTTCGCATCGGCGACCACCTCGGCGGCGCCCCTGATCTCCTCGGTCAGGCTCGCGCGGTCGGGGACGATCAGCGTGTGGCCGGCATTCTTGAGGTTGAGCGCCATCGGGCGCCCCATGATGCCGAGGCCGATGAATCCGATTCGCATGTTCTCTCTCCCCTGTTCCGTTCAGCCGCCGAAGCGTTCGCGCCAGCCGAGGCCGGCCACCGTCTCGCCCGCCGGCCGGTATTCGCAGCCGACCCAGCCCTGGTAGCCGAGTGCATCCATGCGCTTGAACACGTAGTCCCAGGCGATCTCGCCGGTGCCGGGCTCGTTCCGGGCGGGCACATCCGCGATCTGCATGTGGGCGATGATCGGCAGGTAGCGTTCCATGCGCTTGGTGATGTCACCCTCCGTCACCTGCACATGGTAGACGTCGAACTGCAGCCCGATGCGATCGCTACCAATGGCTTCGATGATCGCTGCCCCCTGCGCCTGGGTATGGAGGAAGTACCCCGGCATGTCGCGGTGGTTGATCGGCTCGATCACCAGCTTGACCCCGGCGGCATGGGCCTGTTCGGTGGCCCAGGCGAGGTTCGCGGCATAGAGGGCGGCCGCGGTGCCCGGCGCGACCTCGGCCGAGGGAATACCGGCCATGCAATGCAGCAGGCGGCACTCCAGCATCGCCGCATATTCGAGTGCCTTGCTGACCGAGGCGCGGAATTCCGCCTGTCGCCCGGGGAGCGAGGCGAGACCGCGCTCACCGTTCGCCCAATCGCCGGGGGGCAGGTTGAACAGGGCCTGGGTCAGGCCTTCGCCGCGCAGGCGCGTGCGGATCTCGGCGGCCGGGAAATCGTAGGGGAACAGGAACTCGACACCTTCGAATCCTGCCTGGCGGGCCGCCGCAAACCGATCCAGAAACGGCACTTCATTGAACATCATCGACAGGTTCGCAGCGAAGCGCGGCATGGCGGCCCCTCCCTTGAAGCGGGCGCGGAGGCTACAAGCGGTACACCGCCTTGCCTAGCCGGGTCCTGCCGGCGAGGTGCGTGCGCAGGCCGTGTGCGTGGCCGCCCTTGGGGGAACGGATGGTCGCAGAACGCGTGTTGATGGGGTTGCTTCTGGGCGGGATCGCCATCGGCTGCGTGCTGGTGCTGTACCCGTTCTTCTCGGCCGTGCTGTGGGCCGCGATCCTGGTGTTCACCACCTGGCCGGTCTGCGAGTGGCTGCGCACCACCTTGCGGCTGCGGCGCCCGATCGCGGCGGCTGGGATGGTGATCCTGACGGCGCTCGTGCTGGTCCTGCCGCTGGCGCTCGCGGCCCCGAGCGGCGCCGACGACGTCGCGCATCTGCGCCACGCGGCGGAGGCGGCGCTGCGGGCGGGGCTGCCCGACTCCCCCGCCTGGGTGTTCGACATCCCCCTCGTGGGCACCACGTTCGGCGATTTGTGGAATCGCTGGGCCGCGGACGTCAGCATCATGCTGGAGGCGCTGCGGCCCTATCTCGGCATCGTCCTCGAGGGCGGGCTCGGCCTGCTGCTGGGCATCGCCAACGGCGTGCTGATGTTCCTGCTGGCGCTGTTCGTGGCCTTCTTCTTCTATGTGCATGGCGAGCCGATCGCGGCGCGGCTGCGGATGATCCTGCATCGGGTCGCCGGTTCGCGGGCGGAGCGGCTGATCGTGGTCACCGGCGCCACCGTCCGGGGGGTGGTCTACGGGATCATCGGCACCGCGATCGTCCAGGGATTGCTGACCGCGTTCGGGCTATGGATCTCGGGCGTGCCACGGCCGGTGCTGCTGGCGAGCATCGCCGGCCTGCTCTCCGTGCTGCCGATCGGTGCGCCGGTGGTGTGGATCCCGGCGGCGCTCTGGCTCGCGGGGACCGGGCATCTCGGCTGGGGGATCTTCCTCGGCGTCTATGGGGTGGTCGCGATCTCGGGCGCCGACAGCGTGATCCGTCCCTGGTTCATCGCGCGCGGCGCGGAGCTGCCGTTCCTGCTGACCGTGCTGGGGGTTCTCGGGGGCGCGCTGGCGTTCGGGCTGCTGGGGATTTTTCTAGGGCCGGTGCTGCTGGGGGTGGGGTATTCGCTGCTGGACGAGTGGTCCGCGGACTCGACGGGGCCGGCTGGGCTGGATGCGTGATGGTGGGGGTTGGGGATTGGGTGCGCGGCCCTCTCCACGGCGCGGGAGGTCCAGGTGTTGATGCTCGCAATGGTATCAGCCTGGTCGCCGAACTTTAGCCGGCGCGGCGGGAGACCCGACCATCGGAGAACGCAACTAAGAACCACGAGCGACGGTGCGGGTCATAGGCACGCCTATCTGGCAGACCATGCTAATGCTAGTCTTGTCTGAGATACTGAGCCGGTGATGGTGATCGGCGCACGCGCGGCGGTCTCGCGCTGCGGCCACGCTCGACTTTCGCGGTGCGCTAGGTTCAGCCGAGTTGGTCTGTTGGTAACGGATGGGGCTGAGAAGCTTGGTGGTTGGTCGCAGCTAACGGCAGATCCTCAACCTGCTGAGTAAGAGGCAGGCGCGGTCTGGTTCGACGCGCTTGTCCGGTAGCACCACTTGGCGATGATCAGGCATATGGCTGATCGCGCCGCTGTGATGTATTTGGGACGTATGGTAAGGAGAACTGGTCGAAGCGAGGTTCGCGTCCCCGCGCCCCTCTCCGTGAGGGCTGCCTGCAACTGCAATGCTATCTGCTGCGGTCGGGGCAGAGGGTAGTAGGCGTGCCTGCGAGGCACGAGAGTTCGCGGCGTGGTCAGTCGCTAGTGCTGAAGCCGCTGGGCCTGGGGCCGGATGCCCATCCATTTGCGGCGTACGATGGTTACGGCGGGATGGCGAACCAGGGGACCGGATGTGATCGAGACGGAGGAGAACATGACGGCGGCGCATCAGGTGGTTGGAGTTTAAGTGTGTGAGGCCGACCGGGTCCAGGGCGGAAGAAGGCACGCACTCGCCATGGCGAGCACTGGCCGGGTTGATGGTGGTGTTCGGGCTTGTGATCGTGGTGGTCTTCGTAATGCGAGAGTTGCGACAAATGTCGGCTACGCAGGACTGCGTCATTTCCGGACGGACGAACTGCGTAACGGTCGAGAAAGAGGCACCTGGAAACAAGTGAATCTGATACCTCCTGACATGTGCACGGTCGACTAAACCCTATTCGGTCAAAATCAAGGATGGCAAAATGAAAGTTGCGGTCTTAACAGACAGCTTATCAGATGACTATGTCTTTCCTTATTGGCATGCCTACTATGGTGAGCAATTTGGAAGTTGCAACCTTTTTGTACAAACCTACCACGGACTTAGATCCAAGTTCACAGGTTTCTTATTGGGCGGCGTCATTGAATTGCCCGAGAGTTACGAAGATCGGCTGAGAGCCCGAGCACTCTCGTCCCTCTGTAGTTACTTATTGACTACTTACGATGTCGTTATCCGTGTTGATACCGACGAGTTCTTGGTGGTAGATTCAAGGCGGGACCTGCTCCTCAGAGACTACGTGGCGCACCTTCAAGCACCCTACGTCACTGCCCGGGGCTTCGACGTCATCCAACTTCCGGGGGAGAGCATAATTGAACAGGGTGCCGCTCGACTTCTGGCCCATCGCAGTGTGGCCTATCCGAATAGCGCGCTAAATAAAACCGCGATCACTCGCATCCCACTTGGTTGGTCGGAAGGGTTCCACTGGGCAAACGTCTATCCTCATTTTGATGACTTGTTTTTACTCCATCTCAAGCGGATCGACATTGAGTGGCAGATGCGCTGGTTCGATCACATGAGTTCTCAGATCGCAGACAATGCTGACGTTCCCAACTATATTAAGGAATACTATAAGCCCGAACGCGAGAAGATCGAGAAGTATCACAGAGAAGTAGCACAACGACCGCGAATCGCGGGAATCGACAACTGGCGCAGGGATCAATTTAATTCGGACTTCCTTAAAAGTATTTCCTTGAACCCCAACTCGGGCCTATATAGTGGAAAAACATCTCATGAGTTGACGTTATGCGAGTTGCCAGTCGAATGGAAATCCTCAATCTAGAGGTGCGCCATGCCTGATGCCCTGGACGGCGCCGTAGAAGCCATCTACGACGGCAGAAGTGTTTTGGGATGGGCCCGCCTGTCCGGCGCCTCCGAAGTTGCGGAAGTGCGCGTCTTCCGTGGATCTACATTGATTGGGGTTGGTCGTTGCGGTATCGACCGCGAAGATCTTGGCGGGAGATTCGGCTTCCAAGTGACGTGCGAGGAGTCTATCGCCCCGGAAGATATCGTCTTCTCGCGTCTCTGCGTCCAGGCTCACCTGTCAGGAGTCACAGCAAACCTCCGCCTTTTGTCGCAGGTTAGAAGGGCAGGCGCACGATCGCTAGTCGAGGCAATGATACGCGACGATCCTACATCTTCGCTGGAAGCAATCGAGAGTGTCTACATTGCACATGAACAGTCTTTGGGTAATCGGATGAGTATGGAGGCCGCGGAAGTTTCCTCAATGCTTGAGAAGCTTGGCATATCGCGGCCGAATACTCCCGGAGAGCTAAGCAGCCTGCGACTGCCAACTGGGGAATGT
>JAFKLG010000082.1 GCA_017304945.1 Rhodospirillales bacterium
TCCACGAATTCTCCGTCGCCACGTTGCAAAGTCATGGATGGCCGGCCTGCGCCGGCCATGACGCGGGGGCTCGCCTCATCGGCCATGACACGGGGGCTGCTCGCCTCGCCGGCCACGACACGGGGGCTCGCCTCATCGGTCATGACATCGGAGGCGTCGCCTTCGACGCCGCCCAATTCGCCCATCTCACTCATCTCACCCATCACTCCAGCCCCCGTATGATTGTTCGTTGCGATCGTAACGATCAGAACTCCCGCAGCGTGTCGCGCAGCAGGGTCTTCGTGTATTCCTTGCGCACCAGGCCACGACGCTGCAGCGCCGGGATCAGGCCCTCGCAGACCTCAGTGACGGTGCGACGGCTGATCCGCTGGAACGGCGTGGAGATCAGGAATCCGTCGCCGCCGATCGCTTCCATGGCCTCGGCCATATGGTCCGCAACCGTATCGGGCGAGCCGATCAGCGGGATCCCCGCGTCGAAGCGTTCCTGCGCGAGCTGGCGCAGCGTCTTGCCGCTGCCCCATTGCGCGAACTTGTCGAGCGAACCCTGTTCGCCGTTGGTGGTCAGCGGCGGCAGCGGCTCGTCGAGCGGGAATTTCGAGAAGTCGATGTCGGTCACGGTGCCGACCGCGGCCAGCGCCGCTTCGATGAAGGCCGGCTCGTTGATCATCCGCTGATGCCGCGCCTGGGCTTCCTCGTCGGTCTCGCCCAGGAACGGGTACACCAGGAACAGCACCTTGATGTCGTCCGGGTTGCGGCCCGCCTTCACGGCGTGCTGGCGCACGTCGTCGCGGTATTTCTTCATGCCCTCGACGCCGTTGCCGACGGCGATGATCGAGTCCGCATGGCGCGCCGCGAAGGCGCGGCCGCGGGGCGAGCCGCCGGCCTGCACGAAGACCGGCTTCCCCTGCGGCGACCGCACCGTGTTCAGCGGGCCGCGAACCTTGAAGAACTGGCCTTCATAGTGGATCGCGTGGACCTTGGTGTGGTCGGCATAGGTGCCGGTGGCGCGGTCCTTCACGACCGCCCCGTCCTCCCAAGAGTCGAACAGCTTGCAGACGACGTCGACGTACTCGTCCGCCATCGCATAGCGGGACTCGCGCGGCGGCAGCTTGTCCATGCCGAAGTTCTGCGCGGCGATATCCTCGCCGCTGGTGACGATGTTCCAGCCGAAGCGCCCGCCCGAGATGCTGTCCAGCGTGGAACTCACCCGCGCCAGCATGAAGGGCGGCCAGGCCATGGTGGACATCGTGGCGACGACACCCAGCTTGGACGTCTGGGCGGCGATCATGGCGGCGAGCGGAATGGGATCGTGCTTCGGCACCTGCAAGGCGTGCCGCAGCGTCGCCGCGGCATCCCCGCCATAGGCTTCCGACACCATCAGCGTGTCTTCGAGCATGATGTAGTCGAAGCAGGCCCGTTCCATCGCCTGCGCCATTTCGACGAAGAACTTGCCGTCCCAGCTGCCGGTGCCCTGGGAGACGGGGTTGGTCCAGTCGCCTTGCGTGAAGTTGGTGAACCAGCCGAGGTGGAACGGTTTGGCCATGGCGATTTCCTCCGAAGTCAGCGGACGGTGACGGCGTCGGGGCTGGTGCTGTTGCGCACCGGCGCGACGGGCGGCAGGTCGAGGTGGCAGGCGATCGACAAGCCGCCGCCCATCGGCTTCAGCGGTGGCGCCTCCCGGTCGCAGATCGCACCGAGATGGTGGGGGCAGCGCGCCGCGAACACGCAGCCGCCGCTGCCGTGGGCCGCCTGTGGCGCGGGCGGTTCGACGGCCGGATCGATCTCCTCCGCGACCGCGTCGAGCAGCATCCGTGTGTAGGGGTGCCAGGGCGGCCGCAGTACCTCGGCGGCCGGGCCGGTCTCGCAGATGGTGCCGCGATACATCACGGCGATCCGGTCGGAGAGCTGCGCCACCACCGCGAGGTCGTGCGAGATGAACAGGTAGGCGAGGCCGAACCGGTCGCGCAGATCCGCCAGCAGATTGACGATCGCGGCCTGCACGGAGACGTCGAGCGCGGAGACCGGTTCGTCGCACACCACGAAGCGTGGTTCGGTCGCCAGCGCGCGGGCGATCGCGACGCGCTGGCGTTCGCCGCCGGAGAGCTGGTGCGGATAGCGGGTGCGGTAGTCGCGCGGCAACCGCACCATCTCGAGCAGTTCCTCCACGCGGGCGCGCCGCTGCTCCGCCGGCACGAGGTCGAACAACGCGAGCGGCCGCTCGAGCGCCTCGCCCACAGAGAGGCGCGGGTTCAGGGAGGAACCGACGTTCTGGAACACGATCTGCGCCTGTCGGCGAAACGCCTGGAGCGTGGCGGGGGCCATCAGCGCGAGATCGGCGCCGTCGAACTCGACGCTGCCGCCGGACGGTTCGGTGAGGCGCAGGGCGAGGCGGCCGGTGGTCGACTTGCCGCAGCCCGATTCCCCGACGAGGCCGAGGACCTCACCGGGCGAGACGCTGAGCGAGATGCCGTTCACGGCTGGCACCTGCGCGGCGCGGCGGCGCAGCACGGGACCCCGCTTCCAGCCGAGTTGCCAGGATCGGCCGCCCGCATAGCTCTTGCGCAGGTCGGTGATGTTGAGCAGCGCATCGCCGGCGGTGAAGGTCGGCCCATGCGAGAGCATCTCCCGCAGGCGGGGCCAGGGACCGAGCCGGTTGGCCTGCCAGCAGCGTACGGCGTGGCCGTCCTCGGCGGTCGCCAGGGATTGTGGTGTCGCGCACCCGCTCGCCGGATCGGCGAAGGCGCAGCGGGCGAGGAACACGCAGCCCTGTTCCGGCGCCGGGTACTGCGGCATCTGGCCGGGGATGGAGGGCAGGCGCGAGCCGCGCGACGCGGCTTCGAGCGGCGGGCGAGAGGCGAGCAGCCCCTTGCTGTAGGGATGCAGCGGCCGGTCGAGCACGCGGCGGGCGTCGCCCAGCTCGACGAGCTGCGAGGCGTACATCACCGCCACGTTGTCGCAGAGCTTCCGCACGATGCCGAGATTGTGGCTGATGAACAGCAGGGCGATCCGCTTCTGCTCGCGCAGCCGCGCGAGAAGCTGCAGGATCTGGGCCTCCACCGTGACGTCGAGCGCGGTGGTCGGCTCGTCGAGGATCAGCAGCGGCGGATCGCAGGCCAGGGCGGCGGCGATCAGCGCGCGCTGCTTCATGCCGCCGCTGAGCTGGTGGGGAAACGCCTGGGCCACCTCGGCGGGGCGCTGCATGCCCATGTCGTGCAGCAGCGCGACGGCCCGCGCCGCCGCCTCGGGCTTGGGCATGCGGAGATGGCGGATCATCGGTTCGGCGATCTGCGCGCCGATGCGCAGCGCCGGGTTGAGCGCGGTGAACGGGTCCTGGAACACCGACCCGATGCGCCGCCCCAGGATGGGGCGCCGCTGGCGGGCGGGCATGGGAACGAGATCGGTGCCCTCGAACAGGATCTGGCCGTCGATCCGGGTGTCGGCGCCGAGGAAGTTCAGGATCGCGCCGGCGATGCTGCTCTTCCCCGAACCCGACTCGCCGACGATGCCCAGCGAACCACCGGCCTCGAGTGTGAAGGAGGCGTCGCGGACCGCTTGCGTGGCGGCGCCGGGGTAGCGCACCGAGAGATTGCGGATGGTGAGCAGGCTCATCGGCGGCCCCGCAGCTTCGGATCCAGCAGGTCGCGGAGCCCGTCGCCCAGCAGCGAGATGCCGATCACCGTCAGCGCCATGGCGACGCCGGGGGCGAGCGAGATCCAGGGCGCCTCGTCGACGAAGGCGCGGCCGTTGCTGATCATCAGCCCCCAATCGGCCTCGGGCGGCTGCACGCCGAAGCCCAGGAAGGACAGTACCGCGCCGAGCAGGATCGCGAACACGACGCGCAGCGAGGCTTCCACGATCAGCACCGGCCAGACGTTCGGCAGCAGCTCTCGGCCCAGCATGTAGAGCAGGCGTTCACCGCGCGCCCGCGCGGCTTCGACGAATTCCTGGCTCATCAGGTCGAGCGCGACGCTGCGGGTCACGCGCGCGATCGGCGGCGCCGAGAGGACCCCGATCGCGATCGCGGTCTTCATCAGGCTGGGCGGGGTGATCGCGAGGATCAGCAGCACCAGCATGATCGGCGGGAAGGCGAGCAGCACGTCGAGCACGCGCATGATGAGTTCGTCGGTGACGCCACGCCGGTAGCCGGCGAGCAGGCCCAGCGGCACGCCGATGCCCAGCGAGACCAGGGTGGCGGAGACGCCGAGCACCAGCGAGAGCTGCGAGCCGATCAGCAGGCGGCTGAACACGTCACGACCGTATTCGTCGGTGCCGGCGAGGAAGCGCAGGCTGGGGCCGGTGAGTCGGTCGCGGATGTGCATCTCGTCGAACGGGTAGGGGGCGATCACCTGGGCGAGCGCCGCGGTGATCAGCAAGGCGAGCACGATCGCGCCGCCGACCAGCAGCGGCCAGGGCAGGCGCAGGCGACGCCGTGGCGCTGCCATGGCGGGCGCGATGATCGCGGCATCGCTCATCGGCAGGTCACTCAACGGCGCCAGCGTAGCGAATGCGTGGGTTGGCGACGCCGTAGAGCAGGTCGGCGCCGAGATTGGCGAGGCAGTAGACCGCGGTCAGCACCAGGATCGCCGCCTGCATCAGCGGCAGGTCCTGGCGTTCCAGCGAGAAGATCAGCAGGCGGCCGAGGCCGGGATAGGCGAAGATCGCCTCCACCGCGACGATGCCGCCGATCAGGAAGCCGAAATCCTGCGCGAGGATGGTGATCGCCGGCAGCAGCGCGTTGCGCAGTGCGTGGCGCAGGATGACGACGCGTTCGGGAAAGCCGCGGGCGCGGGCGACGCGGACATACATGCTGTCCAGCACCTCCAGCATCGACGATCGCGTCAGCCGGGAGACATGCGCGAGCAGCGTGAGGGTCAGCGTGACCACCGGGAGCACGAGATGCGCGACCATGGTGCCGAATCCGTCGGCGAGCGTCGCGGCGCCGGAGGTCGGGAACAGGTGGAAGGTGCTGCCGAACACCAGGATCAAGACGAGCCCCCAGTAGAACTCGGGGACCGAGATGCCGGCATAGGCGAACATCGAGATGCCGTGATCCGGCCAGCGGCCGCGCCAGACGGCGGCGACGATGCCCATGCCGACGCCGACCGTCGACACCACTGCCATGGTGCAGCCGGCGAGCAGGGCGGAGCGGCCGAACGCGTCCCACAGCATGGGCGCAACCGGGCGCTCCATCACCAGCGAGGCGCCGAGATCGCCCTGCAGCAGCGCGCTCGCCCAGCGCCAGTATTGCACGGTCAGCGGCAGGTCGAGGCCGAGCTTGTGCTCGAGGGCGGCGCGGGTTTCGGGGGTGGAATATTGGCCGAGGATCAGGGCGGCCGTATTGGACGGCAATGCGTGGGTGGAGAGGAAGACGAGGAGCGACATCACCACGAGCGTGGCGAGCACGGCTCCGAGACGACGCAGCACATAGATTGCCATCCAGCCTCCCGCATTGCGCGCCGCCTTGCCGGCGGGTGCCGTTGGCGTGTCGCGTCGAGCGGACGCCCTCTCTCCCGAACCCGGTGCGCGGCGCCTTCCCGGCGTCCGCTGGTGACCATGCCGTCGCCACCATTACCTTCGCTGGCAGCAAGCCGCGTGCCATTCGGATCCGCCTGCCGCGCCGCTGAGCGAAGCGCGGGGTGAAGTGGTGCAGATTCAGGCATTTGCCGCCCGCACTCCGCCTGTGCCCGCGGGGAGAGCTGTGGTCGGTGGTGACTCGTGCCGTAATGAACGGATTGTGCGGCAAATGCCTAAACCATGCGCGGAAATTGCACACAACGGAGCAGGCGGGCGGGCGGGTAGCCACGATCCTTGAACCGGCTGCCGTTTGCGGCGGCACATGGCTTGCATCCCTTCGCGTGCCGATCGCCCGTCATGCCGGCGATCACGCACACAGAAGGCGCGCGGCCGCCCCGTCGCGGACCGGCGCGCCATCGGGTTGGGGTCACGGCCGTTGCAGCAGGCAACGGGCCGCGCGGAGAGGAGCAACGCATGCCGGCACGCCCGTTCCATCTCGGCTGGTTCCTGCAAGGGTCCAGCGTGCAGGCCTGGGGCGAACCCTGGACCGGTCATATCGGCAAGACCTGGATGAAGCCGGAGCTGTTCCTCGACATGGCGCGCTGCCTGGAGCGCGCCTGCTTCGACTACATCCTGCTCGAAGACAGCTCCTATGTCGGCGAGAGCTACCAGGGCTCGACCAAGATCTACCTCGAGAACGCGATCGCCGTGCCGCGGCAGGATCCGTCGGTCGTGGCGTCGCTGATGACGGCGGTGACGTCACGCATCGGCATCGTGCCCACCTTCGGCACCTTCGCGTATCCCCCATACCTGCTGGCGCGCCTGGTCGCGACGCTGGACCAGGTGTCGGACGGGCGGATCGGCTGGAACGCGGTGACCGGCAGCTCCGACTTCGCGGCGATGAATTTCGGCCTGAAGGGCATGCCCGAACACGACCTGCGCTACGACATGGCCGACGAGTACATGCAGGTCGTGCGCGGACTGTGGGGCTCCTGGGAGCCGGGGGCGCTGATCGCCGACACCGACAGCGGCGTGCTGGTCGACCCCAGCAAGGTGCACGCCGTCAATCACGAAGGCCGGTTCTTCAAGACTCGTGGCCCGTTGAATTCGGGGCCGGCGCCGCAGGGGCAGCCGGTCATCGCGCAGGCCGGCGGCTCGCCGCGGGGGCGCCAGTTCGCCGCCCAGCACGCCGACACCATCGTCGCCCACGTGAAGGGGCCCGCCGCGATGAAGGCGTATCGCGACGACGTGCGTGCCCGCATGGCGGCGTGCGGCCGCGATCCCGACACCTGCAAGGTGCTCTATCTCGCCCACCCCATCATCGGACTCACGGATGCGGAGGCGCAGGAGAAGCGCGAGCAGCGCCTCGCCCTGGCGCGCCAGCAGGTCCCGCAGCGACTCGCGCATCTCGGCAAGGTCACCAACATCGACTTCGGCAAGTTCGACCTCGACGCGCCGCTCGGATCCCTCACCACCAACGGGCACCAGCAAACGCTCGACATGTTCCGCGCGGCCGGCAAGGACAAGACGCTGCGGGAGCTGATGGAGGTCTACAACACGACCGCGCTGTCCGTTGAACTCTGCGGTTCGCCCGACACCGTCGCCGCGCAGATGGCGGAGGCGATGGAGGAGGTCGGCGGGGACGGATTCCTGTTCTCCATGCCCAATGTCAGCCGCCGCGTCCTGGCCGAGATCGAGGACGGGTTGATCCCCGCGCTGCAGAAGCGCGGCCTGACCCGCAATGCGTACGCGCACACGCAGTTCCGCGACAACCTGCTCGAATTCTGAGCCCCGTCCCCTGATCCGGAGCTTCCGCCCATGAGCCTCTCGCGTCGCCACCTGCTCGCCCTGTCCGCCGCCAGCCTCGCGAGTTGGCGGGCCCTCGCGCAGGATGCGCCGCTGCCGGATATCGGCTCCATCCCCGCGGCGCTGAAGGGCAGCGGGGAAGTGCGTGTCGTCGGCTACGGCGGCACGATGCAGACCGCGCAGCGCAAGGCGTACAACGATCCGTTCGAGCAGCTCACCGGCATCAAGGTGCGCGACTTCGCCGGCGCCGACCTGAACAAGGTCAAGGCGATGGTGGACACCGGCAACGTCGAGTGGGACGTGGTGCAGCTCAGCCGCGGCAGCGTGAAGAACCTGATGAAGCGCGGCGATTATTTCGAGAAGATCGACTATGAGCTGGTCGACGTCGCGAACATCGATCCGGCCTATCGGTTCGAGTATGCGCTCGACATGCTGGTCTGGGCGGAAGTGCTGGGTTACCGCACCGACGCCTTCAAGGGCGCGGTCCCGGTCGGCTGGAAGGATTTCTGGGACCTGAAGAAGTTCCCAGGCGACCGCTCCCTGATCGGGGCCGGTGGATCGTCCAATCCCGAACTGGAATTCGCCGTGATGGCGGCGGGCGTGTCGGCCGACAAGGTCTATCCGATCGATGTCGACAAGGCCTTCGCCGCGCTCGACAAGGTGAAGCCCAGCATCGTCAAGTGGTGGGACACCGGCGCGGTCCCTGTGCAGATGCTGACCGACAAGGAGGTGGTGATGACCTCCGTCTGGAACGGCCGCATGGCGGCGTTGCAGGCGGCCGGCGTACCCGCGGCGATCAGTTGGCCGGAGGGCCTGCTGAAGCGGGATGCCTGGGCGGTGCCGAAGAACGCGCCGAACAAGGCGAACGCGATGAAGTACATCGCCTTCACGACGATGGCGGCGCCGATGGCGCGGCTCGCCTCGCTGATTCCCTATGGTTCGGTCAACGCGAAGTCGAACGCCCTGATCGCGCCGGCGCAGCTCGCGAAGCTCCCGAGTGCGCCGGGCATCAAGGAGAAGCTGGTGCCGTACGACTACGAGTGGTGGGCGGCGAACCGCGATGCCGTGCTCGATCGCTGGAACAAGTGGATCCTGGCCTGACCATGGATGGCGGACTCGCCCCGCTCGCGGCGGCGCGTGTCGGTCGCGGCGCGAGCGTGTCGCTGGTGGATCTGGAGAAGCGCTTCGAGGGCGTGGGGGCGGTCCGCGGCATCTCGCTCGAGGTCGCGTCGGGTGAGTTCCTCACGCTGCTGGGCCCGAGCGGGTCCGGGAAGACGACGACGCTGATGATGATCGCGGGGTTCGAGACACCGAGTGGCGGGGACATTGCGATCGATCGGCAGTCGGTGGTGGGCGTGCCGCCGCACCGGCGGAACATCGGCATGGTGTTCCAGAATTACGCGCTGTTCCCGCATCTGACCGTGGCCGAGAACATCGCGTTTCCCTTGAAACAGCGTGGTGTCGATCGGGCGACGCGCGCCGCGCGGGTGGTCGAGGCGCTGCAGCTCGTGCGCCTGCCCGGCTACGAGGCGCGCTATCCGCGCCAGCTCTCCGGCGGCCAGCAGCAGCGTGTCGCGCTCGCGCGGGCCATCGTGTTCCAGCCCCGGCTGCTGTTGATGGACGAGCCGCTCGGAGCGCTCGACAAGCAGTTGCGGGAGAGCCTGCAGCTCGAGATGCGGCGGCTGCACGCGGATCTCGGCATCACTTTCGTCTACGTCACGCACGACCAGGAAGAGGCGCTGACCATGTCCGACCGCATCGCGGTCGTGAACGAGGGCCGCATCGCGCAACTCGGCCGACCGGAGGAGCTGTACGATCGTCCGTGCGATCGCTTCGTCGCCTCGTTCCTGGGTGAGTCGAACTTCCTGACCGGCACGGTGCGTGGGATGGAGGCGGGGGTCGTGGTGGCCGATTGTGCGGGCGCCGTGCTGCGTGCGGTGGCGCCGCAAGGTCTTGCGGTGGGATCGGCCGTGACGCTCAGCACGCGGCCGGAGCGGATGCGGTTCGACGGCGTCTCAGGCGCCGCCGAGGGGAACCGCCTGCGCACCACGGTGACCGAGGCCGTGTTCGCCGGCGAGCGCTGCCGTTACCTGCTGCGCGCCGAGGACGGCACGATGCTGGTGCTGAAGGAACCGTCGAGCGCGACCACCCGCCGCCGTGCGGTCGGCGAGGTGGCCGAGATTACGTGGCCGGTCGCCGACACGGTGGTCGTGTGAGAAGCGTACCGGCTCTCGGTGTCCCGGTCGGAACACTGCGCGTCCTGCCCGTGCGTGCCTGGAACATCCGCGCGCTCGTCGCCGGACCGGCGCTCCTCGTGGGGCCGCTCCTGCTGTTCATGGCGGCGTTCTACGGATACCCCGTCCTCGCCATGCTCGCGCGCAGCGTGACGGACCCGCATCCGACCCTCGCGAACTTCGCCCAACTCGCCGGCGACGGTGTGTTCCTGCACGTGTTCGGCAACACCCTCCGCACGGCGCTGGTGGTCACGATCGGAACGCTCCTCCTCGGCTATCCCGTTGCCCTCGCGCTCTCGCGCATGCGACCCACCGCCGCCACGATCACGCTGACGCTCGTCCTCCTCCCGTTCTGGACCTCCGTCCTCGTCCGCTCCTACGCGTGGATGGTGTTGCTCGGACGCCGCGGCCTGATCAACGAGGCGTTGCGCGCGCTCGATATCATCCAGACGCCGCTCAAGCTGCTGAACACGTCCTTCGCCGTGGACATCGCCATGGTCCACATCCTGCTCCCCTACATGATCCTGCCGATCGCGAGCGTCATGCGGCAGATCGACCCCTCCCTGCCGCGCGCCGCCGCCGGCATGGGGGCGACGCCCTGGGGCGCGTTCCGCCAGGTGATCCTGCCGCTGTCGATGCCCGGCGCACTCGCCGGCACGCTGCTGGTGTTCGTGCTGTCGCTCGGCTTCTACATCACGCCCGCCCTGGTGGGCGGTCCGCGCGACCTCATGCTCTCCCAGCTCATCGCCCAGCAGGTGGACCTCCTGAACTGGCCCTATGCCGCCTGCCTCTCCGTCACGCTGCTCGGGGCCACGCTGGTGCTGCTGGCCGCCACGCAGGTGCTCCCCGGCGTTCGAGGTGCCTTTCGCCTGGGAAGCCGATGAAGAACCGGCCGCCTTTGCTGCTGCTCACGTCGTTGGTGCTGCTGTTCCTCGCGCTGCCGATCGTGCTGATCGTCACGGTGTCGTTCTCCTCGGCGGTGTATCTGACCTTCCCGCCGCCCGCGTTCGGCCTGCGCTGGTATCGCGCCTATCTCGGCAGCGCGGACTGGCTCGCCTCCACCTGGCTGAGCCTCGCCGTGGCTGCCGCGACCGTTGCACTCGCAACCATCCTCGGCACGCTCGCCGCCCTCGGCCTGACCCGGCTGCCACGCGCGGTGCGCACCGCGGCCGCGGCGCTGATCCTCTCGCCGCTGATCGTGCCGGGGATCGTCGTGGCGATCGGCATCTACTATGCCTTTTCCCGCTGGGGCCTGATCGGCTCACCGGTCGGGCTGGTGCTCGCGCATACCTGCCTCGCCGTGCCCTTCGTCGTCACCAGCGTGAGCGCATCGCTCGCCAATTTCGATCGACGGCTCGAGCAGGCGGCCCGCAGCCTCGGCGCCACGCCCTGGGGCGCGTTCCGCCAGGTGACCCTGCCGCTGATCCGTCCCGGCGTGCTGGTCGGCGCGCTGTTCGCCTTCATCACCTCGTTCGACGAGCTGATCGTGGCCCTGTTCCTGTCGGGCTCCGGCGCGGTCACGCTGCCGCGCCGCATGTGGGACGATCTGCGCTTCGCGATCGACCCCACCATCGCCGCCGTCTCCACGCTGACCATCGTCTTCACCGCGCTGCTGCTGGGCGGTGCGCACGTGCTGCGCCAGCGCACCGCGCGGTAGGGCGGGGCGCGCGGATCACGCCTTGATCTCGATCAAGGTGCGGCAAGCCGGACGGCCTATCCTGCCACCAACGTTCATCGTGTCTGGAGGAGGTCGACATGGCCGCAGACGTCCGGATTTCGTTCCGTGGCATGGAGTCTTCGCCGGCCGTCGAGGCGCAGGTACAGCGCCGGCTGGCAGAGTTGGAGCAGGTCTCGGATCGGATCTCGGCGTGTCGGGTGACGCTGGAAATGGGCCATCGCCATCATCGGCACGGCAACATCTACCACGTGCACGTCGATCTCTCGATCCCCGGCAGGCAGATCATCGTGAACCGCGAGTCGGGCCACGACCACGCGCATGAAGACATCTATGTCGCGCTGCGCGACGCCTTCGATGCCGCGCGCCGCCAACTTCAGGAGCACATGGCGCGCGTGAGCGGATAGCGCGCGGACCGGCAAGGGGGGCGGTCGCCGGCCGACAGCCGGCCGGCGCATTGACGGCCCCGAGACGCCGCGCCGCTCCCAGTCTGGTATTCCGCTTGCATGGTCCTTCCCCGAAACAAGGGGGTGGACCATGCACGTCGCAGCCGATCCCTATCCGTTCGCCTTCGAAATCGCCAGCACCGCCCTGCTCGTCATCGACATGCAGCGCGATTTCCTCGAGCCCGGTGGCTTCGGCGCCGCCCTCGGCAACGACGTCACGCTCTTGCGTCGTGCCATTGGCCCCAACCAGACATTGCTCGCCGCCTGGCGCGCTGCCGCGGGCCTCGTGATCCACACGCGGGAAGGGCACCGTCCCGACCTCGCCGACCTGCATCCCGCCAAGCACCGCCGCGCCGCCGCCGGTCCGCGGATCGGGGAGGCCGGCCCGATGGGGCGCATCCTGGTGCGCGGCGAACCCGGCCACGACCTCATCGCGGATCTCGCCCCGCTGCCCGGCGAGCCGGTCGTCGACAAGCCCGGCAAGGGGGCGTTCTACGCGACCGACCTGCATTCGATCCTCGCCGCGCGCGGGATCGTCCGCCTGATCGTCACCGGCGTCACCACCGAGGTCTGCGTCAGCACCACCGTCCGCGAGGCCAACGATCGCGGCTACGACTGCCTCGTGCTCGAGGATTGCTGCGGCTCCTACTTCCCCGGCTTCCACACCGCGGCGCTGCAGATGATCGCCGCCCAGAGCGGCATCTTCGGCTGGGTCGGCCACTCCGGCGCGCTGCTCGACGCACTGGGCACGCGCCAGCCGACCGCCCCTGCCGGCGGAGGTCGCGCATGAGCGCCGCGTCCGGCTTCCGCCCGCGCATCTGGGTCCCCGGCGACTGGAACGCGCTGTTCGGCTTCGGCACCAACATCCTAGTCAACGTGCTCGTGCTGACCGGCCTGCTGCGCTTCGTGCTGCAGATGCCCGACGCAATCGTGTTCGGCCGCATCCTCCCGGCCCTCGGCGTGATGCTGTGCCTGAGCACCTGCTACTACGCCTACCTCGCCTGGCGGCTCGCACGGGACACCGGCCGGAGCGACGTTTGCGCGCTGCCCTCGGGCATCAGCGTGCCACACATGTTCGTCGTGACCTTCGTGGTCATGCTGCCCATCAAGGTCGCGACCGGCGATCCGGTGCAGGCCTGGGAGGCCGGCCTCACCTGGGTGTTCGTCCAGAGCTTCGTCTTGATGGCGGGCGGCTTCGTCGGTCCCGCGATTCGCCGCATCACGCCGCGCGCGGCGCTGCTGGGCTCGCTGGCGGGCATCTCGATCACGTTCATCTCCATGAGCCCGGCGGCGCAGGTCTTCTCGACGCCGGTGATCGGCGTGGTGTGCTTCGCCGTGATCCTGGCGAGCTGGTTCGGCGGCGTGCGCTTCTATTGCGGCGTGCCTGGCGGGCTGGTCGCGATCGCGGTCGGCACCGGCATCGCCTGGGCCTCCAGCGCGCTGGGGTTCGGGTATGGCGGGCTGAGCCTGGACAAGCTGCTGGGGTCGGTCGCGAATTTCGGGTTCGCGTTCCCGGTGCCCGCGATCGCGCATACGTTCGGCGGGTTCCAATGGCTGGGCGTGATCCTGGTCACCGCGATCCCGTTCGGGCTCTACGACCTGATCGAGGCGCTGGACAACGTCGAGAGCGCCGCGGCCGCGGGCGATGCCTTTCCGACCACCCGCGTCCTGACCGCCGACGGCGTGATCAGCCTGGCCGGTTGCCTGCTGGGCAACCCGTTCATCAACGCGGTCTATATCGGCCATCCCGGCTGGAAGGCGATGGGCGGGCGGATCGGCTACTCCGCCGTGACCGGCATCGTCGTGCTGGTGCTCACCTGTTTCGGGGTGATCGCGCTGATGAGCGCCCTGATCCCGGTGGTCGCGATCCTGCCGATCCTGCTCTACATCGGCATGCTGATCGGCTCCCAGGCGTTCCAGGAATCACCGCATCGACACGCCCCGGCCATCGTCCTTGCGATGCTGCCGCAGATCGCCGCCTGGGGGAAAACCCAGATCGACAGCGCGCTGGGCGCTGCCGGTACCAGCGCGCAGGCGATCGGTCTCGCCAAGCTGGCGCAAGTGGGCGTGCTGTATCAGGGGCTCGAAACGCTGGGCGGCGGCGCCACCCTCGCCGGCATCGTGCTCGGCGCGATCACCGTGTTCATCATCGACCGCGCCTTCACCCGCGCCGCGGCCTTCGCGGCCGCCGGGGCGGTGCTGACCTTCTTCGGCTTCATGCATGGAGAGGGGATCGGCATCGCCCATTCCCCGACGGTCGCGGTCGCGTATCTCGCGGTTGCCGTGCTGCTGGTCGGCTGCGCGCGCAAGGCGGAGGCGCCGGCGGTCGCGATGGGCGAGGCGGCCGTCGAGGCGGACTGACGTTCAGGCGACGGAGGCACCGCCCGGTCGGGACCGACGATCGTGTGGCGCTCAGTTGGGCAGGGTGCCCCGGAGCAGAGCCAGGACTGGCCCCGTCGTGACGCCGCCCGCCGGCCATGACAGGCGCGGTGCGCGCGGGACGCGCGACCTCAATCCGCCGCGGCGTCGGTCGGCACAGCCCCGGTATAGAGATGCGGCCAGCGCCGCTGCACCAGCGGGCCGTCGGCCGCATAGGCGAGGCAGGTGTTCAGGATCTTCGGCGCGCCGCCCATCTTCTCGGTGACGCGCTCGTCCATCTGGTCGGTGCCGGGTTGCAGCCGCCGCCCTTCCTGGTCGATCTCGCGCTTGGCGCGCGCCGGGTTGATGGTCTGGAACGCCGTGGTCGCCATCTGCTGCAGCAGCTCACGCAGGTGCGTGCAGCCGACCGTGCCGCCGACCCGATGGTTCACCTCGCGCAGGAAGCCCGCCTTGATCTCGAGGCCCACGAGGCGCTCGAAATTCGGTGCGGCACGCGGGCAGAGTTCGTAGGGCGTGAAGTCGCTGACCGCTTCGCAGGCGACAATGCGCATGGTCTCGTCGACGGTCAGGCGCATCCACATGCCGTGGATCGGCTCCCCGGCCTGGATCGTGCCGCGGTCGAAGTTGGGAGCGGCATAGGATTTGGTGTCGGTGAGCTGCGCCTCGATGTCGTAGAGTCCGTCGGCCCGACGATACCCGTTGATCTCGATCGCGCGCTTGTGGAGTGGCTCGCGCGCCACGGGCGGGCTCAGCGGCATGGACGGACTCCTGATCTTGTTGCGCTGCAACAGAGACATATGCCACCGGCCTCCGCCGCGGCCAAGGCACATGGCCGCATGGCAGGGCTCCACCAGGCTTGCCATGGACGACAAGCCGCCGGCGGACAGGCCGTAGGTGGCCAGGGACGACGGGGTGCAGCAGGGCCGGACGTGGGCGCTCCGGCCCGGGCGCTAGGGGGCGCAGCCCTCGTCGCGGAGCAGCTCGACGACGGCCTCGGGAGGCACGTCCCGGCTGGTGAAGGCCTGGCCGATGCCGCGAGCGAGCACGAAATGCAGGGCGCCGTCGCGCATCTTCTTGTCGCGGCGCATGTGGCCGATCAGCGTCTCGGTCGAGAAGCGCCGGTTCAGCATCGACAGCTCCGCCGGCAGGCCGACCGAGGCGATGTGGCCGATCACGCGATCCGCATCCGCCTGCGGGCACAGTCCCAGCCGCGCGGACAGCTTGAAGGCGAGCCCGAGCCCGACGGCCACGCCTTCGCCGTGGAGGAGGCCGCCGGTGTAGCCGTATTCGGCCTCCAGCGCGTGGCCGAACGTGTGGCCGAGATTGAGCAGGGCGCGGCCGTCGTTGGGCTTTTCCTCGCGCTCGTCGTCGCCGACCACGGCGGCCTTGAAGGCGCAGGCACGCTTGATCGCCTCAGCCTGCGCGTCCGGATCGCCGCCGACCACGGCCTGGCCGAAGCGTTCGCACCAGTCGAAGAACGCCGCATCGCCGATCAGGCCCGCCTTCGCGATCTCCGCATAGCCGGCACGGAGTTCCCGTGGGGGCAGGGTGGCGAGCGTGCCCGTGTCGGCCAGCACCATGCGGGGTTGGTAGAAGGCGCCCACCAGGTTCTTGCCGCGGCGTGTGTTCACCCCGGTCTTGCCGCCCACGGAGCTGTCCACCTGGGACAGCAGGGTGGTCGGGATCTGGATGAAGGGCAGTCCGCGCAGGGTGGTGGCGGCGGCGAATCCGGCCAGGTCGCCTACCACGCCGCCGCCCAGCGCGATCACCGCGGTGCGCCGCTCGACGCGTTGCTCCAGCAGCTGGTCGACGACCGAGAGATAGGTGTCGAGGTTCTTGGTGGCTTCCCCGTTCGGCACGACGATCGTCGAGCAGTCGATCGCCGTCTCGGCGAGGCCGGCCTGCAAGGTCGGCAGATGGAGTGGGGCGACGGCCGAGTCAGTGATCACCACGGCGCGCTTCTGCGGCAGCCTTGGCGCCAGCAGCGCACCGGCGCGGGCCAGCAGGTTGTCGCCGATCACCACGTCGTAGCTGGTGGAGGGCAGCACCACCGACAGCCGTCGCGCCGGCTTCCAGGTCAGCAGCTTGTCGAGCACCTGGGCGGTCGTATGGTCGGCGCTCTCCTCGCCGCAATCGACGATCAGGTCTGCCTCGGCATAGACCGGGTCGCGCACGCTCATCAGGCGGCGCAGCGTCTCCTCGGGGTCGCCACCGGCCAGCAGCGGGCGGTTGTCGCGGCTCGCCACGCGGCGGACCAGCACAGGCAGCGGGCAGCGCAGCCACACCGACACCGCCTCGGCCCGGGTCGCCGCGCGGGTTTCGGCATCCATGAACGCGCCGCCGCCGAAGGCGAGCACCATCGGGTCGCCGGCCAGCAGGCGGCGGATCACCCGGCGCTCGCCGTCCCGGAAGGCGGGCTCGCCATAGCGGGCGAACAATTCCGGGATCGTGCAGCCGGCGGCCAGTTCGATTTCGGCATCGGCGTCGCGGAACGGCAGGCCGAGTCGGGCGGCGAGGCGGCGGCCGATCGAGGTCTTGCCGGCCCCCATCAGGCCGACCAGCACGATGCTGCGGCCCGTGATCGTGTCCGGCAGCGGAATCGTCTCCCGCAGGGCGGTGTTGCGTGTCATGGTGCCGAAAGGCTAGCACACGCCCCCACACGCGGGCCATGACGGTCGCCCGCGAGGCAGGAGCGACGAACGACCCGATGATTCGAATCTTCTTGGCTGTCGTGCTGGTCGGACTGGTGCTCCTGGGCGCCGGCGTCGCCTATCTGGGCGCGTTTCCGCCCACGCCGCCCACCCAGCCGGTCGAGAAGGTGCTGCCGAACGACAAGTTCCAGGGCCACTGAGTGGCCGGCCTCGACCGCCATGTCGAGGCGTTCCTGGAGATGCTCGCCGCCGAACGCGGCGCCGCGCGCAACACGCTGCTCGCCTATGAGCGCGACCTCGCCGATTTCTCAGCCTTCGCCACCATGCGCGGCCAGGCCGTGGCCGCGGCCGATGGGGCGACGCTGCAGGCCTACATGGCCGGGCTGCAGGCGGAGGGCCTGTCGGCCCGCACCGCCGCGCGACGGCTCTCCGCGCTGCGCCAGTTCCACCGTTTCCTGCTGCGCGAGGAGATCCGGCGCGACGATCCGACCACGCTGCTCGACACGCCCCGCCTGCCGGTCGCCCTGCCGAAATACCTGAGCGAATCCGAGGTCGACGCGCTGCTCGCCGCCGCCGCGGAACGGCCCGGGCGAACCGGGCTGACGGCCACGGCAGCGCTCGAGATCCTCTATGCCACCGGCCTGCGGGTGTCCGAACTGCTGGCCCTCCCGCGATCCGCCCTCGCCTCGGATGCCGCGCTGCTGCTGGTGCGCGGCAAGGGGGGGCGGGAGCGGCTGGTGCCGCTGTCGGCGGCGGCGAAGCAGGCGGCGAGCGCGCTGGTCGCGGGGTCGGAGGCGAGCCGCTGGCTGTTCCCCGGCCGCAACCCGAAGCAGGCGCTGACCCGGCAGGCCTTCTTCCTCCTGCTGAAGCAGGTGGCGCTGGCGGCCGGCCTCGACCCGGCCCGCGTCTCTCCGCACGTGCTGCGGCACTCCTTCGCCTCCCACATGCTGGCGCGCGGGGCCGACCTGCGCAGCCTCCAAATGCTGCTCGGTCACGCCGACATCGCGACCACGCAGATCTACACGCATGTGCTGGCCGAACGGCTGCAGCGCCTGGTCGAATCGCACCATCCGCTGGCCCGCGCCCCGTCTCCCGCGGGCGAACGGGACGGCGGATAGCCCGCGGCGCCGGCCCGCTCGCGCGGGGCCCCAGCTCGCCGGCGTGATCCGGACAGGATCCTCGCAGGGCAGGGCGCGGCGAGCGCGCGCGTTCAAGGTCTGTTCATCCCGAGGCGTCACCATCGAGCGATGCCGGAGGATCGCGTGTTGCCGCCGGTCGGGGCGCCCGCTGGGCCGCTCGACCCGGCGATCGAGGAAGACCCGCGGGCGCTCTACGTCCTGGGGCTGGTGGGGCTGCGCGCCGGCCACCTGGACGAAGCCATCTACCTGCTGCGGGAAGCGCTGCGGCGCGACCCAACGCACGAAGGGGCGCAGCGCAACCTCGTGCGCGCCTTGCTGGCGGCCGGTCGGGCCACGGAGACGCTGGCCGCCGCCGATGACGCGTGCGCGGCACAGCCCGACTCGGCGGAGTTGCATTTCGCCCGTGGCACCGCGCTGAACGCCTTGCGCCAGCCGGCCGCGGCGTGCGCGGCGCTGGAGCGGTCGGTGGCGCTGGACCCGGAGTTCGCGCCGGCCTGGCTGAACCTCGGCAATGCCTGCGCCGACCTCGACGACTGGACGGCGGCGGAGGCGCATGTCCGGCGCGCCGTGACGCTCGACCCCACGCTGGCGGAGGCGCAGGCCAGCCTCGGCTATTTGTTGACCGTGCAGGGGCGCCTGGCGGAGGCCGAGGCAGCGTGCGACGCGGCCATCGCGGTGCGGCCCGATCTCGTGCAGGCGCACTGGAACCGCGCGGTGGCGGCGTTGCTGGCGGGCGACCTGCCACGCGGGTTCGCGGGGTACGAGTGGCGCAAGAAGCACGACCGGTTCCGGCATGACTTCATCGGCCTGCCGGGGCCGGTGTGGACGGGCGACGATCCGGTCGGCCGCACCATCCTGGTGCATGCCGAACAGGGCTTCGGCGACACCATCCAGTTCGCGCGCTACCTCGCGCAGATCGCCGATCGCGGCGGTCATCCGGTGCTCGCGTGCGACCGTGTGCTGGTGCCGCTGTTCGCCGGCATGGCGGGGGTCGACGTGGTGGCGCGCGGGACCGCGCTGCCGCCCTATGACGCCTGGATCGACCAGATGAGCCTGCCGCTGCGGTTCGGCACGACGCTGGACTCCATTCCCTGTCCGGAGGGGTATCTGCGCGCCGATCCATGCCGTGTCGCGCGGTGGGAAGCGATGCTGCCGGCCGAGTGGCGGGTCGGCCTCGCCTGGGCCGGCAACGCGCTGCACAACAACGACCGCCGCCGATCGCTGACCCCCGCTTTGCTGGGGCCGCTGCTGGCGGTCCCGGGAGTGACGTTCGTCAACCTCCAGGTCGGGCCGCGTGCCACGTCGGTGCCCGGCTTGCGGGATCTGTCGCCGTGGCTGGTCGACTACGCGGAGACGGCCGCGCTGATCGCCTGCCTCGACCTGGTGATCGCGGTCGACACCTCGGTCGTGCATGTCGCCGGGGCGCTGGGGGTACCCGCCTGGGTCCTGCTGCCGCATGCGCCCGACTGGCGGTGGCTGCTGGGGCGGGCGGACTCGCCCTGGTACCGGTCGCTGCGGCTGTTTCGGCAGCCTGCGCCGGGTGATTGGCCGGCGGTGATCGCAGAGGTGGTGGCGGCGCTGCGAGCGGGCGAGGCCAGGTGGCGGGCCAAGCATGGGGATGATGGAAACCCCTTGGTGCGGAGCCAATTTCCGTGATACAGAAAAGCGTCGTGGGGGTCACCTTCGATCCGGCCAAGCGGATCAAGACGCTGGCCGAGCGGGGGTTGGATTTCCTGGATGCGGAGAAGGTGTTCGCGGGCAGGACCCTGACGTTCGAGGACGATCCGAAGACCTACCCCGAACGCCGATGGATCACGGTCGGGCTGCTCGAGGGCCGGATGGTGCTGATCGTGTGGACCCCGCGGGATGGCACGCGACGCGTGATCTCGATGAGGAAGGCAAATGGATCTGAGCAGGAGCGATACGGCGAAGACCTGGCATGACCCGGACGACGCCCCGGAGCTGACCGATGCGATGGTCGAGCGGGCCGAGGTGTTCCACGGCACCAAGTTCGTCCGGCGCGGCCGCCCGAAATCGGCCGCCGCGAAGGAACAGATCAGCGTGCGCCTCGACCCCGACGTGCTGGCGAAGCTGCGTGAGGCCGGCCCGGGCTGGCAGTCGCAGATCAACGCGATGCTGCGGCAGGCGCTGGGGCTGGGATAGCGGCTCGTCCTGGGGTTGGCCGCCGGTGGTGCCGTCCGGAGCTCGACGCACGAATGCGCAGGTCATTGGGGGCACGAGGGGACCGGGCCGGCTTCGGGGGGAGTGAGGCTTGGGCTGAAACCGCAGATGAACACGGATGAACGCGGATGGAGCGGTGCCGGCGGAACGGCTCGTGCCTCCGTCCGGTCATCGGTGATTTCAGGCGCGCTCCGCGCGCATTGCAGCGAAAGACGGTTTGCGGGGAGGCACGTGACTGCATGAGGCAACGCCCCATCTGCGTTCATCCGTGTTCATCCGCGGTTTCAACCCAGCCGGCATCCCCCGTTGCCCTTTCCCTCTCAGGATCCGGGGCCGAGGTTCAGGCTCACCGCAGCATCCCCGGCCTCCGCCCCCGCGCCACGATCGCCGCCAGCGGCAGCGCCAAGCCCTCCGGCCCCCGATACATCTCCGCCGCTGTGTCGATCGCCGCCGCGATGGCGGGCAATCGCGCCGGGTCCTGCGCCCCGATCAGCGCCGCCATCCGCGCCGTGCCCGCCCCGAGCGCCTGCAACAGGGCGGCGCCATCGCGGTGGTGCCACACGGAACGCAGCGGTTGCGCGGCAATGTCGACGAACCCGGCCGCCTCCAGCGCGGCCACGCACGCCTCGGCCGAGGCGAACCCGCCCCCTGGCGGCGGAGCCCGGGAGGCAGTCGGATCACCGCAGGCCCGGATCGCATCGAACACCAGCTTCCAGGCCACGTTCTCGGCCGGCGCCGCCCAGATCGTGAACGCCATTCTTCCACCAGCCCGCAGCACGCGTCGCGCCTCGGCCAAGGCCTTTTGCGGATGCGGCACGTGGTGGATGCCGAAATTCGACACCACCGCGTCGAAGCTGGCGTCCGCGTGGGGCAGGGACTCCGCGTCGCCCTCATCGAAGCGCAGGCCGGGATGACCGGCGCGGGCCTCCGCCAGCATGCCGGCGGAGAAATCGAGCCCGGTCGGGTCCGCCCCCGCCGCCGCCAGCGCCGCCGTCACCACGCCGGTGCCGCAGCACACGTCCAGCACGCGGTCTCCCGGCGTGATGCCCTCCAGCAGCGCGGGCACGAACGCGCGGGTCGCGTGCGCGAAGGAGCCGCCATACGTCGCGGCGGCCCGATCCCAGCCAGTGCGCTCGAACTGCCGGACGGCCTCGGCGTCGAAGCTCATGCAGGCAGCAGCGGCGGACGGCGGGCGTGCCAGTCCGTGTCGCGCTGGTAGGCGTCGGCGATGCGCATCACCCGCGCCTCCCCGAACGGGCGGCCGGCGATCTGCAGTCCGATTGGGCATCCATTGGTATCGAATCCGCATGGCGCACTGATCGTCGGCAGGCCGAGGTAGTTGAACGGCCGCGTGTTGGCGGACACCGCCATGAACCGGTGTTCGGTGCCGGCCGGCCCGTGGTCGATGTCGGTCTCCGCGAGGGTGGGCAGCGCGGTGCTGATCGTGGGCGTGACGAGCGCGTCCACCTGGCCGAACACCTCGGCGGCGAACGCCTTCAGGATCGGGCCGCGCCGGCTCAGCGCTTCCAGGTAGTAAGGCGCCGGGATGGCGTAGCCCGGATACATGCGCCCGCTGATATGCGCGCCATAGGCCTGTGGGTCGCGCCGCATCCACTCGGCATGAATGGTGGCCGCCTCCACGCGGGAGATCACGCTGACATAGGTGGCGATCGCCTCCATCAGCGGCAGCGCCAACCGCACGATCGTGGCGCCGCGTGCGGCGAGCACCGCAATGGCCTGCTCCACCGCCGCGTTCACCTCGGTTTCGGCCGGATCAAAGAACGCGTTGGTCGGCACGCCGATGCGCTGCCCGCGCAGGTCCCCATCCAGCGCCGCTTCGTAGTCGGGCACCGGCTCCCGCGCGCTGGTCGGGTCCTGCGGGTCGTGACCGGCGATCACCCGCATGATCCGCGCGCAGTCGCGGGCGGTCCGCGTCAGCGGGCCCACGTTGTCGCAACTGAACGACAGCGGCATGACGCCGAATCGGGAGACGCGGGTCTGGGTCGGCTTGATCCCGGTCACGCCGCAGGCCGAGGCCGGCAGACGGATCGAGCCGCCGGTATCGGACCCCAGCGCGGCGTAGGTGAATCGGCTGGCGACCGCGACGCCGGAGCCGGACGACGAGCCGCCGGTGATGTAGGGCAGGTTCCAGGGGTTGTGGCAGTCGCCGAAGCTCTTGTTGTGGCCGGTCGGGTTCTGCGCGAACTCCGCCATGTTCAGCCCGCCGAACGTGTAGGCGCCGGCGGTGGCCATCCGCGCGATCACCGTCGCGGTGACCGTGGGGCGCCAGTCCCGCCGCAGGGCGGAGCCGCAGGTGCTGAGCTGTCCCTCCTGGTAGTACATGTCCTTGTGGATCATCGGGATGCCGTGCAGCAGGCCGAGCGGCTTGTGGTCGCGGACGGCCTGGTCGGCGGCGCGGGCGGCGCGATCGGCGGCCTCCCGGTCGAGCCAGGTGGTGGCGTTCACCTGCGGGTTGACCGCCTCGAGATTGGCCCAGCAGGCATCGAGCAGAGCCTGGGAGGTGGCTTCGCCCCGGCGGACGGCGTCGGCCGCCTCGACCAGCGACAGGTCGGCAAGCCCGCTCATGCGCCGTGTCCCTTGGCGCCGGCTGGCGGTGCATCGGACTCCTTCGCGGCCTGCAATGCGGCTTCGAAACTGGACGGCTCGTCCTCGAACACCAGCGTGCCGCGCAGCTTCGTGAACGCAGCGATGGTGGCAGCGAGATCAGCCGCCATGCGCTGTCCAGCGGCATTGGGCGGCTCGATCCCGAACCATCGCGCAATATTGGCTTCGGTTTCCGCCTGGAACCTGTCCATCGCATGCCTCCGTGCAGCGTTAGGCTGCGAGTGTGCCACCACCAGGGGGGAGAGCAATGCCGAAGGACACGCCGCCGGCGGGGTCGGTGTTCGAAACCGACGTGCCGGCCAGGCTCGACCGGCTCCCCTGGGCGGGATTCCACTGGCTGGTCATCGTCGCACTCGGCATTGCCTGGATCCTGGACGGGCTCGAGGTCACGATCGTCGGGTCGCTCTCCGGCGCGCTGTCCGAGAGCCCGGTGCTGCATCTGACCGGGACCCAGATCGGCGCCGCGGCCTCCGCCTACCTGCTGGGCGCGGTGGCAGGCTCGCTGTTCTTCGGCTGGCTCACCGACCGTCTCGGGCGGAAGAAGCTGTTCACCCTGACGGTGCTCGTCTATGTGGTGGCGACGATCGCCTGCGGCTTCTCGTGGGATTTCTGGTCGTTCGCGATCTTCCGTTTCTTCACCGGCGCGGGCATCGGCGGCGAGTACGCGGCCGTCAACGCCACGATCCAGGAGCTGATTCCGGCGCGGCGGCGCGGCTTCACCGACCTCGTCGTGAACGGCAGTTTCTGGCTCGGGGCGGCGGTCGGGGCGCTGGGCGCGCTGGTGGTGCTCGATCCGGTGATCGTTCCGCCGGAGATCGGCTGGCGTGCCGCGTTCATCATCGGCGGCCTGCTGGGCTTCGGCGTTCTGCTGCTGCGGCAATGGCTGCCCGAGAGCCCACGCTGGCTGATGACCCATGGCTATCCCGAGGAAGCCGACGCCGTGGTGCGGGAGATCGAGGAACGGGTGGAGCGCGAGACCGGCAAGCCGTTGCCGCCGGTGCCACCGGGCAAGCTGCGGCTGCGCAGCGACGTGCACTCCTGGTTCGGGGCCGGCGCGCGCGCCCTGGTGACGCAGTATCGCCAGCGCACGCTGCTGGGCGTGGCGCTGATGGCGGCGCAGGCCTTCTGCTACAACGCGGTGTTCTTCACCTATGCGCTGGTGCTGACGCGGTTCTACCAGATCGACTCCGCGAGCGTCGGGCTGTTCATGCTGCCGTTTGCGATCGGCAACTTCCTGGGCCCCCTGGTGCTGGGCAGGCTGTTCGACACGGTCGGGCGGCGCCCGATGATCGTGCTGACCTACGTGCTGTCGGGCGTGCTGATGGGCATCACCGGCTGGATGTTCGCCGCCGGCTGGTTGAGCGCGGTGCATCAGACCATGGCCTGGACGGTGATCTTCTTCGTCGCCTCGGCCGCCGCGAGCTCCGCCTATCTGACCGTGGGCGAGAGCTTCCCGTTGGAAGTGCGTGCCATCGCGATCGCGCTGTTCTACGCGTTCGGCACGGCGGTGGGCGGCGTCGCGGGGCCGGCGCTGTTCGGCGCGCTGATCGATACGGGGGAGCGGATGTCGATCTTCTGGGGCTACCTGCTGGGGGGCGGCCTGATGGTGGCAGGCGGATTGGTGGCGGCGTTCCTGGCCGTGGATGCGGAGCGCCGCTCGCTCGAGGACGTGGCGCCCCCGCTGTCCTCGGCATGAGCGGAGCGCGGTGACCGCGTCGGGCGGCCCTGCCAACTGGCCAGTGCGGCGGTGCTGCGCCATACTTTCCGCAGACGGGGAATGGAGTGCGACCGTGCCGGTGGAAAAGCAAGCCTATCGCGAGGCCATGGCGCGGCTCGGTGCCGCGGTGAACGTGATCACCACGGATGGGCCGGGCGGCAAGGCGGGCTTCACGGCGTCGGCGGTGACGAGCGTCACCGACTCGCCGCCCACGCTGCTGGTCTGCGCCAACCGCGCCAACGATTCCTATCCGGCGATGAAGCAGAACGGCGTGCTGTGCGTGAACACGCTGACGCCGGCGCAGGAAGGTCTGTCGCCGGTGTTCGCCGGCATGACCGAACACACGATGGATCAGCGGTTCGACGGCCATGTCTGGCACACGCTGGCCACGGGTGCGCCGGTGCTGGACGAGGCGGTTGTGGTGTTCGACTGCCGCATCACCCAGGTGGTCGAGGTCGGCACGCATGACGTGTTCTTCTGCAGTGTCGAGGCGGTCCGCAGCGGCAAGGCGCACGAGGGCCTGATCTACTACGGCCGCGGGTATCACCGGGTCGCGGTGAAGTAGTCGACGAGGAGTTGGGACGTGTCGACGAGGACTCGGGACGTAGCGATGAGGAGTTGGGACGTAGCGATCCGCACGGGCGGCGCCCCACCTCACCCGTCATGGCCGGCCTCGACCCGGCCATCCCCAGGGGCACCTTGGTCGTGCCGCGCGCCGTCGCCTGTGCTGGTGAGGATGGCCGGGTCGAGCCCGGCCATGACGGGTGAGGCGCTGTCGCCCGGCGAGTGACGGGACGCCTCTCGCACCGCCGCCGCAACGCCTTCCCCCCGCGAGCCTGCCCCCGACAATCCTTTCCCCGCGAGGCCTCCCCCGACAACCCTTTCCCCGCGAGTCTCACCCCCTCAACGCCTCCCCCCGTAACGCCTCCCGCCCCTTACCCCGGCCCCCGCAGTGGCAGGGCCGTGCGGTAGACGATGCGCTTCAGCGCCATCGCCGATTCGAAGGACTGCACGCCGGGAATCTTCGTCAGCGTGCCGCGCAGGAACGCCTCGTACGACGCGACGTCCGCCGCAACCACCCGCAGCAGGTAGTCGCTCGCGCCCGTCATCTCGTACATCTCCATCACTTCGGGGCACTCACCGACCGCGCGCTCGAAGCCGCGCAGCGTCTCGTCCGCGTGGTTCGCGAGCTTTACCGTCACGAACACGTTCACCGGCAGACCGACCTTGTCCTGGTCCAACAGCGCCACGTAGCGCTGGATTACGCCCTGCTCCTCGAGCAGCTTCTGGCGCCGATGCGTGGGGGAGGGCGAGAGGTTCACCACCTCGCTCAACTCCCCGGCCGTCGCACGTCCATTCGCCTGCAGATACGCCAGAATCGCGCGATCCACCCGGTCCAGCGGCATCGATCATCCTCGTGTTGCGCCGCAGCAATTTGGCGGTTCCTGCCAAGATCAGGAGCGGAGTTCCCGCACTATGGCAACCTTTCCCACGGCCACCTACCTAGTATGCAGGGTGGGGAGCCGGCGTCACGCACGCCAGCGAGAGAGGGGACGCAGCATGGATATCGGTCTCGGTACCACCACGACGCTCGAGTCTCGCTTCGAGGATCTCGACCTGCCCGTGCTGCTCAGCGGCATTCAGGCGCTGGTGCGGCTGCTGCTCGAGCAGCGGCGGCTCGATGCCATCGACGGCCTCAACACGGCGGGCTTCGTCTCCGGTTATCGCGGCTCCCCGCTCGGCATGCTCGACAAGGAGCTGTGGGCACGGAAGAAGCTGCTGGCCGAACGATCGGTGCGTTTCGAGCCGGGAATCAACGAGGATCTCGCGGCCACGATGCTGCTCGGCACGCAGGAGCTGGGCGCCTTCCCCGGGCCGAAGGTCGATGGCGTCTACGGCATGTGGTACGGCAAGGGCCCCGGCGTCGATCGCACCGGGGACGCGTTCCACTGCGGCAACATGGCCGGCACGCACAAGCACGGCGGCGTGCTCGCGGTCGCGGGCGACGACCATGGTGCGCACTCCTCCACCTACCCGCACCAGACCGAATACGTCTTCCAGAACTGCTTCATGCCGGTGCTGAACCCGGCCTCCGTGCAGGACGTGCTCGACCTCGGCTTCGCCGGTTGGGCGATGTCGCGCTACTCCGGCCTGTGGGTCGCGATGAAGACCACGGCCGAAACCATGGAGCAGGCCTCCACCGCCATCGTCCCCGGCCTGCCGCGCTTCGTCACCCCCGATTTCGCGCTGCCCCCGCACGGACTCAATCTCGACCACACGCTGCGCTTCCCGGCCGAACGCGCCGAACTCGAGCGCCGCATGATCGAGGAGCGCATGCCTGCGCTGCTCGCCTGGGCGCGCGCCAACCGGCTCGACCGACTCGTCTCCGGCACGGACGCGGCGACGATCGGCATCGTCACCGTCGGCAAGGCGCACGAGGACACGCTGCACGCGCTGCGCCGCCTCGGCATCGAGGATCACGCCCAGCTCGCCGTCTACAAGATCGCGATGACCTGGCCGCTGGAGACCGAGGGGCTGCGCGCCTTCGCCCGCGGCAAGCGCGCGATCCTGGTGGTGGAGGAGAAGCGCAGCTTCGTCGAATCGCAGATCCGCGACGCGCTGTACCACCTGCCGGCCGACCAGCGGCCCGAGATCAGCGGCAAGACGCTGCCGAACGGCGAGCCGCTGCTGTCCGCGCTGATGGAGCTCTCGCCCGAGATCGTCGCGGGCGGTCTCGCCAAGGTGCTGGGCGGCGCCGGGCTCAACCTGCCCGACCTGCCGTCGCCGGTGATGGCCGACCGGCCGGACGGGCTGCTGAAGCGCGTCCCCGCCTTCTGCGCCGGGTGCCCGCATGCGACCAGCACCAAGCTGCCGGATGGCAGCTTCGCCTCCGCCGGCATCGGCTGCCACTTCATGGCGCTCGACGAGGGACCGCAGACCCGCACCTTCACCCATATGGGCGGCGAGGGGGTGCCCTTCGTCGGGCTCTCCGGCTTCACCGAGGTGAAGCACATGTTCGCCAATCTCGGAGACGGCACCTACCAGCATTCGGGCAGTCTCGCGATCCGCCAGGCGGTCGCGGCCAAGACGCCGATCACCTACAAGCTGCTGTTCAACGATGCGGTCGCCATGACCGGCGGCCAGCCCGCCGAGGGTGCGCCGACCGTCCCGGCGATCGCCGCCCAGCTCGCGGCCGAGGGCGTGAAGCGCATCGCCGTCGTGGTGGACGAGGCGGACCGCATGCCGCCCCCGTCCGCGCTGCCGCCCGGCACCACGCGGCACACCCGCGCCGAACTCGACGCGGTGCAGCGGGAGCTGCGCGAGTTTGGTGGTCCCTCGGTGCTGATCTACGACCAGGTCTGCGCCACGGAGAAGCGCCGCCGCCGCAAGCGCGGCAGCATGCCGCAGCCGACGCGCCACGTGGTGATCAACGAGAGCGTCTGCGAGAACTGCGGCGACTGCTCCACCCAGTCCGGCTGCATCGCCATCGACCCGATCGAAACCCCGCTCGGACGCAAGCGCCGCATCAACCCGACCGCCTGCAACGTCGACCTTTCCTGCCTGAAGGGCTTCTGCCCCAGCTTCGTGACGCTGGACGGGCCGCCGGCCGCGCCCGATGCCGATGCGAGCTGGGAGGCGCGGGAGGCGGAGCTGGGCCGCGACCTGCCGCAGCCCACGCTGCCGCAGGGCACCGTCTGGCGCGGCCTGTTCGCCGGCATCGGCGGCGGCGGCATCGTGACCGCGGGCGCGATCCTGGCCATGGCGGCGCATCTGGAAGGCCGCGCGGTGAAGACGCTCGATTTCACCGGGCTCGCGCAGAAGAACGGCGCCGTGATCGCGCATGTGCAGATCGCGGAGGATGAGGCCGCGCTCGACGTGGTGCGTATCCCACTCGGCAGCGCCGACCTGATGCTCGCCGCCGACCTCGCGGTCGGTTGCCAGCCGGGCGTGCTCGAGCGCGCGGCGAAGTCCGCCGTGGTGATCGGCAATCTCGACCTCGCGGCGACCGCCGAGTTCAAGCGCAACGGCCTGCTGTCGATGGACGCGGCGCTGCACAAGCGCACGCTCGAGAAGGCGACGGACGCATCGCGCTCGATCTGGCTGCACGGCGTGCGCGTCGCCGAGAAGCTGTTCGGCAACGCCCAGGCGATGAACACGGTGATGCTCGGGATCGCCTGGCAGCGCGGCCTGCTGCCGGTGGGCGAAACCGCGATCCTGCGCTCGATCGAGCTGAACGGCGCCGCGGTGAAGCTGAACCGGCGCGCCTTCCTGTGGGGCCGCATCCTCGCCGAGAAGCCGGAGCTGATGCGGGAGATCCTGGGCGAGCTGGTCGAAGGACCGGCGGCGTCGCTGAACGATATGATCGCGACCCGCGTGGCCTCGCTCACCGCCTACCAGTCCCGCCGCTACGCGGATCGCTATCGGACCCTGGTGAAGGAAGTCGAGGCGCGGGAGACCGCGGTGTTCGGGCAGCCCGGCAAGCTG
This sequence comes from Rhodospirillales bacterium, assembly GCA_017304945.1. Lineage (GTDB taxonomy): Bacteria > Pseudomonadota > Alphaproteobacteria > Acetobacterales > Acetobacteraceae > Rhodopila. Next base: position 28,853 of record JAFKLG010000082.1, read on the forward strand.
ACCCGCGCCGCCGCCGAGGGTCTGTTCCGCGTCATGGGCTACAAGGACGAGTACGAGGTCGCGCGCCTGCATGCGGGTGCGACCTACGGTCCCGGCGCGGTGTTCCATCTCTCGCCCCCGCTGCTGCACCGGCACGATCCGGCCACCGGACGGCGCGGCAAGATCGCCGTGTCCGGCCGGCTCGCGATGCCGCTGTTCCGCGTGATGCGCCACGGCAAGATCCTGCGCGGCACGCCGCTCGATCCGTTCGGCTACCAGGCGGAACGCAAGGCGGAGCGCGCGCTGATCGGCCAGTACGTGGCGGACCTCCGCGCGGCACTCGCGGCGCTGCGGCCCGAGACGCTGGACGCCGCGGTCGCGCTGGCGGAGCTCCCCGACACGATCCGCGGCTTCGGCCCGGTGAAGGAAGCCAACATGGCCAAGGCGGCGACGCGGCGGGAGGCGCTGCTGCAGCGCCTGCGCGCGCCCGCCTCGATGCCGTTGGCCGCGGAATAACCGCGGCCCCGCGGGGCTCATCAGGTGGGGCGCGGTCCGGCGAGGTTCGGCCGCGCGGGGCCGCGCAGCGCGTCCTCGGGTCAGCGCGTCTTCGGCATCTCGAACTGGGCGTTGCGCTCCACGAACTGCACGATGCGGGTCATGTCGTCCTGCGGCGAGCCGGCGAAGGCCGCGTGGTGGAACAGCAGGCGCACGGCCTGGCAGACCCACATCGGCACCGCCAGTTCCTCGCCCAGCTCGATCGCCAGGTCGATGTCCTTGAGCAGGATCTGCAGCGCGGCGCCATAGCGGAAGCTGCGGTCGAGCACCGCTTTCGGGAACATGGTCTGCGTCGCGGTGTTGTTGCCGGTGCCGGCATTGATCGCTTGCAGCATCACCTCGGGGTCGAGCCCGGCCTTCGCGCCCATCACGAACGCCTCCGACGTGGCGGCGAGGGCGACGGCGCAGAGGATGTTGTTGGTGAGCTTCAGCACCTGCGCCGCCCCCGGCGTATCGCCCGCCACGGTCAGCGTCGGCCCCCACAAGGCGAGCAGCGGGCGCACGGCGTCGATCGCGGCGGGAGCGCCGGAAACCATCACCGACAACGTGCCCGCGGCGGCGCCCGACGGGCCGCCGGAGATCGGGCAGTCCACCAGGGTGGCGCCGGTCGGGGCGAGTGCGGCCTCGATCTCGCGGATGAACTTCGTGCCGACCGTGCAGGTGTTGACGAGGTATTTCATGCGCCGGCCCTGCGCGAGCTCCGGCAGCACGGCGCGGAAGGCGCCCAGCGTCGGAAGCGAGACGATCACCACCTCGGCGCGGTCGGCGAGGTCGCGCGGCGACGCGGCGTGCTGGGCCTGGCGCGCCAGCAGCGGTGCCATCGCGTCCTGGTTGATGTCGTGGATCAACAGCTTATGGCCGCCATCCAGCAGCTTGCCCGCCATCGGCTGGCCCATCATGCCGACGCCCAGGAACCCGACCTGCATGGAATTGTCCGACATGCGCTTCCCCCTTGCGTTGCGGCAAGAGGCGTAACCCTCCTGCGGGGCGCAGGGAAGCCGGCTGCGGAGCGCAACGGCGGTGCGGCGCGCAGCCGCTCCTGCCGCCCAGCTGGCGCGCCGGCCGCGTGACTTGCACCTTGCCGAACCTGGTCCTAACAGGGCGGCCAATGCCAGGTGGAGACCGATCCATGGACCAGCCGCTTCTCGTCGACCCCCACACCGAAATCCGGGAGGAGGTGAAGAAGCTCTGTGCGCGGTTCCCCGGCGAGTATTGGCGGAAGCTCGATGAGCAGCGCGCCTATCCGACCGAGTTCGTTCGCGCGCTCACCGAGGGTGGCTATCTCGGCGCGCTCATCCCCGAGGAATATGGCGGCGCCGGCCTGACCCTGTCGGCGGCCGCGGCGATCCTGGAGACCGTGCAGGCCGAGGGCTGCAACGGCGCCGCCTGCCACGCCCAGATGTACATCATGGGCACCATCCTGCGGCACGGCAGCGAGACGCAGAAGCGCACCTACCTGCCGAAGATCGCCTCGGGCGAGCTGCGGCTGCAGGCGTTCGGGGTCACCGAACCGACCAGCGGAACCGACACCACCTCGCTCCGCACCTTCGCCAAGAAGGAAGGCGACCACTACGTCGTCAACGGCCAGAAGGTCTGGACCAGCCGCGCCGAACACTCGGACCTGATGCTGCTGCTCGCGCGCACCACGCCCAAGGACCAGGTCGCCAAGCGCACGGAAGGCCTGTCCACCTTCATCGTCGACATGCGGGCGAGCCTGGGGAAGGGGCTCACGATCCGGCCGATCCGCTCGATGATGAACCACAACTCGACCGAGGTCTTCTTCGACAACATGATCGTCCCGGCCGAGAACCTGGTCGGCGTCGAGGGCCGCGGCTTCCGCTACATCCTCGACGGGATGAACGCGGAGCGGCTGCTGATCGCGGCCGAATGCATCGGCGATGCGAAGTGGTTCATCGAGAAGGCAACCGCCTACGCGCGCGACCGCGTCGTGTTCGGCCGGCCGATCGGGCAGAACCAGGGCATCCAGTTCCCGATCGCCCGCGCCTATGCGCAGATGCGCGCCGCCGAACTGATGGTGCAGTCCGGGCTGGCCAAGTTCGAGGCCGGCCAGACGCCCGGCGAGGAAGCGAACATGGCGAAGATGCTCGCCGCCGACGCGTCCTGGGCGGCGGCCGAGGCCTGCATCCAGACCCATGGCGGGTTCGGCTTCGCCGAGGAATACGACGTCGAGCGCAAGTATCGCGAGGCGCGGCTCTACCAGGTGGCGCCGATCAGCACGAACCTGATCCTGTCCTACATCGCCGAACACGTTCTCGGGATGCCGCGCAGCTACTGAGCCGGATGCTCCAGCGGTTGAGCTGGATCATGGGACAGCCGGCAGCAGACCCTAAGGTGAGGCATGTCCCGCCCGACCCCCACCCCGACCTCCGCGGCCCCGAGTGCCGATTGGACCCTGCCGGAGGCGCCACACGCACTGACCGCGGCGGAGGCGCTGCGCCGGTTGGGCGTGTCTCCCGCGCAAGGCCTGTCCGAACAGGAGGCGCAGGCGCGGCGGAAACGGTTCGGCGCCAATGCCGTCGCCACCCGCGCCACCGCCGGCGCAGTGCGGATGCTGCTGCACCAGGTCTCCAGCCCGGTGATCTGGCTGCTGGCCGCCGCGGCCGCGCTCGCCTTGTGGTTCGGGGAGCGGGTGGATGCCGCCGCCATCCTCGGCGTGCTGACGATCAACGCGGCGATCGGCTGGGCCACCGAACGCAAGGCGGCGCGGGCCATCGAGGCGCTGCGGGCGCTGGGGGGCCACGCGGCCCGGGTCCGGCGGGACGGGGCCGAACGGACCATCGCCGCCGAGGACCTCGTCCCGGGTGACATCGTCGTGCTGGACGCCGGCGACGCGGTGCCGGCCGATCTTCTCTTGGTCGCGGCCTCGCGTCTGTCGGCCGACGAATCCAGCCTGACCGGCGAGTCGGTGGCGGTCGACAAGACCGCGGAACCCGTCCCCGCCGAGGCGCGCCTCGGCGATCGCAGCTCGATGCTGTTCAAGGGCTCCGCCGTGACGCGGGGCAGCGGCATCGGCGTCGTCGTCGCCACGGGTCTCGCCACCCAGCTCGGTCAGGTCACGCGACTGGTGCTGGAGGCCGATGCCGGCCGCTCGCCGCTCGAGCGCCGGCTGGCGCGGCTGTCGGCCCAGCTCGTCTGGGCGACGCTGGCGCTCGCGGCGGCGATCGCCGGCCTGGGGCTGGCAGGCGGACGGGACCTGCTGCTGATGCTGGAGGCCGGGGTCGCGCTGGCGGTCGCAGCCATCCCCGAGGGACTGCCCATCGTCGCGACCCTGGCGCTCGCCCGTGGCATGTGGCGCATGGCGCGGCGGAACGCGCTGATCGAGCGCCTCGCGGCGGTCGAGACGCTGGGCGCCACCACCGTGATCCTGACCGACAAGACCGGCACCCTGACCGAGAACCGCATGACCGTGCGGCGGCTGTGTACGGCGTCGGGCGACGCGGCCGCGGAACCGACCGACTCACCGGGCGACACGCAGCCCGACGCGGCAGCGGGAGGCGAGGACGTGGCCGCCACCGAACGGACCCTGCTGCTCCGGGTCGCCGCGCTGTGCAACGACGCGCAGCTCGATGGAAGCGGGGTGTCCGGTCAGGGCGACCCGATGGAGGTCGCGCTGCTGCGCGCGGCGCGTCAGGCGGGGCTGGACGAGGCGGCCCTGCGCGCGGCGCAGCCCCGGCTGCGGACCCATGCCTTCGATCCCGCGACGCGGATGATGGCGACCATGCATGGCGAGAACGAAGGCGTGCTGGTGGCGGTGAAGGGAGCGCCGGAGTCGGTGATCGCCGCCGCCGTCTTCGCTGGCGCCGCCGCCGGTACGACGGAGATGGACGCGGCCACGCGCCAGGCTTGGCTGGGACGTGCGGACCGGCTGGCGCAGGACGGATTGCGCGTGATCGCCTGTGCGATGAAGCACGTCGCCTCGACCGAGGATGATCCGTTCGCGGACCTGGTCTTCGTCGGACTGATCGGGCTCGAGGACCCGATCCGCAGCGCCGTGCCGGGGGCGATCCGCGACTGCCGCCGCGCCGGCATCCGGGTCGTCATGGTGACCGGCGATCACGCGGTGACGGCACGCAGCATCGGGCGCGCGGCGGGCCTCGTCTCGGGCGACGAACAGGTGGTGGAAGGCGCGGCGATCGAGCAGGCGATCGCGGCGGGCCCGGCCGCCTTGCGACGGATCTCCATCTTCGCGCGCGTGAGCCCGGCCGAGAAGCTCGCGCTGGTCAAGGCGTACCAGGCGGCTGGCGACGTGGTCGCCATGACGGGCGATGGCGTCAACGACGCGCCGGCGTTGCGGCAGGCCGATATCGGCGTGGCGATGGGGCTGCGGGGCACCGACGTGGCGCGGGAAGCCGCCGCGATGGTTCTGCTTGATGATGCGTTCACCACGATCGTGATGGCGATCCACCAGGGCCGAATCATCTTCCAGAGCATCCGCCGCTTCGTCGCCTACCTGCTCGGATGCAACCTCGCCGAGGTGATGGTGGTCGGGCTCGCGGTGAGCACCGCACTGCCCTTGCCGCTGCTGCCGCTGCAGATCCTCTATTTGAACCTCTCGACGGACGTGTTCCCGGCCTTCGCGCTCGCTTTGGGGGAAGGGGAGGCGGGTCTGCTCGCGGCGCCTCCGCGCAATCCGAAGGAGCCGATCCTCGGCCGGCGGGAGTGGCTGGCGATCGTGCTGCACGGCGCCGCCATGGCCGCCGCGACATTCGCCGCGATGGGCTTGGCCGAAATCCTCGCGCTCACCTCCGAGCAGTCGGTCACGGTGACGTTCCTGACGCTCGCCTTCGCCCAGCTCTGGCACGTGTTCGACATGCGCGGGCTGCGGACCGGGCTGCTCGCCAACGAGGTGACGCGGAACGGCTGGATATGGGGAGCGATCGCCCTCTGCACCGTGCTGCTGGCGCTACCGCCCTACGTACCGCCGGTCGCCGCCATCCTGCGGCTGGTGCCGCTGAACGCGGCGATGTGGGGTGTGGTGCTGGGGTGCAGCCTCGGTCCGTTGCTGCTGTCGCAGGCGGTGATCACGGTGATCGGCGGCCGGCGCCGGATAGGCGAAGCCCCCGCGCCGGATCGGTGAAGCCCCCAGGCCGGATCGGCGAAGCCCCCGCGCCGGATCGGCGAAGCCCCCGCGCCGGATCGGCGACGCCCCGGCGCCGCGGCTTGAGTCCACGCGGCCTTCGTGCGAGTGACCCTGCATGTCCGCTTCCCGCCCTCTGGATGGCCTGACCGTCGTATCGCTCGAGCAGGCCGTCGCCGCCCCGTATTGCAGCTCCCGCCTCGCCGATGCGGGCGCCCGCGTCATCAAGATCGAGCGGCCGGAAGGCGACTTCGCCCGTGGCTACGACAAGGCCGCCAAGGGACTCTCCAGCTATTTCGTCTGGCTCAACCGCGGCAAGCAGTCGCTGGTCGCCGACATCAAGGACCCGGCCGACGTGGCCCTGCTGCACCGGATCCTGGCCAAGGCCGACGTGTTCATCCAGAACCTCGCCCCCGGCGCGGCGGCCCGCGCGGGCTTCGGCTCCGAGGCACTGCGGGCCCGCTATGAACGCCTGATCACGGTCGACATCTCGGGCTATGGCGACAGCGGCGACTACGCGACGATGAAGGCCTATGACCTGCTGGTGCAGGCGGAATCCGGGCTGGCCATGATCACCGGTCATCCGGCCGGACCGGGCCGCGTCGGCGTCTCCGCCTGCGACATCGCCTGCGGCATGGCGGCCCATGCTGGCGTGCTCGAGGCGCTGATCGCGCGTGGCATCACCGGCAAGGGCAAGGGGCTCGCGGTCAGCCTGTTCGACGGCATGGCCGACTGGATGAACGTGCCGCTGCTGTTCTTCGAGGGCACCGGCAAGGCGCCGGAGCGGCTGGGCCTCGCGCATCCTTCGATCTGCCCCTACGGCGCGTTCCCGACCGCCGATGGCGCGCTGGTGCTGATCTCCATCCAGAACGAGCGCGAGTGGGCGGAGTTCTGCGCCAAGTTCCTGGGCGAGCCCGACCTGCCCCAGCGGGAAGGCTTCCAGACCAACGTGATCCGGGTCGCCAACCGGCCGGTCGTGGACGCCCATGTGGGCGCCGCCTTCGCGAAGCTGACGCGCGCCGAGGTCGCGGCGAAGCTGCGGGCCGCCAATACCGCCTATGGGTTCGTCAACGACGTGGCCGCCTTCTCGCACCATCCGGCGCTGCGCCGCGTCGAGGTGGAGACACCGAACGGGCCGGTTTCCCTCGCCGCGCCACCCGTCCTGCTCAGCGATGGTCCCCGCGCGCTCGGACCGGTGCCGGCGGTGGGCGCCGATTCGGCGGCGATCCGAGCCGAGTTCGCCGGCTGACGGGGAGGCGCGCCGGCCGCGATCGGCGTGAACCGACGCGGGCGCCGCGGCGCCGCCCGGAGCTTGCCTCGGGGTATCCAAAGCCTCATTTGCGTTCGGCCCGACCGCACGCCACATAGGCGGCATGAACCGCCGGTCCTTGCTGGTCTCCACCCTGTTGCTGCCCGTCGTTGCCGCGACCGCCGACGCGCAGCCGCGCTTCGATCCGTCCCCGCAGGATCGCGCCGACCTGGCGCGGATCGAGACGTATCTCAACGGGATCCACACGCTGAAGGCCCACTTCCTGCAGGTCGCGCCGGATGGGCGGCTGAGCGAGGGCACGGCCTGGCTGCAACGGCCCGGCCGCATGCGGTTCGAATACAACCCGCCCGCGCCCTTCCTGCTGATCGCCAATCACGGGCTGCTCGTCTTCGTGGACAAGCAGCTCGCCCAGACCTCCAACATCCCGCTCGGCCGCACCCCGCTGGGCATCCTGCTCGCGGAGCAGGTGAAGCTGGCCGGGGACGTCACGGTGACGTCGCTGCAACGCCAGCCGGGGCAGATCCAGGTGTCGCTGACCAGATCCGCCTCGCCCGGCGAAGGGACGTTGACCCTGGTCTTCGCCGACGCGCCGTTTGCGCTGCGGCAATGGACGGTGCTGGATGCGCAGCGGCAGGAAACGCGCGTCACGCTCTACAACGTCGAGCTCGGGGGCACCTTCGACCAGTCGCTGTTCGACGTGCTCGAGTCGCCTTACGCCCCGCGCCGCGGCGGCTGATGGCGGCGCCCGCCTGACGGGGCGGCGGACCCGCCGCTCACCCGCGCGGGCGGTTCAGGGGAACGACGGTCGGGATGGGGGCCGCGCGATAGGCGGCGAGGTCGCGGCCGGTTGCCCCGGCGGCGTCCGGTCCACGCGCGAGCGGCAGGATCCGCACCGTCTCCGACCGTTGGAACGGGGGCGCCACGCTGCGGGTCGCACCCCAGGCCGCCGCGAGTGGGGACGTCATGCCGGTCACCGGTCCAGCGGCGGGGGCGGCGAGTTCCTCGGGCCACACTGCCATGACCTGCCGCTGATACGGCTCTCCCAGTTCCGGGGTACTGGAGTGATAGGCGGCGGCTGCCTTGGCCCAGGAGCCGGTCTGTTCGAACAGCCGACGCAGGAAGCGCGCCGCGTAGGCGGCGTTGGTCGATGGGTCGAACGCCTGGTCGAGCGCGGGGAACGCGTTCGGATGGTGCATCAGGTTGACCTGCATGCACCCGACGTCGATCGAACGCACGCCACGGGCCTGCAGGCTGCGGACCGCGGCAATCGCCTCCGGCTTGCTCTGGAAATACTGGCCGTCGCCTTCCGCGTTGATCGTCCATGGCCAGGGATGGGTCGTGCCGGAGGCAGGGTCCCGCCGACCGCTCTCCACCCGGCCGATGGCGGCCAGCAGCGCGCGTGGGATTCCTTCGGCCCGCTCCGCCGCAGCAATCGCGCCTCGGCAGAGCAGACCGGCGCCGGCTGCGGGGGGATCGGAGACGAGCAGGGCCGTTGCCTCCCTTCCGAGCGAAAGGAGGATCAGCGCTGCAAGAATGAGCATGCGCATGGGAAGGGTTTAGGCGCTCAGGGGTGAAGGAAGGCTTAACAGGCCCGATCCGGGGCAAATGCGCCACGGAGGGCGAACTTGCGATGTTGCGGCGCGAAAAATCGCTTGCAGACGAATGATCGGGGGGCTAGGTTCCGTTTCGCAGCAATGCGGTCCCTGACCGCGCTGTCTGCTTTCTTGGACGTTTCCTCCCTAAACTTGGCGGTGCCCACGGGCACCGCCTTTTTTTTTCCGAGCCTGCCCGCCGTCGCGCCTCGGCGACTGCGGCCGCACGCGGGGGACGCGCCGACGGAACCGGCCGGACGCGGCAGCCGCGTTTCCGGCTCGTTCACCTTCGGCTGCCAGACTGGCGGCCATGTCGGCGCGCCGCCCCTTCCATGTCATGGCCACGGTCAACACCTTCGCCTTCGCAGGGATCGAGGCGGTCCCGGTCGAGGTGCAGGTGCAGATCTCCGCCGGCACGCCGGCCTTGTTGCTGGTCGGGCTGGCCGACAAGGCGGTGGCGGAGGCGAAGGAGCGGGTGCGCGCCGCCCTGGCCGCCATGGGCCTCTCGCTTCCGCCACGCCGCGTGCTGATCAACCTCCGCCCGGCCGATCTCCTGAAGGAGGGCAGCCATTTCGACCTCCCGCTCGCGCTGGGCCTGCTCGCCGCCATGGACGTGCTGCCGCGTGAGCAGATGCGCGAGTACGCGGCGCTGGGCGAACTGTCCCTGGACGGCTCGCTCACGCCCGTCGCCGGCGTGCTGCCCGCCGCACTCGGGGCCTCCGCGCGGGACCTCGGGCTGATCTGCCCGGCGGCCCAGGGTGGGGAGGCCGCCTGGGCCGGCCGCATCACCGTGCTCGCCGCGCCCGACCTGCTCGCGCTGGTCAACCATTTCCAGGGACGCCAGGTGCTGAGCCCGCCGGACAGCGCGGGGCTTGCGGAGGGCGCGCGCGAGCCGGACCTGGCCGAGGTGAAGGGCATGGAAATGCCCCGCCGTGCGCTCGAAATCGCCGCGGCAGGCGGGCACAACCTGCTGCTGGTCGGCCCGCCGGGAGCGGGCAAATCCATGCTCGCCGCCCGCCTGCCGGGGCTGCTGCCCGACCTGGTGCCCGCGGCGGCGCTGGAGGTGAGCATGGTCCACAGCGTCGCCGGCCTGCTCACGGGTGGCCGGCTGCTGAAGCGCCCGCCCTTCCGGGAGCCCCATCACTCCGCCTCCCAGGCGGCGCTGACCGGGGGCGGGCACCGGGCGCGGCCGGGCGAGGTGTCGCTCGCGCATCGCGGCGTCCTGTTCCTCGACGAGCTGCCGGAGTTCCCGCGGCCGGCGCTCGATTCGCTGCGCCAGCCGATGGAGACGGGGCGCACGACCGTGTCTCGCGCGACCGCGCACGTGACCTACCCGGCGCGATTCCAGTTGGTGGCGGCCATGAACCCGTGCCGCTGCGGCTGGCTGGACGATGCCGGGCGCGCCTGTGGCCGCGCCCCACGCTGTGCGGAGGACTACCAGAACCGGATCAGCGGGCCGGTGTTGGATCGCATCGATCTGACGGTCGCGGTGCAGCCCGCGAGCGCGGCGGAGCTGGCCCACGCGCCGCCGGGCGAGGCGAGCGCCCCGGTTGCCGCGCGGGTGGCGGCCGCGCGTCAATGTCAGACGGCGCGGCTTGGGGCGGGGCTGACCAATGCGGAGGCTGATCCCGCCACGATCCGGCTGACGCCCGATGCGCAACGGCTGTTGGAGCAGGCGATGGAGCGGCTGCGCCTGTCGCCCCGGGGCTACACGCGCGTCCTGCGGGTCGGGCGCACGATCGCCGACCTTGCGGGGGAGGCGGTGGTCGGGCGGGTGCATGTGGCGGAGGCGCTGAGCTTCCGCCATCGGCTGCCGGGACGGGGATGAGGCGGGGCGGCCCGTCGCTCGGGCCGGGTCGGCCGCCGCGGGCTCAGCTCTCGCCGCGCATGCGGGGATCGGTCGCGTCGCGCAATCCGTCGCCCACCATGTTGAGGCCGAGGACCAGGACCAGGATGGCGAGGCCCGGCCAGACCGACAGCCAGGGTGCGTCGAGGATGTTCTCGAACCCTTCCCGCATCATGCCGCCCCAGGTCGCGGTGGGCGGCTTCACCCCGAGGCCGATGAACGACAGCGACGCCTCGGTGCGCACCGCGGTCGCCATCCAGAGCGAGCCCATGACCAGCACCTCGCTCAGGATGTTGGGCAGGACGTGCACGAACAGGATGCGCAGATGGGAGAAGCCGAGCGCGCGGCCGGCCTCGATGAAGGCGCGTTCCTTCAGGGTGAGCACGGGGGCGCGGGCGATGCGTGCGAACGGGGCGACCGCGGTGAGCGCGATGGCGAACACGAGGTTCACCAGCTCCGGCCCCAGCAGCGCCACCACGATCAGGCCCAGGATCAGGCTGGGGAACGACAGCAGCACGTCCATGCACTGCATGACGAACAGGTCGAAGCGGCCGCCGACATAGGCGCTGACCATGCCGATGGTACCACCCACCGCGATCGCCGCGGCGATGGAGGTGACCGCGACCAGCAGGGAGATGCGCGCGCCGTAGAGGATGCGGGACAGCACATCGCGGCCGTAACTGTCGGTGCCGAGGAGGTAGTCCCCACCCGGCGGCGAGAGCCGGTCGACGATGTTCTGGTCGTTCGGATCGAACGGCGCGAGCCAGGGCGCGAACAGCGCGGCGGCGACGACCAGGGCGCAGAGCAGGAGCCCCGCCGCGGTGGCCGGATGCCGGGTGACGAAGCGCCACACGCTCCCCCCGAATTTGCGGAGAGGGGCAGCGGGCGGGCGCGGCGAGACGGCAGGTGCGCCCGCCTCGGCCGCGAGCCGGGCAGCGCCGAGCTGGGTCGCGGCGGCGCCGGTCGGGGCGCGGGTCACTGCTTCACCCTGGGATCGATCAGCCCGTAGGTCAGATCGGTGACCAGGTTCACCACCACGATCAGGAAGCAGTAGATGACCATCAAGCCCTGCAGCATCGTGTAGTCGCGCTGGTTGAGTGCGCCGACGATGATCTTGCCGAGGCCGGGGCGGTTGAACACGATCTCGGTCAGCACCGAGTTGCCGATCAGGATGCCGATATAGAGGCCGACCACCGTCACCACCGGCATTGCCGCGTTGCGCAGCCCGTGGCGCCACACCACGCGTCGCCAGGGCACGCCCTTGGCGCGGGCGGTGCGGATGTAGTCCTCGCCCAGCACGGCCAGCATGGCGCTGCGGGTCACGCGCGTGATGTAGGCCGCCATGACGAGCCCCAGGGTCGAGGCGGGCAGGACGAGCTTATCCAACCGGTCCAGCGGATCGTCGAGCTTGGCGTTGCCGATCACCGGGAACAGCCGCCAGTGCAGCGCGAAGACGAGCAGCACGAAGATGCCGGAGACGAAGACCGGGAAGGACAGGCCGATCAGCGAGAGCAGCCGCGCCGCGTAGTCGATCGCGCGGTTGCGGTGCAGTGCCGCCCAGATGCCGACGGGCACGCCGATCACGCAGCCGACCACGAGCGAGGCGAGGGTCAGGTCGATCGTATGCGGCAGCACCGCGCCCACGTCCGAGAGGATCGGCCGGCCGGTGACCATGGAGCGGCCGAAATCGCCGGACAGCGAGTGCCCGAGGAACGAGGCGTATTGTGCCCAGAGCGGCTGGTCGAGGCCGAGTTTGGCGCGGAGCGCCGCCACCGCGTCGGGCGTCGCGCGGTCGCCGAGGATCGCGATGGCGGGGTCGCCGGGCACGATGCGCACGATGACGAAGACCAGCGTGAGCACCGCGAGCAGGGTCGGGATCGCGGCGAGCAGCCGGCGGAGGACGTAGAGGATCACGGCACGGCCAGGTGGGCGAACGGGGTAGCGGGCACACGCTCGTCATGGCCGGGCTTTGCGCCGGCCGTCCGCGCCAGCGCGCTTGCGCCGGCGACGGCCAAGTCGGGTCCGGCCATGACGGAACGTGCGTCGGTCCGGCCGTGGTGCAGGGACCCGCCGCGGTGGGGGCGCGTGTCGCGGTGGGGCGTGGCGGCCATGCGCTACTGTGCCGCCGTCCAGCTTTCCGAGAACGCCAGCGCCGAGGTGCTGAACGGGCGGCCCTCCCGCTGGGTCGGGAACGGCCGGCCGCGCGCGGCGACGCCGTTGCGGGTCACGCGCGCGCCCAGTGCCGGGATCAGGACCGTGCAGACGCCGTAGGGACGGGCCGGCGGCGGACCCGGCTGGGTGTGGATCAGCAACGGCTCGCCGGTCTCGTACCAGGTGAGATCGATCGTCTCGCCGTAGGCCTCGAGCCGTTCCGTCCAGGCGTCGCGGAACTCGCCCAGACGGGTGAACCGCGCCTCGGCGGCCGGCAGGGAGAGGTCGGACAGCTCTGGGTTGAGCATGCCCTGCACGGTCGCTTGCAGCCAACGCGCCATGGCGATGTTGTCGGACCAGATGCGCCAGCGATCGTCCGTCAGCTCGCTCTTCATGTAGAGCACATGGCCCGGTCCCGCCGGCGAGAACAGGATGCGCCAGAAGCTGGCATTGGTGCCGATCGGCCCGCCGTCGGTGTCACTGAGGCGGATGAATGGGTTCTCGCCGGTCAGGATGACGCGGTGGCTGTCGATGGACATGGTGTTCCCCTGATTTCCGTTTCCCTTGGGCTCACGTTTCCCTCGGGTTCACTTGAAGTGCGTCGCCTCGGTGATCTGCGGACCGAGCGAGAGCGAGCCCTCGAGCTTGTAGCCGTAGTCGAGGTCGTCGTGACGGGCGAAGACCAGCAGCGTCTCGAACATCGGCACGGCGCAGACGTTGGCGATGATCTTCTTCTGCGCCTCGGCCCAGAGTGCGAGTTGCTTGGTGCGGTCGGTTTCCACCCGTGCGGCGTCGATCTCCTTGTCGGCGACGTTGCAGTGGCTGAAGTTGGTCACCGCGGTCGGTGTCTTGACGATGCTGCGGCTGTGGAAGAATTGCGTCAGGGTGACGTCGGCGATCGGGAAGCGCGCCGCCGAGTAGTAGACCATCGGGCTCAGGTCCTGGCGGATCTGCTGATGGAACGTGGCGTGTTCCACGACCTGCAGGTCGAGGTTGATGCCCGCCTTCTTGAGCTGTGCCTGGATGACCTGGGCGGCGGTCAGCATCTCGGGCAGCTGCGACTGGATCATCTTGACGGTGAGCCCGTCCGGATAGCCGGCTTCCTTCAGCAGCGCCTTGGCCTTGGCGACGTCGTTCCCGACCAGCCCGTTGTCGGCAGTGAAGCCCAGGTAGCCGCGTGGCACCACGCTCTGCGCCTCCCGGCTCACGTCCTTGCCCCGCCAGCGCACGAGTTCCGGGCGGTTGATCGCATAGGCGACGGCCTGGCGGACGCGGATGTCGTCGAACGGCTTGACCGTGGTGTTGAGGTGGAGCTGCGCCTCTTCGGCGGGCTCGAAGATGTCGACGATCGTATGCGGGAGCGCCTTGGTGCGGTTGACCCAGGACTGATCGGCGCGGCCGTAGTTCAGGTCGATCTCGCCGTTCTGGAAGGCGAGGTCGCGCGAGGCGTCGGAGGGGATGAAGCGGTAGCTGATCGTCTTGATCTTCGGCGCGCCACGAAAATACGCGTCGTTTGCACGCAATTCGAGGGACTGGTTGGGCGTCACCGAGACGAAGGCGAAGGGTCCGCTGCCGATCGGGTTGCGCTTGAAGTCGTCGCCCTTCGCCTCGACCGCCTTCTTGGGGACGATGAAGCCCTGGGCGTAGTTGGTGACGATGCCCAGCAGGTTGGGCACGTTCTCCTTCAGCACGATGCGGACGGTGTAGGGATCGACGGCCTCGATCGCCTGCACCGGGCGGAGTTCGGAAGCGAAGGCGGAGGTCTTGGAATCACCCGCCTTCTTCAGGCTGAACACCACGTCGTCGGCGGTGACCTCGCCGAGGCCGCCCTGCCACTGGACACCATGGCGGAGGTGGAAGGTCCAGGTGCGGCCGTCGGGGGAGCTCTCCCAGCTTTCCGCGAGGTCGGGCTCGAGCTTGGCCGGGTCGTTGCTGCCGGGCGGGAAGCGCACCAGGCCGTTGAACATCCAGGCGGCGACGATGCGGTCGATGGTCGAGACGGCGAAATGCGGGTCGAGCTGGCCCACGTCCTGGGCGGCGATGCCGACGGTCAGCGCGGTCTTCGGCGCCTGGGCGTGGGCGCCGCCGGGTGCGAGGAGGGCGGCGACGGCGAGGGACGTCGCCAGCAGGGCGGCGCGCAGCGTCATGTGTGAGTCTCCCGTTTCGTTGTCGGGAGTCGTAGCAGGAAGTGCACTGGGCCGGCCATGGGGTCATCGCGGCCGCCTGGCCTCAGGCCGCTAGCCCCGCCCGCCAGAGGTCCAGTTCTGTGCGCGGCCGTCCGCCCAGCAGCTCGGCCCAGTAGGCCCGCGCGTCCGCCTTGCTTCCGCTCTGCACCAGCGCGTGGAAATAGGTCTGGCGGAACAGGTCGACCTGCGCGTCGCTGCCGCCGCCGATCGTGGCCATCGGCATGATCGGCTCGAGCAGCGCCGCCGCCCGGCTCGCGTCACCGACGGCGAAGGCGGCGACCGCGTCCACCAGGGGGCGGCCGAAGCCGACCCAAGTCCGGTGCGCCTCCGGGTCGCCCTCCGCCGCGCGGCGCGCGACCGCCGCTCGCCAGGCGGCGACCGTGTCGGCCTGGCCGGCGCGGGCCAGCGCGTAGACGAAATGGGCGTCGAGGAACGGCATGTAGTGGCTGCCGAGATGGACGGCGACGCGCGACGCGATCTCGGGCCACAGCGCGTCGACCGCGGCGCCGGCCAGCTCCAGCCGCCATAGCAGGGCGATCGCGTCCACCTGCTCAAACACCAGATCGGGGGCGATCCCCCAGACATGGCGGCGGAACAGCGCCAAGGCGCGGTCGTGGTCCAGCCGGTCCAGATGAGCGAGCGCCAGATGCCACGTGTTATGGCAATGCGCGAACCGGCCCGAGGCGATCCAGCTCGGCAGGAACCCTTCCAGCGCCGCGATACCGGTCTCGGTCTCGCCGCGGCGGAGGTGGATGTGGGCGACGCAGTGATGCGCCCAGGGTTGGTCCGGGTCGATCGCGAGCGCGCGCTCCACGCTGGCCTGCGCGGCGGGCAAGTCGCCGCACAGCTCCTCCGCGAAGGCCGCCATCGCAAGCAGGTCGGCATCGTCGGGATTGGCCGGGACGAGCCGGTCCATGTGGGCGCGGAACCGCGGCGCCTCATGCTCCTGGCCCAGCACGTAATAGAAGAACTCGGCGATCTTGGCCGCCAGCAGGTCGGTGGGCCAGCGCGCGGTCAGCGCCTCGGCGGCCTCGAGCGCACCCAGGTGGTCGTGCGCCAGCCAGCGCCGCAGCAGCGCCTCCCATCGATGCTCCCGTTCGGTGGCGCCGGCGAGCAATGGGGCGGCGGCGTCGAGGAAGCCGCGGCCCGCTGCATCGGCCGGGGCGGTCTGGCCGAGCAGGCAGAACGCGGCGGCGGCGAGCTGGATCATCGGCGTTTCGGGGAAGGTCTTCGCGTCCTCCAGGATGGATTCGGCACCGCGATCCAGCCGCACCAGGCGGCGCGTGAACGTGTCGAGTGAGACGCGTTCGGCGGCGGAGCCGATCGTCGCGGGAAGCGTCCCGTCGGTCATGCAGCCAGGCTGGAGGCGGGCATGGGTGGGATCCTCCGGTGCGGGGGGCGAGGGCGCCGTTCAGTCCGCCTCACCGCCCATCTTGGCCGCGAGCGTCGGCATGCGGGAGCGGCGCGGCGCCAGCCAGTGCTGCAGCCGGTCGAGATAGAGGTAGATCACCGGCGTCGTGTAGAGCGTGAGGATCTGGCTGAGCGCGAGCCCGCCGACCATGGCGTAGCCCAGCGGCTTGCGGAACTCGGAGCCGGCACCGGAGCCCAGCATCAGCGGCAGGCCGGAGAGCAGCGCCGCCATGGTGGTCATGAGGATCGGGCGGAAGCGCATCAGGCAGGCCTGGCGGATCGCCTCGAACGGCGGCAGCCCGTCCTTGCGTTCGGCGCTGATGGCGAAGTCGACCATCATGATCCCGTTCTTCTTCACGATGCCGATCAGCAGGATCACGCCGATCAGGGCGATCACCGACAGGTCGTATTTCACCATGATCAGCATCAGCAGCGCGCCGACGCCGGCCGAGGGCAGCGTGGAGAGGATGGTCAGCGGCAGGATGTAGCTCTCGTACAGGATGCCCAGGATGATGTAGACCGTGATCAGCGCGGCCGCGATCAGGTAGGGCTGGGAGGCGAGCGAGGACTGGAACGCCTGGGCGGTGCCCTGGAAGGTGCCGTTGACGGTGATCGGCGTGCCCATCCCGGCGACGGCGGCATTGATGGCGTCGACCGCCTGCCCCAGCGCGGCGCCGGGCGCCAGGTTGAAGGAGATGGTGACGGCCGGGAACTGGCTCTGATGGCTGATCGACAGCGGCTGCACCGGCACCGTGGACCATCTGGTGAAGGCGGAGAGCGGCACGGCGGCGCCGGTGGACGATTTCACGTAGAGCTTGTCGAGCGTCGCCACCGTGCCCTGCTGCTCCGGCAGCACCTCCAGGATGAGGTGGTAGGAGTTCACCTGGGTGAAATACTGGGTGATCTGGCGCTGGCCGAACGCGTCGTACAGCGTGTCGTCGATCGCCTGCGGCTGGATTCCGAAGCGCGCCGCCTGGTCGCGGTCGATCACCAGCGTCGCGGTGGTGCCGCCGACCTGCTGGTCGCTGGTGACGTCGCGCAGCATCGGCAGCGAGCGGAGCTTGTCCAGGATGCGCGGCGCCCAGTGGAACAGCTCGTCCAGGTCGGCATCCTGCAGCGTGTACTGGAACTCGGTCTTGGAGAGCCGGCCGCCGACCCGGATATCCTGCGCCGCCTGCAGATAGAGGGCGCCGCCCTCGACCTTCTGCAGCTTGGGGCGGAGCCGGTTGATGTATTCCTGCGCCGTTCCGCCGACGCGCTGGTCCCACGGCTTCAGGGCGATGAAGATGCGGCCGTTGTTCACCGTCTGGCCGCCGATCCCGGCGCCGATGCTGGAGGCGAACCCGGCCGTGTCGGGATCGGAGAGTACCACCTCCTGCAACTGCTCCTGCACCTGCATCATGCGCTTGAAGGAGATGTCCTGCGCGCCCTCGGTGATGCCGATCACCACGCCGGTGTCCTGCGGCGGGAAGAAGCCCTTGGGGATGACGAGGTAGAGGTAGACGGTCAGGCTGACCGTGGCCAGGAACACCAGCAGGGTGATGAACTGGAAGCGCAGCGCGATATCGAGGGTGCGCCGGTAGCCGCCGACCAGGGCGGTGAAGAAGCCCTCGATCAGGCGGTAGAGCCGGCCGTGCTCGCCGCGATGATGCTGCAGGAAGCGTGAGCACATCATCGGCGTGAGCGTGAGCGATACCACCGCCGAGACCAGCACCGCGATCGTCACGGTCATGGCGAATTCGCGGAACAGCCGGCCGACGATGCCGCCCATCAGCAGCAGCGGGATGAACACGGCGACCAGGGAGAAGCTGATCGAGACGATGGTGAAGCCGATCTCGCCGGCGCCCTTGATGGCGGCCTCCATCGGCCGCATCCCGTCCTCGATGTGGCGGTAGATGTTCTCCAGCATGACGATCGCGTCGTCGACCACGAAGCCGACCGCGATGGTCAGCGCCATCAGGGACAGGTTATCGAGCGAGTAGTTCAGCAGGTACATCACCGCGAAGGTGCAGATCAGTGCCACCGGCACGGTGATGGACGGGATGACGGTCGCCCAGACGCTGCGCAGGAACAGGAAGATCACCATCACCACGAGGCCGATCGACAGCATCAGGGTGAACTGCACGTCCTCGACCGAGGCGCGGATGGTCTGGGTGCGGTCCATGATGATGCCGACATGGACGGCGGGCGGGATGGACGCCTCGAGCCGGGGCAGCGCGGCCTTGATGCGCTCCACCGTCTCGATGACGTTGGCCCCCGGCTGCTTGAACACCATCAGGATGATGCCGCGCTTGCCGTTCTGCCAGCCGGCGAGGAGCTGGTTTTCCGGCCCGTCGACCGCGCGGCCGATATCGCGCACCCGCACCGGGGCGCCGTTGCGGTAGGCGAGCACGACGTTGTCGTATTCCGACGCCTTGGTGAGCTGGTCGTTGGCGTAGATGGTGAAGGTGCGGTTTTCGCCGTTGATCGTCCCCTTGGGCGCGTTCACCGTGGCGTTGACCAGGCTGAACCGCACGTCCTCCAGCGTCATGCCCATGGCGGCGAGCTTGGCGGGGTCGATCTGCACGCGCACGGCGCGCTTCTGCTCGCCGCCGATCAGCACCTGGGAGACGCCGGCGATCTGCGAGATCTGCTGTGAGAGGACGATGTCGGCATAGTCGTCGACGTCGATCAGCGGCACCGCGTCGGACTGCACCGACATGATCAGGATCGGCGCTTCGGACGGGTTGACCTTCCAGTAGTTGGGCGTGGAGGGCAGGTTCTTCGGCAACTGGCCCGAGGCCGCGTTGATGGCCGCCTGCACGTCGGAGGCGGCGGCATCGATGTTGCGGTCGAGGTCGAACTGGATGGTGATCGAGGACTGGCCCTGCACGCTGATCGAGGTCATCTGCGAGATGCCGGAGATGGCGGCGAACTGGCGTTCCAACGGCTGGGCGACGGTGGTCGCCATCGTCTCCGGGCTGGCACCCGGATACTTGGCGTTGACGTTGATGGTCGGGAAGTCGACGCGGGGCAGGGGGGCGACGGGCAGGAACGGATAGGCGGCGATGCCGACCAGCACCAGGGCCGCCATGAACAGCGAGGTGGCGATCGGCCGACGGATGAACGGGGTGGAGATGCTCATTCGGTGCGATCTGCCCTATCGGTGCCTGCGGTTGGCGGCGGTGTCGATGCCTGTCGGTCGGTGTCGGATGTCGGCCCCCGGCGTCAGGTCCCCGGCTTGGCGGGATTGGCGGCCGTCTTGTCGGCGGTCTGGCTCACGCGGACCCCGGCCTGCAGGCGGGATTGGCCGTCGGTGACGACGCGCTGGCCTTCCTGCAGACCGCTCGCGATCACCGCCACCTGGCCATCGTCGCGGGTCATCTCGACCGGCTGGCGGGCGACGGTGTCGTCGGGCTTCACCACATAGACATAGAGCCCGTTGGGTCCGTGCTGCACCGCCACGGAGGGCACCGTGAGCACGTTCACGTCGGTGCCGACCAGCAGGCGGATGTTGACGAACTGCCCCGGCCAGAGCCGGTTCTGCGGGTTCGGGAAGGTGGCCTTGGAGCGGATCGTCCCGGTGGCCGGGTCGATTGCATTGTCGACGGTGAGCAGGGTGCCCTGGTCCAGTTCCGCCTTCTCGTCGCTCGACCGCGCCACCACGCGCGGCTTGCCGCGGGCCATGGCCTCGTGGATGGCGGGCAGGTGGTCCTGCGGCACGGCGAAGGTGACGCTGATCGGGCGGAGCTGGGCCAGCGTCATGATCGGCGTGCCCTCGGCGGTGCGCACCAGGTTGCCGGGATCGACGGTGCGCAGCCCGACGCGGCCGTCGAACGGGGCGGTGATGTAGCAGTAGCTGAGGTTGAGCTGGGCGGCCTCGATCTGCGCTTCGTCCCCGACGATGGCGGCGCGCAACTGCTTGGCGAGCGCCTGCACCGTCTCGAGCTTCTGGCGGGAGGCGATCTCTTCCTTGGCGAGCGCGGTGTATCGCACGAGATCGGCGGTGGCGGTGGCGAGCTGGGCCTCGTCCTGGGTCTTCTTCGCCTGTGCCGCGTCGAGCGCGGCCTGGTAGGGGCGCGGGTCGATGACGGCGAGCAGGTCGCCCTTCTTGACGTCCTGGCCCTCGGTGACCGGCACGTCGGTCAGGGTGCCGTCGACACGGCTGCGGAGCTGGACGGCGTAGAAGGCCTGGACGGATCCGAGTGCCGGAATCCAGATCGGCACGTCCTTGCGGGTGGCGGTGGCGATGCTGACCGGCACGCCGGGCGTGGACGGGGCTGCACCGGAGGCGTTCGGCGGGGCGCCGGATTGCGCGGCCGTGGCGACCGGCTGCGCGACCAGCAGGAGGAGCGCCGCGGCCAACGCGCCGCCGAACGCCGCGTGACCGCGTGGTTTCACGACTCCCCGCCTCCGCTTCGCTTGCGGACCATCTGCATGATTCTGATCGCCCTCTCCATGGAGGCGTCTGCCCCGCCCGTATTCCGTCGGTGCAGGTCATGCAGCCGCCCCTGCATCCCCAGGCGATCATTCTCCGCGAAACATCTCCGCCCCGCCAGGGGGAATCGCGCGGCGGTCCCGTCTGCCTGCCGTCAGCAACACTTTGATACGCGCCCGCGGCGGTCCGGCGGCGGCGGTCTCGCGCCGATCCGGGCGCCGCGGGTGCGGCGGCTCACCCGTCCGCGACGCCGAGCGCGCGGCGGAACCGGTCGGCGAGGTAGGCGCCGTCGCGCGGCGGCAGGAAGCGCGGCTTCTCCTCGGGCGAGATGCGTATCACCGCGAACAGCGACTCCCGGCGCAGCCGGTCGCGCAGCAGTTCGACCTCGGCCATGTCGAGCGCGGTCGCGGTCTGGTGCCAGCCGCAGGCGGCGGCGACGGCAGCGAGATCGGTGCCGAGGCCGGTGTGGCTGCGCTGCGACCCGGTCTCGCCGAATCGGGTGTTGTCGAGCACCGCGACGGCGAGATTGGCCGGTGCCTGGGCGGCGAGGGTGGCGATCGAGCCGATCCCCATCAGCATCTCGCCGTCACCGGTGATCACCAGCACGCGCCGGCGCGGCTGCGCGAGGGCGATCCCGAGGCCGATCATCGCCGCGCCACCCATCGCGCCCCAGAGATAGAAGTTGGTCGGTCGGTCGCCGGTGGCGCCGACGTCGTAGGTGGCGGCGCCGAGGCCGCTGACCACGAGCAGGTCGCCGGGATCGCGCAGCAGGGTGGCGACGACCTCGCGGCGGTCGAGGGTTCCTTCGTTCGGCAGGGTCATTTCACGAACACCTTGGCGCCGATCAGGCGCTGGGAGAACAGCACGGCGACCGGGATCTGGCTGTCGAAGGCGAGGGCGGCGGAGGCGGCGACCATCTCGGGCGCGTCCTCCGGCCGATCGGCACGGCGGACATGCACGCCGGCTTCCTTCAGCACGCCGGGGGTGGCGGCGCCCATCGGCACCTGCCACGGATTGAACTCCCCCCATTCGCCCCGCATCGTCACCAGGGTGAAGAAGGGCATGCGGCAGTTCAGCGGCAGCGACAGCATGTTGATGCAGTTGCCGACGCCCGAGGACTGCATGATCAGGGCGGCGCGCTGCCCGCCCAGCCAGGCGCCGGCGGCGAGCGCGATGCCCTCCTCCTCGGTGGTCAGGACGACGGCCTGCATGTCGGGGTCGGCGTGCGCGGCTTCGATCAGGTGGGCGTGGCCGGCGTCGGGCACGTAGCCGATCTGGGTTACGCGGGCGGCTTTCAGCGCGGCGTAGACGCCGGCCTGCCAGGTCGGATGGGTCATGGGGTCTCCTCTGCGCCGGCATGCTGCCCCCAGGTCGGGCCCAGGGCAAGCGAACGGGGGAGAGGGGGACGCGACCGACACCGGGGGGCAAAGGCCGCGCAAGGAGGCAGAGGCGGGGCCGTACCCTGCGCGGCGGCAGGGCACGGCCCACGTCGCGGCGTTACATCTGCGCGTAGGCGCCGTTCTTCCAGACGTACATCACGTAGCCGCCCCCGGTGACGTCACCCTTCTTGTCGAAGCTGACGTTGCCCAGCACGGACGGCCAGTTGCCCGAGGCCTTCAGCGTCTCGGCGATCTTCTTCGGGTCGAAGGTCTTGGCCTTCTTCACGGCGTCGGCCCAGACCTGGATCGCGCCGTAGGTGTAGAGGACGTAGCCCTCGGGATCGATCTTCTTGTCCTTGAATTCCTTCACCACGTCGGCCGCGGCCTTGTTCAGGCGCGGGTCGGGGGAGAAGGTCATCATGGTGCCGTTGCCGGCGTCACCGGCGATCTGCCAGAACTCGTTGGTCACCAGCGCGTCGCCGCCGACCAGGGTGGCCTTCATCCCCTGTTCCTTGGCCTGGCGGATGATCAGCCCGGACTCGGTGTGATAGCCGCCGACATAGATCACCGACACGCCGGCCTGCTTCAGGCGGCTGACCAGGGAGGAGTAGTCCTTCTCGCCCGGCGTATAGGCGGCATAGAGCGCTTCCTGGACCCCGGCGGCGTTCAGCGCCTTCTTGGTCTCGTCCGCCAGGCCTTTGCCGTAGGCGGAGTTGTCGTTCAGGATCGCGATCTTGTCGTTCTTGAAGTGCTTGGCGAGGTAGTCGCCGGCGACCTTGCCCTGCTCGTCGTCACGTCCGCAGACGCGGAAGGTGTTCCAGCCGCCCTTGTCGGTGTAGGCGGGATTGGTGGAGGCGGGGGAGATCTGCAGGATCCCTTCCTCCTGGTAGACCTTGCTGGCCGGGATCGAGCTGCCCGAACAGAAATGGCCGGCGACGAACTTCACGCCCTTGGCGGCCATCTGGTTGGCGACGGAGACGGCCTGCTTCGGGTCGCAGGCATCGTCGCCCACGTCCAGCACCAGCTTCTGCCCGTTGATGCCGCCGGCCTTGTTGATGTCGGCCACGGCCATCTCGGCGCCCGCCTTCATCTGCTGGCCGAACGCGGCGTACTCGCCGGTCATCGGCCCGACCGTCGCGATGTGGATCTGTGCCTGGGCCGGCGCGGCGGCCAGCGTGAGCGCGATCCCGAGCGTGGCGGTGGCTCCCAGCAGCGATCGTCTGAGCATGCGCATCGTCCCCATGATTGTGTCCGCCGCACCGTGCGGCGCGACTGGTCGGGAACCTAGCCCGCGACTTGGAAACGCGCCAGAATCGCCGCAACGACCGGGAGGAATGGGGCGTGAAGGCATCGTTGTTCTATCTGCCGAGCATCGGCAGCCGCGCAGAGATCGAGCAGGGGATGGCCGGGATGCGGCCGGAGCTCTACCAGCGGATGCTGCGGGAGCTGTCGGAGCAGATCCGGCTGGCGGACGAGCTGGGCTACGAGTCGGTCAGCTTCACCGAACATCATTTCCACATCGAGGGGTTCGAGGTCTCCAACAACCCGGTGCTGCTCGACCTGTATTTCGCCATGCAGACGAAGCGGATCCGGGTGGGACAGTTGGGGATCGTGCTGCCGGCCGCCAATCCGATCCGCGTGGCCGAGGACATCGCGATGCTCGACCACATGACCGGTGGCCGCGCCTGTGCCGGGTTCGCCCGCGGCTACCAGCGGCGCTGGGTCGATATCATGGCGCAGCAGACGCACGACATTCACGGCGCGCTGCCGCACCAGCACGACGAAATCGATGCCGCCAACCGCGCGGCATTCGAGGAGAATTTCCAGATCATCAAGAAGTGCTGGACGGAAGAGATGCTGACCGTCGACGGCCGTTACTGGAAGGTGCCGGCCGGCGACACGCCCTGGACGCTCGACACCACGGCGAAATGGGGCAAGGGCGTCGAGAATGGCGTGTTGCGCTCGGTCGGCGTGGTGCCGAAACCGCTGCAGAAGCCGCATCCGCCGCTCTTCCTGCCGTTCGCGTCGTCGGAGAACTCGATCCGCTGGGCGGCCAAGGAGGGGGTGACGGCGATCCTGCCCTCGATGCTGCCGGTCTACGAGAACAAGCTCTACGACGTGTATGCCGAGGTCTCCGGCCGTCCGCGCGGCCAGGGCACGGGCCTGTTGCGGGACGTGATCATCGCCGACACCGACGAGGAAGCGATGGCGCTGTGGCGGGACTCGGGCCAGTTCACCGGCCGCGCCTGGTTCGAGCCGTTCGGCTTCCGGCGGGGGCTGCAGGATCCGAAGACGGGCGAGTACTTGACGCCGGAGCAGGCGCAGAAGGAGGGCTACATCCTGGCCGGCACCGTGGACACGGTGATCCGCGGGATCGAGGCGAACATGAAGCGCCAGAAGGTGGAATGGATCTTCTGCTACACGTACAACAGCCTGATCCCGCACCCGGTGCTGATGAAGTCGATCGAGCGTTTCTGGACCCAGGTGATGCCGCGTTTCGCGTGAAGCGGCCTGGCGAGCAGGGCGGCGGTGCGGAAGGCCTCGTGCGGCGGCCTGGGGAAAGGGCGCGCAGCAACGGCCCCCCTCCCGTCATGGCCGGGCTCGACCCGGCCATCCCCGCCGGCATCGTGCCGAGGCAGAAATGGCGCGATGAGCGCGCGATCAGTGCAGCAGTTTCGCCAGCACGGCCGCCGTGAGGGCGATGTTGAAGCCGACCATCCACTTGAGGAGACCCAAGCTGCTCTCGACACCCGCGAGGCGGTTCTCGTAGCCGGCGGCTTCCTCTGCCGCTTTCTGGGCCTTGTCGGCCGGCGCACCAGCCGCCTCGAGCGCGTCCCGCAGAGCTCCAAGTTGCAGCGCCATCGTCATACCCCACCTCTGCCCAAAGCCGGCCGGGCAGCGTAACCACGCGGAACTTAAGATGGGTGAACGCGCAGGCGGAATCCAGCGCACCCCTACCGCCGCGTGGCCAGCGCGACCCCGGTCAGCGTCAGCACGAGCCCCAGCACCTGGCGCGGGCCGAGCGTCTCACCCAGCAGCAGGGCGGATCCCGCGACGCCGATCATCGGGGACAGCAGCACCGTGGTCGCGGCGGTCGAGGCGGCGACCAGGCGCAGCGCGCGGAACCAGGTGAGATAAGCGATCGTCATCGGCAGGATCGCGATATAGGCGACCGCGCTCCAGCCGAGCGGCGTCATCCCGGCAAAATCCGGTGTCTCGGTGAGGGCCGCGAGAGTGACCGGCATCGACCCGAACAGCGCCTGCCAGGCGACCGCGGTGATCGGCGGCATCGCCAGCGGCTTGCGCTTCGCGATCACCGTCCCCAACCCGAACAGCATCGCGGCGGCGAGGCAAAGCGCCGCGCCCGCGAGTTCGTGCGGGCCGGCGCTCGGCGACCCGAGATTGACCAGCAACGTCACCCCGGTCAGCCCCAGCACGATCGCGAACACGCGCAACGGCGTGGGCCGCTCCCCCAGCATCGGCCAGGCGAAGACCGAGGCCCAGATCGGCAGCGTGTAGGTCAGCACCACGGCCTGGGACGCGCTCAGCCAAGCCAGCGCCTTGGCCGTGAGCAGGATGAACAGCCCGTAGTTGAGCATCGAGAAGACGAGCAGCCGCCCCCACTGCCCGCGCGGCGGCACCAGGGACTCGCGGCGCAGGGCTGCGAGGGCGAAGGCCAGCGCGCAGCCCGCGACGCCGCAGGTCGCGCGCATGGTGAACGGCGGCAGCAGCGAGAGCAGGAACTTGGACTGGGGCCAGGTCAGGCCCCAGCTGCAGCCGGTGAAGACGAGCAGCGCAATCCCCTCGGCACGGCTGCCCAGGAACCCGCGCCGCCCATCAACGGACGTAGACACGGACCTGGTTGGCCGCCAACCCCGGATCGGCGAGCAGCCCGAGATGGATCCGCCCGCTCGGCACCCGGTCCGCGATCAGGCTGCGCATGACCCCTGCGGCCTGCACCTGGGCACCGACCATCTGCTCGGTCGAGGGCGCGACGGCGACCACGTCGAACTGCACGTTGCGGTCGCGGGCCTGGGCGGCGCGGACGGCGTAGCCCAGCACGCCTTCGTAGTCCGGGTTGGGCATCGTGTAGTCGATGACGAGCAGCGGCGTGCGCGGGTCGACGCGCGCCACGACGGGCGCGGGGGCGGCCGTGGCGACCGGGGTCGCCTCCGGCGCCGGGGCGAAGGTCGTCTGGTCGATCAGCTTGCAGCCGGAGAGCGCCAGCAGAAGCACGGGAAGCGTGAGCGCCCAGCGGCCGCCGAGATGCGAGGGGCAGGACGCCGTGGACCAGCCCGGGAGCGCCAGGGTGGCGTCCTTTCCCGCGATCCCCGTGCCGTCTCCCCCGATCCCTCTCCCGCGCGGGGAGGGGCGGCCGAGTGGGGGCATCACTGGCGGAACTCCGGGCATTCCCGGTCGCAGATGCGCTTGATGCTCTCGAGATGCAGGTCCGCCGAGGGCCGCCCGCCCTCATGCTTCATCTGCTCCGCCGTGCGCTCCGCGATCTCCCGCGGCACGGGGACGACGCGGCGGCCGGTGGACTCGGCGAGGCGCTGCACCTCGGCGGCGCGCTCCAGGTAGTACAGGTCGTCCCAGGCCTTGGCGATCGTGGGGCCCAGGATCATCACGCCGTGGTGGCGCATGAACACGATATCCGCGTCGCCCAGGGCGGCGGCGATGCGGTCGCCCTCGGCCTCGTCCAGCGCCAGGCCCTGGTAGTCCTCGTCCACCTTGGTGCGACCATAGAACTTGAGGGCGCTCTGGCCGGCCCAGACCATCGGCTCGCCCTCGACCATGGTCAGCGCGGTCGCGTTCGGCATGTGGGTGTGGAAGGCGGCCCGGGCGCGCGGCACACGCATGTGCAGGCGGGCGTGGATGAAGAAGGCGGTGTCCTCGGGCTGACCGTCGCCGGAAATGACGTTGCGATGAAAATCGCAGATCAGCAGCCGCGAGGCGGTGATCTCGGAGAATGCCCAGCCGTCCGGGTTCACCAGGAACAGGTCGTCCCGTCCCGGCACCATGGCCGAGAAGTGGTTGCAGATGCCTTCGTGCAGGCCGAGCTTGGCGGCCATGCGGAAGCAGGCGGCGAGATCGACGCGCGCCTGCCAGACGGCATTGCGGTCGAGATCGTTGAGACGGGCGATGGTGGGAGGGGCGAGGGCAGGGGCGTTCATGCGGCGCAGGCTTGCAGGAAGGCCCGCCGCGGGCAAGATGCGCCCCCTTGCTTCAGACGGAGTCCCGCCATGTCGGCCCAGACCAACCAGCGTATCGACGGCAAGCGGCTGTGGGACAGCCTGATGAGCTTCGCCGAGATCGGCGCGACGCCCAAGGGCGGCGTGCGTCGCCTGACCCTGACCGACGTCGACAAGCGCGGCCGGGACAAGTTCCGCGCCGAGTGCGAGGCGCTGGGACTCACGGTGCGGGTCGACGCGATCGGCAACATGTTCGCCCGCCGCGAGGGGCGGGACCCGAACCGCCTGCCGGTGCTGTTCGGCAGCCATCTGGACAGTCAGCCCTCGGGCGGCAAGTTCGACGGGGCGCTGGGGGTGATCGCCGGGCTCGAGGTCATGCGGTCGCTGAACGACCTGGGGATCGTCACCGAGGCGCCGCTCGAGCTGATCAACTGGACCGACGAGGAAGGCAGCCGGTTCGGGCACTCGCTGATGGGGTCCGGCGTCTGGTCCGGCATCTACGAGCTGGAGAAGACCTACGCGCTGACCGACGTGGAGGGGGTGAACGTCGGCACCGCGTTGGATGGCATCGGCTATCGCGGCGCGCTGCCGGCCAAGGCGTTCCCGGCCGACGCGTATTTCGAGCTGCACATCGAGCAGGGGCCGATCCTGGAGAAGGAGGCGAAGCAGATCGGCATCGTCACCGGGGCGCAGGCGCAGGTGTGGTACGACGCGGTCACGATCGGCCAGGACAGCCATGCCGGCACGACCCCGCCCTCCACCCGCAAGGATGCACTGGTCGCGGCGGCGCGCATCATCGACCTGGTGGACCGGCTGATGCGGGCGCGCGGCGAGGACGGGCGCGGCACGGTCGGACAGCTCCTGGTGTCGCCCAACTCGCGCAACGTGGTGCCGGGGGAGGTGCGGTTCTCGGTCGAGTTCCGTCACCCGAACGCGGCCGAGGTGGACACGCTGGATGCGGCCTTCACCGCGGAGGCGCCGAAGCTGGCCGAGGCGTGCGGGGTGAAGCTGGAGCTGACGACGCTGTTCAAGATCCCGGCCCAGCCCTTCGACCCGTCCTGCGTCGAGCTGGTCCGCCAGGGTGCCGCCAAGCTCGGGTATTCCGCGCGGGAGATCGTGTCGGGCGCCGGGCATGACGCGGTCTATGTCGCGCAGCACGTGCCGACGGCGATGATCTTCACGCCCTGCAAGGACGGGCTGTCGCACAACGAGGCGGAGAGCATCGAGCCATCGGAAGCCGAGGCCGGCTGCCAGGTGCTGTTCGAGGCGGTGCTCGCGCGGGCCAACCGCACGCTGTAACGGACCCGACCCCCTCCCCCCTTGCGGGGGAGGGCTGGGGT